>JACPWG010000110.1 GCA_016197205.1 Planctomycetota bacterium
CAAAGGCGCTTTTCGGCCGAGCCAAACTCGCCCCCCTCAGTGACGGTCCTTCGTGGTCTTCGTGCCTTGGTGGCTTGGTGGTTTCGTCGTCCGTTTGGGTTTCGGGCCTTCGCCCGAGTTGGAGCTTGGTCATTCGTCAGCAGGCTTTGGTTGCTGCCAACGGCCGCGTTAGGACCCCGTCGTGTCGCCCGACTGCATGACGAGGCAAGGCATGGGAGGAAGTGTGACCTTTGCCTACGAGCGAGGACCTTCGGGCCGAGATCGAACGGACCCTCGGCTTCTTTCCGGCGTTCATCACCTCCTCCCTGGATTCGCCCGAGGACCTGGAGCGCATCTGGCGGGCCGGCTTGTCGGCCAGCCTTCGCGATCCCTTGCCTCCGCTCCTGAAGCAGCGTCTGCTCGCCTCGCTCGCTTCGCTCGCCAGCATCGCCCGCTATTGCGGCCCCCCCTCCGGCCCCGTCCTGGAAGCCCAGCCCCGCCCTTCGCCCGGGCGGACTCACGACGAGGGGGCCTACCGGGACTTGGTGGAGAACGCGGCTGACCTCATCCTCCGACTCGACCCGGGCGGACGCATCCTCTTCGCGAACCGCCGATCGAAACCTCTGCTCGGGTATGTACCCGAGGACCTCCGCGGCCTTGCAGTCGCCGAACTGGTCCACCCCGACGCGAAGGCCCCGTTTGCGGCCGCGCTGTCCCGCGTCCTTGCGGGTGCACCGGTCGTGCGCCTCGAGACGAGCCTCCTGACCTGGGACGGGCGCGGAGTCCCGCTCGACGGCGCCCTGACCTGCTCCGACGCCGCCGACGCTCCCCGTGCGCTCACGGCGGTCTTCCGCGACTTGACCGACCGACGGGAGGTGGAGCAGAGGCGGGACGAGTTTCTGTCCACCGTGAGCCACGAGCTACGCACGCCGCTCGCCTCGGTGCAGGTCTCGCTGAACCTCCTTGCGCTGGAGACGCAAGGCAGCCTCTCGCTTCGGGCGCGCGCGGTCGTGCTCGTGGCCCATCGGAACTGCGCCCGGCTGGGCCGGCTCCTCAACGACATCCTCCTCTTCGAGCGCATGCGCACCGGCAGGTTGTCCTTCCAGTTGCGGCCCGTCTCCCTGGCGGCCGTCGTGGAGGAGGCCGTCGATGCGGAGCGACCCGAGGCGTGCCGCAAGGGGGTCGGCCTGCTCATCGAGTACCCGCTGCCGGACGTCGAGGTCCGCGTGGATCCCGGGCGGCTCGGCCAGGCGCTGGGCAACCTGCTCACGAACGCCGTGAGGTTTTCGCCCACGGGGACCACCGTCCGGGTCGAGGTCTCGCGTGCCGGGGGACCGGTCCGCGTCTCGGTCACGGATGAGGGGCCCGGGATCCCGCCGGAGTTGCGGGATCGCGTGTTCGAGCGTTTCACCCGGGCGTCCGGTTCGGGCGCGACGGATCGGGGAGGCGCAGGTCTGGGCCTCTCGATCGTGAAGGGGATCCTCGAACGCCTCGGCGGCCAGGTCGGCTTCACGAAACCGCCGGGTTCGGGCACTACGTTCTATTTCGAACTGCCCGAATGGCTCCCGGAGGGCACGTCCACCGTGACGCCGCCGGCGGAGGACGCCCGTGGCGCCGTGCTCGTCTATCAGCCGGAGCCGCAGGTGGCGACCGTTCTGGGGCTCTGGCTCGCACGGGCCGGCTACCGGGTCGACATTGCCACGGACGCCCTGGAGGCCGGGCCTCTGATGCGCCGGAACCGCTACGCCGCCGTTGCTCTTGACCTTTCCTCCGCCAGGGAGGAGACGGCGACCGTCCTCCGGGAGGTGCGCGCGTCCGCAACGCCGCCCCAGGACCTTCTCCTCGGCGTTCGTGCGCGCGCGCGTCCGGTCGGCCGCCCCGGAGGCGGCGCCGGCCTCCTCGTGGCCGCTTGGCGCCACGCGCCGCCCGACCCGGCTGCTCTCCTGGCGGCGATCACGGAGGAGGCCGGGGCCGCAACCGTCCCCGTCTGTCTCGCGGAAACGGAGGCGGAACGCCAGTCCCTCGACTTCGCGCGCAGTACCTTGCAGCGCCTCGCCCTGCGGGCGTGCCCCGTCCCTACGCTGGAGAAGGCCCAGGCTTGCGCTCTTCCCGAGCCGCTCGCCCCGCCAGAATCGCTCGTGCCTCCCGAGTCGCTCGCCCCGCCAGAATCGCTCGTGCCTCCCGAGCCGCTGGTGCCTTCCGAGCCGCTGGTGCCGCAGCCCGATGGCCGGTTTCAACTCGTGATTTCCGAACTGCCCGTCCCGGAGAGCGCGGCCCAGACGAGCGCGCCCTCGGAGGCCGCCGACCCGGTCATAGTCCCACCGGGCTCGTCTCCCTTCCGCGTCCGCGTCCTCGTCCTCTCCGCGCGCAAGGGCGTGCCGGAGCGGTCGCTGCCCCTGGCTGTGACGGTCTCGAGCTCGTCCCTTTCGGACGCCGCGTGGGTCACCCTGCTCCGTTCGTTGATCGGCGGGGGCCGGGCGCCGCAACGGCGCGAGGAGGGCGAGCCATGACGGAAGCCCTGCTCATCGTGGAGGACGACGAGGACTTTCGGTTTCTCCTGGAAGAGAGTTTCCGTGCCAAGGGGCGCACGGTCGTGGGCGTCCCGTCGATTCGGGCCGCCCGCCAGGCGTTGCGGACCGCGCCCGCCGACATCCTCCTGCTCGACCTGCAGCTCGCGGACGGCTCGGGCATGGACGTGCTGCAGGATGCGCGCGAAGTCACCCCGGATATCGTCGTGGTCATCATGTCCGCGTATGCCGACGTGCACGCGGCCGTGGATGCGATGAAGCAAGGCGCCGCCGACCTGCTCGTCAAGCCCTTCCAGCTCGAGGACGTGGAGCGGTGCGTGGAGCGTGCGCTCGAGGCGCGCGACCTCCGACGAAAGGTCCGCCTGCTCGAACGAGAGAAGCAGATCCGCATCGAGACGAGCGAAATCCTGGGGGAGAGCCCGGCGATCGGGCAGGTCTGCGAAGGCATTCGAAAGGTGGCCGGAGCGCCGACGCCCATCCTGATTCTCGGGGAGACGGGGACGGGCAAGGAGCTGGTCGCCGACCAGGTCCATCGCCTTTCCCCGCGGGCCCACGGCCCTCTCGTGAAGGTGAACTGCAGCGCCTTCTCCGAGCAGCTCCTGGAGAGCGAGCTCTTCGGTCACGAACGAGGGGCCTTCACCGACGCGCGCGAGGCCCGGGCGGGCCTGTTCGAGATGGCGGCCGGCGGCACGCTCTTCCTCGACGAGGTCTCGGAGTTGCGGCTTGGGCTCCAGGGGAAGCTCCTCCGGATCGTCGAAGGGCAGCCCTTCCGCCGCCTCGGCGGCCAGCGCGACCTTCGGACGGACGTACGCGTCGTCGCCGCGACGAACCGCGACCTCGCGGGAATGGTGCGTGCGGGGAGCTTCCGCGAGGACCTCTACTTCCGGCTGAATGTCTTTCCCCTCGTCGTGCCGCCGCTGCGGGAGCGAGGCCGCGACGTGCTCCTCCTCGCGGACGAGTACCTGCGCCGATCGGCGGAAACGCTGCGCAAACCTCGGATCCGACTCGAGCCCAAGGTCGAGGCGCTCCTGCTGGCCTACGACTGGCCGGGGAACGTCCGTGAGTTGAAGAACGTCATGGAACGGGCCGCGATTCTGGAAGAAACCGAAGTGCTCGGGGCTTCGCAACTCCCGGCGGAGATCCAGGCCGCGACGTTCCTGCGCCGGCACGCGCCGCGGGACGCGCGCTTGGTCCCGACGCTCGACGACATCCAGCGGCTCTACATCCTGGAGGTCGTGGCCCGCTTTCAGGGCAACCTCTCCGAGGCGGCCCGAGCACTCGGCGCCTCCCGCAACACGCTCAAGGCGCGGCTCCGGCGCGCGAAGGGCCCCTCCCCGGCTCCGACGGACGAACAGAAACCGGAGATCGAACGCCGGTAGCCGCGACAACGATCGCGTGAGCGGCGTCGCCGACCGTTGGCGCCTTCGGCCCTGCCCCCCGCCCCCGCCCTCTGACCTCCTTTCCCAACTGGTCAATTCCGGACCATCCCGGGTCCGCACGCCCGCGCCCCCCCGCCGGACGGGGACCGCGGGGAGGCGAGCGGCGCTCGCCCAGCCGCCGGCGCGGTCGCGTGGTCAGGACTTGACCGCTCCCGCGCCCTGCCCGTTCGACACGTCGGAACGCGACCGGCTCCTCGTACGCCCCGCGCCTGACTCGCCCCGCGCCGCCTCCTCGCGCCTTCGACGCCTGCCCCACGGCGGGGTACGCTTTCTGCGGGTAGGGCGTGCATCGGCTCGGGCGATCGTGCCTGAGCGCCGGGCTCGGGCGTCGCAGGGCCGCAGTTCGTGGGAGGTGACCTTGGGGCCCGTAAGAAAATAACTTGCTCGTTTGACGCGCAGGGGGGCGACCTGAATTCTCAATGCTCAATTTTCAAGACCCAGACAAGGCTCAAGGTTCAATTCTCAATGACCACCATGGAACGTAGCCCGGGCACGGAATCGCGGCCTCTGAGCCTTGAACTTTGAGCCTTGTCTGAAAATGGATCATTGCGCCTTGAGCCTTTTCCTGAGGAGCTCCCTGGTTTCCGAACTGCATGGGTTGTTTCTTTACGAGACCTTCTTATGAACGTCCAACCTGAATCGTACGGCACCACCACCGCTCCCGCGCCTCGCGAAGCGACCCATGGGCCCGCGCCGGCGGCGAGTCCGTCTCCGGCGGGGGACCTCGACCGACCGGCGATCCTCGTCGTCGAGGACGAGCCCGACACGGTCAGTCTTCTCCGGGACATCCTCGAGCGGGAGGGCTTCCGCGTCTTGAGCGCGGGCAGCGTACCCGACGCGCTCGCCCTGCTGGCCGTCGAGAAGGTCCGGCTCATCCTGCTCGACCTCATGTTGCCGGGCATGAACGGCTTCGACTTCTGCCGGACGATCGCGGGGACGGGGGTGTCGGGAAGCGCGCCCATCATGGTCGTCACCGGGCTCGACAGCTTCCTGACGCACCAGTCCTTCCTCGAGGAGCTGTTCGGCGTGGAGCTCTTCCTCTACAAGCCCTTCAGCCGCGCTCGCCTCCTCGACGGTGTCCGGCGTCTGCTCGCCCTGCCGAGAGGTTCCGGGGCGCGTTTCACAACGACCCCGCCCCCCTCGGACGCCCTGTTGCCGAAGGCACGGTCATGAAGCTGCTCGAGAAGTGCGCGCCGCGACTGCGCGCGGAACGGCACGAACCGCGGGACCTGCTCGCGGCCGCGCGCGACGCCCGGCGACGGGGCGAGTACTCCCAGCTCGAGGAACGCCTGGCCGAGGCCCGTCTGGTGGAAGTCGGGGAAGGCAGCCGGCTCGGCCACGCCCTGCTCGCCACCGCGGACCTCCACCTGCGGCGCGGGCACTGGTTCTACGCGCTCGACACGCTTCAGCCCCGACTCCAGGCCCTTCGCACGGTCCCCGACGATCTGCGCGAGCGCTATGTCCTGGCGGCCACGCTTTCCGGCGAGGCCCGGATGGAGCGGCAGCAGCTCAAGTCCGCGCGCGAGCTTTGCCGGATCGCGCTCGATCAGGAGCTGCCGCCCCTCTCCCCCGTCGTCCTCCGGGCGAAGCTCCTCGAGGTCCGGCTTGAGAACCGCGGCGGCCGCGCGGCGAACCAGATGGCCGAGCTCGTGCGGCTTCGACGCCAGATCGACTCGAGGGACTTTCCGGAGGGGACGGGCGCGGCTTCCCTCGCGACGGACTGCCTCCCGGGCCTGGTCTATCTCGAACTGGGGCGGGCCCAACTCCAGCACGGCGCCCGGACGGACGCCAAGGCGGCCCTCACGAAGGCCGACGAGCTCGCCCGCGCAGCGGGGGACCCGCTGCTGTCCGCGCAGGCTCGTTTCTTCCAGCTCGAACGGGGCCGATTCGACGGCCAGCCGCCCACCGAGCTGCTCGCCGGCCTCGCCGCACTCGAACAGGAATTCGAGCGGTGGCAGGCCGGGCCGTGGAAGGCCCGTGTCTGGGAGTTGATGGCAGAAGTGAACGGCTCCCTGGGCCGGTACACCGACGCGCTGCGCCTGTTCGGTCGCGCCAAGCAGATCTATGCGGGGTCTCGCGGCTGGCCGATGCCCGCGGAATTCCCGAGGCTCCTTTCGCGGGTCATGTCGAAGATGGGCCACATCTACGCCCAGGTCGGCGACTGGACCGCGGCGCTGCAGTATTACGAGCGCGACGTGAACACTTGTCGACAGACCGGCATCTTCGTGGGCAAGGCCCACGCGCTCCGGAACCTCGGCCGGTGCCAGCGCCTGCTCGAGGACCTGGAGGGCTCCCGCGTCTCCCTCAAGGAAAGCGCGAGCATTTTCCGGCGCGTCGGGAACCGGTTCCACGAGGCCATGACCCGGCTGGAACTCGCCGCGACCATCATCCAGGACCGGAAGGGGAGCGGCCCGGCCGCCACGATCGTGCAGGACGAAGGCCTGAAAGGCGTCCTCGCGGGTCGCGGGTCCATCGCGTCGCGCTACCGGACCATCGTGAACTACGCCCTGGGGCGCCTCGCCCTCGGACGAGCGGTGTCACGCGGGAGCCGTCCCTTCCATCTCGCCCAGGCCGAACGGCATCTCCTCGCCGCCTACGACGACCTCGACGACAGGAACTCCCTCGGCGCGGAAGTGTGCATCGCGCTCGCGAACCTCCACCGGCTGAACGGCGAGCCCACCACCTCGAAGCACTTCCTCTTCCGCGCGATCCGCATGATGATGTCGAGGGATCGGCACATCGACCCGAAGAAGCTCGTTCGCCTCGTCGAGCGGATCGACCCCTCCCTGACCACCGACGCCCTGTGGATCTCGCGCCTGTCGACCTTCAACGACGAGGACCTCTTCCGGGACCTGACCGACAGCCGGCTCGACCGGCCGCTCGGCACCCCCCGCGTCACCGGCGGCGCCGTGCTCTTCGCCGACCTCCGCGCCTTCACGCGCCTTTGCGAGAGCATGGACCTCGGCACGCCGCTCGCCGACATCCTCGACGAGTTCATGGACTCGATGGTCCAGGCCATCGAAGGGAACCGGGGCGTCGTCAACAAGTTCGTCGGCGACTGCGTCGTCGGGCTCTTCCCCACGTTCGGCACGGAAGGGGAGCCGCCCGAGCCGGCGTCGATGCCCGCGCTGCGCGCCGCCCAGGCCGCGGTCGAAGGCCTCGAGCTCCTCAAGCTCTGCAACATGCGCCGGCAGGAGCGCGGCGACCCGCCCCTCCGCGTGCGGATCGGCCTGGCCATGGGGCACTTCCTGTACGGCGTGTTCGGGAAATCCCGACGCCGGGACCTCACCGCGATCGGGCACACGGTAAACCTCGCCTCCCGCATCCAGGGGATCGAGCCGGACGAGGCCGGGTGCGCGGACGCGTCGCGCGGCGCGAACGGCGGTAACGGCGGTAACGGCGCGGCCCAGCCGTCCGAGGCGGAGGGCACGATCCTCGCCGGCGGGGAGATCGGGGCGGAGCTCGAGCGCTCCGGACGCTTCCTGCTCCGCAAACTGTCGGATACCCACGTCCGCAACCTGACCGACGCGATCCCCCTTTGGCAGTTGCTGGGACGCGCCACGAGCTGAGCGACAAGGGGCGCGCGCGTCCAGAGACATGGAGGATGGAGTGATGACGCAGCCGGGAAGGGTGCCGACGCTCGGGCACGAAACCGACAACGGTCGTCCGGTCCGGAAGGAGGCGAGCCCGCGCACGAGGATCCTGACCGTCCGCAGGCTGGTCGAGGAGGCCGGCGCGGCCGGACGACAGGCCGATGACTTCCTGCGACACGGCGAGTTCGAGGGCCTCGAGCGGGACCTCGCCCAATGTCAGCGGATGGCGACGCTGGGCCTGCTCATCGCGGGCATCTCCCACGACTTCAAAAACATCCTGACCCGGCTCTCGCTCTGCGCCGAGCTTACGCAGGACGCCGAGGGGGGGGAGAGCGGCGCGGGGGCGATCCTGCGGCGCACCGTACGGCAGGGGCTCGCCCTGAGCGAGGTCCTCCTGTCCTTTTCCCGGAGGCGCGAGGACCTGTGCGAGCCGACCGACGTGGGCCTGCTGCTGCACGATGTGCTCCGCCTGGTGGAAACCGAGCTCCGGATCGGAGGGGTCCGGATCGAGCGCGCGCTCGAGTCAGTGGGCGTCCTCGACGTGAATCCGGGACTCCTCCAGAACGTGTTCCTGAATCTCCTGCTCAACGCGAGGGAGGCCATGCCGCAGGGCGGAACGCTCGTCGTTGCGCTCGCCTCCGACGGAGAGGACGTCCGGATCCGCTTCTCCGACTCCGGGGCGGGCATGAACCCCGACGCGCTGAGCCACGTCTTCGAGCCGTTCTACACGACGAAGCGGTTTCGTGGGGATGGGTGCCCCGGGACGGGCCTGGGGCTGTACATGTCCTCGCAGCTCGTCCGCCGACACGGCGGCCGGATCACCTGCGAGAGCACGCCCGGACAGGGCACGACCTTCACGATCCGTCTGCCGCGCCTGCGCCCGAGCCCTCCCGGGGAGGCGGCTCCGGTCGAGAGGCCGTCGTGAGCGAATCGATCTTTGAAAGGAGAAGGGTCATGTCCAAGACCGTCCTGCTCGTCGACGACGAAGCGGACATCGTGCAACTGATGAAGCGGACCCTGGAGACGAGGGGCGGGTATCGCGTGCTCGTCGCACTCTCCGGGGTGGAGGCGCTCGCGCTGCTCCGCGAGCACCGGCCCGACCTGATCGTCATCGACGTGATGATGCCCGAGATGTGCGGACTCGACCTCTGTCAGGAGATCGCCCTGTTCGGCCTGGCCCCGAACGTCCCGCTCATGCTGCTGACGGCCCTGAGCGACCGGGTATTCCGCGAGGAGTACCTGCTGGACCGCTACGACGTCTCGCTCTGCATGTACAAGCCCTTCGACAGCGCGACCCTGCTGGAAAACGTCCGCCGCGCCATCGCCTCGGTGAGGGTTTGAGGGCCCGCGCAAGCACCGGGCGCACGGCCGCCGCGAGGCCTCGAGGGGCCCGTTCGCCGATGCAGGACAAGGTTTCCGGAAGACGTTCGGGCCCGAACGCGGCTCCGCCTGTCCGCGGCGCGGCTGCCGGCTCCCGCCCCTGTCCCTGTCCCTGCCCACGCGGTGCCCGAGCTCCGCTCGATCCCCTTGCTGGAGGAAGAGTCATGTCGAAGAAGCTGCTTCTCGTGGACGACGAGGAGGACGTGTGCCTGCTCCTGAAGCATACGCTCGAGAACAAGGACAAGTACCAGGTCGAGTACGAGCTCTCCGGGGCGGCTGCCCTGCGGCGCCTGGAGGGGGCGAGCTTCGATCTCCTCCTCGTCGACGTCATGATGCCCGAGATGACCGGGCTCGAGTTCTGCCGGCTCCTGACCCAGCGCGGCTTGGCGGAGGGGACGCCGATCATCCTCCTCACCGCGCTCTCCGACCTCGCCTACAGCGAGGAGGCGCTGCTGGGGTACAACGGGATTTGCCTCTGCATGTACAAGCCCTTTGAGATGGCGACCCTGCGCGAAAACGTCCGCCGGGCGCTCGCGCCGATGCTGGTGTGACCGTCTCGCGGCCGAGCCGGTGCCGGCGCGAACGCTCGTCGAGGCGCCCCGGCGTGAGCGGACGGGCCGGCGCGCCCGTTTCTCCTGCAGACCATGGGAGGTTTTAACATGCCTTACTGTCCACATTGCGGCGTCGAGCCGTCGCCCGGTTCGAACTTTTGCCCCAAGTGCGGGGTCACCCTTTCGGGCCGAACGCCGCCACGCGCGTCCAGCGCGGGCATCCCCCGCGAGGTCTCCCGCACCCCGATCGTGGCCGAGTCCGCGATCTTCTACGGCCATCCGCGCGTGCTCTCTTCCTGTTGGTACGTGATCGACGTGGTCCTCCTCTTGACCTTCGGCGCCGTCGTCGGGCTCGAAGTCGGGAACAACCTCTGCCTGGCTGCGGCCTGCGTGGGCGTGCTGGTCGCCCTTTTGATCCGGTGGCTCTACTGCCTGGGGATCACCTATCGCATCACCACCCACCGCATCGACGTCGACCGAGGCCTCTTCTCGAAGAAGCGCGACGTGCTCTGGCTGTACGAAGTCTGGAACCTCAATCTCGACCGCCCCTTCTCCCAGCGGCTCATGCGGACCGGCAACCTCCTCGTGACGTCGTTCGAGTCGGAGGAGCCCCACTTCCGGATTCGAGGACTCCTCGGGGCAAGCCACATTTTCGACCAGCTCAAGGTGCACGTGGACCGGGAGCGCCAGCGACACGTCGGCGTGATCCGCGCCCTCGGCTTCACCGGAGCCGGCATGTCCCGAAGCGCGGCGCACCCGCCGGAGCCCGTGGAGCGGCTGGCCGGAAGCGCGTAGAGGCCGGCGCTCGGGTTCAGAAGTTCCCGGCATTCGGAGGCTTCGCGCGTCATGGACGACAGGCACCTGCGTATCCTCCTGGTCGACGACGTCGCCAGCCAGCGCCTCCTCCTGCGGAAGGCCCTCCAGGCGGAGCGGCCGCCCTGCGCGGTGGAAACGGCCTCCACCGGGCGGGATTGCCTGGAGGCGCTGGCCCGTGCCCCCTTCGATGTCCTCCTGCTCGACTTCTGCCTCCCGGACACCGACGGGCTGGCGCTGCTGGAGGAGGTCCGCGCGCGGTACCCCGGCCTGCCTGTGATCGTCGTGACCGGGATGGGGAGCGAAGAGGTCGCGGTCGAGGCGATGAAGCTCGGCGCGCGGGACTACCTGGTGAAGTCCGGGGACCTCGCGCGCGCCGCGCCGCTCGCCGTGCGGAAGGTCGCGGAACGGCTCGCGCTCGAGGCCGAGCTGCGGGAGACGAAGCTGGCCAAGTCGCGCATGGAAGAACTGGAGCGCCTGCAACAGGAGTTCGTCGCCCGGGTTTCCCACGAGCTGCGCACGCCACTGGTGTCGATGATCGGGTACGCCGAGGTGCTGCTCGCGGGCGACCTGGGGCCGCTTACCGTCCCGCAACGCCAGGCCCTCGAGGTGTCCCTGCGGAACGCGAAGCGCCAGCAGGGCATCGTGGAGAGCCTCCTGCTGTACGCGGGCGTACGGGCGCACACGAGGCCGCTCGACCGGACCGTCTTTTCCCTGCAGGAGGCCGTGCTGCACGCGGTCGACACCTTCCGCCCCGAGTGCGGGAAGAAGGGGGTGGCGATCGCCTCCTCCGGCCCCGACGCGGCGATCCTCGTCTCCGCGGACGTGGGGCTGGTCGGCCACGTCCTGTCGAATCTGCTCGGGAACGCCGTGAAGTTCACGTCGCGCGGGGGAAGCGTCGAGGTCCGCTGCGGCAGCGACGATGGCCGATGGGCCTTCGTCCGCGTCCGGGACACCGGCTGCGGGCTCCGTCCGGACGTCCAGCCGCACGTCTTCGAACGCTTCTGGCAAGCCGATGGCGGCCTCACGCGGAGGCACGGCGGCCTCGGTCTCGGCCTCGCGATCGTGAAGGAAATCCTCGACGCCCACGGTTGCCCCATCGCCTGCGAGAGCGAGGAGGGGAAGGGCGCCTTGTTCACGTTTCAGCTACCGCTCGCGGCAGGACCCGCCGCGACGCGTCCCGGGACCGTGCGTGGCGGCGTTGTGCCTCGGCGGCACCGCGGCGACGGTCGCCGGCTCCTCGTGATCGACGACGAGCCCGACACTCGCGATTTTCTGGCGACGCTCCTCGCCGCGTCCGGCTACGAGGTCCACCTGGCACGCGGCGGCGCGCACGGGCTCGACCTGGCCGAAGCCCGCTCGTTCGACCTCGTGCTCCTCGACATCGCCATGCCGGTCCGGGACGGGATCTCGGTCCTGGAGGAGCTGCGGGCTTCCCCGCGGACGCGCCACCTGACCGTCTGGATGCTCACGGCCCGAGCGGATGCGCCGACGCGCGAGCGGGCCCTCCAGGCCGGCGCGGACGGGTTCGTCACGAAGCCCTTCGTGCCGGACGATCTCCTCTCCGCCCTATCCAACCTGTTCGCCCGGTGCCCCGCGTCGCGTTGACCGGCCCGCGGCGCCCGCGGCAGCGGGGCCGCCGCGCGGGGCCGCGCCGGAGCCGTCGGTCTTGGGACGGCTTCCGCCGAAAACTTTTTCGTAACCGTTCACGCGGAGGTACGCCTCACCCCGGAGGCACGGAGAGGTTGACTCCGGAATCTGGCGACTGTATTTTGACAGGATAACAGGATCAACAGGATTTTCCAAATCCGTATCCAGTTGATCCTGCTATCCTGTCAAAAAAAAGTCCGACCCAATTGCTTGCGGACCATCGAGTGTTCGCACAGCCGGCGGTGCTCCTCCGCAATGCCTCCGTTTCTCCGTGCCGCCATAGTGAACGGTTACACATTTTCTTTCAGCGTGGGAGGTGGTAGACTGTAGGGCGCCTGTACCATGGAGGAGTCGCTGGTGAGTCGGATGTTGGTCCTGGTTACGGTCCCCCTCACGGTCGTCGCCGGCCTGGTCTGGGGCTGGGTCGATTTCGCAAGCGGTCTCGCGTCCGCGCGTCCCCGAACCGGGCAGCAGCATCCAGCCTCCGACGGCGGGGCCGGTCGTGCGACCCCCGATCCGACGCGAGGGCCCGGCGGAAAGGGCACGGAGCACGACTCGAATCGGCCGGCCGGCACCGGGGTGGTGATCGTTTCCGGCGGAGCGGACGCAAACGGGTCCCCGGGCGGCGGAAAGCCTGCGAGCCTCGGACCCGGGGCCGAGGCGGGTCCGCGCGCGGAGGCGGCCGTCGCGCTCCGGGAGGCCGAAGAACTCTTCCGGCTCGCCCGTTTTCGCGAGGCGGAAGCCCGGCTCTCGAAGGCCGACGCCGGCGCCGCCGGGATCGATCTCGGCCGGCGGGTTCAGGCCCTGGCCGCGCGCAGCCGGGCGCTCGCGGGGCTGTTGCAGGAGGTGCCGCCGGGGGCGGGCAGCGATCTCGCGAACGCGGTCGTCGTGGTGCTCCAGAGCGGGAGCCGGATCGAGGCGCGCCTGGTCAAGGAGGGAAAGGACGAGGTCGTGGTGCGCAGGCAAAACGGCGCGGAGGCCGTGCTTCCCCGTGACAAAGTGCGGGAGATCCAGCGGATCTCGCCCGAGGACTTGCGCGCGAGACTCGAGGAGGAGTACGCGGCGCGCGTGAGAAAGAACGAACCCGCGACCGCGTTCGGCCATTTCGAAGTGGCGGTCTTCTGCTATCAGAACGGACTGCCCGCCCACGTCACCGAAGAGCTGGAGCTGGCCCTCGCGCGCGATCCGGACCTGGCGCGGACCATCGCCGAGGAGATGGCGAAGCGACTCTACCAGGCGTGTCTCTGGTTCGACGCGCGAGGGAACGTGGAGGAGGCGCGAAAGGCCCTGCGCCAGCTCCTGTCCCGGTACGCGTCGACCTCCTACGCCTCGGTCGCCCGCAAGGAAGTCGGCGAGTTGTTGCGCGACGGGGCGGTGGCCGCCGGGCCCTCGGGCACAGGCGCGTCAGGCGCGGGCGGTACCGGGGGCGGCCAGGAACCGCCGGACCCGGCGAAGACCGGAGCGAATACCGGGATGGGGGACGGCGCGCTTGCGGGCGGCGGCGGGTCGGGGACCGGTCAGCCGCCGGGCCCCGGGCCCGGGCCGGGTGACGGCGGGTCGGGCGCTGCGCTTGCCGCGGGTACAGGACGAGAGGGCGGGGATGCAGGCGGGGGCGCCGCCGGAGCGGGCGGCTCGTCGGGCGGCGATGCGGGCGTCGGCGGGGACCTGGCGGGGCCGGGCTCCGGTCACGATGCGGCCGGCGGCGGCGGCGCGGTGGAGGTCAGCTCCGCGAAGGCAGACGCGGCGGCGGCCGTGGCCCGGGCCAACAAGCTCTACGAGGAGGGCATGCGCCACTTCGAAAGCTCCGGCCCGGGGTCGGCGAACGCCAAGGAGGAGAACCGACTCGCCTACCAGTGTTTTTCGAAGGCGGTCGATTCGTACGACGAGGCTTGCACGCTCGACCCGGGAAACAACGGGATCGCGCGCCGGCTCGACGAGGCGCGCATTCTGAAAGTGAAGACTTTCCGGCGGCAGAAGGCGTTCTGATGACCACGATCCTCTCGGTACGGTGCCGCGGCAAGGTGGCGGTCGGTGGGGACGGGCAGGTCTCCCTCGGGAACACCGTCGTGAAGCACCAGGCCACGAAGATCCGCAGCCTGGCGGACGGCAAGGTCCTCGTCGGGTTCGCGGGCGGGACCGCCGACGCCTTCGCCCTCCTCGAACGGTTCGAGGGGATGCTGAAGAAATTCCAGGGAAACTGTCAGCGCGCGGCGATCGAGTTGGCGAAGGAATGGCGCAGCGACCGCGTGCTCCGGCGGTTGGAGTCCCTCCTCGCCGTGGCGGATCGGCGCACCTCGCTCCTGGTCTCGGGCGTCGGGGACGTGCTGGAGCCGGACGACGGCGTGCTGGGGATCGGGTCGGGCGGCAACTACGCCGTCGCGGCGGCCCGCGCGCTCATGAAGCACTCGACCCTCTCCGCTCGCGAGATCGTGAACGAGTCGCTCCTGATCGCCTCGCGGATCTGCGTCTTCACGAACGACCGCTTCCAAGTCGAGGAGCTGGATTCCGACACCTGAGGATTGCTGATTTCTGATTGCGGACTGCCGATTGCGACGAAGTCGAGCCTTCCGTGGCTGTCCAGGTGTGTCGCTCGCCGTCGGGGCAGGGCTTGGCCGTGTCCGCGAGGCGAAAACTCGCCGTCGCTTGCGCGCAACGGTTACGGAAGTTCGAACTTTTCGCATGTACCGCTTTGGATCGACCCCATGGAAGAGCTGACCCCCAAGCGCATCGTCGCCGAGCTGGACAAGCACATCGTCGGGCAAAAGGAGGCGAAGAAGTGCGTGGCCATCGCGGTCCGGAACCGTTGGCGCCGGCAGCAGCTTCCGCCCGACCTGCGGGACGACGTCGCGCCGAAGAACATCATCATGATCGGCCCCACGGGCGTGGGAAAGACGGAAATCGCGCGCCGGCTTGCGACGCTCGTGAGCGCCCCGTTCCTGAAGGTGGAAGCGACGAAGTACACCGAGGTCGGGTACGTCGGCCGCAACGTGGACACGATCGTCCGCGACCTGGTGGAGAACGCGATCGCGCTCGTGCGCAAGGAGGCGATGAAGGGGGTCGAGGCGCAGGCCTCGAAGCACGCCGAGAGCCGGCTTCTGGATGCGCTGCTCGCGAGGACGCGCGACGGCGGGGACGCGGCGGGGGACGAGCGCGAGACGGAGGGGGAGGGGCGGGTCTCGGCCCGCGAAAGCCTCCGGCTCCGACTGCATCTCGGCGAGCTGGACGGCCGCATGGTGGAGCTTTCCGTGGAGGAGCGCTCCCTGCCGATGATGCAGGTCATCTCGAACGCCGGGCTCGAAGACGTGGGCTTCGACATGCCGGGCATGCTCGGCAACCTCTTCCCCTCGAAGCAGACGAAAAAAAAGCTGACGGTCGCCGAGGCCCGCCGGCTCTTGCAGCGGGAGGAGGGGGAGAAGCTGATCGACAAGGAGAAGGTGACGCGGGACGCGATCCAGCGGGCGGAGAACGCGGGCATCGTCTTTCTCGACGAGATCGACAAGATCGCCGGGAAGGAGCACACGGTCGGCCCCGACGTGTCGCGCGAGGGGGTGCAGCGGGACCTGTTGCCGATCGTGGAGGGCTGCACGGTGAGCACCCGCTACGGCCCCGTGCGGACCGACCACGTGCTCTTCATCGCGGCCGGCGCCTTTCACATGTCGAAGCCCGCGGACCTGATCCCGGAGTTGCAAGGGCGGTTCCCGATCCGGGTCGAGCTCTCGAGCCTGGGGCGCGAGGACTTCGTGCGGATCCTCTCCGAGCCGAAGAGCGCGCTCACGCGGCAGTACCAGGCCCTCCTGCACACGGAGGGCGTGGACCTGGAGTTCGCCCCCGAGGCGTTGGAGGAGATGGCGGCGGTGGCCGCGCACGTGAACGAGACGCAACAAAACATCGGGGCGCGCCGCCTCTCGACCGTCCTGGAGCGCGTCCTGGAGGATGTCTCCTTCGAGGCCCCGGACCTCCGCGGCCAGCGGCTCGTCATCGACCGCGAGTACGTGCGCTCGCGCCTCAAGGACATCCTCGCGAGCGAGGACCTGAGCCGGTTCATCCTCTGACCCCCGCCCCGCCTCCCACCTGTGGGGAGCCGGCGCCCTCGCGCCCGCTCGGCCCGCCCGCCTTGCGTCACACCTGTGGGGTCCCGGTGCCCTCCCGCCCGTCTGGCCCGCCCGCCTCGCGTCACACGTAGGGGCACGGCGCCGCCGTGCCCGCACTTCCGCTCCTGCTCTTCGATCATGCCCCGCCCCCTTCGTTCACCCGCCGCCCGAAGAGCCCGTCCGGGCTTCCGCAGGATTCGAATCTGTGACACAATCGCCGAAAAGCTTGTTTTTTTGGCAACGAATTCCGAGCAGAAAATTCGCGAAGTCGGCGTAGTTCGCGGTTCTTCGTCGATCGCGGGCGGGACTGAACCCGAGGGATCCGAAGGACGCGCGGAGACCGCTCCCTCACGGTCGCGGTTCAGATCGGCTGCGCCCATCGATGCGCAAGAGTTCCGTCCTTCGGTGTCAAGGAGGAGGAAGCACGTCGCACGGCGGAGGACGATCGGCGGCTCCGGGAGGCGCTGACCGAGCTTGTGCCCGTCCTCTGGCAGCATGTCGAGGCCCGGCGGGCCTTCGAGCGGTGGGTGCCGAAGGGCATGGGCGCCGCCGAAACCGCCGATGCGCTGGCCGACGCCCTCCGCCGGCACGGGTCCACCCTCGCGCGGGAGGTCACCCGTCAGGTGGAGGCGGTGATCGAACGGGCCGGCCCCTCGCTCGCCGCGGCCGCCGCCGCGGGTCCCCTGTCGTCGCTCCCCGCCGCGGTCGCCGCCGCGGGCGGCACGTCGCAGCCGTATGCCGCGCCGCCGCCCATGCCCACCTCTCGTCAAGTGAGACGCATCCCGATCGACGACATTCAAGGCATCATCGACATGCTCAACGAGTCCCAACTGCGCGGCTCCGCACAGAACTGATTCCCGGGTGTCGCACTCGATTTCCCCTGGTTCGGACCCGGCCCGAGGCCCTTCACCGGCCCTCGGCGCAGGTTCGGGTCCCTGGCTCTTAGGTCAAGGAGGGTTCCATGGTCGTCGCCAAGGTCGAACCTCGTGAGGAAGTTTCGAAGTCGGTCGCCCTGCGCACCGAGCGCGCAGTCATCAAGGTCGGGTTCGACTTCGGGACGAACACGAGCGTCATCGTCGCTTCCGAGGGCGGCAAGGAGCTCGAGCTCAAGCAGGACCTCGCGCTCTCCGTCGTCGGCTATCCGAAGCCCGGCGTGCTGCCCGGCATCCTTCCCCGCGGAAAGAAGCTGCTCTTCGGCGAGGAAGCCATCCAGCACCGCCTGCACCTCAACCTGAAGTGGCCCATGATCAAGGGCGTGGTCACGGACATCGAGCCGTCGAAGGACTTCATGTCCTACATCCGCACCATCATCGACCCGGACGGCGCGAAGGAAATCTGGGCGGTCATCGGCTGCCCGGCCAACGCCCCCGCCGAGAAGTGCCACGAGCTGCGCGCCGCCGTCGCGTGCGCCTTCAGCAAGATCCTGATCGTCCCCGAGCCCTTCCTCGCCGCCATGGGCTTCCGCGACGAGTCCCGGCTGGACGATCCCAGCTACATCGACCCCACGCGCAATTCCCTCTTCGTGGACATCGGCGCGGGCACCACGGACTTCTGCATGGTCCAGGGCTTCTACCCGACCGCGCACGAGCAGTCCTCGATGCATAAGGCCGGCAACGACATCGACGCCGGCATCGCCGCGGCCATCCGCCGCAAGTATCCCGATTGGGCCGTGACCCCGATCCGCGTCACCCGTCTCAAAGAACAGTACTCCTTCGTCGGCGAAGCCCCCGAGCGGATCGTCGTGACCGAGCTGGTCGGCGGCAAGCCCCGCCACCTCGACATCACCGCGGAAATCCGCAACGGCTGCGAAGTCATCCTGGACGACATCGTGAAGCACATCGAAGAGCTGGCCGCCCGGTGCGACACGGACGCCGTCGAAACCCTGCTCAACAACATCATCCTGACCGGCGGCGGCAGCCTCATCCGCGGCATCTGCGAGGGCGTCCAGGCCCGCCTCCACGCGAAGGGCTACACCACCGCGCGCGTCCGCCGCGTGGACGACTACAAGCGCCTCGTCGCGAAGGGCGCCCTGAAGACCGGCAAGGCCGTCCGCGACGACCAGTGGCAGATTCCCGTCTAGCCAACGCAACGCGGCGTCCGTTCGAGGAGTGGGGTTGGAACGCTTCGACCGGGCGCTCGCGAAGCCGCAGAACAGCCACGGCCGGGTGGAGGGCAACCTCCCCCGGCCGCTGGCTTTTTTTTTGCAGAGCTGGAACCGCGGCAAGCATTGGGCAAGAAAGGTCGCGAGGCCTCGCGCTGCGGGCACGGCAACGCCGTGCCCCTACGTCTTGCGGCGGCTCGCCGTCTCCGCCTCGGACTCCGCCGCTGGGCGCTTAGCGCCCGCGCAAGAATCACTTCGCATTTTCGTGAATCGACCGATGCCTGGGGGCGCGGGCCAGAGGGCCGCGCCCCCAGGAGCCTCGAGGTCCGAATCCGCGCGGCTATTTTTGCGCGAGCGCCTGCCGCTCACCTCGTAGCTCCGGGTCGCCGTCGACGCTCGCGGTAGGGGCACGGCGTTGCCGTGCCCGCGAAGCGGCGACCGGCCCCCGTCCTCCCCCGATCGGGACCGGCGGTTCCTCGCCCGCGCCCCCCAAATCGAGCATCGCCACGCCCACCGCATTGCGGCCGGTCTCTGGCACGCGCGTCCCCACGTTGACTTTCCGGTCCCTGCGTGTTCTACTGCTTGCGCAATTGCGCGGACGCGCTGTCCCGTAGGGCCGGGCCTTCGTCGTAAATGGCCGCCATTGCGCCGGGGTCCTCCCTCGCTCACGATGGAGGCCGTTACGCGGCGCGCGCGCAGTACGCCCAAAAGGGGCGGCCCCGGTTGCCGCAGTCAAGTCGTGCCGGCGCCGGGAATCGGGGAGTCGCGAATCATCCGGTGAATTCCAGGGCAAGGAGGCGCGCATGGCCAATTCCGGAGAGTGGTGTTTTGCCTGGATGCACGAGGGCGTGTCGGCCGGCGGCCGGGATCGTGCGGCACTGCTCAAGGCCTCCATGTGGAGCCCGGGCGATATCCTCACGGTGTCCTTTCTCGATGGAGACCCCGCGCTCCAAGAGCGCGTGAGGGCGGTCGCACGGACGTGGACCGCCCCCGAGCTCGCCCGCCTCACGCTGGACTTCCGGAAGGACACGAACACGGCGATCCGAATCTCCTTCTTGCGTGCGGGCTCTTGGTCGGTCCTCGGGACTTCCTGCCGGAGTGTCCCCCGGGAGACACCGACGATGAACTTCGGTTGGCTCTCGCCGTCGAGCGCCGACGACGTGGTCGAGCGCGTCGTCCTGCACGAGTTCGGACACGCTCTCGGCCTGATCCACGAGCACCAGAACCCCGCGGGCGGCATCCTGTGGAACAAGGAGGAAGTCTACAAGGACCTGTCGGCCCAGTGGTCGAAGGAGAAGATCGATCAAAACCTGTTCGAACCCTACGCCCAGGCCGAGACGAACTACACCCAAACCGATCCGCTCTCCATCATGATGTATCCGATCAAGGCCTCGTGGACGCTGAACGGGTTTTCCGTCGGTCTCAACAGCCGCCTATCGCCGACCGACCGTCGCTTTGTCCACGAGCAGTACGCGTAGGCAGGTGGGCTCGCGATGGCCAAGACCGATTGGGCGATCGTGATGGGTGTGTCCAAGTACCCAGCGTTGGGGGACCTGGACGGCGCGGAGCGTGACGCGAGCGAATTCCGCGACTGGCTGTTGACCGCCGCCGGAGTGCCGAAGTCGCACGTCAGCCCGATTGTGACCTCCGATTTCCATCCTCCGGTCCCGGAGAGCGAGTTCGAGGCCAAACCCACGCCGGAGCACGCGGAGAAGGCCTTCGATCGGTTGTGGAAGCTCGCGAAGACCAGCGCCGCCAGGGGGGACGGGCTCCGACTCGGGCGCAGGCTCTACGTTTACCTTGCCGGTCATGGGTTCGAGCCGAAGGACGATGGGCCGGTCCTCCTCACGGCAAACGCCTCTCGCGAACAGCCCGGGTACCATGTGGCTGGAAAGCTGTATGCGGAGCACTTCCTCCGGTCGGGGTGCTTCGAAGAGGTGCTGCTCTTCATGGACACCTGCCGGGAGCGGTGCGACCAGGCGCCGCTCCGGCGCCCGCCTTTCGCCCCCAGCGTGAATCCGCAAGCCGTCACCGACGGCCGCTTCTTCCACGGGTTCGCGACGAGGTGGTCACTCCGAACTCGGGAGAAGCCCCTCCCTCCGGACGGCCTGCCGGGCGGGATTTTCACGCGGACCCTCCTGACGGGACTCAAGGGCGCCGCCCGAAAGCCGGGCAGCGAACATCAGGTGACCGCGCACTCGCTGAAGAACTACCTGATCAACCGGATGCGCGATTTGCTCACCCCCGAAGAGCGAAAAGACCCCGATGTCCAGGAGTGGCCGGAAGTTCACATCGCCCCCGACGCCGAGGATCGTGACTTCGTGCTCGTGGAGGTCGAGCCGGTCTTGTTCCCGGTCATCGTGCATTTCGCCCCGGGGGACAAGGGAAAGAGAGTTGAGGTGCAACGTGGGGGCGACTTCAAGGTCGTCGAGCGCACGCGCGTGCGGGCTCTCGAGTGGCGGATCGACCTTGCACCCGACACGTACCAGCTCGTGATCCCGGACCCATTGCGGATGGTCCTCCTGAAGGTGAGCGGTTTGGAAGAGCATCATGTCTACCCGTAAGAGTCGCAAGCCCGGCCCGAGCGCCGGCCCACCGGATCGGATCCGACTCGTGGTCGAGTGTGAGGATCGAGCGGCCGAGGTTTTTATTGTCAACAGCGGCCTCGTCCTTGTCGAGCGCGGCACGGGGAGGGCGGAGACAAGCGTTCTCCCCGGGCTCTACGCGGTGAGGGTAAAGACGGGCACGGTCTCTCGCGAGCACTACGTGGCCCTGAAGCCCGGCGAGGAATCGATCGTGGGCGAATCCGGAAGCGTCCGCGCCGAACGGTTCGAGGGGGGCGTGAAGCTCACCTATGAGCGCATGACCATCGTGTCCGCGGCCCCGCTGGAGGCGACCGACGGATGGGATGCGTCCCAGGCGGAGGCCGCGAGGCGGGAGAGCCGGAGCATCCATGTGCGGCGGGGAAAGGGCGCGGGAGTCTTTGTTTTCATCCGCCATCGGGCGGTCCCGCACGCGGGGACAGGAGCGGAGGCCGGGCTCCTGCCTCGGCTGAGGGCGGTCCTGTACGATTCCGATGGGAAGGAAATCGCGGACACGCGGCGGGACGGGGCGACCGACGCGGGACCGGGAGAGCCGCGGACCGCCTGTTCCTGGTCGGCCTGTTCGACCATTGTGGATCCGGGGTGGTACCGGCTGGTTCTTCGACAAGGATCGGAGGCAGGCCTAAATCGCACCGTCGTCGCCTGTGCCGGCTGGCAAACCCAGGTCTTCCTGCGGGAGCCCGGACTGCCTGTCCCGGGCGAGGCTGGAGACACCGGTCGCGGCACGGAGTCCACCGTCCTCATGGCGCCGCAAGCACAGGGGTTCGACCCGGGCAGCAAGGATCTTCGTCTATCCGAGATGGCGCGGCTTGCACTTGCCCATCGGCGGGGCCGGGTCGCGGGCCGGCTCCTCGAAGAGCTGGTCAGGTCCAAGTTCAGGGATCCGATGTTGGGCGTCCTTGCAGGGCATTTGCTCTTGTTGGGAGGTGGCGCCGACCTGGCGCTTCTCAAGGAGATCGTGCTGAACCTGCGCCGCCTGGTCGGGTGGCACCCCGATGTCGAGGCACTCGCGCTGCGAACAGCTCCGGCTGCGGGTCTGGCTGCGGCCTCGCCGTTCTTGCTGCCCCCGATGCTGCTCCGAAGCTGGCTTGCGGTGCTCGGAGCCGCGGCTGGGCGCCCCGAGCTCGTGCCGTCCGGATCCTACTCGGATCTGGTCTCGGACAGGCTCTTTGGCGACGGCCTGTGGTTGGAATGGTGGCCTCTGACCGGTATCGAAGGCGCGGGCTCGGCCCCGACCCGGGCGGCTGGGTTAACTGCTGCGGACCTCCGCTGGACGGGCGGGCCGCGTTTCCACCCCAGCGAGAGAAGCGTTTTTCAAATCGGGGCACTCAACCCCACGGAGGCGGCCTTGCTCGACCAACTCCGCGCCCTGCGGTCGGCCGCAGGCAAGACGGGGCGTGGCGCCACCGCCAAGGAGTACACGGCGCGGGGCGGGAGGGGGAGCGGAGTCCGCGGCCACCCGGCGATCGCTGGGGACATGCTTGCCGGTCCGCTCGACTCAGGGGATACCGGACCCCGGCTTCGTGAAGCCCTTGCGCGTTCGTTGGGCGTGCCTCCCGCCTCGGTCGACCGACTCCTCGCCGGCCTCCGTCGGAAGCTGGGGACCAGTTGACGAGGTCCAGACTTGATGCCTGGGGGCGCGGGTCTCCGGCCCGCGCGGACGGCCGCTTCGGCCCCGACTTGCCGAGATTCGGTTGACGACTGTATCCGAAGTTCGTCAACGGCCCCCTGGGGGATACCCCGGATGCCTAAACAACCTCGCAAGACCGCTCCACCGGCCCCCCTCCGCGCGACCATTCTGGTCGGCCATTTCCTGGAAGAGCCGCTTCCCGAGGCGGTCGAGATGTCGACTCGTGCCGTCCACGATTTCCAGACCTCCGCTTTGAACATCGAGCTCCGCGTGGACGCAGCCTCAGAGGAGGGGATCCGCCGAGCTGCGGATGCGGTGTGCGATCTTCTCATCTATTACGGGCACGGGACGGAGGACGGTCGCCTCACGTTCGGGGGCCGGCCGACGGCCTTCGCGGACCTGCCGCACGTTCGCGGGTTCTGGGGGAAGCTCCACGCGTGCTTGATCTTCGCCTGCTACGGTGATCGGTTTGCCCGCCGCCTCCCGTGCCCCTGGCTTGCCTTTTCGACGCCGATCCTGAAGTTGGCGCCCAAGGGCTATCTTCACGAGCTGATCCTCGCTCTTCAGTCGCTGGGCCTACGCGACGCTGCGGAGAAGGCGCGGCGGCGATGCGAGGCCGAGATGACGTCGAACTTCGCCGACGTGATGCAGCTCGGGCCGCGACCCTTGCCGGACCTGAAGGTCCTTGCCGGGACGCCGTCGCTCCGGCGGCTCTCGCCGGGCCTCGGTGACCGCACACGAGTGGAGTTCGAAAGCATCGGCGAGGGCGACCAGAGTTACCCGGACCATGACCCTTTTGTCGGACGCGTCGACGACTTGCGGAGCCTTCTGCGACTCCCCTCTCCATCCGGCGATGGGGAGCTGCAGCGCATCGTGTGGGTCCACGGCGACGCCGGCATGGGAAAGTCCGCGCTGCTCCGGCAACTCGCGATGCACGTCCGAGACCTGGCGTTCCACGAGGTCGAAGAACCCGTGTATTTGGCGCACATGCACTGCTACAAATTCACGAAGCCCGAGGAAGTCGAGAAGCGTCTTTGCGAGGTGGCGGCAGACCTGAATGGACTGCCGGCCCCGTCACCGACATCGATCGATGCCCTCTTTCGCGCGCTCTCCCAAAGACCGGGGGTGCAGGTCTGGATCCTCGACGACCTCACCTACCTGGACATCCTCCCCGATTCGCAGGACCGTGGTTCACGCATGCTGGAGACGATTCGCCTTGCCGCGAAGGCCCGAGCCGTTCCCTTGCAGCTCGTTGCAAGCGCGAGACGGCGCCCCACCACGATCTTGGAGCGGGTGCACGTGCCCGCCCTCGGGGATCAGGAGGCGATCGACCTGGCCATGAGAATGACGGCCGCAGCGGGGGCGTGCCCGCCGTCGGACGGGGCGCCGATCGCCCTGGGCGCGCAACGTCTGCTGGCGCATGCTCGCGGCTGTACCGTGCTCTACAAGCGCTCGCTGCGGCTTGCCCTCGACTTCAACCAGTCCTTCCTCGACTACGCCGCGGACATCGAAAAGGAGGGCAGTCTCGCCCACCTCGACGAGTCCGAGTTCAACCGGCGGATGGTGCGCCGGCAGGTCGACCAGCTTCACGTCATGGAGGCCGAGCACGGCTTCGCCTACGCTGCGTTCCTCGGAGTGCTGTCGGCGCTCATCACGAAGGCCTCATACTTTTCGAAGGAGGAGCTGGACAAGTGGTTCCGCGGGCGGTTCGTGGTGGGAGGCAAGCGCCGCCGCGAGCCCATCTTGTACGAACGGGGCCTCACATATTTGGTCCGGCTCGGCTTCCTGGCTGTAGAGAGACGCGACGGTGAGGTTGTCTTCACGCTGCCGCCGAACCAGCGTTCCTGGATGAAGGATCTCGCGGACGCGGCGACTCGCGTGCCGAAGAGCGTGCCACTTCGAGGCGTTCGCGAGCGGCTCTCCTTGGCCCTGGAGCGCGCTGGTCGCGGTGACCTGTCTGCCTTGACGGACTTCCTGGCCATGCGTAGCGATTATCTTCCTCATGTCCGGGAGCCCGAAGCTGCGCAGGCCGTCATGTGTTCGTATGGGGTTGAGGCGGAATTGCTCGTTGAAGCCGATCCGAGCAATGCCGTCATCCTCCTGGAAAAGGCATGGCGTGTCTACGAGAAAGCTAGCCCAAGGTGGGAGGACACCGAGTTTGAAGCCGCGTCGGAGGCCGCGATATCCCTCATCAACAAGGGAGTCGCCCTCGGGAAGCTCAACCAACCCGCCGAAGCGGTGAAGGCCTACGACGAGGTGGTCAGCCGGTTCGGAGAGCGACCGGAGGCCGCCCTGGCGGAGCAGGTGGCCAACGCCCTCGTCAGGATGGGAGTCACCCTTGGGAACCTGAACCAACCCGTCGAAGAGGTGAAGGCCTACGACGAGGTCGTGCGCCGGTTCGGCGAGCGATCGGAGGCCGCCGTGGCGGAGCACGTGGCCGAGGCCCTTTTCAACAGGGGAGTCGTCCTCGGGAAGCTCAACCAACCCGGCGAAGAGGTGAAGGCCTACGACGAGGTGGTCAGCCGATTTGGAGAGCGACCGGAGGCCGCCCTGGCGGAGCAGGTGGCCATGGCCCTCGTCAACAAGGGAGTCGCCCTCAGGCAGTTCAACCAACCCGCCGAAGAGGTGAAGGCCTACGACGAGGTCGTTCGCCGGTTCAGCGAGCGATCGGAGGCCGCCCTGGCGGAGCACGTGGCCAGGGCACTTTTCAACAAGGGAGTCGTCCTCGGGCGGCTCAACCAACCCGCCGAAGCGGTGAAGGCCTACGACGAGGTCGTTCGCCGGTTCGGAGAGCGACCGGAGGCCGCCCTGGCGGAGCAGGTGGCCGAGGCCCTCGTCAACAAGGGAAGCACCCTCGGGCAGCTCAACCAACCCGCCGAAGCGGTGAAGGACTTCGACGACGTCGTTCGCCGGTTCGGAGCGCGACCGGAGGCTGCCCTGGCGACGCAGGTGGCCATGGCCCTCGTCAACAAGGGAATCGCCCTCGGGGAGCTCAAGCAACCCGGCGAAGTGGTGAAGGCCTGCGACGAGGTCGTTCGCCGGTTCGAAGAGCGACCGGAGGCCGCCCTGGCGGAGCAGGTGGCCAAGGCCCTCGTCAACAAGGGATTCACCCTCGGGGAGCTCAAGCAACCCGTCGAAGAGGTGAAGGCCTACGACGAGGTCGTGCGCCGGTTCGGAGAGCGACCGGAGGCCGACGTGGCGGAGCAGGTGGCCGCTGCCCTTTTCAGCAAGGGAGTCGTCCTCGGGAAGCTCAACCAACCCGCCGAAGAGGTGAAGGCCTACGACGAGGTCGTTCGCCGGTTCGGCGAGCGATCGGAGGCCGCCCTCGCGGAGCCGGTGGCCAAGGCCCTCGTCAACAAGGGAATCACCCTCGGGGAGCTCAACCAACCCGGCGAAGGGGTGAAGGCCTACGACGAGGTCGTTCGCCGGTTCGGGGAGCGACCGGAGGCCGACTTGGCAGAGCAAGTGGCCAAGGCCCTCGTAGAAATGAGTGCCGCGATGGCGCAGATGGGGCAGCTTGCAGCAGCGGTCGCGGCGGTGGACAACCTCGTGGCTCGCTACGGGACACGCGCTGAAGATGCGCTGAAAAAGTGCGTCGCTTTGGCAACCCAACTGAAGTGCAAGATTCTCCGATTGCGCGCAACGGCCGACGCCGCTGAAGGCTCACCGAAGGAGAGGAGGAAGGCGAGAAGGGAAGCTCCTGCGCGCCAATCTCGCGAGCCCGGTGCGAAGGGCAACCGCCCACAACGATCGCCCTCGACAGGTCGATCCCCACGACGCCGAGGGAAGCGCGCTCCCTGACCTGTTTCCCTGGAGCTGCGCCCGCACCCTACGGGCTCGGTGATTTCCACCCGGATTGTCCCGTCGGTGCAGGGCGGAAGACCTGCACCACAAGGGCTCGTGGCCGGAGGAAGGGAAACACCGGGAAGTTCGCCCCTTCCCGTGCTCGGGCACCGGATGCTCCTTTTCGCAAGGGGCGAATGCTCCATCCCTCCGCGGAAGAGCTGCCCGCTCCGGGTTACGGTCCGAGAATCTTCCACCGATCCATCGGCGTGGTGTAGGCCATTCCTGCAAGTAGGGGGACCATCCCCCCTCCATCGGACCGAGTGGGTGACTGACGTGCCGCCTCCAGAGTGGCTAGAAGCGGCCCCTGAATCTTGTAATCGAACGACTCCAGCATGGCCCCGACCCGTCGCGACAGTACTGCCGAACCGATTGCGGCGAGATATTCCACGAGCCGCTTCTCGTCGAGGCGACCCAGCCCTTCCGACCAAGCCTCGAACACGGTCTCGGGTCCCCCGCACTGGAACGGGCGGGAAAGCGTGTCGAGGAGCGTCTGTTCGAGGGTCGTGATGCAGTACCGGGATCGTGCGCTCAAGTCCCGCGTCTGGATTCCCGGCATCCTGGAACTCAACCGCTTCGAGACGTAGTAGCAGGTCTCTTGGTACGAAAAGGCGGGTTTCCCCAGGGGGTTCGGCGGAGCGCGTGGCGCTCGCGTCGAGGGCGCGGGCTCCTCCGTTTCCACCCTGCGGATCGGCGACCGCTGCAGCTCAGCGACGTGGTGGTGGCTCGGGATCCGGCGGGTGAGTGCATGGAAGGAAACCGCGCTGAAAAAGCAGACGACGCCCGCGGGTCGGTAGGAGAGGAGGAGCTCGAACGGATGCACCTCGGCCTCGGCCGCGCCTGCGAGGTCGAGCACGAAGAACTCGTCCGTCCGAGTCGTGCCGTCGCTATGCTGGACTGCGACTGGAGACGCGAAGCCGACGCGAACAAGCCAGTCCAGGAGGTCCCGCTTCGGCATCAGCCCCGCTGCCACCGCGTCGGCAGGGCTCAACCTTGCGCGGATCTCTCCGAAGAGGCGAAACAAATTCGTTCGGGTCCAGCAGCGGACAGTGGGCCAGGCTGCGGTGGGCTTTGCGAGGGAAAGGGTGAGCTCGCGGAGGAACCGGTCGCGGCCAAGTTGGGCATTGTGTGGGTTGCTGGGGGTGCCCATCGTTGCGACCTTACTTGACGTGCCTGGCGACTTGAGCTATGCTTGCACATGCAAGCATAGCTCAAGACGCCAGGCACGTCAAGTAAATGCACCACATTCCTAGCCAGAAACGGTTGTTGCAAGAGCAGAAAGGAAAAAGTAAACCACTTGCACTGTCCTGACCCGTCCTCACCGCCGCCGCAGCGCCTGCTCGAATTCCGGCGTCGTCAGGTACGCCGCGAACGCCGGGTCGTGCCGCGCGAAGTCCGCATGCGGCTCGAACCCGAGCCGCACGCACTCGCCGAGCAGCTCCAGGGCGCGTGCCCGGTCGCCCGCCAGCGCGGCGTGCTGGGCGAGGAAATACTGCGGCATCCCCCCGGCCGGCGCGCGGCGCGCCCCCTCCGCGAGGTCGGCCCGCGCGCGCTCCAACTCCCCCTTCTGCGCCAGCGCCGACCCACGCACCGAGTACATCACCGCGAACTCCGGATTTCGCGCCAGCGCCGCCTCCGCGTGCGTCAGTGCGCGGTCCCACTCCCGGCGCGTGTAGTACCACACCGCCGCGACCGCCTGGCACGCCGCGTCCTCCGGCGCCGAGCCGACGATCCGCTGCAGGATGGGCTCCACGAATTGCGCCGCCGCCTTCGATTGAGTGAGGACCTGGTCCGTGGACGCGAAGAGGTTCATCGACGCCGCCGGGTCGATTTCGAACGCATGTCCGTAGTCCCGAAAAAACCCCTCGATGTGGGCCGAGGACAACTGGCTCTCCCCTCGCAAGGTCAGTAGGACCGCGGACCGCGGCGCCTCCTCGAGACCCCGGCCGAAGTACTCGGTCGCGGCATCCTGTTGCGAACCGCGGCTGAAAAACCGGCCGAGGTTCAAGTACTCCTGAGCCGTCCGCGCGTCGGGCCGCGCCCGCCTGGCGCGTGAGTCCGACGCCCGCGCCTCTTCCTCACGTCCCAGGGCGCGAAGGCACTCGGCGCGCCGGACGTGGAGCACGGTAAGGTCCGGCGCCTGTCCCATTGCCCTCCCCAGCGCCTCCAAAGCGCCGAGCCCGTCGCCGCTCGCGAGCCGCGCCCGCGCGGCCAGCTCCAGCGGGCGCGGGTCCTCGGGCAGCAGGAACGCGGCTGCGTCCGCGTCGGCGAGCGCTTCCTTGTCGTCCCGCAGTCGCGTCACGTCCAGCCGGACGCGCGCGCGCCGCAGGTACGCGTCGGCGCGGTAGGGGTTCCGCCGCAGGGCCATCGTGCACTCCGCGAGCACCCGGTCGAATTGCCCCACCATCCACAGCGCCCGCGCCTGCTCAAGCGAGGCGCCGCCGACGTGCGGCCGGCCCCGTTGAAAGGCCTGCGCGGCCTTCACCATCTTCACGCCCGTCCACTCCATCGCGTCCCCCGAGAGTCGGCGGTCGATCGCGAGATGAAACGCGTCCCACATCGCGGCGATGCGCGCGAGCGTGATCCCCTCCACCTCGGTGTCCTTGGCCAACCGCTCGCAGACGTCGTGCTCCGCGCGCGCCGCGCTCCATTCGCGGCACCGCGTGAGGACGTGCGCGCGGCAGCCATGCGCCTCGCAATTCGCAGCGTCGGCGGCGATCGCCTCGTCCGCCCGCGCCAGCGCCGTCGCGAGGTCCTCCTTCCGCAGCGCCACCGCCGCCAGTCCGGCGAGAGGGTCGGCCGGATTGTCGAGGGCGTCACGCGCGGCCTCGAAGTCCTCCTCCGCCCCCAGGTCGCCGCGGCCGAGTCGGAGCCAGCCGCGGAGCGCGAGCGCTTCGCCGCACGACGGCGCCAGGACGAGCGCCCGGTTCACGGCCTCCAGCGCCGCCCCCGGGTCCGCCGCGTAGCGTGCCTCCCGCAGCGCCGGCCGCGGATCGTTTTGCGCGCGGCCGGCGGCCAGCTTGCAGTCCTCGATCGCGGTCTCGTCAGCGTGCTCGGCCGCCGCCCCCTCGGCCGCCGGATCGACCGAGAAGGCGTGGCGCGCCCGCGCCCGCTCCAGGAGCGACTCGACGCCGGTCGCGTCCCGACGCACCGCTTGCGTGAAGTCACGTTCGGCCTCGACAAATCGGCCCGCCCGCGCATGGAGCCGCCCCCGCTCGAGGTATGCGCGTCCGCAGTCGATGTCCGCCTCCAGCGCCGCGTCGAGCGATCGACGCGCGCCCCCCTCGTCCCCCTTCGCCGCCAGGCTCACGCCTTCCCCGCACAGGGCCGACGCGCGGTGCGCTCGCGAGGTGGCGCTTTCAAGGGCGGCGGCGAAGTCCTCGAGCGCACTGGCCGGCAGCCCCTGCTCGACCAGCACCCACCCGCGCTCGATCCGCACCGCGTCGTTTCGACGATCCACTTCCACCGCGCGATCGAGGTCCGCGAGGGCCGCCTTGCCGTCCCCTTCGCGGTGGAAGAGGCGCGCGCGTTCCAGGAGCGCCGCCAACGACCGCGGCTCGCTCTGGAGCGCGCGGTCGAGCTCGGCGCGCCCCTCGGCCGACTTTCCCCGGGCAACCAGGATCCGCGCCCTTCGCACCCGGGCCTCGGCGAGGTCCGGTCGCTTCGCACGGTCATCCGCTGCTCGCTTTCGGAGAGTTGCTTCCCCAGGCCGAAATCGGAGATGTACGGGCGCCCGCTCTTGTCCAAGAGAATGTTGGCGGGCTGGACGTCCCGATGGATCACTCCGGTCTGGTGCGCCGCGTGAAGCGCGAGCGCGACGTCGCGCAGGATCCCGATAAATCGTCGCGTGGGCATGCCGGTGCGCGCGGACTCGAGGCTCTCCCCTTCGACGAAGTCCATCGTGAAGAAGTGGCGCGCCCCTTCGGAGCCGACGTCATGGACGGGGACGATGTTGGGGTGGCGGAGCGCCGCCGCCGAGCGGGTCTCGCGGAGGAAGCGCTCCACGTCGGTCTTGCTCGGCGTGGAGTTCGGCAGAAGCGTCTTGAGCGCGACGATCCGCTTCAGCTCCGTGTCCCACGCCTTGTAGACCACGCCCATGCCGCCGCGACCCCGAACGCGCGCCCGCGATGGTAAGCGCCCGCGCAAAAATAACTGCGCAGACTCGGACCTCGAGGCTCCTGGGGGCGCGGCCCTCTGGGCCGCGCTGCGCGGGCCGGAGGCCCGCGCCCCCAGGCATCTGTCGATCCACGAAACTGTAAAGTAATTCTTGCGCGGGCGCTAACCGGCCTCGACGTTCATGGGCAAGCGCCGCGAGACCGGTCCCCCTCCTGCAGGCCGGCCGCCGCGGAAGCCGCACCCGCGCGCTTTTCCTGGCCCGGCCGCCGCGCCCGGCCTACAATGGGGCCGGCGTGTGACCCGGGCCTTGCGGCGTGCGGGGCCGGCACCCGCCCTTCTCCCCGAGGGCGAGTACCATGGGGGTGGAGCCCGAGAAACGGGAAGGCGAGTCCCCGCGACCGTCCGCCCCGATCAGCGGTCCCCCGCCCACCTTGCCCGGGCTGGACGGTCCGCCCTCTCTCTCTGCCTCCTCACCGCCGCCACCGCCCCCTCCCCCGGACCCCACCCTCGCCGCCTCCGGTCCGTGGGCGGCTGGAGGCAGCGGGGCGCGCGCCGCCGGCGCGGATTCCGCCGCCCTCCCTTCCCTCGCTCCCCAGGGCGGCCAAGCTCATGACGGCCACGCCCACGACGGCATGCCCACCCTCCCCGCCGGCGCCTCCTTCGGCCGCTACCGCCTCGAGCGCGAGCTGGGACGCGGCGGCATGGGGCTGGTCTTCCTCGCGTGGGACGATGAGCTGCGCCGCCAGGTCGCGCTCAAAATGCTCCTGCCGCGCGCCGCCTCCGACGCCGTGTCGGTGGAGCGCTTCCTGCGCGAGGCGCGCGCGGCCGGCCGGCTGCATCATCCCGGCATCGTGCCCGTGCATGACGTCGGCGCGTTCGCCGGCCGCCCCTACTTCACGATGGACTACGTCGCCGGCGAGAGCTTGGACCAGGCCCTGCCGCGGCTCGCCCCGCGCCGCTTTCTCGAAATCCTGCGCGACGTCGCCCTCGCCCTCCAGGCCGCCCACGAGTCGGGGGTGGTCCACCGGGACGTCAAGCCCGCCAACGTCCTGCTCGACGAACAGGACCGCCCGTACTTGACCGATTTCGGACTGGCGAAGGAGGACGCCGCGGCGAATCCCGCGCTCACCGTCGACGGCGCGCTCCTCGGCACGCCCCACTACATGTCGCCGGAGCAGGCGAACGGCCAGGCCGACCCGGTCGGGCCCGCGACCGACGTCTGGAGCCTCGGCGTGATCCTCTACGAGCACCTCGCGGGCCGCCTCCCGTTCCTCGGCGGGAAGACGGTGGAGATCGCGATGAACATCCTCGCGCGCGAGCCGGAGCCGCCGTCGCGCGCGGCCGCGCAGCTCTCCCCGCCGCGTCGCGTGCACCGGGACCTCGAGACCATCTGCCTCACCTGCCTCGAGAAGGCCCCGGCGCGCCGCTACCCGAGCGCCGCCGCCTTTGCCGCGGACCTGGGGCACTTTCTCGAAGGGGAACCGATTCACGCCCGGCCGCCTTCCGTGGCGTGGCGGATGCGACGCTGGGCGGGCCGCCGGCCCGGCGCCCTCGCCGCGGTCGCGGTCCTCGTCGCGGCCGCGGCCGTGCTCGCCGTGCGCGCGGAGCGGTACCGCTCCGCCGGCCGCCTCTACTCGGATGCGAAATCCCGGCTCTCCGCGGCGCTCGCACTCTCACCGGACCAGGCGCAGCCGGCGGAATGGACGCGCCGGGTCGGCGAGGCCCGGCTCGCGCTCGATCGGGTGCTTGCCGTGGACGCCGCGTACGCCCCCTGCCTCTACGATCGCGGGCTGGCGCGCGAAGCCGTCGGCGACGTCGCCGGTGCGGCGGAGGACTTTGAGGCGGCAACGCGTGCCGACCCGGCGCTGTCGGGAGCGGCCGACGCACTCGCGCGCTGCCTGGCGCGCCTGCCGGGCCGCGTGGACGAAGCCCGCCGGCTGCTCACGGACCGGGCGACGCGCCCGGGTGTGGACGCCGCGCTCGCGCGCGCTCGGCTCGCCCTGCTGGACGACAGGCCCGCGACCGCCGTTCTGGCGGCGCGCGAGGTCCTCGCCGCCGAGCCCGATCGGACCGAGGCCTTCGCGGTACTCTCCCATGCCTACAGGCTCGAACCGGAAAACATCGACGAAGTGCGCGCCCTCGCGGACATGGAACGCGCGGTCGCGCTCCGCCCCGGGGACGGCGCGGTCTACCACGCGCGCGCCCTGCTTCTCGCGCGTCGCCTGCGCCCGGGCGAAGCCCTCGCCGACCTCGAGCGCGCCGCCGCCCGCGGGCCCTCCGCCGAACTGGACGAGGCGCGCGCCGACTCCCTCCTGCGGCTCAAGGACATCCCGGGGGCGCTCGTGCGAGCGGACGCCGAACTCGCCGCCGAACCTGGCCGGCCCAAGGCGCTCGCCCTTCGCGGCGTGGCGCTCCGCCGTCTCGGTCGCGAAGCCGAGTCCGTAGCCACGCTCGAGCGTCTCCTCGAGCTCGGCTCCCCCGACGCGCTCCGGTATGCGAGCGAGCACGCGGAGCGCCTGTCCGGTCTTCCGTTGGCCCCCGATCGGTTCGCGGCCCTGGTGCAGGCGTTGTCCCCGATCGGACGCGGGTTCCGCGAGCTCGTGGTCCTGGCCGACCTCCGGCTCCGCGTGCGGGGCGTGCCGGAGGCCGGCCCGCTCACCGCGGAGCTCGTTCGGCGCTTCCCCGATCGGCCCGAGGCTTGGCTCGCGCGCGGGGAGTTTTACAGCAAGACCGGGCGACCGCGGCAGGCCTACGACGCCGCGGACCGGGCGATCCGCGTCGACCCCGAATTCCCGCTCGCGTACCACCGCCGCGCGCAGTTCCTGCTCATGGTCTTCCAGTTCCATCCCGCGCTGGCCGATGCCGACCGCGCGCTCGTGCTCGCGCCCGCGTATCTGCCGGCCTTGCGCATGCGCGGGTCGCTCCGGCTCTTGACGCAGCGCGGCAAGGAAGCCGCCGCGGATTTCGCGGAGCTGGCGTTCCTGTCCGATTACGCCGCCCTCGAAACGGACGTGGACTCCGTCCTCCGCGGCGCCAAGGACTTCGCCGGCCTCCAGGGCATCAAGCAATTGCTGGGGCCCATGCTGCCTCGCCTCCGGGACGAAGTGGGCGCATGCCTGGAGGACCGCGGCGCCGCGGCGCTGGCCTCGGGAGACGCGGAGTCCGCGCGTCGCGCCTTCACCTACGCCATGGTGACTGCGCCGGCGCGCGTCGGGCCCATGGTCGGACTCGCGCGCATGTACACGCTGAAGCGCGACGAGGGGGCCGCGTTCGAGTTCCTCGAGCGGGCGGAGCGCGCCGGGTGGCGCGACGTGGACGCTCTGGCCACCGGGCCCGAGTGGGCCATCCTGCGCGAGACGCAGCGCTTTTCGGCGTTGCTCCGGCGCATGCGCGAGCAGGCCGGGACAGCCGGCGTCGAAACCGGGAAACGGTAGCGCGGAAAAGCTGCGCGATGCGCCCGCGCAAGAATTACTTTACCATTTCGTGGATCGACCGATGCCTGGAGGCGCGGGCCTCCGGCACGCGCGGCGCGGCCCAGAGGGGCGCGCCCCCCCCGGAGCCTCGAGGTCCGCATCTGCTAAGTTTTTTTTGCGCGGGCGCTATCCTCTTGCCTTCCCCCCTCCGCGCGGGTAGACTTCCCCCGCCGCGGCCGGCTGTGCCCGAAGCACCGGCGGCCCTCACTCCATGGCTGACTCGCGGACTCCGCAGGATTGGGAGGTTGTCGAATGGCGCTGGTCCTTACGAAACGCACGCTCGTGGTGGCCTTGCTCCTCGTCGTATGCTTCGCCCGGTTCGCGCTCGCCGAGGAGCCGGTCGCCGACAAACCCAGCGCGGAAAAGGCGGAGGCGGTCGAGCATCAACCGCTGTACGTGGTGGCCGAGGAGTTCGTCGCCAACTGCGTCCACATGTTGCGACTCGGGGTGGAGACCCTCGGTGCGCTCGTGATCTTCGCGGGCGTCATCGTCATGCTCCAGCGCACCGTGGAAGGTCTCCGGAACCCGACTCCCGATTTGCACGAGAGACTTCGTCTCACCCTGGCTCGCTTCATGGCCGTGGCCCTCGAAATCCAGCTTGGCGGAGACATCCTCACCACCGCCATCGCGCCGACCTGGGACCAGATCGGAAAGCTCGGCGCCATCGCCGTCATTCGTACCGTCCTCAACCACTTCCTTTCGAAGGAAATGCAGGAGGCCGAGCATTTGGGCCTCGGCCGTCCGGCGCACCACGGCCCCGCCGCCCATGCGCCGCCGCCGGCGCCTCCCGCCCCGCCCGCGCCCCAAGCCCACCCGGCGTAGGGACGGACGTCGAGCCGACACGATGCCCGCGGGACCTCGAAACCAAGCAGCCGACGGTCGTTCGTGGGCGCCCACAGGGGCGCCCCTCCGGCAAGTGGACAGTCGTAGACGGTCCTCTACCAGGAGCAGCCCATGCCCATGCCGGTCTATCGCATGAAAATCACCCTGGACTTCGACGCCATGGACGACGTCGAGGCGCGCGAGCGGGCCGAGGAACTCCTCCGCACGCTGCGCGGCCAAGTCCTCCCCGCCAGCCGCACCCCCTTCCAGATCGCGAAGGCGAACTGCGTCGCCATCGGGGACCGTCAAGACCGCAACGTCCTCCGGGACGGTTCCTGGAAGGCGGAGTGACGGCATGGCTCGACCTTGATCCATGCCGAGTGAGACGCCACCCGCCTCCCCACAACCGACCCCGAGCCCGGCCCCGCCGCCGCCCGCGCCTCCACGGGCGCATCGACTTCCCTTCTACTCGCGCTACACCTACTTCTACCACCTCCGCGCGGAGCTGCTGAACAACCTCTTCCTCGGGGTCTTCGGCCTGTACGAAGCCGTCGCCCGAAAAGCCCTCCACGCCTCGCCGTTCCAGATCGCCCTCCTGACCACCCTCTCCGCCGGGACCAACCTCACCGCCGTCTTCTGGTCGGCGGTCATGCGAGGGCGCGACAAGGCGCCCTTCTTCCTGCTCGCCGCCCTCCTCGGCCGCGGCCTCCTCCTGTCCGTCTTCGTCATCGACGACCCGTCCGTATTCGTCCTCCTCTGCTTCTTCCTCTTTCTCTCGGATCCCATCTTCACCCCCGCCCAGAACAGCCTGCTCCAGGCCAACTACCCGGACGGCCTGCGAGGCCGGCTCTTCGGGGAGATCGCAGCCTATTCGAAAGTGCTCTTCCTCCTGACCTCGATCGCGGCGGGCTACTTCTTCGATCGCTACCCCGAGCTCTGGCGGCCCGCCTTCGCCCTTTCCGCCATGGTCGGGTTGCTCGGCTATCGCCTCTACGCCCGCACCCGCATCCGCTCCCTGCCCCCGGCCGGCCGCGACGCGCAGGGCGCGGCCCCCGGCGGCGCCGCGCCGTCCACGCGCGTCCGCCGCAACCCGGCACGCCTCGTCCTCCACTCCTACCGCGAGTTCTTCCGCGTCCTCAAGGAGAACCCGGTCTTCGACGCCTACGAACGCAACTATTTCGTCTACGGCCTCGCGTTCATGATGCTCCAGCCCACGAACGTCCTCCTCCTCGTCGACCGCTTTCACCTCGACTATGCCCATTTCTCGCTCGCACGCCAAGTCCTCTTCATGGGAACCGTCGCGGTTTTCTCGCCGCTCGGCGGGCGCATCCTCGAGCGCTACCAGACAATCCGCGCCTCGGGACTTTTTTTTACCATCCTTGCCCTGTACCCCCTCTCCGCCTACTTGGCGTGCGTCTTCGAGCAGGTCTGGCTCGTGTACCTCTCCTTCGCCCTCTTCGGCATGGCCATGGCCGGGGTCGCCGCCTCCTGGAGCCTCGGCGCCATCTACTTCGCGCGCCGCCGCGACTCGTCGGAATTCATGGGGGTCCACGTCACCTGCGTCGGTCTGCGCGGCCTCGTGGGGCCGTACCTGGGCTACGCACTGGCACAAGTGCTCGACCTGCAGTTCGTCTATCTCGTCGCCGGCGCCCTCTTCCTGACCGCCGGGGCCCTGATGTTTCGCCTGGCGCGCGAGGAGGACGGTCGCACCGCCCGGGCCGCGGCCGCCGCCACGCCCGCGTCGCCCGTCGGCCAGATTGTCGCCAACACTTCCGCCTCCCCCCCCGTATAGCAGGACTCGAACGGAAATTCCACCCGGCTCGCTCTCGTCCCTCCATGGAGTCGTGCGCATGAACGTGACCCGCCGCCTTCGGACCGCTCTCGCCGTCCTTTCCCTCGCCCTCCCCATCGCGCCCGTGCTGGCGGACAATCCGGCGGGGCTCGAGGACCACGTCCGCAAGGAAATCGACCGGCGCCTCGAGGCCGGCGCTTCACGCATGCGCGAGGCAGCCCTCGCCGAACTGCGCGCGGCCCTGGCCGCCGCGGACGCGACCGGAGCCGCGGCCCCGGGCGGGGTCCTTGCCGCGCTGAACACCATCGTCACCGAGGAGCCGCTCGCGCACGTGAAGTACCTCGCTTCCGACGACCTGAAGGGCCGCGAGTCGGGCGAGGAGGGCTGCCGCACGGCCGCCGCGTACATCGCCGACAGGTTCAAGGCCATGGGGCTCGCGCCCGCCGGCGACGACGGCACGTATTTCCAGCATTACACCATCCGCGCCCGCGGCGGCAAGAAGGACACGGCGAACGTCGTGGCCATCCTGCCCGGTACAGACGCGCAGCTCAAGGACGAGCTCGTCATCGTCGGCGCGCACTACGACCACGTCGGCCAGGGAAAGGGCTTCGTGGGCGGCCGCATCGGCGGACCCAAGGGGGATGACAACATCTGGAACGGGGCGGACGATAACGCCTCCGGCACGTCCGGCGTCCTCTCCATCGCGCGCGCGCTGGCCGCCTCCGGTCTTCCTCCGCGTCGCACTATCCTCTTCCTGCTCTTCTCGGGCGAAGAGAAGGGCCTCCTGGGCTCGGCGCACTACGTGAAGCATCCCCTCTACCCGCTCGCGAAGACCGTCGCGATGGTGAACCTCGACATGATCAGCCGGAACGCCCCGAACAAGATCGGCGTGCAGGGCACCACGACCAGCGCCCCGTTCAAGGGCTGGGTCGAAGAGGCCGGGCGCGAGGTCGGGCTCACGGTCTCGACCGGCGAAGGATTCACGTTCGCGCAGAGCGACCAGTTCTCCTTCTATCTGAAAAATGTCCCGTGCCTCTTCTTCGACAGCGGCATGCACAAGGACTACCATCGCGTGACGGACTCCTGGGACAAGATCGACGCCGGGAAGATCGCGAAGGTCGCCCGGATGGCCGGCCAGGTGGTTTGGCGCGCGGCGAACACCGACGAAGAGATGGAGTTCCGGAAGCTGTCTTCGGCCCTGTTCGGCGGCCTCGGCGGCGGCAAGCCGCGGCTGGGCGTGGAGCTCGACCAGCTTGACGCGGAGACGCGCGAGGACGCGGGCCTGCCCAAGGAGCGCGCGGGCGCGTACATCAAGTCCGTAGTCGAAGGGACCGCCGCGGAAAAGGCGGGCATGCAGGACGGCGACATCGTGCTGGCGTTCGGCGGCAAGGTCCTGCCCGCGAAGGGCACGGTCGAGGCGTTCCGTGAGGCCATCACGAAGGCCGAGAAGGGCCCGGTGCGGATCACGGTCTGGCGCGACGGCAAGGAGCTGGAGCTGACCGCGACGCTGAAGTAGCGAACAGCCCCCGCGAAGTAGACGTCTCGAGGGGACGGGCCCCCGCCGACCGGCGGAGGGCCTGTCCCCTCTTCATTTCCCCGTCCCCGCTTGCTTTTCTGTTGCCGGAACAGGGCCGCTGCATCTAGAATCCCGGCACGGCGGGGCCGCGGACAAGCGGCCATGCAACCGCAGCGGCGCCGCGCTCCCCGCCGGCGACCCGCGACAGGCGCCCCGCCCCGGTCCCCTGACGATGGAGGCCTGATGTCCACTTCGTCCCAAACCAAGGTCCTGTCCCGCGTGGGCGCGAGCGCCCCGAAGCCCTTGCCGACGCCGAAGCCCGCCCCGACCCGCGCTCCGGTGTCGCCGAAGTCCTCCGGTCCCCTCGCCGGCCTCCACATCGCGGTCATCGGCGCGGGAAAGATCGGCGAGACGCTCATCCAGGGGCTCGTGGACTCGCGGGTCGTCCATCGCACGCAGCTCATCGCCACCACCAGCAACCGCGACCACAGCCAGGCGCTGGCGCGCAAATTCCACATCCGCGTCGCGCCGGCGAACATGGTCGCCGTGAAAACCGCCGACATCGTGCTCCTGTGCGTGAAGCCGCAGGTCATGTCGGAGGTCTTGAACGAGATCCGGCCGATCCTCGAACCGCGGCAACTCCTGATCTCCGTGGCCGCCGCCGTCAGCACGGCGTACATCGAGCGGATCCTGGAGAAGCCGGTGCCGGTCGTCCGCTGCATGCCGAACACCCCCTGCCTGATCCGCGCGGGGATGACGGGCCTCTGCGCCGGCAAGCACGCGACGGCTGCGAACGTCGAAACGGCGCGCACGATTTTCGACTCCGTGGGCCGCACGGTGGTGCTCGACGAGCGGCACATGGACGCCGTGACCGGGCTCTCGGCCAGCGGACCCGCTTTCCTGTACATCGTCATCGAGGCGCTCGCCGAGGGGGGCGTGAAGGTCGGCCTGCCGCGCGACGTCGCGACCGAGTTGGCCTCGCAGACGATGCTCGGCTCGGCGCGCATGGTCCTCGAAACCCATGAGCACCCGGCGAAACTGAAGGATGCGGTCACGACCCCCGCCGGCTGCACGATGGACGGCATCCTGCAGCTCGAGGAAGGCGGCCTCCGCGTCACGCTGATCAAGGCGATCGTCGAGGCCACCCGCCGGGCAACCGAGCTCCTGCACGGTTGAGCCGGGAGGGGCCGCGGGCCCAAGCACGCCGGCGTTTTCAGCGGGGTCCGGCGCGGACCGGGTCGGCCGGTCGAGGCGCCGCCATTGGAGAGCAGGGTCCCATGAGCCTTCGAAAATTCGTGACGCTGGGCCTTCTGTGCGCCTCCCTCCTGGCGGGTGCCGTGCGCGAGGCCGGGGCGCAGCATCGTCCACCCGGCCAGGATCCCCGCGGGCCGGACAAGGCGCCGAAGCTCGGCGAGGCCGCGCCCGACTTCACGCTGCGCTCCCTGGACGACAAGCAGGAAGTGAAGCTCTCGAAGCTCGTGGGGAAACGGCCGATCGTCCTGGTCTTCGGCAGCTACACGTGACCTCCGTTTCGTCAACAGGCCGGGAGCCTGGAGAAGCTGTACGAAACGTACAAGGAGAAGGCCGAGTTCTTCCTGGTGTACATCCGCGAGGCGCATCCCGTGGATGGCTGGGCCATGCCGGTGAATCGAAGGGAAGGGATCGAAATCCCGAATCACAAGGACCTCGCCTCGCGCCGGAGCGCCGCGTCGAAGTGCGTCGAGGGGCTGAAGCTTGCGCTGCCCACGCTCATCGACTCGATGGACGGCTCGGCGGAGCAGTCGTACTCCGGCTGGCCCGACCGGATCTTCCTCGTCGGCCTGGACGGCAAGCTCGCGTACCGGGGGGAGCCGGGCCCGCGCGGCTTCAGCGTCGGCGACGCCGAGGCCGCGCTGCGCAAGTTGCTGGGCCTGCCCGGCCGGACCGCCGGCCCCGACGAGAGGGCGGGCGAGGAGGGTCGCGCGAAGGGCGGTGAGAAGGGGGGCGGGGGATCGGGGGGGAAGTGAGGAGCGCACGGCCGCCCGGAAACGCTTCCCCGGCCGGCGGCCGAAAAAAAATCATCCACCCTGCTTCGCTCGCTGTGGCGAGCTACGGAGGGTAGTGGGCCTTCGATATCGATCCTGGGGGTGCCCGGTATGGGGACGATGGAAGCGGAACGGGTCCGCGACGGACACACGGAACCGCGACCGTGAGGGAGCGGCCTCCGCGCGTTCTTCCGGAGCCGCGGATTCGACTTCGCTGCCCGGTGGGTTCGCAGGGCGCTCCCATGCGGGTCGGCGGCCTCGAACCGAAGGTCATGGCAGAACGCCCCCAGACCGCTCCCTCACGGTCGCGGTTCGGTTTCCACGCGGGACGCGCCTGCGACGGAAACGACGGACCTACCGGAACGACATTGAAGGCCCGGCAGTCTACTCCCCGGGGGGCTTTGCGGGTTCGCGTGATCCCCTCGTGGAGTAGCCTGCCGCGGCCGGCGGCCGCAACCACCGCCCGCTGACGAATGACCAAGCTCCGAGGACCGATGACCCACTCGGGCCTTCGCCCGAGTTGGTCATTGGTCATTGTCCCCGCAAGACTTGCGCATGTGACGCAAATCCTGCGCGGGAATAGTATATCCTTGACGACCGGCCCTCCGCGGGCTATTCTCGGTCGGGGGGAACTGGCGACGCGGACGGCAGGCCGTGTCCGACGCCAGCCATCAAGACGAACCGTCGCCACCTCGTCGGAGAGATCGGAATGAGCCTGATCGTCTGCCCCGACTGTCGCGGAAAGGTTTCCAGTTACGCCCCCGCCTGTCCGCATTGCGGCTGTCCAGCGCCGATCCGCTGGGACTCCGTGGCCTCCTCGACCCAGTCGGGCCGGGTCGCGGCGGGGGGCCCCGTGAGCTTCGGGGATCAGTTCATCCGAGGGATCCTGACGATCCTCGTCCTCCTCGTGGGCGTGGCGTTTGTTTCCGCCGTCGTCTCGAACGATGGGCGCTTCGACACGAACACGCCGAGGTTCGCGGTGGAGAATCTGAAGCGAGGCGTGGACACGATCCGGGAAGGGCTCCCCGCGGGGGCCGGCGCCGTGCGCGAGGCGGCGGAGTCGGCGAAGTCGGCCGGCTCGGTGGTCACGCAACGCGTGGACGCCCTGACCGAGCAGGTCGCCCCCGCCGCGCGCAAGCTCTACGAAGTCCTCTCCCCGCAGGAGCAGATCGCCCTTTGGGTGGGAACGGGCGTGATGGTCCTCCTCCTGCTCACCGCGGCCTTCCGCGCGGCGAGCACCACACCCGCCGTCGCGAAGCGGTAGGGCCGCAGCGACGGAAACCGGGCGTGCTTCCCGGGGCGGCTTCGGCCCGGCGCCTGCCGGACGCCGGACGGGAGGCGCGGACCGGCCCGCGTGGGGTGCGACGGCCTTCGAAGTTCTTGCCAGGAGCCGCCGGCGTTCGGACGCCGGCGACGTTGTTTTTTGAGGGGGGGGGGGGACGGGACCGCGCGAAAGGGCGCGCCAGTCGCAATCGACGGCCTCGGGCGCCCGCCACGGAACCGCGGCCCCTCGACTCGGCCTGCGGCCTCGCTCAGGGCGAGGGAGCGGCCTCGGGGTATCAGGGCACTCCCTATGGCTCATGCATTCGGTGACTGTGGCGGACTCGGTCCGCACCCGGGGCGCGCGCTCGCCACAATCGTGGGCATGCTTGTGCTCGGCTGCGAGGCGCTCCCGGAGGGGCCGGCCTCGCCGCGGCTCGACCAGGCGCAAGTCCTTGGGACGCACAACTCCTATCACCTCGCTCCGGATCCGGTGGCCCTCCGGCTCATGGCCGCGGCGGCTCCCGGCGAGGCCCGGACGAACGATTACTCGCATCGTCCGATTCCCGAGCAGCTCGAGCGGCTCGGCGTGCGCCAACTCGAGCTGGACCTTTATCTCGATCCGGCCGGCGGGCTGTACGCGCATCCGATGGCGCTGAGGGTGGCCGCACGCGAACGGACGCGGGTGCCTCCGCACGACCCGGACGGGAAACTCCGCGTGCCGGGGATCAAGCTCCTGCACAGCCCCGATTTCGACTTTCGCACGACGGCCCTCACCCTCCGCGACGCGCTTGCGCAGGTGCGCGACTGGTCGGACCTCCACCCGCGCCACTTCCCGGTTTTTCTCCTGCTGGAACTCAAGTCGGATGCCTTCTGGCCGATGACGCGTCCGCTGAAATGGGACGCGGCCGGGCTGGAGGCGTTGGAGCAGGAGGTGCTTGCTACGCTGCCGCGCGAGCGCCTGCTGACGCCCGACGACGTGCGCGGGTCGGCCGCGACCCTGCGCGAGGCCGTGGAAGGGCATGGCTGGCCGTCGCTCGACTCCGCCCGCGGGAAGATCGTGCTGCTTCTGGACAACGAAGGGGACGAGCGGGACGTCTACCTCGCCCGGAGCCGGACGCTTGCCGGACGGTTGTGTTTCGTGAGCGTGCCGCGCGGGCACGCGGCCGCGGCCTTCATGAAACGGAACGATCCGGTAGGTGGGTTCGAGGAGATCCGTGCGCTGGTCGCCGCTGGTTTTCTCGTCCGCACGCGCGCCGACGACGGCGGTGGCGCCACGCGCGCGAACGACACGACGCGACGCGACCGGGCGCTTGCGAGCGGGGCGCAGCTCGTGAGCACGGACTTTCCGGAGCCCGATCTACGGCGATCACCCTATGCGGTGCGCTTGCCGGGGGGGCTCGTGGCGCGGTCGAATCCGGTCTCGGGCGTCCCCGGGTTGGAAGACGCGGATTTGAAAGAGGGCGGGGACCCGGCGCGCGAGGGGCGCTGAGCCGGGCGGGTGCGCCTGCCGGCGAGCTGCGCCAGCGCGTACTCGCGCCGCGAGGTCACGCGGGACACCGCGTCGCCAAGCTCGGCGATGGGGATGCGGTGGACCCCCGCCGCGATCGTCCCCACGACCTCCCATGGGCGCGGGCCGCCGCCCGGCCCTCCCCGGAAGGTCAGCGCCCGCGCAAAAATAACTGCGCAGACTCGGACCTCGAGGCTCCTGGGGGCGCGGCCCACTGGGCCGCGCTGCGCGGGCCGGAGGCCCGCGCCCCCAGGCATCGGTCGATCCACGAAACTGTAAAGTAATTCTTGCGCGGGCGCTCAGCGGCAGCCCCTCTACGAAGGACCGGATCAGCACCCTGCGGCCGGCCTCGGGCAGGACTCCCGCCACCCGCGGAACCTGGAAGGGCAGCGGGAGCCGCCCCAGCCGTTGCAGGACCCGGGCCTCGGCATAGCATCGGTCGTCCAGCCCGAGCGGGGCGTCGTACCTCGGGAGCAGCACGACATAGTCGCCACTCCACCCCGCAGTGTCGGGGTCGAGGGTCACTTCGGCGCCGAACACGTCGCGCGAAAGGCCCTCTCCCAGCCGACGCGCGCGACCGACCTAGATCCGAGTCCCCTCCCCTTGCGCAGTCGCTGCCCCGAAGCATCGCTCCAGCAGGCGTCGACTGCGGGACTCCCCGGATTCGCAGGCGGGCGATTCCTGTGCTGCCTCGAATTCCGCCTCGGTAAGGCCAAATGGCGCGCCACCCTCGGTCCAGCCCACCACCAGGATCCGCTCGCCGCCATATTCTGCCCATTCGCCGGTCCTGTCGTCGGACGCACCGTTCGGGTACGCGGCCCCCCGGCGTGGGCGGCGCGGGCCTCCACGCCCACGGCGTTTCTTGCTCATGTCCCGCACGCAAGCGTTTCCTGTCGACCCACGCTCGAACCCTCTCCAGCCTTTTGATTTCAGGCCTGGCCCGGTCACCCTGTCACGCGACGGCTGCGGCGAACGATGCGTACAGGTCACCCGGAAGCGGATGCTCCAACTTCCACCGGATGGCCATCGGTGCCTCGGACTCGTGTCCTGCGTATGCGGCCGGACCGAGGAACCAGAAGGCGCGCTCGTCCGCACGGAGACGTGCGAAGAGCAGGATCGAGCTGCCTTGCGCCTGATGGGTCTGGTAGCGCCGTCCTGTCGTGCTGTCTTCCCTCGTCGTCGATTGCGACTCCCAGTGGATCAGGTCGCGGCTGATGGCATAGTCCCGATAGCGGGTTGTCGGCGAGAATTGCCCGGAGGTCCTGTCCAGCGTAAAGGCCAGCAGATCGGCGCGCGCTTCCTCCACCCACCTCACGCCTTCCCGCCAGTCGGGAGGCTTGGCGCCGTCTCCGACCCCGAGCGCGGCGAGTATCTCCACGCGCGAATAACGCGCATGCACTTGAAGCGGGAACTCCGCATGCCCGGCGTAGGCCACGTGGAGGTGCTCGACCTCGTACCCGACCCCCCGGCGCCAGGGAACCTGGCTCAAATCCGTCCCGTCGTGGATGCCGAAGTAGAGGAATGGTGCGAGCCGTTGCTGGTCGATGGCGTCCCAGAGGCGCAGCTCAGCGGCAATCCGGCCGTCGAACCACAGAAGTACCGGAAGGCCGTCGCTGCGCTCCGGCGTAGCGGTCAACCCGAGGAGTTCCTGCGGCTTCACCCATTCGAGCAGCGCGCGGTAGGAGGAGGCCGCGGCGTGATGAAATTCGTCTACGATCACCACGTCGAAGTGCTCCGGTGGGAGGTCGGCCAGGTCGGCAGTGCGGAGGCTTTGGATGGAGGCGAATACGTGTTCGAAGCGGCGTGGATGCACGCCGTGTACCCACAATTCGCCGAATGCCTGGTCGCGCAGGCACTGGCGGAAGGTGGCAAGCGACTGGGTGAGGATCCCCTCGCGGTGGGCGACGAAGAGGAGACGTGCCCGCGGGAGTTCGGCGCGAAGGCGCGCGTAATCGACGGCCGCCATCACGGTCTTGCCGGTCCCGGTCGCGGCGGCGAGGAGATTTCGGTGGCGCCCCTTTGCGCGTGCGACCGCGATCCGTTCGAGCAAGTGCTCCTGGTAGGGTTCCAGCTTCACTTCCAGGGGGCTGAGCAGTATCGTCGATCCGGTGCCGGCGGCCCGGCTCACGCGCGCCTCGAAGGTTTCGCGCTCGTACGCTTCGAAATCGCGGCTGTTCCAGTAGCTTTCGAAAACGGCCGCGACTTTCGTGAGGACGTCAGGATTGCGAGCGCCCGAGACGCGCACGTTCCATTCGATTCCGGAGACTTGGGCCGAGTGGGAGAGGTTGGAGGAGCCGATGTAGGCGGTGGAGAAGCCGGAGCGCCGGTGGAAGAGCCATGCTTTGGCGTGGAGCCGGGTCGTGCTGGTGTCGTAGGAAACACGGACCTCGGCACCGAGCGCGCGCAGGGCCTCGAGTGCGCGCGCCTCTGTGGAACCCGTGTAAACGGTTGTGAGGACGCGGAGCGGGCGGGCGGCCTCGCGATGGCGTCGCAAGTCGGACAGGAAGGGGGCGATGCCGCTCCAGCGGATGAAGGCCATGACGACATCGATGCGATCCGCGGACCCGACTTCTGCGAGCAGTTGTCTGCCGACCCCCGGTTCGCCGGGGGCGTTGGTGAGGAGGGTGGTGTCGAGGAGGGGAATGAGCGGCGCCTCGATCACCTCTGGCGAGCCATCGGGCTGACGCCCGCGCACGGCGCGCAGGACCTCGCCGGCCGGGGCGGGCGTGTCGGCTGCCGCCGCCTCGTCCCCGAAGCGCGTCTCCAGCATCTCGACAAGCTCTCGAGCGAGGCGGACGCCCTCGACGACGCTCTTCTTGTCGTGCAGGGCATCAATGGCCCGCTGGAGGATACGTCCGAAGTGGAGGGCGATGCGATCGGCCGCCTCCGCGGCTCGGAGCGGCTCGAGCTGCGGCGCGAGGCGCGGCCCAAGCCCAGCCAGGCGCGCGGCGAGGGCCTCCGTGAGGAGAGTGTCGTAGAGGCCGCGATTCAAGTCGCCCATGGTGTTCCCCAATGAGACTGGCGTGCCGGTGGCATCCTATCCACCGGAAACGGCCAAGTCAACGGGGCGAGTGCTTCCCTCCCGGCGACCCCCCGAGGGGACGGCGGATGACCCGGGCGGAGTGGGTCCGAAGGCGCTCCCGGGGCGAGCTGAGCAGGAGGGGAGGGGGGCGCCGAACATAGGCTCGATGCGAAGCGAGCGGCCCTCCGCAATGACGGAGGAACCGTCCGTCACGATCGAGCCACGCAGGGGAGTCCGGAGCATCCGAAGTGAAGCCGAGGATGGGATTTGAACCCACGACCTGCGGTTTACGAACCCAGGTGAATACCTTACACCCGTGTGCGCCGATGTGCGCCACGTAGCGATACCAAGGGTTTCCGGCGCATGTGTGGTGCGCCGGTGAGCGCCGATGTACACCACGGGGCGCGGTTACTGGCATACAATGTGGCATACTCGGGGGCACGGAGGGCGGGGGGATGGCGGCGCGCCGGGAGCCGGGAGGCGGCCCGGCGGGCGCGAGCGGCGACGGGCTTTCGGCGGTAGCCGGGATTTCCGATGCTGGATCCCGTCTCCCGCTGTTGGCGACGGCGGAGTAGGGCGGGCTCACCGGCGCACATGGTGTCTGGCAACAGTGCCGCCAGGGCGTGTCCGGGTCTTCTCGCAAATGCACGCGGAGGCGGAGTTGGGAACGGGCTTCACGTGGCAGTGGTTGACGCAGGCTCTGCCCTTTCTCCGCCTTGGATGCGATCTCGCCATGCGTCGTTCAGTCGTTCCTGATAGCGCCTGTAGGCGAACGCGGGGAGCGGGGGGGCCTTGCCGACGGCGCAAGTGTAGGCAGAGAAAAGCGCGAGGATGGGGAGGCTGGAGGCTTCGGTGTTCGGGAGATCCCCAAGTGCCTGATCGCAGCCCTGGAGGACCGCATCAGCGCTTCTTGCAAGGGACTTGAACGCGAGCGCAGAAGCGGCGAAGTCGCCGACAGCGAGGAAGGAGACGGTCAGGATGACCACCTTAGCAAGGACTTGCGTCCAAGCACTCGCTGCCCCGAACAGGACGATGATCACCAAGGCGAGAAGGACCGCGACCAGGCCAACGACAGACGAAGCCAAGGCGACCTGCACGACACGGCGTGCAATTCCGCCCGTGAAGAAGGCGCACTCCGCCATGATTTCTAGCATCCGTCGAGGTCCCTGCGGTTTCTGAGAGCTGTAGTACGGTCCCAGGTAGGATGGCTCCAGATGTTCAAATTTGCCGATGCTCTCCTGCAACCGAGCCAATGTGATCGACGATGGCTGGTTTCCGAGCCCATCTTGCAACATGGCCATCCGACGAACGTCTTCGGCCTGCTCCTGGTGGACGGAGGCGACCATCCTCAGGCCGAAAAGAGCAATCTGCGCCACAAGGACGTAAACCGCAAGAGTTCGGGTCAGCCACTCGGGTGTATCAGGGAAGCACCCGGCAAGAGCAGCGGCAAAGAGCGACATGCCCAGTGGAATGGCCCACCCGTAAAGAAGTCGCTTGCACCGGGAGCTTTCTGTTCGCATCGCTTCGATGAGGTCCATCGGTAGCTCTCCCTACAATTCTGCCGGAAAATTGTCCCCGTAAATGACTCTCCACAGACGCAGGGCCCTGGATGTGTCGGCCCCGTCCTCGGCGAGCACGCTCTCGCGTGCGCCGGATGCAACCATGCTCAGGATCTCCAACTGGGCTGCCCCTACCGGCCCCCTTTCGACGGGTGGAGCACTTACGATCCAGGGACTGAGGTCGCCCGCAAACGCCGCGTCGCGGAGGGCCCCGAACGCGACGCCTACCGCCTCCGAGACGCGCGAAGTGTAGTCGCCGGTCCCATTCCTCCGGAGGAAGCTCTGCATTACGGCAAGATCGATGTAGTAAGACGAGAACTTGCTGCCGAGACGGTTCTTGTTCCACCACTTGACGAGCTTCACCGCCGGACGAAAGGTCCCGACATTCCAAGCCTGCAACTTCTCAGAAATGGCGTTGTCGAGTCGCGGGTTCGTATGGATCCACCCGTCTTGCCCGTCCGGGATGAGGTAAACCTGCTCGGCATCCTCGCGCTCCGGAAGGAGGGGGAAGCAAGGAACCACGTCGTAACCGATTTCATCCATCCGCACGTTCACAGCCTCCCCGGCGCGATGGATGCGGGTTTGGTCGGGGTAGTGGCGACGCAGGACCACTGCGAATCCATCAATGAGCTTCCTCGACGAAATGATGGGGCCAATTTTCCACCGGTCGAATTCCCTGAGCAGGGGGTTCCCCAACATGACGGCGTCGGATTTCAACCAACGGGCTGGGCTAAAGGTGTGCTGCCTGTAGACAAGCCCCTGTCCATCAAGGGGGAGGTACACGTCAATGTCATCAAGAGGCCAATTCTTCGTGTGTCGGGCGAAGGAACCCCCAAGAAAATCGTTGTCAGCGATTTGAAGGATCCGCGGAAACCCAACATCTCGTGTAGCTTCGCCGACCAAAAAGTCTCGGAGATGATTTTGGCTGGTGCTGGCCCGACTTCGAATTCCCTGGGGGATGTTGATTTCCTGGTCGAGAAAGCGTTGAAACGCCCCGGACACAGTACGGGCGGTTGCCTCCTTTAGCATCGCGCCCCAGACTGAGTGGTTGCTCTGCATGCCGAATTCCTTGTAGCAGGGGAAGGTGTTCGTGCCTGAACCTGCGAGAGGTTCCCAGGGCCCCGCTCTGGCGGGCAATTTCGCTTTGAACTCTATCGGGGGCGCGTCGAAATGTCAAGCTCAAGAGACATAGCCATAAAAAACGTTTGCATGGCAAACGTACTCGGGTCTTGACGCCCGAGCGGATCATGGGTATCATCGACACCAACGGGCGGCAGCGGAATGCACTCTCTGTGGGGTTGACGGATGTTGGAAGAAGAAGGATTCTGCAAGGAAGTCGGGCTTCGGATCCGCCAGGCCCGATCAAGGGCAAACCTGACCCAGGAGGACCTGGGCGACGCCGTGAAGCTTACGAGGACCTCCATCACCAACATCGAACGGGGTCGCCAGAGGCTACTCGTCCTCACACTTGCCAAGATCGCTGAGGCGCTCCGAGTGGCTCCGTCCACCTTGATCCCCGACAATCCTGTCAGGTCCGACGTGCATCTGAATAGGGCCTTGAAGGACAGATCACCATCGGAGCGCAAGTTCATCGAGGACACGATACGTTCCGCAATTGCCCCAGGAAAGAGGAACTGATGGTTCGACGGAAGCAGATCCGGGCCCTAGCCACCGAGCTTCTCCAAAATGCGCATGTCGAGAAACCGCCCGTGCCCATCGAGCGCATCGCGCGAGCGGTAGGCCCGCGCGTAGAGCGCGGTAGTGCCCCTAAGGATATCTCCGGGTTCCTTTACCGGGACAAGAAGTCTGGAGCGTCCGTGATCGGAGTCAATTCCGACCACCCACGGAACCGACAAAACTTCACGATTGCTCATGAGATCGGGCACTTCCTCCTGCACGTCGTTGACGACATCCACATAGACCGCGACTTCCGCGTCATGCTGCGGAACCAAGAGTCGAGTCAAGGCACGAGCGTGGAGGAAGTGGAAGCAAATGCGTTCGCAGCGGAACTTTTGATGCCCGTGAACATCCTGAAGCAGGATCTGGCGAAAATCGACCGCGTTGATCTTGAAAACGAGAACGCCATCGCCGACCTCGCTCGGCTGTACCGCGTTAGTACGCAGGCGATGACTTTTCGCCTGATCAATCTCGGCTACATTCGGCCCTAGTCCCTGGAATTCCTGCAGCTTTTCGATTGCCGCGCAGCCAAGACCTAGCGTGTCAAAGGGCCATCAAGGGCCGACCCAGACGGTCATGCAAACTCCGCCCGACGCGCCTGACCGGCAAGGTCAACTTCTCTTGCGAGTTGCTGGCATCGGGTCTGAGCGGGGGAGTGACGATGGGACTGGAAGAGCAAGTCCTCCGGCTCGCCGATGCCGTCCGAACCGCCTGCCAGCAGGCCCGGGACACGTGGGTGACCTGGAAGCTCGTTCGCAAGCACCTCGGGGGTAAAGTTGCCGAGGACGAGTACGTGGAAGCCCTCGTCGATCTTCCGGGGCTGCATCGCTGGTTCCACACCCTCAGGGACTTCAAGGTGGGTCTGACAGTCGAGGGTTTGTCGCTCGCCGGGGGCGATGAAGAAGAACTGCGGAAGCTTCGCGTCGCCTTGAAGGGGCACAAGTCCACCGCGAGAGGCGAAGAGTCGCCCGTCACCTCGGGTCTCGCCGACACGCCGACGATAGGCTTCCTGCGGTGGTTGGGCTACCACGTCGGGGCCGGTGGCCCTGGAGCGAAGGAACGCCAGGACATCCTGCAATCTGCTCTCTCAGCACAAGTGCCAATCGACGAATTCAGCGAGGGCTACGCCCGCCAGTGGGGGCCGCCGGACTCCCAGGTGCGCCTGGCCAAAATCGAAACCTCCATCGACGCCTTCAGTCGCAATCGTCGTGCGGCGCTTCGGAACGCGGGGCTCTCCGACTCGGAGGTTTCCGCTGACGATGCGGTCGCGGATTGGGATGAGGACATCCAGTGGCTGCGGGACAATTTCCACGGGGACTTCAAGCGACCCGGACCACGAGGCTGAGCATCAACCTGACCTCAACCGGAGCCCGTCGCCTGATACTAGCCTTTGTGGACAAAATCAGAACACCTTCCGCCGCGCCAACCGAGCCGGTCAGGACCATTCGGGAGCAGGCGGAAAGGCGTTCGTTCGCCGGTTAGCGACGAGGTGATGATAGCCAACGAGCTGGAGCAAGCTCCCTTTTCGACGCCACGGCCTGAGGCTCTCGATTGTCACTTCGGGCCGGGGGATTCTCACGAGAGGGAGGACGACCGGTTGCGCCGGTCATGGGTGTAGTGCCGGACCCCACGATGGGTCCGAGCAGCGCGGTTGATCGGGGCTGTGCCCCTCGGCTATGGTTAGTCGAGGGTACTTCGATGCCAGGGATGCTCGGGAACCAAGGCCAGGAAGGAAACGTAGGGGTCGGGACGGGGAAGGAGGTCACGGAGCGGGAGGCGCTGGCTCAAATGGACCGGTGCCCGAGCTTCGCGCAGTGCGGCTGTCCGCTGTGCCCGCTGGATCCGCTGTACCATCGCCGCGTCGGGCTCCCCGGTGAGCCGAGCTGCACGCTACGACGGGCAGCCAGGGAGGCACTGGCCATCGGCTTGAGGACGCCCTTCGCAGGACGGACCGCGGCGGAGACCGCCAAGGATGCCCGCCGCGCCGTCAGCCTAGCGCGATGGACGGCCTTGCCGGAGGAGCAACAGGATGTCGTCCGGGCTCGCCTGAGGGCCGGGAGGGCGCTTTTGCCAAGGGCGGCCCGAGGTAACTCGACGTCCGAGGCCCCCGGGACCAATCCGCCGGGGTAGTCGTCTTTGCCCTTGGCAGACTGGCGGTCGGTGCCGCGCTGACCCGCTACCGGAGTCCTCACGGGGTGGCCTACGTCGCCAACCCCTCTTGGCCCTCGGGCAGAATGTAGAACCGGCGCTTGACGTCCTCGGTGAAAAGCGCGCGCATCCCGGCGCGATGCCACGCTTCGTTGCGGGCGGTGATGTCCCCGGACCACCAGTCCCGAAGGAGGGCGACTTCTTCCTCCGTCGCGGTCCCCGCCTGCACCTTCTGCTCCAGCACGATGGCCTCGCAGAACCCGTTCCCGTAGGCGCTCCCTGCGGCGGGCTCCGGCGTCAGCATCACCCGCAACCTCTTCCCGGCCCCCTCCAAGGGCGCTGCGCGTAGATCGCAGGAATCGCGGATTTCCACTTCCACGCGCGTCACTGCCTGCGAGGGTCCCGTCAGCTCCAGCCGCCACCGCCCCTCCGAGAGACCGGTCCAGTTGAGCGACACCCCGAGCGTTGCAGTGACCCTTGCGAAGCCCGTCAGGAACTCAGAGACATGCCGAACCGCGACCTGCACCTTCAGCACGCGCTTCATCGAATTGCCTCCTCCATGCAAGCCGCGCGGCTCGCGCCGCAAGGCTCTTTGCGTGAGACCGGGCCGGGTCCTCCGACGCTGGCCACCAACCTGACCTTCCCGAGGTTGCCGTCGAGGGCGGTGTTTCGCGACGCCTACCCGCCGGGGTCGGAAATCGATTTCTCGCCGTCGTGCGTGGCCTCAAAACGCAGTCCAAAGAGCGTCACGCCACCGGGGGCGAAGGCCAAGGTGGCCACGCCACGGGCCAGCGCGTCGAACGCCTTCGCGGTCTCCCCTTTCACCGTCGAGCGGTGCAGAATCACGTCGCCCTTGAACGCCACCGTCTCCGCGCTCTCAGCGGCGATCCTCTGCACTTCGGACCACGGGAGCTTTCGGAATTTGCAGATCCAGATCGGAACGGCGACAGACAAGGCCAAAACCAGCAGACCGGGGGCAACATCGCTCATCGGGGTGTCTCCTACGAAGGTCACCTTACCCTTCCACTACTCGACTGGGCTTGCGCAAGACGGATCGGTGCTTCTCCCGCTCACACGCCTCGGCCTCGCGCTCATCGCGCACGCGCACACGGCGGAATTGTTCGACGGCTTGCCGATCAAAGTCGGAACATCGAGGGTTCTGACACGCCGCCCGCCGGATCGCCTTACAGGTCCACCACCGACTCGCTGTCACGAGCCCCGTGCCGTCAACCAGCCAGGATCGCGCGGGCATGCCCGTAAGGCGATCACCGCACTTCGAGCAGCGAGCTTCTTGCCACCCGCAACTCTCGCAGATGCAACGCAGGGACTCGAACTCAGTTCCGATCCCGCCGAGAATGGCCGCCATCGTCGCGGCCCCACTCAAGTCCTTGACGTGCTTGTCGTGGATCAGGTCGAGCAAGTCCCGGGCTACATTTCCGAGAGCTTCGTCCACGAGCTTGACGTTCTCCACCAGTCGGGCAGTCCCGTGCTGGAAGGGACCGCCGCACCGGCAGCAACGAACGGGGACGTGCCGGACTTGGACAAACCCGATGTCGAAGATTTCGGGATGGCTGCCAAGCACCACTTGGTCGGCGAGGGTCGCCAGAAAGGCCGCAGGATCGGCGGATCGGGGCGGGCTCGGGGACTTCGCTCCCCCCGCTGGCGTGAGAACCGGCTCGGCCCACACTCGGCTGTCGGGCTTGTACCTAGCCAGCAGCCCGACGAGAAACCGCCGTCCCTGGTGGGCGAAGTAGCGACCGAGGTGCATGTCGAGAACCCCGTAGGTCGCCGACAGCTCCGCGACCCGGCGGTAGTCCTCCGGGTAAGCTCCACGGACAAGCTCGCGCTCCAACGGCGTACCTCGACCGAAGAGCATGATGACGCGGCTCCGGTTGCGCGGGTCCAGGGCAACTTCGCCGACGACCTCGACCCGATCACCGTTCCGGAACAGCATCCGGACGCCGATCAGATCGGGGGCCGACGCTTGGACGAGCTTCGGGTGCTGCGTGCTGCCCGCGTCTCTCACTCGCCTGGCCATCCTCCTGCTCCTCTCTTGACCCCCGCTCGGTCGCCCCGGTCTTCGCACTATGACCGCTTCGCCCCCAGAACCGATTCCTGTTCTGGGCACTTGTCGGCCTCTTCTGGCGTTGCGTGGACATGAGGGCATAGCCATCCCTCGAAGCCTTCGTCGAAGATCCGCGCACTACGCCAGCCGCCATCCACGGCGCGGACCTCGGACCTCAACAGGCCGAACGACATGCCCGCGGCGTTGGCGAACCCGCGGCGCGCTCGCTCGGCCTTCGCGTCTTGGACCTTCCCGCCGTCCGAGTCCTCCGGACGAGGGAGCCTTGGTCCGACACTCTCCGATCCCGCTCCGGGGGCGGTTAGAGCAGCACCAGCATTCGGCGGCGGCGTGACAGGCTCGTGAGTCGCACGCTCCTCGATTGGCAGGGCGCACCCGTAAGTGGGGCACTTGGCAGGGGAGTAGACGGACAAAACGGCGACTAGAAATCTTGCGCCGTCTTCTCCCGTGTACCTGCGCGAGACCATGCCGGTGACCCCGTACTTCTTGCCAAGGTCGTGGGCGATCACCACGTCGCCAGCCAGCTCGATGCCGTTCTTCACCTCGTCTGCCGCACCTGTGTCCTCCCCCGAAACGACGACCACTTTCCCTTCGTCGTTGAGCCGCAGCTCGGAGATGATCGTGTCCGCCTTGGTCCAGCCGAAAGTGACGTGGCGTAGACCGACCAGGCGCACGACTGCCGGAGATGCCTCCTTGCCGCTCCCGCCTTTGTCCTGCTCGTTCTTCATGGGTTGCCTCCGTTCCGATGATCGAGTCCGACATGGCGGGCCGCAAGGGACCTCTGCAATGGTGCATCGCCGTGATCCGGGCACTCCCCTATTCCGCGAACGGACCATGTTCCGCCAAGGATTATGTTCGTGATAAGAGCGCGATTCACGAACTAGACCCACTACCCGGCAGCTTCACTCAAAGACGCGAGCAGATCGACACCCAGGCGGGCTTTGCCCTCCACCTCCTGAACGTACACCGCCGGGGTTCGGTAATCGGCCCACCGACCCCACCGGCGGAGCGTCTCGGCGTCAGCCCCGGCTTTCGCCAGCGCACACGCGCCGATTCGGCGGAGGTCGTGCGGGGCGATGGCGCGGGCAAGCCCCGCGTGTCGAGAGAGCGCGAGCAGGAGGGCTCGGATGCCGTCCGGCGTCAGAGCGCCGTCGCCTTTCCGGGCGCGGTCCCCGGAGGCGAAGACCGGCGCTGCCGAGTCGAGAGGGCCACGCGCCACGAGGTAGGTCTGGAGCGCGGCGACGGCTCGGACGGAGAGGTCCACGGCGATTCGCTCGCCCTGCTTGCCCTTTGCTTGGACGTGCGCGACGCGACTCGGGATGTCCATGTCCTGGAGGCGAAGGGACGCGGCCTCAGCCCGGCGCAGGCCGCTGTCATGGAGGCACAGGATCAGAGCGCGGTCCCGCAGGGGCTTGATGCCGACTCCGGCGGCGGCGGCGAGAAGCGCCTGGACCACCCCGACGCCCTCGCGGGCGAGCTTGCGACGGCGGACAGCTTTCAGGGACGGCACCACGAGCGGCGCGCCGACGACGTGACGGTAGAGCGAGCGCAGAGAGGCGAGCCTTCGGTTGATGGTCCCCGGTGCCTCGCCCTTGTCGCGCAACGCGGTCCGCCAACGGAACACTCCATCCCGAGCGTCGAGCGGACTCGCCGAGCAGAGCCGGACGGCAGCCTCGCGGGCGTCGGCCACGCCGACGAAAGCAGCGAAGGCCGCGAGGTCTTGCGCGTAGTTCCTGCGGGTCGGAGGGCTCAGGCTGGCGAACCAGTCGCCGAACATCGCCGCCGCGCGGGCGGCATCGACTCCCGCTGGCTTGATGTGGAACGGTGCTGCGGGCAAAGCAGCGACGACGACTTCATGCGAAGCAGCCAGCTCTTGGTAGATCCGAGCAGGCGGAGGGACCCCCTTGATCGGGCCCGTTCGATTATCTGGCGGCTGCATGGCTGGTCCCTCCTCACCTCGGGTCGCGGCTGGCCGTCGGAACTCACCCGACGCCATATACAGGATAACCCATTGATTTCCGTTCGGTCGGGAGAACAAAAAATAGTGACAATCAAATGCGTTTTCCCCGAGCGGAGCCGGGTAGCGGGGGGCAGTTCCAGGAGGGGAAATGTTCTGCAGGGCGCGGCGGGGGACCAGTGGCCGTGAGGAGGTAGGAGTCGCGTGGCGGGGATGTGCGTCTTGTCGCAGAGGAGTCTGGACCCAAGAATCAGGTCAACACTCGGTTCAACGACTCGCACAGATCCATGATGGTGGCTTTCGGAATGGCCATGCATCTACATGGCAACATGGGTGGCTCTCGGGCTACTCGGCGTCACGAGCCACCATCGGCTGCACGCATCAGCGGCTGAGGCCGCCGATCCACTCGCCCTCGGGTGTGACGATCCGTATGGAGTCGATCCCGCGTGTGTTCCAGTGGCCGAACGTCTGCCCCCGGTCGTTCTCGAACGAGTTGAGGGCCATGCGCCCGACGTTCGGAGGGGGATAAATGCTGGGGACACCGAGGACGGTGCAGCTATATTCCTCGTTCAAGGTCACAGTGGCTTGTCCCCACGGGAACAGGTCTCTTGGGGTGATAAGCAGGATGTCGCAATCGTCGAAGTGCTGCAGCGTGATCGTCGCGTGGAGGGTACGCCTCCGGCTTCCGGACGAGCCCGAACCCTGCGCAGACCCGGACCGGGACGACCCGGACGGGGACTGCTGCATCAGGGCGGATGCGATCACGAGGCAGCAGAGTCCCGTGAAGGTCCACAGCCCCGCCCGTAGCCCGGGACTTCCACCGCGTCGGGGGGACATAGGGGCGGACTCGGCACCGGGAGGTGGCCGCCTACTTCCCGACCGCCAGAAGGAAGGGGCGAACCGCTTCTTGAACCGGGAGCCCCATACGCGAGGCGGACGCGCCGGAGGCACCTGCGAAGGACCGATCTTGGCCGTGTCCACGAGCGGATTGCAGGGTGGAGGTAGCGGCAGCATGGGGACGGTCCCGTCCGGATCGGCCACTGCGGCGGCGGCAACGCTCGGCCCCCCCTCGTACCTGAGATTCGTGAATCCGACTCGAATCAGGTCGCCGGAGTTTAGCACCCGCGGCGAAGTCACCGGCTCGTCGTTGACGAACGTCCCGTTGCGGCTGCCGAGGTCGGAGACGACGTGCCTGTCCTTGGCCTTGTCGAACTCGATACGGGCGTGTTCCCGCGAGCTTTGCTCGTCGTCGAGCGGGACTTCGTTGGTGGGCTGGCGACCAAGGACGGCAGTTGCGCCAAGCGCGAAGGTCTGGCCGTCGCCGTGGTCGCTCATCAGCACGAGCCGCGCACCGGGGACGGGGATGGAGGGGATTTCTTTCGTGGCGGCGGGATCCTCGTCCACGATGTCGGCGTCGTAGTCGGTGTCCTGCGACTTCTTGATGGCCTCCGGCGGGAGGGGGGGCGGCGTGGCGATGGAGGGCACCAGGACAGGTTCGCCGCAGCCGGTGCAACGCACCCGCTTCCCGGAAAGCTCTTCGCGGACGCCAAGTTTTTTGCCACAGTCGCAGCGGAACTTGATCACGCCAGCCTCAGAAATGAAGATGGGCCGCAGACACTCAGCCCCAGGCGAAATGCCATTGGCCCACCCAGCAGAGCGCGGAGGGAGTCACCCCCCGGGATACTGGCAGACGGGCCTGGGGCTGAACGGAACGCGGTCGCTTTGCGGTCGCCCGTAGGGGGTGACGAACCCCGTAGGCCCTTGCGGGCCGGGAAAACGCTCGGCTTGGCGTTCCGGTGTTTTATGAACGTAAGGTTATGCGCTACATGAGGACACCCTCTCGAATTCCAAGGGGAGCGATTGAGTTCAACTCTCGCCCAATATTACTCCGAACGGGCTCCGGAGAGCAAGGTTGCAATGGGTTGCACAAGACGACCCAGGGAGGGCTGTGGTGTGCGTCCACAATTGCTTCCGCACCGGCTCTAGTCGCGGAACATTTGGCCGTGAGGAGCTACTTGCCCTCACCGTTTACGAGCTTGATCGCGGTTGCGAGCACCGAGCGGGCCTGATCCGCGTCGGAGCGGAAGTCTCGATGGATCTTGTCAAGCGCAACCACACAGTCGACCTGATCGAGGTCGAAGTCTGCGGATCGAGCGAGGACAACGGGATCGATGAAAAAGGATAAAGAGTCACCAGGCGCTATCGAGCGGGGCGAATTCAACTGTCCGGTCAGCGCGTCATTAGCGACCATGAGCACCTTCGTGCCCTTCAGGGCTATGCGCACGCAACTCAGATGGAAGACAACGGGAGAGTGGTTCTCGACAGAGACTCCCACGAGATGCCTATGTCCGCTCGAAGGTCCGAAGATAACGTGGTTTGCGACCATGACCCTTACGTCTGGTCTCGGCGCGGTCAGCAACTCAGCTCCAGGGGGCGGCTGTGTGCTTGTTGCCTTCATTCGCAGATCCGTCACGCTGCTCGTGATGTGCAGCAAGACCATCTCCCTCAGGCCCTCTACCGAATCGAAGGTCCTCACCAGACCCTTCAGTTCCAACTCCTTCCGAGCCCCTTTCAAATTCTGGAATTGATCGTCTGCGAGCCGCTCCTGCGGGATTGATCGTGTGCAGAAGTAAACGAGGACTCGGGCACCCTGCGCCAAGAGCCTGTCAATTTCCTCCAACGAGCCCGATGCGTAATCGGCTGTCGGCGTGCCGAGCCTGCTCCAAAAGATCGCGACAGCAAGATCACACCGCGGGAGAAGCTGCTTGTTGAGAATCTCTTGAGGCGGTCCACCCAACTCGGGGGCTGCGTGAGTTTCCCAAGCGACAGGCTCGACGTGGGCACCGAGCCCCCTACCCACCTGGGCGTTCCAGTAATGAAGAACTTCGATGACAGCTTTTCTCTCCTCCTCGACGTCGCTTGGCGAGATGACGAGGCAGGAATAGTGGGTCATGCTGGTCGGCATTGTGATTCCCTGGATTCTGGGGTTTCGGTTCCAACGTCTCGTGCGGCTTGGCTCCCGGCCATACGACGGAGATCCGCCACCGCCTCCGCCACCTCCCGCCCCTTCGCCTCGATCAAGTCGAGCAGTTCCTCGGGCGTCAGCGCATCCTCGGTCCACTTGGCGTTCGGGTTAACTGCCTTGAGGTCATAGTTCGGGCCAAGGAGGGCCACGCGAGCGGCAACAGCCGATGATCCGGCGAATCGTCTGCCGAACAGGCCCGACTGAGTGCGCCTCCTGGCCGGATCATTCCGCTGCCAGGCTCGCCTGGAACTGTCGGATGGTGGCTGCTGGTGACTCTTCCGTCGCCAGCAGGACCAGAGAGAACACCGCCCTGAAGGTCGCGGCGATCTCCTGCACCAGTTCCGCCTGATCCTGACGAAGCACATCGTCCCGGGCCATGATTACCGTGATTCGATGGTCCGAACCACGTGGATGCTCGCACCATGCCCGCCAAGGCACACGGCTCTGCGCAGGTTCCCCCGCTTCCTCCCCGTCCTCGAACGACACGCTCAGTCGCTCCGCCACTCCACCCGGAATCAGCGTGGGTAGAAGGCCGCGCTCCTTCAGGCAGTTTTCCAGAAAGCGACCTCGCTCTTCTTCGCCGTACCACCCGACGTAGAATCCGAACTCCAAGAAGTCAGGGTCGAGGAACAGCAGGAGTTGTGCAGAGGTGGACTTCTTCTCGCCCCTCGGATAGAAAGCCCCCCAGTAGTAGTCGTTCACGCCTCCCTTGCCGTAGTCGTTCTTCGGGAAAACGGCGAATAACCACCTCTCGATCTCCATGCTTTGCTCGATCCTTGCGGGCATCTTCCCGGCCACCGCGCGAAACAGCTCCTTGAAAGGATCGACCACCTTCGCGGTGAGTTCGTCCTTGAGGGTCTTGTAGACCTGCATCCTCGGGTCTCGCCGTAGTTCCCCGAGCAATTCAAACGTCCGCGCAGTGAACGGACCCCGGGGGGAAGGCGTGGTCGGCGAAGCCTGTTCTTGCCTTGCCGGGGGGGATATCGGCGGCATGGCTGCTGACGCCGTCTCCACCGCCTTCTGTGTCTCGGGCGCATCAGCCGCGCTGCCGTCGAGGAGCGGTCCGCCAAAGGCCCGCGCAACCTCCTCCGAGTCGCGGCCCGCGACCGTTTTCCCCATCGCCTTTTCGATCAGGTCCAGGAGTTCCGTAGCGCGGGTGCGGATGAAGTTGTCGAAGTCATCTGTCCGGAGCTGCCTCGGCACGATGAGGTGGCTTTCCAGGATGGGATCGAGCCGCTCGCGCGACACTCCGTGGTTGCCTTCGATGCTGTCGAGGTACTTGCTCGGCGCGTTCCCTGACAGGATGCGGTTGGTCTTCGCCGTCAGCGGAGCCTTGTTCACGATGCTGTTCCACCGAGCCTCGTCGAGCTTCCTCCGTTTGCAGTAGGCGGCGGGGAAGATGTGGTGGATTTCGACCGCGAGATCGAAGTAGGTGGTCACGAGAATTCTGTCGCCATTCAAGAAGTCGTTCGCGCCGACTCGGATCAACTGCGCCATGATGCCTTTGTAGGCCGCGCTGAGCCTCGTCTGAAGGGTGAGCAGCCGCGTGGGCGCAAAGTTCGCGTCCCGGATGCTCCGAGGCTCCTCCCCGCCGTCGATCCAGCGGATCACGTCCTGTATGTCCATCGCGTAGCGCGCTTCGTTCGCGCCACCGTAAAGTTCGCCGAAGACCCCGCACCAGTACCACTGGACGAGCTTTTGCTTGACGGCGTCTTGCTCGAAGCGTGGACCAAGGATGGCGCAAACCGCCGCAAGCGGGATGAGCTGCGTGGTGTAGGGGATGTTCTTCGCCTCGAAGATGCACTCCCTCACGAGCAGACGGGCGGCGGCCATCAGCCCCTGTTCGATGGAGTCCGCGTTCGCCTGGTACTCCTCCAGGGTGAGTTTGAGGATGTCCTTCCGCTTGCAACCCACCGCCCCCTGCTTCGCCAGGCTTCGTTTGTAGCTGGACAGCAACGTGACCGACGTGAGGAAGTCTGTGTCGGTCACGTCCGTCAGGGTCTCCTTCTCCGCCAGCCGCCTGGCTCGTATCTCCCAGTCCTGCCGCAGGCCGGGCACGAACTCATCCGCCGCGAAGATGGCCGTCAGCAGCTCGAAGACGGAGAGAACAACCCCGCCAGTGTTGACCTTCTCGAAGACGTGGCAGACCGCTTCTTTCGGGGTCCCGCGCATGAGTTCGATCACAGGAATCTTGTACTGCTGAAAGCGTTGCCACACTTCGGCCTCGAAGTGATCGAACTCTTCCATCTTGGCGTCAGCGTTCTCGAAGTGGCGACGGAAGCCGCGTCGCCAAGCGGCCCAGTTCGTTGGATTGAAGATCAGGTCTAAGGGGAAGAGTCCGTTCTCAAACTCCTTCTCTGGCGTGCTTGCGTCGAGATCGACCTTTCGGGCAAAGTCGCTCCTCAGTATTCGGTCCGGCGGCAAGGAAACCACGGCTTCAAGCCGATCAATTTCGGGATCAAGGCACCTGCTGACGTTCAGGTAGTAGATGCGCTCGAAGTCCTGTTTTTTCTCGTTGCGGGTGGGCACCGGCTTGCCGCTGCGCAACGCCATGTAAAGTGAGGTCATGCGCTGCTGTCCATCCAGGATCAACTTGTCGGGTGAGGGCGGCGGACTCGGAAGGACCACGCCCTCAACCAACCTCGGCTTAAACTTCGCGCCGTCCCCGCCAGTCTCCATCAGCATCACCGCACCGATGGGGTAGGAGACCGAAACGCTGGCGATCAGGGCGCGGATGTGGCCGTCATCCCATACCCAGCCGCGCTGGAAGTCCGGCAACTGGATGGCCCCCCTGTGAATCTGCTCCAGCAGTTCATGGAGCATGGGCTCGGCAGTTCTGAACGTACTCCCCGAGGGTGTCATGGCTGAACCCTCCCTGCGGCTCGATCTGGGCTTGCGCAAGCAACTCTGAAGTGAGGTCCCACCTCCCTCTCCAGCCACTCGATGTCGTCCAGCACTTCCCGATGACAAGCAGGCCAGTCCCGCTCCTCAGGAGGCGCTCCCCGACGGAAGCCTAGCCAGAAGCCTTGGTTTTGGTGCGCTTCGCGGGTCCACGCACCTCCCTCCAGACGTCGTGTGGGCCGTGCGCTAGTTCCATCGATTTTGGTTTTCACTTTCGTATATAGTCTCTCGCTCAACTGGACGGGGGTGGTATCGTTCGACTCGATCCAGAGGTAGACCCAGACGCACATGTCTTCGCGGTCGATGTCTACAACAAACATCTCCGGAGGAATCCCGTGCTCCCTCTTGATCCACTTCGGGAGGCGGGTAAACCAGAGACGCGGGCAGCCCTTTTCTTGATCGGGCTTGATCCATTCGCGCTTCTTGGGATCCGACTTCACCAGGTCAGCCAAGAATCTCTCGCACCTGTCATTGCACTCGCCCTTGTTCATGCACCGTCTCCTTCCGATGACGGATCCGCCTGCATCCCAACCTGCCTGAGTGCAGATCCCGCCACTATAGCCGCCATGCGCTTGGCTATCGCCCTCGGTAGCGCAATGCCCGGCACGCACCTACTCGATCAAGTCCGCCTCCCGCAGCGGCTCCATCACCCCGTTCTGCAACTTGCTCTTGTCGAACCCCTTCTCCGACTCCGCGTGAACCGTGATCTTCACCTTCCCCGCGAGATCGACGAGGTTCGCCAGCGCGTTCCATGCCTTGAAGAGTTGCTCCCGGTCCACTGTGAAATCGATTTCGACCGTTTTCTGGAGTGGTGGAGTTGCCGTCCCCGCGGCTGGCGGTGCGCCTCCCGGCGGCGTCTCCCCGCCCTCCGGCGGCGGCGGCGCTGGCTGCGTACCCGGCGGGACCGGCACGCCCGGCTCCCCTGCCGGAGCCGCCAGCGGGACCGCCTGCGGCATCAGGAGGAAACCCGAGTCCAGGTCGATCTCGTCCAAACCAACCGTTTCACCAAGCCGCACTTTCGACCTCACGACCTGGTACTTGCCGTCCGGCCCGAGCTGCGGCGGTTCCCCGGTCATCAAGCCGAACTTCCCCTCCGCTACGCCCTTGACGATGCAAGCGCACACTACGGCGTCCGAGGTCAGCCGCGTGAAGCCGAGGAAGGAGTAGAACCCTTCAACGACATCCGCCGCGCGAATGCCGAGCGCAGGCGGGTTTCCTGTCCCGAGCTTGAACAGCTCGACGAGCTTCGTCGGGCTGACCGTGCTGAACACGCGCGGTTTGCCCGCCGAAGTGAGGATCTCCATGACCCGCTCGTGGATCATGGCCTCTTTCTTTTCGTTCAGGCGTACCAACAAGGGGCGTCCGCCGGGAGCAGCGACATCCACGACGATCCCGCCGCCTTCGAGTTTCGGAAGCCAGACCTCCTTGTAGAGGTCCAGCAGCGCGGACTCCGCCGCATTGCGCTCGGTCCCCTCCCGTTCCCGAAGTTGACTCTTCTGCTCGTCGCTCAGGTGGTACTCCCGGCCCTTGGCCTTGACCTGCTCCACTGCCAACAAGTAGCGCACCGACCGGCGAAGCCCTTCGATCTGCTCCGACGTCGGAACGGCGAGGCCCACGCCGTTTCTGAACTTGCGCGGCTTGTCCCCGTACTTCTCCAGGAGGTCCTTCGCGGCGGCTTCCTGCTCCGCTCGGGAGTTCGCGCGGAACTCAAGGGGCAGGTAGGCGACAAGGAAGGAGGGGTCGTCGTTCGGGATCTCACCCGACTTCTGCGGCCAAAGGATCGCCGAGGCCGAGTGCGCGGCGAGCCTCGTCTCCAGCATCTCTTTGATGCGCTCCTTGACGCCCGCCTCGTTTCGGGCGACGGCGTCCGCCTCCTGCTCAACCAACAGCGTGACGTTCGGATCTTTCTTGAAGCAGTAGCGCACGCCGTCGAAGTGCAAATACAGGCACTGTTCCTTCAGTTCCTTGAGGCACGCCAAGGCCGTCGTGCTGTCCAAGTCGGGCCCGACGCAGGCGGCGAGCAACTCTGCCTCTGTGACACCTGAAGGCAGCATGTCGTTGTCCTTGCCGCCGTCCCGGCGCAGGCCGCCGAACGAGAACATCAGGACCGCGGTCGCGAGCCGCGTCGCCGGGCGCTTCCCGGTCTCCGAAGGCGTCTCCAACGAGCGTCGCTCGTCGATGCGCCGCGCCCTTGCGTTCGCTCCGACGAGATCATGTTCGAGGACGGCCTGGAAATCGACTTGTTGCCCAACCTCCTTGAAGAACGCACGGCGCACTTCGGCATCCTGGATCGGCACGTCTCCCGGACCGAGCAGCACGCGACTCTTGGTCTCCCGCTTGGCCGCTCGAAGGCAGGCCGCCAAGAAGCGGAGCGCGCCGCGCGTCCGCTGGAAGTCCGGGATGGCCGCCCATCGCTCCCGCATCAGGTCGATGAGCGCCGGGTGGAAGGGGTACGCGGCTCGCACGCGATCTCGAAGCGCGACGCCCTCCTCCTCCGCTTGCCGCTTCTCGGCGGCGGTCCGCGCGTAGGCACGGCGCATCTGCGTCACGATCTCTTGGTAGGCCGTGGCCGCGGGGTCAGACTCCGCTTCCTCCGGTGTTTTCCCGAGGAGCCGCCGCTGGATGACGGCCAGGACCTCGTTCGCTTCGACGGGCTCGCGCCGCTGGTCCTTGCGCGCGGCCAGGTGATCCACGGTCTGGAGCAGGCCCAGGTATTCGAGCGATTCTCGCTTGCTCGACTGGAGCGAAAACACGAGGGCTGTGTTCGTGGTGTTGGCGACGGCAGTCGTCAGGCGTTGCAGGAAGATCATGGTCTCGTCTCGGAGGGTCGTCTCCAACACCTTCACGCCACCCGCGCTGATGAGGTACTGCAACACCTCGTCGAGCAGGATCAAATTCGGCGCGTCCGCGAGGAGCTTGAGAATTTCGTCTCCTCCCGGCGCGACGCACGCCTCGTCCTGCGCGCGCAAGAGGTCGTAGCCTTCTTGCCCACCGAGCGACCACGCGATCCAGCCCCACATCGTCCGGGCGCGCGCCCCCTTGCGAGTGAGTTCCTTGCCGGTCGTGGCGTCAAACCAGTTCCCGTCAAAAACCGCCGTCCGAACGTCGCTTGGCCTTGGGAACCCCTTCCCCTCGGGGAGAACATCGAGGGCCTTGCGAGTACGAGCCGCGTGCAGCAGGGCAGCGAGGGTGTGCGACTTGCCTCCCCCGAACGGCGTCATGAGCTTGAGGACGCGGCTCCCCGCGCCTCCGGTCAGCCGCGACAGCACGTCCTCCAGGAGAGACCGCAGGCCGTTTGTGATAACCGAGGTCCGAAAGAACTGTTCCGGATTCCGGTACACGGCAGGGACGTTCGGGTTCCCGTCCGCGAGCGGGCCCAGGTCGAGGGCGAAGACGTCCTCGGAGAAGGTCTCGGACAGCACGTCCGGGTGAGGCAGGACGACCTCGACCCAGGGCTTAGGTGCGCTGCTCACCGTTCGGGATCCCTCCTCAGGGTGTGCCGGGTTTCAAGCAATCGTTCAGCACCAGGACCTCCATGTCCACGAACCGCTTGAACCCCTTGTCGTTGGTTATGAAAGCGTCAGCCCCGTGCCGACGAGCCGTAGCGAGTTGGATGGCATCCGGGGTGCGAAAATTCTGCGCGGCGCGTAGCCTGGCCGCCTCCTCCGCCACTTCGCGGTCGAGCGGGAAAAACTCGAAGCCTTCCGCGTTCAGGAGGAGGTCGCGGTATGCTTGCGCGATGTCGGGCCGACCGCCCTTGAGCGGGCCTACCAAGACTTCAAGGAGCGTGACGTAGGACGAAAGCGCGATGAACTGCCCGTCTGCCACCATCTTGAACAGGGGATCCAGCAAGGGAAGGTAGGTGGAGTTCTCCTCCACGTAGTAGATGACCGCGTTTGTGTCGAGAAACACTCGACGCTTGCCCTTGAGTTTTTCAGCGAGCATCCCACTCGTCCCTCAGCTTATCGACGTACTCTGTCGCGTCGATGCCTGCCCAGACTTCTTTCCCCAGCCCTCGCAGTTCAAGGATGCTGCGCCGTCGGCCCTGTGCCGCCTTCGCCAGGACGACCGAGGTCGATCCCCCGAGGACTCCGGCAGCCCGAAGCAGTCGGCTGACATCTTGCAGCAGTTCCTCGGATACGACGTAGGGGTACGGAGCGTCCAGTTCTTGTGCCGTCAGCAATGTCATCCTCTTCCCTCCGGCTCAAACAGTTGTCTGAGTTTCTCGGTGATGCTCCCCTCGAACGCGACTTCCACGTTGTCGTGCGCCGTCCGAATTTCGGCAGCCGCAGCTTCAATCCGAAGCGACGTCGAGGGACGCAGCGTATCATAGAAATCGAGCAGATGAGCGATCTCTTCGGGTTTATCCGCGGGGGCAGATCCAAAGGTGACCAGGACCGAATGACCGCCCTTCTGTGCCGGTAGCTCTACGCGCAGCATGAACGCGCCGTGCTGGTCGCCCGTCGCCTGCGGAAGCCTCGGGTAGATGGTGAAGTAGTCCTCCATCTGGATCCTCGGCAACGGGATCACTACCCGGTTGATGTACCGGACTCCGATAGCGGCAATCGCCTTCGGCTCGGCAAGCTCGCGGTAGATTTTAAGTGCCGTTTGGATCACCGGCTCCCAGTCGTCGAACCGAGGATAGGGCTGGAGCTGGTTGACCACCAGCAGATCCCGTCCAAGTTGGATCAACCGGTCGCCCGATTCGCTGACGAATTGCATCCAGGGGGGAAGCCGTCGAACTCCCGCGTGGGCCTCGCCCCTCGAAGAAATGGAGACTTGCGCCTCCTGAACTTCCTTCTGCCGCTTTACGGGAAAACCGCCATCCTTGACGCTATCATAGAACCGCCCGGGCACCGTTTCGTCCCACGCCGAGTCTTCAAAGTGGAGTTCGCAGAGGGCCTCCACGACCGGGGGCTTCTTGTACTTCCAGCCCGTGTTCATAGCACCGTTCCCGTCGCACTTGCTTGTGGTTGCTTCGATGGCCCACGCGCGCGTCCGCCTGATGGCGGCGCGGGCACATGTCTACTTGGGGCGATCCTTCTTTTTCCGGGTCAGGTCCTCCTGCACCAGCCGCTCGTCCCCCACGTCTCCGTAGGTCGGTCCTTCTTCTCCCAAGAGGCTCCGCCAGTTCGCCGTGAGCTTGGCGAGGGCTGCGAGTTCACCGCCCGAAGAGACCTCGTCCAACTCTCCCCCCTTGAGGGCCGGACCCGCCAGAGCTTGGGCGACGAGGCGCATCTGCTCGCGGTTCGGTTGGGCTTCGCGCAGGAATTCGGGGAGGCGGAGCGGCTGGTGTTCGACAAGCCACAGGGTTCGGTGAAGGGCGTCGATCAGGGGTGCTGGTTGACCCGCCTCCGCAGGCAGCCCGAGCTTGTCGTCCTCGCCGCGCTCGGTGTAGTCCCGGAGGCGGTACTTCCCCTTCTTTTTTTCGACGAGCGCGCGATGGCCTGATGTGACGCCGGACTGCCCGTCCAGCTCGACGTGCGTGCCGTTCGCAAAGATGATCGCCTCGCCTGCGTCGAGGTCGGCGTTGGCGTAGGCATAGCGCCAGAGCGTGTAGAAGCGCGTGGCCGGGTCCACCCCCGCGAGGCTGTGTTGGCCGCCGCCGTTTCCGTTGCCGCCCACCTGCTTGGAGAGTCGGGCGAGGATAGTCTCAAGGACGACGGTCTCCACCTCGGCGAGGAACCGCTCGGCGGGCACCTCGTCGCCGTTCGCAAACTCGACGCGGGCGTAGCGCGTGAAGGCGCGGAGACCCGCGCCGACGCAGGCAATCACAAGGTCCGCACCGGTGATGCCGAGGTCCCAGAGCGTGGCGACGCGCTCACGGACCAGATTCTCCAGTTCCGGTCGGACATGGTCCTCGTATCGGCCAAGGGGCTCGCGGTTTCCCTTTGAAGCGACTAAGAAGATGCTCGATGCCAGCATTGCTTTGTCGATCTTTACCTTGCCAGCGGGCATCTCGGTGTCGATAGGCCAGGCTTCCTGGACGACAAATTTCGATCTTCGCAGTGCCTCGACCAGGGTAGCCCACCCCAGCGTGGTCTTGTGGGCATAGACGATCACGAGGTGCCCACCACGCTTGAGCAAGCGGTTCGCTTCAGACAGGGCCATTTCCATTCGCGTCTCGTACTCTCGATTGGCCTCGGCCATGTTGCCTTGGTGGCGAGCAGAGAGGGCGGTTAGTTCGCTCTTCTTCGGAGTCATTTCAGCAGCGAAGTGATCTGGGTACAAATGCCCGACAGAGCGCTTGAGCCAAACATAGAAAAAGTCAGCAATATCCGCGTAGGGAACATTGTCATAGTAGGGTGGGTCCGTGACGACCGCATCGAATGACTCGTCGTCGAAACTGATACGAGTTGCATCGCCCCGCGTCACAACTCCTGGCATTTGAATCTCTGCTAGACGCTCGCAGACACTCACGATCCACGCAAGAGCGTTATCCACGCCACCGGTCACGCCAGAAAACGGGTTGGTTTCTGGGAAGTCCCACACCATTGGTACTTTCTTGTCACCCATCGGACCTTCGACCGTTTCGCGAACTGTGCTATAGACAGTGAATGCGCAGTTCTGATTGGCAACACGCCCAACGAGAAGACCAAGGTAGGTAGCGACGGCCTTGCTGCGCTCATCCTCAATGTCGAACGCACGAGCAGCCGCGCAGATGTGGAGTAGCAGCAGGTGTTGACGTAGTGTAAACACCATGCCAAAGTCAGTGACGCCATAACGTGTCAGACCTGACAGTCCCCGAGCATTCGGAGATGGTCGAAGGGGGCTGATCGGTTCGGAGGGGACCGTCAACCCTGAGTCCTTGCAAATCGCCGCAATCCGCAACCGAATAAAGGAATCTTTCGGGATCAAGTGAGTGGACAACCCCTCAGCAGGAAGGTAGACCTTGCCCTTGGTACCGGGCCGCGAGCAGACCACGCATATTAACTGGGTCCCAATTCGACCCGCAGCCCCCTCCTCCTGGACGTGATCCGAATCGGAGACAGTTCCGCAGAAGGGACATGTCGCGTTTCCGGCTGTTGAACCGACCGATGCGTCAAATCCGAGCCCCGTCTTGGGGTGGGCTTCAACGATGTCGAATCGGATTTGCTTGTGCTTGTGGTCGAGAACTGCACGCAGCGCGACGTGCCGACCTTCTCTCTTGCAGAGCCACATTTGCCTCATCAACGGAACGGTTGCTTTGCAAGCGGGGTTCTTGCAGCTGACGGTGCGTGTCCACAAATAGGCGACGGGAACGAGACCTCCGCTTGAAACCCTAACACGAACCTGCGGGTCCTTTGCGAACGCCAACTTCGCTTGGGGCTCCACACCTAGCTGCCCCTGTTTCGCAACCGGATCGGGCAACGGGGGGTAGAGGTCCCCGATCTCTGCCCTCACCTTCTCAAGGACCCACTCACCCCAGTGGCGAACTTCCTCCGCAAGCCCCGCCCAAGTACCGTCCTTGGCAGAGCCCCTTGCCTTCGGATCGGGCTGGCCGTACCTTTGCGGGTAGACGAGCGTGCATAGCTCGATGATGTGCGCGACGGGGTTGAGATCGTTCGCATGCGCCTCGCATCCGAGCCGGAGGGCCTCCAGCGGGATCGCGCCGCCGCCCGCGAACATGTCCAGAACCTTCGGGCGCGGGGCGCGACCGGCGACGATGTCCTCCACCGAGACCGGCTTGCCGGTTTCCTCCGTCAGCCGCTCGGCGTGCGCCTCCAGGATGTGCTTCTGCGCGTCCGCGATGACTCGGGGATCTCCCGGATAGGTGCAGAGCCGTTCGACGAACTTCGCTGCATTGGCCCGCGCGAGGCTGTCCCGTTTTTCTTCCGGGCCGCTCGTTGGTCGGAAGCGACTTGTTGGGACTAGGGTCCCGTAAACGGCGGCGCGGCAGGCGACAAGGGGCCGCCGCGCCCACCAGAGGTGGAGGGTCGAGATGTGTCCCTTCCGGATGGATTTCTCCCGCGACGCCTCTGCGCTAATGGCTTGGATGGGGAGGTAGTCCTCGATCAGGCGACGGTCATCTGGCATGCTTTGGTTTCTCAAACTTGGGTCACGTCTGCGAGGCAACTTCACCTTCGAGCGCGCCCACCAGGGCCTCGATCCACAGAATGTCCTGGCGAACCTCTCCCTCGCTAATTTCTCGCAGGCGTATCTGGCCACCCTTCAGGTGTCGTTCGATGTCACCCTCGTGAGCGATCCAATTTCGCCTCCTTGAGATTCGGTCAAGGCGGGCACAAATCGTTTCTGCCTTGCTCCCCAGCCGCGAAGCACACTTTCTCCACAAGTCGGTGATGCCGACTCTTGCTAGAGCCTGCGCGATCTCGTTTGAGCTTTGGTAGGACTCAGCGTGCAGGATTTCTTGTAAGCCCCTCTTGATGATATTCATCGGTCGCGGGCGAATCTTGCCGCCACTTCCTCTTCGGCGGCGAGCGTGGTCCAGAGCCTCCTTTACCAGAGTGACGGGGACACGCAGGTTCCGAAATCGCGCCGTGGCCTTCTTCGAGTCCTTACTGATGGCCTTGACGATGTTTTGGAGGACGACCTCATGGACGTATCGGTCAAGCGCCGCGACTAGGCTTGTAAGAGCAGCCCGAAGCAGTTCGGAAAGCACTTCCGGGCGAAAGTCGTCTTCGGAGAGTTGAGCTGGCATCCTCACGATCAGGACGCAGTTGGCACCGTCAACACGTTGGATTTTGCCCTTCTTTGGCCAGTGCATCAAGTCGAGGAATGCGTGGGCCCAGTCTGAACGAATCGAGCGTTTCCTGCGATTGTGGAGGAGGTGGTACAGATTGACCAAGAGGTCAGCTCTTTGCTTGCAGTTCTGAAAGACTTCGATGGGTTTCATATTTCCTGCCCCCCACGGTTCGCAGCCGCCTCAATCGCCCCCGCCGGAATATCAAAGTACCGCGCCGCGACCACCTCTCGCTTCGCGTGGTCCAGGTGCTTCACCGGATTCTGGATGCGCACCGGCTCCGGGTCGGGATTGGCGAGCGGGTCCCATACCACATAGAGCCAGTACGAGTCGCCAAGCTGCGTCGCCTTGTACCATTCGTTCGTGGTGAGTCGGATCGGCTGCCCCCGCCTGCGACCCTTCACCTCGATCCGGCGCAGGCCCTCGACCGGGTCGCGGTAGCCGGTCTGTGGATCGGCGGGACCAAGGCTGCGCACGTCGAAGCCGATCTTGAGATGGCCGACCCGCTCGCACTGCCAGCCACGCGCCTCTTCGTAGGCGACCGCGAGGTCCTCGGCGGCCAGCTCGGAGCGGCGGCGGATCTCTGGATCAAGGTCATCGGTGAGCTGGGCAATCTGCGAGTCGCTGGCCGTCCCGGAAGGCAGCACGAGCGCGCTCGCAACGTGGCGCACGGGCCCATGCCGAGCCAGCGTCAGCCGCTCCAACCCGGCGAGGCGTTCGCGGCGAGTTCGTTCCAAATCCTCAAGGTCGTGTTCGGCGCGCTGCCGGGCTAGGGCGATCTCAGGAGAGGCTGCTTCACGCGCCCGCAGGGTCATCACCCGATCCTGCGCGGCGCGGATGCGCGCATCGAAGGAGCGTTGCAGATACTCGCGGCAAACCTCGACGAAGTGGCGGCGTTCTTCCTGGCAGCGTGCCCGCACCTCCATCTGGTAGGTACTTTTGACGAAATCGATTGCCGGGGCCGGGTCTACGGGCTCAAGGGACTCCGGGGGCTTGTGGTGTGCCGGGAAGTCGAGCAGGCAGTCGGCGGGCACAACAGAGAACCGCCCTTCCGAGGGTTGGTTCCTTCCGATCTCCTCGCGCACCGCCAGCAACTCGCCGTGCAACGTCTGCGGCTCGCCCTTGGTGTTTTGCCCGCGAATCCCAAGCTCGAAGAAGTGCAGCCGGTACGGCACCTCCGCGACCGGGTCCACGTAGACGCCGATGCCACCCGAGAGAGAGCCGAGAAGCTCGTTCACTCGCTCGTCCACAGCGGAGTACAGGGCATGCCCGGGACCGATCAGGACCGCGTCCACGTGCGCATCCGCGTCGAGGTGTTCCTTGTGGAAGGTCACCTTGCGGTAGGCCGCCTCCGCTTTGCCAAGCCGCCGGACCGCGACCAGCCGATCCGACCTCAGCTCAGCCAGCACATGTTCGATTCGCCAGAGGCCGTCCGCGCGCGGCTCGATCCGCAGCCCGACCTCGCGGGCGGCGTTCATGAAATGCTGCTCGACGTAGCGCGGCATCAGGCGACGCTCTTCAGCCTCGGCGTTCGCCTTCTGGAACGCGGAGAAGTCCACGTTCGACCGCGCCAGCGCGATTCCAGTCGCTTGCTCGTACTGCTGAAGCCGCGCCGGGTCGATTTTCTCGATGCGGTCGAGGTACTCGTCGAGCCGTCGCGGATCGTGGGCCGCCTCCCGCAGCATTTCCGGAAGGTTCACGTCGTTCAGCGAGAGAACCTCGCCGATTACATCGAACACTCGATCCGCTAGAACGGCGCGCATCTGGTCGAGCTTGTGCAAGAGCAGTTGCAGAATGCGCCCTTCGATGACCGGCTGCCCGTCGTCCGAATCGCTCGCCACGAAGTTGAACACGTGGCAGTCCCGATCCTGGCCGATCCGGTGAATGCGGCCAAGCCGCTGCTCCAAGCGCGTGGGGTTCCAGGGTAGGTCGTAGTTGATCATCAAGCGGCAGAACTGGAGGTTGATGCCTTCCCCGGCAGCCTCCGTAGCGACGCACACCTGGCGGCTGGTTCGGAAGTCCTCTTGCGCGCGCCTCCGCTCGTGCGGGTTCATGCTGCCGTGGATCCGGCAGGTTGTGTAGCCCCACTTCTCAAGCTGTTCGAGGAGGTAGTTCAGCGTGTCTCGATGCTCGGTGAAGATCAGGAGCCTGCCCCTGCCGTCCTTCAACTCTTTGAACTCCGACTTCTTCAGGCAGTCATGGAGCGCGGCCAGTTTCGAGTCGGAGGAGTTGTCGCGGACGCGCCGCGCCTGGCCGAGGAGGTCTTGAAGGGCTGCAATTTCGGAGCGCAGTTGATCCAGCTCGACCGCGGAGGAGAACTCGTCCACGAGCCGCTCACGTGCTTCGTCGTCGAGATCGTCCTCGTCCTGTTCGGCATCGCTGAGGCGACCTTGGATCTGCGCCAGCCGACGCGCCTGCTGCGCGGGCGGAAGTTCTTCGACTTCTTTGAGGATGGCCTGCTGGCGTTCGAGCCGCCGCCGGATGGACTCGTAGATCGCCATTGTGGAGCTGGCCAAGCGCCTCTGGAAAACAGTGCGGGCAAGGGCCACGCTCTGTTTCTTCGCGCCGGTGGCGTAGGGAAGGAATTCGTTGATGAAGGCGGTGACAGACTTGTACAGATCGTACTCTTCGCCGTTGAGCCGGAAGGCGAGGGTGTGCGCGTGGCGGTCCGGGAAGAGCCGTCCGCCTCGCAGGTCCTTCAAGTCCTCTTTGAGACGGCGCAACGCCCACGGGCACTCGGGGCCGAGCTTCAAGATCTCGCGCCGGACCTCGCCCGCTTTCTCGCCGACTCTGTGGGGCTCGGGGAAGAGGTCGGGATCGAGGAGGCGGACGAAGTGCGCGAAACGGTCGTCGTCGCCGTGGTGCGGCGTGGCCGTGAGGAGGAGGAGGTTTTCGCCCGTCGCGGCAAGGCGTTCGGCAAGCTGGTAGCGTCGGGTCTTCTCGACTTCGTCTCCGCGCCCGGCGGACCGCTTGGTGTAGGCGCTGCACTTGTGCGCCTCGTCGATGATGATGAGGCTCCACCGCTGCTGCCACACGCGCTCGCGCACGTCGTCCTGTTTCGCGTAGTCGATGGACGCGATCACGAAGGATTCCTTCTGCCACGGGTTCGTGAGCTGCCCCTTGTCGCGGGCCGCGTCAATGATCTCGAACCACTCGCCGAACCAGCGAAGGAGTTCGTCCTGCCACTGGATCGTGAGCGGGGACGGGCAGAGGATGAGGACGCGCTCGACAGCCTCACGGAGCTTGAGTTCCTTGATCAGCAAGCCGGTCATGATGGTTTTTCCGGCCCCCGGGTCATCCGCAAGGAGGAAGCGGAGGCGCGGCTGCGGGAGCATGCGGAGGTAGACCGCCTCGATCTGGTGCGGAAGCGTGCGGATGCCGGAGAGGCTCACGGCGAAGTGGCGGTCATGGGCGTAGGCAAGGCGGATGCGGGCCGACTCGACGAGGAGGCGGAGCTTCTCGGCGTCGGCGGGCGGCACTTTCGCGGGCGCGTCGGCGGCCTGCCCGAGGAGCGTGGTGGCTTCGTCGGAGGAAAGGATCGCTTCATCGGGTGAGCCATCGAGGAGGCGCACGCGGCACTCGAAGCCCGAGCCGATGGGCCGGACACCTTCGAGGACGACCGGCTCAGGGAAATGCCCGGGTAGGCGCACGCGCTGGCCGATGGGGAAGGGATGGTCGGTCATGCCGCTGGGTGCCTCCGCGCTGCCGTTCCCGACGAAGCGGCCACACTTCGTGCCGGTTGCGCGTCGGGAGGATCTGGGATCCTACTTCAACGGAGGGCCACGGTCAACAGGTTGCGTGGGCGGCTCTGGGTGGGAGGACGGCAGGGCGCGCGAAGTGCACGTAGCATGGAGTAGGGCGAGCGCCACGAGCGCGCTGGTCAGGAGAGGATGCCCTCGGCGACGGCGCGGCCCTTCAAGGCGAACTCTGCGGCCTTGGCGTCGAGCTTCCAGAGGAGAGAGTTTTTATTTCGGGCGAGAGCCGGTGGGGCGAAGGGCCGCCACGCCCGGCCAAGTCTCCGCCGGACTGAGGCCAGGCGAGCGGGACCGGCGGCATCGATCTGCGCGACGCAGAAGGCGAAGTAGAGATGGAACTCCAGCATCCGGGGGCCACGCGCCTCCGCCTCGTTCTGCCAGAGCACCCACGGCTGTCCTCCGTGATGACGGAAGAGCGCGAAGTCAGGAAGGCGCATCACCCCATGCGCGACCTTGGCCGCGTCGAACACGGGCACGACGGACGGAAAAAAGTGGTGGAGTACCTTCGAGCCGAAGACCGGCTGGACGATCTTCGTAGGCTTGATGAGCGAGATGCAGTACACGGCCTGGTGGATCGCGGTCACGACCTCGGCGTACGGTTCGGGAGGGAGCGCGAGCAGGTCGGCCATGCAGGTGACCCGCCGTCTGTTCAAGGTAGCGGCGAGGGCCATGATGGGCAGAGGTGCAGCTCGCCGGAAGTTCACTAGGTTGACGACAACACCTCGTCGGGCCTGCCACCTTCCGAGCATGTCCCAGGCTGCGTCGACGCAGGAACGCACGGCGCGAGCGTCGGTCCAGGGCCAGGGCAGTCGAGAAGTGGTGCCACTCAGGGGTGTGGCGAAGGCGAGGAGGAAGGGCTCCAAGAAGGGGCCGAAAAACGGGAGGCTGTAGGCCAGCTCCAGGTGTTCGCGGTCGAGGTGGGATGTCATCGGTAGCCCTCGTTGACGCCGGATCAACCTTGCCGTGCTGACGCTTCGGGCAGCCGCTCGCCCTCGACGAGACGCTACCAGGGAGTGCCGAGACGGTCAAGCCTCCTGCGGACGGCGCACCCGTGGAGCAGGCTCGTTGGCGTCCGCCACGGTCAATTCCGATGCTCCGCGTTGCACTCCCGGTGACTACGGCGTCACTCCGCGGTTGGAATGCCACAAGGCGCTATTCCGTAAGAGGTTATGGTTATGTGCCGTATCGGCTCCTCCAATCGCTTTTCCAATGCACCGAACGAAAGTCTTGCGCCCACCTCGCTGTGCCTGAAATTTACCGGACGATCCATCGTCAGCCGATGCCTCTCGAACGGCTCCCCGGATCTCCCTGGAAATTGTCGGCGGGGTGACCTGTCGGGGTTTGACATCACATGTCGCCCCAGAAGGCCGGATTGAAGTTCTGGGGCGGGATCTGGCCCGACTTGGTGCCTCTCCATAGCCGCCGGGACAGGACGGCCTCAGCCGGGCGCTGGGGCGGCTTCGGGCGCGAGCGGGGCCACGGGTTCGAGGGGGCACTGGCCGGTCACCCTCGCGACTCATTTCAGATGGCCCTCGACGCCCGCCGCCTTCAAGGCCGCGTTGACCCTCTTGCGTTCTTCTTCGCGGGCGCGGGCAGCTCGGCGTTGGCGCTCGTGGGTGCATTGGCCGTCCTGTCTTAGGCCGGAGAACAGGCACGAAAAGCAGTTCACGCCGAGCTGAAGATCGAGATCCGCCATTCCTTCCCGCATTGTGCGGACTTCCCACGGATTCGTGATGCCGTGGATCGTGAGCATTGTTGCGTCCTGGCAGCCGCAGCAGACGCACTTGCCTCCGGCGGCGGCCACGAGGTCCGCGAGCTGCTTCCAGAGCCGGACAGTCTCGGGGGCGGACCGCTTTTCCCGGCATGTCTGGCAGCGCATGCCAACAGCTACAGCGGGCTCCTTCGCGCACCATCGGCAAAGACCGTCAGCGTCCAGTCGCACGGCGCACATTTCGCAGGACCGACCGACCTCGGCACGCTTGATCGACCGCGAGCAGAATGGACAGGCGCGCGGCCCGCGTTTGGCTTGTGGCATCTTTTTCCTGCAAGCAATTTCGTTCGAGAGATTCCTCTTGTCCACCGCTCCCTCACCTTCCGAACCATCCATCTTTTGACTCCTCACTCGACAGCCGGACCTCGATGCCGGGCTGGTTCGGCGAGTCAAGAAGGTCGCCAGCACACTTGCAGCAGGATCGGAGGACTCTGGCTGTCGCTCCGCGAAGGTCCTCCTCCCTGAGTACACCGGCCCTCGGGCTTCGTCAAGCGGATGCCCGAAGAATTTCCTCTTTCTTGATCGCGTCGCCGCTGGCCGTGTGGCGCGCCCGATCCGTGCATCCGGCAGCCGACGCTGGCCACCGAGGCGACTTCACCGTCAAGCTTCGGTCAGCCGTAGGAACCGGCCCTTGCAAGGCCGGAACGTGCGTGTTAAGTTCCGGCGTTCCGGAAAACGCCGGTCGTCATCTGCAAGCAGCACGGAACCGGCCCGGTCGATGCTCCCACGACTTCGTGGAGGATCGCCAACGCGGAGCAAGGATGAAGGAGGATCGCGAATGTCCAAGCCCCAGAAGGACTCCGGTCAGGAAAAGTTGGCCGACCGCAAGGATCCCATCAGCCCGAAAAGGGTTCTGACTGGCAAGGAGCTTCGAGCGCGCGAGGCGGTGCAGCAGGGCGGCACCTACTGCCCGAATTGCCAGGACTTCGTGCTTGTCCGCGGGAAAACTTGGGCTAACCCACCGGGATGTGCTCACTGCCACTACAAATTCAATTGCCCGGCCTGCGGTTGCTCGATGCGAGACGCCTACGGCGAGCTTGCCAAGAGGATTCTTGAGGGAGCGATCCCACGAGAGGCATGGAAGGTATCGTGTCGAGAGTGCCCGCAGGTCATTGATGTTTTTCCGGAGGGCCGATTTCATGATCGTGGCTCAGTTGCGCCCAACGCTTCTCAGTCTCCTCCCTTGGGCGGGAACAACAGCGTTGTTGATCCAGAGAGTGATCCTTCGCTGATTCGCCTCGGCGATGCCGCCGAGAAGTACAACATTCCGAAGTCCACCCTCACGAAGAATGCGAAGAGACCGCCCGGACATCCCGGCTACGTGTGGAGCCGAACGGTTGGCCGAAAGCGGTACTTTCGCCGTGCCGACCTTGAATACCTCAATCGGGCTCGTCCGCATCGTAGCAAGCTCAGACGTCTGGACATGCGGCGCGTCAATTTGAGACAGGAGGATGGCCCGGATTAAAATCTGAAGTTCCACCCCGATCAACACTAAGAAACTCGCCAATCCAGTTTCCACAGAGATTACACTCCAGCCGTCACAAATCCCCGTAGCCCGCGCCGAGCGGGCGTCCGCGCCTGACACTCCGTTCCCGCCTCAGTGCACGTCCGCAATTCCATTCTAGAATCCGCCTCCATGCGGCCCGCAACGTGGCCGCCAATTTTCGTGGAGGCACCAATGAACATCGCTGCTGCGGTTACGGGGACGATCCTGACCACGACGCAACTCTGCGCCCGACTCGGCACCAGCCGAAACGTTCTCACAAGGTTGCGCGCCCAATACCCCGCCCGGCTTCCGGAGCCGATCCGCCTGGGCAACGCGCTCGGATGGCCGGTCGAGGCCGTGGAGGTCTTTGGGGCCCTCCTTCGGGAAGAAGATCGGATTCGGGAGGGGTGCCGACGATGAAGAGCAGCATGGAGGCCCTGGCGAAGGGCCCATCGGTGGAGGGCAATGACGATGCATACGTATCCGCGCCGAAACGAATCCGAATTCGTTCCCGAGAAGCGTTGGAGGGGGGCTACGGCACTGGGGGTGGCGTCGTCGCAAAGGGAGGAGCGGTCCGGGGCCAGGGGGGTGAGCCCCCCGGTCGCTTCATAGCGAAAGTCTTGTTCTTGTTCGTGTAGTTCAGAGAGCTGTACTTAAACGACGTCTACTTTGCGCCGCTAGAAGCAGTGTCCGGATGCCGCTTCTAGCGGCTGTGGATGCCGCCACAGGCGGTCCTGGATGCCGCTAGATGCGGTATCAGATGGTGCCGCCTCAGGCGGTGTCTCCACGGCGCGTAGCGGAGTTGACCCCATGGCCCAAAGACCGACGAAGTTTGGCATAGATGCCGCGCGAAAGCGCAACCTCGCGGGAAAGCGGGCGCGGCAGCCAAAGGGTCTCTTTTTCCTCGGGTCGAAGGTATTGATGCGATGTCCTCCTCCGGCAGGGATGCGCTCGTCCCGCTGGCTGGCGGCGAAGGCCGTTTTCTACTTCCTTGAGGATCGCGTGCGGGTAGGTGGCGGCGGACGTTGCAATCCCTCGGAAGAAACCATAGCGCGAAACGTCGGGGTATCGGTCGACACGGTACAGGAAGGGCTCAAGTTGCTCTCTAGGCACGGCTGGGTGTCCGTCTATCGCATGGGGCGGGGCGCGCAAAACGAGTATGAGCTGCACCTGCCGCCCTCCGCGCTCGCCGCCTACGGCTCAGCCTGGATCGAGTCGGCGGAGGCGGCACGTGCGGCGGCCGTGGTCAGGCCCCCGGCTACGCCCGCGTCAATTGCCGCCGCGCATTCCGCGCCGACCCATGCGCATGTTGCGGGTATGGATGCACCGGCGGCTGAGGCAATCGCGTCGCATGCACCTGCTCCGGCTGCGCCGCCACACGCCGCTTCGACCGCGACCGCCCCTCTGCCGACGGCGTCGGGAGACGAGGTGTCTAGGGTGATGGCCCAGCTAGATCAGGTTGTCGCGGCGTCCTACCCGGGGGCCACGGCGAACAACCTCCCCCGCGCCAGCGGGGCGCGGCGCGCGGTCGCGAGGCTGATCGCCGAGCATGGCGCGGCACAGGTAGTGCGCATGGCCGAGGTTCTCGTCCGGGAGTGGCCAAAAAAGCACGGGCCGGGCAAGGCGTGGTTCACGGGCGGCGACGTGCCCGGCGTCGCCGAGATCGCCCGATATCGCCAGGATCTTGCGCATCTGGTCGTGAGTGGCGGTCATGTAGGGTCGCGGAAAGCGGATCACTACGACGCCGCTGCGGCGGCACGGGTTCCGTCGCTGGATGCTCTGTAGGCGCTACATTCTGCCAGAAGAGGAGCGATGTGATGATCGAGCCCAAGACTGAATGGACGCGAGGGAAGGATCGGGGCAGGGCCGAGGGTACGCCCACTGCGGTGCAAGCAGCAACGTGGGAGGGCGTGCCGCATGAGGGCTGGGGCGCGATGGTGCACCGTGCGCGGGAGCGCATGGGCGTTGTACTGGGGGAGGGACTCGGGCTGCTATTTTGGGGAGACTACCGGGTCGGGAAATCGTCGGCGGCGGCGCTTCTCGGTCAGGAGGCGCGGCGGTGGTGTCGCGACCCACGGGATGTCGATGGGGACTGGTGGGTAAGCTCCGCGAGAGCCCTGTGGCTCCCCTCGTGGGATCTTGTCGCCGTGCGGCTCGGGAAAAAAGACATCGAGGAACGAGGTGGGTACTGTCGGGGTCGCAACATGTGGGAGGAGGCACGCGAGATCGATTTTCTCATCCTCGACGACGTGGGCATGGAGGGCGACGCCGATTTTGCCAAGGAATCAGTGCATGTTGTGCTGCGGGATCGGTTGGACGACCTGCGCGCAACGATCATGACTACAAATATGACCCTAGACAAATTCGCGGAGCGGTACGGCGAAAAGTGTATGGGGTTGGTGCGGTCGAGATGCATCGATGTGCACGTGACGGGCGCGTGGGGCGCGGCGGAGCGAGCGCGCACGCGGGATCTGATCTGATGACGTCGCGGGAGGGTCTGCGCGCTATGCGCTCGGCGAGTATGGCAAGGGGGGGGCGGCCCGCATCGGCGGGTTCCGAAAAGGACGGTATTTCAGGAGGAGACGAAATGGCTCGAAAGTACGTGCCCGCGTGGGAAGAGCGGCGAGCGGAGTACGACGCAGCGGGTCTGCTGACCACGTGGGATCTGACGGGCGACTGGCGGCACGAGGGCGGGCGCGGGTGGTCGCGCGGCATGGTGCAGCGACTTCTCGGCGAGCCGGATGGCTGCGGGCTGAACGCGGTGCCCCAAGGGGGGATGACGACCCTGGATGCGCGTGCGCGGGTCGAGGCCACGGAGGCTACGCCGGAGTTTAGGCGCGCGGCGGCGCGCGTGGCCAAGATGCGGGCGCTCGGGCCGGTCATCGCCGCCAAGATGCGGGAACGCGAGGCGATCCAGTCGACGTTCGCGCGAACGGAGCGGTCGGCGGGGGTCATTCTGTAGGTTTCGGGGGCAGACGCGGCCACGGCGTGCGTGGTGCGCATCCTGCGCTCACACCGAGGTCGCAGACTTGGACGCATTTTCGCGCGGCGGGAATCCGCGTTGACGCCCGGCATCGCGCCCGGTAGGGAGAATAGAAGCCGACGCGCGGCGCTTCCGGAACCGCCCCCGCTTCGGGGGCCAGCCCCAATGATGCGTATACCAAGAGGAGAGCCTGTCTTGAGAAGAACGACCGTGGACGACGCCTTGTCTTTGCTGCGGTCTATCATGGACAAGCCGCGCGCCCAGCGTCGTGCTTCCTGGTTCGAGAGCGCGGGGTCCGTCCTCCGGTGCGCAGAGAGGGCGCTTCGGGCAGCCCGTGAAAGCTCCTCGCCCGAGGTGTGGCACCCGCTCTGCGAGGAGATGGAGCGCGTGCGCCGCTGCGTGCGTCGCGAGGCGCACTTGGCTCTCGCCGCTGGACGGCGAGACCTGTGGGAGTTGGCCGCGACGGCCTTGCGCAAGGCCCCGGGTCGGCGCGACGGGGAACAGGTAATGCTCGACGACTACGCGCGCAAGGTCTCGGTGCAAATCAATGAGTTGCTTGGAGGCCGTTCGGCTCTCCGAGGGCGCATCGAGGCCGTGCTTGCCGAAGTCAGGCACCTGCCCGAGGGATGTCGAGCCGACATGATTGCGACATTCCAGGGTCTGGAGGATCGTGTTGCGGGACTGAAGAGGCGACTTTTCGGCGCGACCGACGACGAGGAGGCACAGGAGTAAGGAGACCGGGACGACGTGGCCGGATGCACCTGTGTCCAGCAAGCCGACCCGGCCAGCTCCACATCGACGAGGCCAAGGAATCCGCGTTGACGCCCGCCCCTGCGCTGGGCAGGGAGGGTTGACGCTGCTCTTCTGGGTGAGATCGACCCCGATGTGGGGTCCGGGCCAGAAGGCGTGGCGATCCTTGATCCGCCAGAAGACCGAGGAGTGGCTTGTGCCCAGCACCCGGCGGTTTGCACAATTCAGGAGGTTCAACCATGGGCGAGAAGACGAAAATCTCGTGGACCGACCACACCTTCAACGTCGCGTGGGGATGTACCAAGGTCAGTCCGGGGTGCGAACGATGTTACGCTTGGGCCTTCTCCAAGCGCCTCGGTCTCGACATCTGGGGTCGCGGGAACGAACGGAGAACGTTTGGAGGTAAGCACTGGCGCGAGCCGATCTCCTGGAACCGCGCGGCAGAACGAGATGGCGTACGGCGACGTGTCTTCTGCTGCTCGATGTGCGATGTGTTCGAGGACCATCCTGCCATCGATGCCGAGCGAGCCAAGCTGTGGCCGCTCATCCGGCAGACGCCGCACCTCGACTGGCTCCTCCTGACCAAGCGGCCCGAGCGAATCGCTGCCTGTCTGCCGCCAGACTGGGGCACCGGCTACCGCAACGGGTGGTTGGGGACGTCCGTCGAGTCCGACCCGTATTCCGACCGCGTGAACTCGCTGGTACGCGTTCCTGCTGTCGTTCACTTCGTCTCGGCTGAACCGCTTCTTGGGCCGCTTCGCTCGTTGGATGTTTCGCGCGTAACTTGGTTGATCGCGGGCGGCGAATCGGGATCGGGTTTCCGCCCGATGGACCTGGATTGGGCCAGGGATCTCCGGGATCGGTGCCTGGCCACGGGAACGGCCTTTTTTTTCAAGCAGGGCAGCCACCAATATCCGGGCCGCGACACGATGCTCGACGGTCGCGAGTGGCATGAATGGCCGTCGGTGCCTCAGACGCCTGAGATTTGCCACTTGTAGACGCTTGCCGCGCCCTTCTGGAACCAATCGGAGATCCCAAATTGACGGGCCGCGCCGGGCTGGGTAGAGGGGGGGGGTAGATCACGCGCCGCTGGTCGAGTCGGTCCCGCGCGGGGCCGGGCTGGGGCGTTTCGGTCGAGCTTGCGAACCAGGCGCAGAGCCATCGAGAGGAGAGGTCACCATGAGCAAGAGCAACGGATCCGTGTTCGAGGCCAATCCTGAGGGATTCCGCGAGCAGAATTTGGGGAGGACCCCGGCACATCTTATCCGGGAGTTGGCGCAAAACGGCTTCGACGAAGCCGCCACGCAGCTTGCCATCGATCTGAGCTACGACCCGTGCAAGGGAGTCTGCTTCCGCGTGGTCGATGACGTCCCCGGTGGCATTCGCGATGAGCGGTTGATCTGGACCCTTTGGATGTCCGACAAGGCCGACTCACCGACGAAGCGAGGCCGGATGGGACGTGGGCTCAAGGAGTTGATTTCCGTAAGCGAACGCACGCTCATCGTGAGCGCGGGGTGTCCCGCGGTCGAGTTCGTCCGGCACCGCTGCAGGTGGAGCCGTGAACAACCACGAAAGCTTCGGCCTGAGCAGGGGACCAGTGTGGAGGGGAACGTCCGATCTTGGAAGAAGCGGGACCTTGCGGAGATCCTGGCCTACCTGCGGCGAATGCGCCCGCCCCGAAACCTCAAGTACCTTGTCAACGGAGACGAGGTCGTTCGGAAGGCTACTACCGAGACCTATGCCCTTCAGCTTCCGACCGTGCTTTTCGAGACTACCGAGGACGGGCGTGTCGAGCGCCTGAGGCAGGCGAAGACGACCGTCGAGCTGTTCTCCGAGGCGGAACCCTGGGTCTATGAGATGGGCATCCCGGTCGAGCCCATCGACTTTCCCTTCTCCATCGACATCGGTCAGCGCGTACCGCTTCGTGAACGGCGCGACACTTTGACCGAGCCCTATCGGCGGGAATTGTTCGCCAAGCTGCTCGATCTGCGCACCAAGGCGGGCCTCGTCGGGCAGGTGGATATGAAGGAGTTCTGGGTGCTCGAAGCCGCCAGGAAGCGGGAACTCCTGTCTGAGGAGACCAAGATGCAGTTCAACCTAGCGTGGACCGGGGGTCGCCCCTACGCCACGAACCGCGAAGCTCTGAGCGATGCGACGGGGATGCACCTCAACACGGTCCTGCTTGGGTCGCTGCCGCAGCAAGTCCGGGACATCACCCGAGAGGTCGGGGAAAACGTGGCTGATGTCATCCGCGATCTGCGCACGGCTTCGTGCAAGCCGATCTCGGAGAGCGACCACAGTCCCGAGCAGCGGACGTTCGTTCGCGCGTGGGAGTGGATCGCTTCGGGCATCGGACGTCCGGCCCAATTAGAGCTTGTGCATGGTAGCCCCTCCGCTGCCGCGAGTTTCGACCGGGACCGCAAGACGCTCACGGTCTACGTGGATCGCCTTGGCTCCGCGAGCGTCGCAGCGCCGTTCTCTGCGCGCAGCCTCAGCGTCTTGATTCATGAGCTGTCGCATTGGGACGAGCGCGAGAACGAGCATGGCTCCGAGTTTCATTCCGACGCGGAATCGGTCGGCGGCAAGGTCGCTGCCTTCATTCTGGAGAACGCGGAGGAAGCCAAGCGGATTCTGGAAGACGGCGACGGCCTTTCCAGCAGTCAATGAGGGGATGTAGGGCTGGGCTGTCATCGCCCGGGTAGCCGTCCGTTCGGCGGGCATCTCGGGGGCGAGTCCAGGTCCGGCTCTGCCGCCTCCCCTGCAGCCGCACCGGCTGCCCCCTGGGGGGAAAGCGGGAGTGTGCGTTGACGCTCCACCCCGGGCGGGGTAATGAAGGGCAAGGGTCAGGCGCGATGTTGAGCTTGTCGGGTATCGACCGGAACGAAATGCAGCGAGGTGATCCATGTCGATGGTAAGGATGTCCATCATGGCGGCACCCAGTCTCAAGGGCCAGGTGGGTGAAATGCTTGCCCGCGCGCAGCGTGCGTTAACCGCGGTTCGCGAGGTCGCCGAAGCGAGGGGGCGTCGATGGCCGCGGCGGAGCGGCGCGCGGGTGGAGGTCGTGGCTCCGCTCGACTCGAAGGGTAGGGTCCAGATCACTGTGGGTGACGGGCAATACTGGACGACACGGCAAGGGTGCGATGTGGCCGACGTGCTGGACGCGGTGACGCGGCAGGCGACGCGCTACGCCCGCGTGGCCTACGGTCTCGCAACCGACGCTGAGAGGTCTGAGGACTTGAAGTACTGGGAGGCCGATGATGCACGCAACGCGGGCCTCAGTCCGGAGGAACGGGAGGCCAGGCTGCGCTGCCAACTGGAACGCCGACTCAAGCTTCATCTCGCTGCCGAGGGCGAGGGGAAGCTCCTCCGGTAGGCTCCTGAAAGCGGGAGCGGACCCGGCCACGGGGTGCTGTGGCGGTATCTGGATGAGTGCCAATCGAGGATTGAACCATGGATGGGAATGCCAAGAAACCGCAAAGGGTAGTCGATGAGTCCGGAGCGCGCGTAGCGGCGCGGCTGCTGTCGCACGATGACTTGTTGAGCCGGATCGAGGAGTTGGAGAGCGAGCGCGAAGCTGCCTACCAGCGCGGCTGTGAAGATGGTTACGAGCGAGGCTGCGACGACGGCTACGAGGCGGGAGTCGGGGCGGGATACGACCGGGGCCGCGAGGAGTCCAAGGACGCCGTGGCTGAGGTGGGGTAGGCGAAGGGAGGGGGCGAGAGGCTCAGTGGCGGCGCAGTGAGCGTGTCCGGCTAGAACGTAGTAGGTGTACAAGCCATGCGAAAGAATACGAAGGCGGTAGTCGGGACAGTCGAGCGACGCGCTGGCCTGGAGTGGGTTGTGGTGGACGGCGCTGTCAAGGTGTGTTGGGACGATTCCGCGATACCAGGCATCGTCGTTGTGGACATCAACGGAGACACCATGACCATCGGCGAACGGGATGCCCGGGAGTGGATCCGGCGAAACCGACTCTGGAAGGAGTTTTACGCGCGCGATCCCGGGTGCGCGCTGATCTTCGGGCATGCCGTGGTTGATGGTGTTCGCAGGCTTCTGCGGGGGGCGTAGTAGCACGGAAGTCGTGCCCGGGAGAGGAGAGCCCCCGGCGTTCGGGCTGCAAGGGTGAGCGAGCAGGTAGCGGAGAACGAGGACGAAGCCCTGCGGGTCCCTGTAAACGAACACGCCGTCCCACTTGTGAGTCTGGCGTTGGAGAACAATCATGTGGTGGCGACTCTCGTCCGAGTTGGTCGAAAAGCGCCGTTGCGCCGATTCGGCCAACCGCCCGAGACCCGTCGAGGGTCAGCGGCTGCTCAGCATTGCCGAAGCGGCCACCGTGCTTGGCCTGAGCTACTTCGCGGTCGGGCGGCTGCTGCGCGCCGGAGCATTTCCTGCGGTACGGATCGGACGCCACCGTCGAGTCGACAGGGTGGACCTCGACGCATGGATCGAGAGGAGCAAGGCCACTCCCAAACGGTCCCGTCGTCGAGCCCTTGACATCTCGTCTGGGTCAGCGGAGAATCTGCCTCTGCCAGTGACCGCGCCCCCAAGAGAGGAGGTCTAGCATGGGGGCCAGAAGGAGAACAGCACCCTGCCGGTTCTACCGGCAGCCACGGTCGCCCTACTGGATGGCGGACTTCTGGATCGAAGGAGCGAGGCATCGCGAAAGCACCGGATGCATCTCTGAAAGGGACGCACGCGCTTGGGTCGAGAGCCGGAAGGCGACGATGATCGCCGAGCAGGTCCGGCACGAAGAGCGTGCGCGTCTCGGTGTGGCCGGTCCGGACCCGATCATGACCATCGGGCAGGTCGCCGAAGAGGTCAAGCGCGACTATCTGCCGGTGGAGCTTCGCTCCCCTCGATACGTCCGGCTCGAATCACGGCGGCTCGATTTCGTCGTGGAGTGGTTCGGCAAGGAAAAGCCGCTGACGTCGATCACGACCAAGCGCGTCGCCGAGTTTCGCGCCGCGCTGCTACAACGGGGGCCCGGAGGAGCGCCCCTGAGCACCGGCGGGGCGAACCCCATCCTGGCGAGGCTGGCGAACATGCTTCACCTCGCTTGCGAGTGGGGCTACCTGGATGCCTGCCCCGTCCTGCACAAGTTTACGCCGAAGATGAAGGCCGTGCGGTTGACACGAGCCCACGCGGACCAACTCCTCGTGTTCGCTGCCGCACGTCCATCCCTGCTCGACGCGATCACGTTCGCAGCCGGAACAGGGTGCCGACTCGGGGAATTGGAGTTCCTCCGATGGGGGGAAGTCGATCTTTCTTCCGGAACGATCACCTTCCGGGACACAAAGAACGGCGAGGACCGGGTGATCGGTATTTTACCTGACGTGCGGAAGTTGCTCGAACGCCTCCGCGCCAAGATCCCTCTTCCGATTCCGGCGGACGCACCGGTCCTCAGGAGCGCGGAGGGGTGCGCTTGGCGGCTACAAGGGGGAATCGAGCGACGGCACTTTCAGGACCTGGTGAAGAAGTCAGCCATCCCTCAGGAGACCACGTGGCACGACTTCCGCCACATGTTCTCGACGTGGGCTCGAAGCCAGGGATGGCCGCGCGACGTGATCAAGAAGTGGATGGGCCACAAAACCGACCAGGCCGCCGCCCGCTACTCGCATGTGAGCACGGAAGAATTGCTCGAAGCGGCGGCTGGAAGGTGGGCTCGCCCGACCCCTTCGGCGATGAGCCAAGCCACGGGATAGGGACCCGGGAAGGGCCTTCCAGGTGGCATACTTGTGGCATACTGGGAGGGTGGTCGTCCTAAGTGGAGCCGAGGATGGGATTTGAACCCACGACCTGCGGTTTACGAAACCGCTGCTCTACCACTGAGCTACCTCGGCGTTCCCGGCTTGTGCTCGCCGGTGCGGGGGAGCGGATATTCTACGCCGGGCGAGGCGTTTTTCAAGGAGAATCACCGGCTCGCGGGGCTCGACCCTCCGAACGTGACACGCCGGACGCGATCCTGTCGGCGAGCGCATGCTCCTCGGACCCGCGGAGGAGCGGATCCGCGCACCCGTCCCGGAAGAGCACTCTCCGTCGGCGCTCCTCGCGACGAACGGGCCGAAGGCGCGCATATCGCCGGGAGCGGAAACCCTCGCCCCGGTTCCTGGTCACCACGTCCACGCCGCTGAGCACGCCGGCGCACGCCCCAGCCCGCGGACGCCCCTGAAGCGCCCCGCCGCCCGCGTTTCGCGCATGCTCGGGGGTACGCCGAATCGACGCGGGGCGGGACTCGCGTCCCGCCCCGCGCAATGACTTCGCGTCGACTGTCCGGCTCCCGAGGAGCCGCGTTACTTGGGCTGGCCGCCGTCGGCCGGCTCCTCGCCCTTCTCTCCGCTCCCCCCCTTCCCGTCTCCCTTTTCGCCGGCCTTGTCGCCTTCGTCCCCCTCGTCGTCGTGGTCGCCGCCGATTTTCTCGATCTCGGCGCCGCTCTTCTCGAGCAGCTTCTGCTCGTCCTCGGAAGGACCGGGGACCTTCTCGTTGATCACCTTGCCCATCTCGTCGAGCTGCTTCGACGCCTTCGCGAGCTGCTCTTCCTGCTTCTTGAACTGCTCCTCCGGCATCTGCGTCTGCGCGCTCGCGAGCATCTTGCGCGCGCCTTCGAGCTGCTCGCGGCCCTCGCCGACCATCTTCGGGACGCCGATCGCCTTCATCCAGGTCGACATCACGCGCAGGCTCTTGCGCAGCCAAACCTCCTTGTCGAGCTTCTGCTCCGTCGCCCAGGCCGCGAACTTCGCGTCCTTGTTCAGGTACTCGAAGGCGCCTTGGATGCTGTTCTCCTTGATCTCCTGGAATTTCTTGTCCGACTTCATCGCCTTCTTCATCAGCGGCCAGTTCTTGATGAAGGACGCAACGTCCTCCGCGTTGAACGTGACCTTGCCCGTGACCTCGTCGAGCCCCTTGAAGAGCGCGGTGAACTTCGCCGTGATGTCGAAATCGCCCTGGTTCTCCTCGTCGCCGCCCTTCGGGTCCGCGGCCGGATCCTGGCCTCGCACCGCGGCGGGCGCGCAAACGAAGACACAGGCCAGAGCGAGGGCGAGACCGAGTTTTCGGAACGTCATCGAGGGGTGCTCCTACCGCGGCATCGCCGCAACCAATGATCCGTGGCCACGAGTCGCGCGCCTTCCGCCGAGGCAAGGCTCTCCGCGCGCCGAAAATGGAAGGGGGAAAGCATACCTGATCGGCGCCCCCGTTGCAAAGCGGAAATGCACGCGCTCCCACCACGCCCTCTTGCCCGCTGCCAGGCCGACTGCCCAGCACTTCCAAGGTGGCCGCGCAGCCAATTGTTCCAGCCGCAAGTAGGCTGCTCACTGGATCATGCGACTTGAGTGCGCTTCGTGGTCCAGGGCTTCCGCCTTCGCGCGCGGCGCTTCGGTGGACGTGTCCGCCCTGCACCCAGTCGCGCGCGGACGATGAGAGTCCAGAACTCCTGACATGGGGGGGGAGCAATTTGTCCGCTTTTGTTTGTCATCAGGGATCGCCGGCCCCTGGATGTGGAGCCACCGAGTATCGCATCCGCAGGTTGGTGCCGGGGAAAGTCGCCTTCAACTTGTCGAGCTCTTCGCACAGGCTCGCGATCGCTCGCGACCTGTGTGGCGAACTCAACGGTGCCAAGACCACGCGCAACTCGTCGTGCGAGGGCTCGATGCTCGCGGCACCCTGTAGGGCGGTCTGGATCAGCGTCCTGCCTTCGTCCTCCATTCGGGCATAGTGAGGCCGCAACAGCTCGACCAGATCGCTCTCGATCTGGTAGGCGACCAGCTTGAGGACGTTCGTCAGGTGCTTGCGTTCGGTTGCCAGCTTGACGACCGGAA
>JACPWG010000111.1 GCA_016197205.1 Planctomycetota bacterium
GCTCAAACTGCCGCCGACGTCATGCGAGGCCGACTACGAGGGATCGCTTCGTGGGCACGGCAGCGCCGTGCCCCTACGGATCGCAGTCGATCGCGAGCGGAGCCGGGTTTCGAACCATGCCCTGAGTCTCGAGTCCGTGGACGGCCCGAGTTGAAAATTGAGCCTTGAGTCTTGATTGAGCCTTGAGCATTGAACATTGCGCCTTCGCCTTCGTCTATGGGTTTCGGGCGCGAGCGTCGACCTGGACCTTGAGCTTTTTCTGAGTCTTGAAAATTGAGCATTGAGAATTCCTGTCGCCCCCCTGCTCGTCAAACGAGCGAGTGATTTTCTTACGGGCCCTTAGTCTAGCGGGTGGGGGCCGCGCGCGCAACGTTCATTCGGAGTGGGAGCCGGAGCCGCGCGGCGGCTGGGCTGTGGTGCGACGTGGGGAGGGCAGGGGGGGCGGGCGGGATGGAGAGCTAGAGTGCCGATGTGTCGTGGTGTCTGGATATGCCGACGGCCTCCGCGGAGGCCAGGGGGTAGAACCTCCGGAAGGCCGTCAGCTCGGCGGGCCCTGGTCCACTCAGGACCCCCGATGGACAGTTCGTGTTTCGATCTCCGACCTCCTTTCCCCGGTTCCGCCGGGCGCAAGGACCGCTCGACAGAAGCTCCATTTCATGCTCAGCTTCAAGCAAAGCCGATGCCGGGCGCGGCGAGCGCACGGCGGCCCGGTGCGTGTGGACCGCAAGCGCCTGAAGCGCGAGGAGTAAGCGCGGAGCGTGCGGGAGGGAAGTGGCGGCAGCGGGGAGGTGAGGATCGTCCCCGGCAGGGGACACCGCGTGGGACACTGGCGGCGGGTTCTCGGGCCGCGGTGGGGAACGACCGGGGTTCGCGGGGAGTTGACAAGCCGGCGGCGCGCGGCTATCCTGCGCGCCCGCAGCGAGGACGAGCGCCGCGGCTACCGCACGCGGGTGCCGGTGTCGTGCCCGGCGAGGGTCATGCCCTCCGGCCGCTCCGGCACGCGACGTCGATTTTCCGCGATGCCGACGATCGCCTGTCGGAAGAGCGGCGCGACGCCGCCCGGGAGCGGAGCCCCGGTGATCTCCGCGCGACAGAGCAGATCGCGCACGTCCCAGATGAGTCGGTCGAGGTCGGCGCCGCTGAAGTTGTCGGTAGCGCCGACGACCTGGTCGAACTCCTCCGCCGTGACGCGGATCGGAGTCCCTGCGATGCGGTCCATCAGGATCTCGCGGCGCGTGCGCGTGTCCGGGATCCGCGTCTCCACCCACAGCTCGAGGCGTCCGGAACGCACGAGCGCGGGCGGAAGCTGGCGCACGTCGGAGGCGGTGAGGACGACGCAGACAGGACGGGCCGCGTCGCCGTGCAGCCCGTCCATTTCCGACAACAGGTACCGCGAGATCCCGACGTCCATGCGCGAGGAGCGCGCCGCCAGGAGCGTGTCGGCGTCGTCCACGAACACCACCGACGGCGCGGACTCGCGCGCGGTTTCGAAGATGTCCCGTACGGTCTGCAAGTAGTCCGGGGTCTGGGGGACGAGCGCGCCGTCGATGAGGAAGAACTTCCCGCGGAGCCGGTGCGCGAGGATGCGGCCCAGCGTGGTCTTACCGGTGCCCGACGGCCCGTGGATGAGGGCCCCCTTTTTCGGGCGCAGGCCGTACTTCCGGACGGTCGGATGCTCCGACAGCGGGAGCAGGAGATGCGTTTCCAGCGTCTCGGCCAGGGCCTCGATGCCTTTGAGCGCGGAGAAGTCGAGCGCGGGCACGCGACCCGGGCCCACCAGCGGCGCGATACGGAACTGCCGCAGGCACTCGAGGACGGTCTCGGTGGTGACGTTGCGCTCGCGGGCGAGACGGTTGCAGGCGATCTTCGCCTGGTGCGCGTTGAGCCGCGGGGAGAAGCGGAGGATCTTGTCGAAATCGAGCCCGCGCGAGCGCTCGTCCGGGAGCAGGTTCGCGAAGAGGATCTGCAGGTCCTCGGCGCCGAAGCGATCGATGCGGGCGAAGGCCGTGCGGTTCTGGAGCGACAGGGGGAGCGCGTGCTCGAGAGCGAGGACCATGGGGTGGTGCAGCTCTTCGGCGAGGTCGCCGAGGGCGCCGAAGACCAGTTCGAAAAAGTCGTGACGCGGATTCAGCCGGCTGCCGGAGACCGAGAGGAGGGCGTCGACGTTGTCGACGAAGACGCAGTCCTCCCCCTGCAGCGCCTCGCGGACGCGCTCATACACGGCCTCGTCGAACTGGAGGGCGTCGCGCCGGCCGGCGGCCTCGACGAAGTCCGAAAGGCGGAGAATCGTGCCGCCGGAGACCTCGCTGAATTGTTTGAGGATGGAGGTCTTTCCCGTGCCGCGGCCGCCCCAGAGGGTGACGAGGCTGGAGTACTCCATGCCTCGCGTGAGCCCTTCGTAGGCCCGCTTTTGCGCTGGTGTGAGTTCCATGGCGCGTTTTCGTCCTTGCTGTCAGCCTGAGGAGGGCCGGTGACCGGAGCCGATTGGTTCGTCGTCCTGGGCTACCTGGGGGCGTCGCTCGCGGCCGGCCTCTGGCTGGCGCGCCGCGGGGCGAAGAGCATGACGGATTTCTTCGTGAGCGGTCGCCGGCTCCCCTGGTGGCTGGCCGGCGCCTCCATGGCGGCGACGACGTTCAGCGTGGACACGCCCCTGTACGTCTGCGGCGTCGTGGCCTCGCGCGGGATCGTCGGGAACTGGGAGTGGTGGTCCCTCGCGCCCATGCACATGATCCTGGTCTACGTTTTCGCCCGGCTCTGGCGCCGGGCCGAAGTGGTCACCGACGCCGAACTCATCGAACTCCGCTACGGCGGACCGGCGGCCGCGCTCCTGCGGGGGCTGCGTGCCTTTCTTTTCGCCGTGCCCGTCAACGCCATCGGCATGGGGTACGGGATGCTCGCCATGGCGAAAGTGGCGGCGGCCCTCGACCTGGTGCCCGACCTTGGCCTCGGCGCGGACCAGAACAAGTTCGCGGTCGTGATCGGGATCTCGGTGCTGACCCTTGCCTACGCCGGCGTCGCCGGGCTCTGGGGCGTCGTCGCGACCGATTTTTTCCAGCTCCTTCTGGCGCTCGTGGGCGCGGTGATCGTCGCCGTTTATGCGGTTTCCGACGCCGGCGGCCTCGAGTCCCTTCGCCGCGCGCTCGTGGAAAGAGGCGCCGACGCGCGACTCGACTTCCTGCCCTCGTTCGAGGACGCAAGCGGCGGCGCGGGCCGGATCTCCTGGTGGATGTTTGCGGCCTACCTCAGCATTCAATGGTGGTCCTTCCGCCGCTCGGACGGGGGCGGCGAGTTCATCCAGCGCCTGTCGGCTTGCCGCTCGGAGGAAGACGCCGAGAAGGCCGCGTGGCTCTTCAACCTCGTCCACTACGTGATCCGCACCTGGCCATGGATCGTCGTCGGCCTCGCGTCGATCGTGCTCTTTCCCGAGCTCCTCGCCCCGGGACAGGATCCGGAGTTAGGCTACCCGCAACTCATGAAGCGCTATCTGCCCTCCGGACTCCTCGGGCTCGTCGTCGCCTCGCTCCTGGCAGCCTACATGTCGACCGTGTCGACGCAGATCAACTGGGGGGCGAGCTACGTCGCGAACGACCTGTACGGCCGGTTCCTCGCGCCCGGGGCCTCCCAGGCCCGGCTCGTCGCCGTCGGCCGGATCGCCTCGGTCGTGCTGACGGCGCTGGCCTGCGTCGTAGCGATGACCTCGAAAAGCGTCCTGGATCTGTTCCGGCTGGTCCTCCTCATTGGGACCGGGCAGGGGGCCGTGCTGATCCTGCGCTGGTTCTGGTCGCGCATCAACGCCTGGGCCGAGGTCACCAGCCTCGTGGTCGGCTTCTCGGTCGCGATTTCCCTGAAACTGCTCCCGCTTGCGTATGGGCCCACAGAAAAACCGCCTTCGTTTTTGATCGGACCCAACCGGTTCGCCGCCGAACTGGCGATCACGACCTTCGTGACCGGCGCCGCCTGGCTCCTCGTGCTCTGGCTGACGCCGCCGGAGTCGGACGCCACCCTCGACGCCTTCTACCGGCGGACGCGCCCCGGAGGACCGGGATGGCGGCGGCAGCGGGAGCGCACGGGCCTCGCGCCCGCGCAGGACCTCGGTCTCGACCTGCTTGCGAGCGTCCTCGCCACCGCGTGCCTGCTGGGGACGATGTTCGCCGTCGGCGCGCTGCTGCTCGGCTTCTGGAAGGTCCTCGCCGCGAACACGGCGCTGGCGGTCGCGGCAGGCGTCCTGTTGGCGGTCGTCCGTGCCCGGACCCGGGCCCAGGCGCGCGCAAGCGCCGCGAGCGGGGGAGTCGCTACGGGGTTGGGGACGCCGCCTGAGGCCGCACGATAGCAGATGGAGTCCCGGGCCGTCAAGAGCCGCGGCCTCGACGCCTTTGGGGCGGGGCCTGGGCCGGAGGGGGAGCGGGGGCGGGGGCGGGCAGGAGGGGCGACGCGGTCTGCTTGACAGCGCCCGCGGCGTCCGATATTGTACGCGCTTCCCTGTCGATCCCCCGCTCGAGGCCATGCGTCCCCTTCCCTCATGAGGAGCCGCACGTGGGTGACTTGACCCCCGAGGAACTGAAGCATCTCCGCGCCCGCGCCGCACGCTTGCGCATCCACTCCATCCGCGCCACGACCGAGGCCGGCTCGGGCCATCCCACCACGTGCCTTTCCGCGGCGGACCTCGCCGCCGTGCTTTTTTTTCGGGAGCTGCGCTGCGACCCCGCGCGCCCCGAGCACCCGGCGAATGACCGCGTGATTTTCAGCAAGGGACACGCCGCCCCGCTGCTGTACGCCGCGTGGGCCGAGCTGGGGGCGTTTCCGGAGGAGCGACTGCTCACGCTGCGCAGGTTCGACTCGGAGCTGGAGGGGCACCCGACGCCGCGCTTCCGCTGGAGCGACGCCGCGACCGGCTCCCTCGGGCAGGGGCTGTCGATCGGGCTGGGGATGGCGCTCGCGGCGAAGCGGCATTTACACGCGCCGTATCGGGTCTACGTCCTGCAAGGGGACGGCGAGAGCGCGGAAGGTTCGGTCTGGGAGGCGGCGAATCTCGCGGCCCTGAACGGCCTCGACAACCTGGTCGCGCTCGTCGACGTGAACGCGATGGGCCAGAGCCAGCGGACGGGGTTCGGCCACGACACGGGGGTCTACCGCCGGCGCTTCGAGTCGTTCGGCTGGGCCGCGGTGGAGATCGACGGTCACGACCTGGCAGCGATCCACTGGGCCTTCGAACAGGCGCGCGCGATCCACGGGCGGCCGACGGCGATCATTGCGCGGACGCACAAGGGGCACGGCGTGACGTTCTTGTCCGACAAGGACGGCTGGCACGGCAAGCCGCTCTCGCGCGACGAGCGGGATCGGGCCCTCGCCGAGCTGTCAGCCGACGCGCTCGCGCTGCCCCCGCACGTGCCCCCGGCCCCCGCGGCGTACGCGCCGCCGCCCGCCGAGCGGAGCGGCCCGCCGGCGGCCCCGGACTACGCGCCCGGCCAGTCGGTCGCGACGCGCGAAGCTTACGGCACCGCCCTGGTTAAGCTGGGCCAGGTGGAGCCGCGCGTGATCGTCCTGGACGGCGATACGAAGAACTCCACGTTTTCGGAGCGTTTCCTGAAGGCGTTCCCCGACCGCTTCGTGGAGTCGTTCATCGCGGAACAGAACATGGTCGGCGTCGCGGTCGGCCTGGCCGCGCGCGGGCTCGTCCCCTTCGCCTCCACCTTTGCGACTTTTTTTTCGCGAGCGGTGGACCAGCTTCGGATGGCGGCGATCGGCGGGGCCAACGTGAAGCTGGCCGGCTCGCACTGCGGCGTATCGATCGGGGAGGACGGCAGCTCGCAGATGGGGCTCGAGGACCTCGCGATCTTCCGGGCGCTTCCGGGTTCGGCGGTGCTCTACCCGTCGGACGCGGTCTCGTGCGAGCGTCTCGTCGACGAGGCGTCCCGGTTCCGGGGGATCGCTTACCTGCGACTCAACCGCCCGAAGACGCCGGTGCTGTACGACGCCCGGGAGTCCTTTCCCCTCGGCGGGTGCAAGGTGCACGGCGCGGGTCCGAACGATTTGCTGACGATCGTCGCCGCGGGGGTGACCCTGCACGAGGCGCTGAAGGCGCGCGCGGCGCTGGCGGCGGAAGGCGTGCGGGTCCGGGTCGTGGATGCGTACTCGGTGAAGCCGCTGGATCGGGCGACGCTCCTGGCGTGCGCGCGTGAGACGGGCGGGCTGGTGCTGACGGTGGAGGACCACTATCCGGCGGGCGGCCTGGGCGAGGCCGTGGCGGGGGAGCTGGCGAGCGAAGGGATCCGGGTGGTGTCGCTCGCCGTCCGCGAAATGCCGCGTTCGGGCAAGCCCGAGGAGCTGCTCGAGGCGTACGGCCTCAGCGCCGCGCGGATCGCCGCACGCGTGCGCGAGTGCGCCGCCGCCCGCTCCCGGAAGGAGCCGGTCGGCGTAGCGTAACGACTTGGCCCATGCTCCCCCCTCTCCCGCGTAGCGGAGGGGGCCGGGGTGGGGGCGGTTCGACGGCTACAGTATCCGTGCGACGGGCTGCTAGTCTTTGGATTCACCCTCGGAGCTGCCGAAGCCGACCTGCTTGATGAACCAGCGCCGGAAGTCTTCCCAGCAGCTCTTGCAGACGTAATGGACTTTGCCGTCGAACTTTACGAACTGGTGCGTGGGGATGCTCTCCGCTCGATCGCACCTTGTGCACTTGAGGGTATCCATGGCGAGTGTCGCTTCCCAAGAGCCCGGTCATCCGACCGACCTCCCCCTGTCTCCTGTAGTACTCTAACGGCTTCGACGCTGAAACGTTCCCGTTCTCATGCATAATAATTTGTTAGTTTCGAAAATTGCTCGCCGTCAAGCGGAGGGCCGATCATGAAGAAGCGCGCCGAGGAGGCGGGAGCGACGGCGAGCGCGGACGTGACCGCGAGGAAGCGCCTGCTCCAACTCCCGAACGTGGGGCCGGCGACGGCCGGGGATCTGTTGCGTCTCGGCATCACCCGGAAGGAGGAGCTGGCGGGTCGCGATCCGGACAGGCTGTACGACGCGCTGTGCCGGATCGACGGCGCGCCCCACGACGTGTGCCTCCGCGACGTCTTCGCGGCGCTCGTGGCCTTTGCGAACGGCGGCCCGGCGCTGCCTTGGTGGAGCTTCAGCGCGGAGCGGAAGGCAAGGGAGGCCGCGGCAAGCAAGTCGGCGGCGAAGACGGCCGACCGGCGAGGCCGAGCGCAGGTCCGAAAAAAAAGGTGATTTGCAAGGGCAGGTTCCCCGCCTTCGGCTCCGCGGCTCAAGCCCCCTCCCGATGTCGCCTCGACAGCCATGCCAGACACGAGGACGAGAGCGGCGCGCGACGCAGCCGTTGAAGCAGCGGCGCAAGGTCGTAGGGCACGCGGCGGAAGTGCAAGCTTCTCCCCTCCAGGAGCACGTAGCAGGCGCGCGGATCCCCGTCCCGCGGCAGGCCGACGGAGCCGACGTTCGCGAGCAACGGACCTTCGAGGAGCGTTACGCGAGGTCGAACGTGGGGGCGGAGGGAGGCTGTCCCGAGGCCGCTCCCTAACGGTCGCGGTTCCGTCTGCGGCTTTGCGCGCTTCGCGGTCACTTCCCCGCGGGGCTGCCGATGACCTGCACGACGTGCCCTTCGCGGTCGAGGCGCAGGATGCGCCCCGTCTGACATGCCACGAGGACCCACCCGTCGGACGTGACCACGACGTCGGTCGGCGTGTGTACGGGAGCGGAGAGTCGCACCAGCGATTTTCGCGCCCCGGCGGCATCCCGGGTCTGGAGCCAGCCCCCTTCCTTTACCTCGTGATGCACGAGGTAGAGCGTTCCTTGCGCGTCGAACGCGATCCCCGACGCGAACGTCATGTCGGACAACTCGCCGCTCACCGGGCGCGTCGCTTCCAGCTTGCCCTTCGCGTCGAAAAAGTCCACGTCGCGACAGGTCGTCAACACGCACACGCGCCCGTCGGCGGCGACGGCCGCGCGCGCCATGCCTCTGGTCACGCGCGAGCCGAGGTCGAGCCTGCGCGCCTCCTTCCCGGTCACGTCGAACAGGCCGATGCGCATCGCCGGCGCGTCGGAGACGTAGAGCATGCCGTCCGGCCCGCTCGCAACGGCCGTCGGATGAACGTCGCTCCCGTCCGCCCACCGGAGCGGCACTTCCTTCGCCAACTTGCCGTCGAGACCGAACGCGAGGAGGCGGGCACCGGCCTCATAGGTCACGTAGAAGAACCCGTCCGGACCCTGAGCGGCGTCCGCGGGGAGGAAGTCCGCGTATTGCGGCGCGCGAAAGCTGAGGAGAAGATTGCCGTCCTCGTCGAGCAGGTGGACCGCCCGCGCCGACACGTCCGTCACCAGCATCCAGCCCTCGGGGGTGAGGTCGAGCGACACGAGGGTGACGAACTCGACCGAGCTCGCCGACACGCGCACCGGTGGTTTGGCGCGCGGACCCTCGTCCGCGCAGCTCGGGCGCGGCGCGACCGAGGCGGTGAGGAGCAGCACGATGGCGAGCGCGAGGCCGAGCGCGCACGCGCACGGGAGCGGATGGGCGGCGGCCGCCGCGCGGGCGAGGGAAGTGACCATAGGGTGAGTCCCCTAAGGGCCCGTAAAGAAACAACTCCTGCAGCTCGGAAACCGGGGAGCTCCTCAGGAAAAGGCTCAAGGCTCAATGATCAATTTTCAGGCAAGGCTCAAAGTTCAAGGCTCAGTACCGCCCCACAGAATTGGGTGACCCATTTGCTCGGCGATTTTGGCCGCCCGCTGTGTTGCGCTCGCTCGCCGTAGTTCTCCGTTACTACGCCTCGCTCGCGCGCCTCGCGGGCGGCCAAACTTGCCTTCGCCTATGGGTCACCGACTTCCGTGGAGCGGTACTGCGCGACCTTGCGCACGGCCTCGAGCACGCTCGCGACGTCGTCGTCCGTCATGGCCGGGAAGAACGGCAGGGACAGCAGTCGGTCCCCCGCCGCCTCCGCGACCGGGTAGGTCCCGCGGCGGTGGCCGAACCGCTTTTCGTAGAACGGGCTCAGGTGGACGGCGCGGAAGTGGACGCCGAGGCCGAGGTTTTCCGCCTGAAGGGCGGCCAGCACGCCGTCCCGGTCGGTGGTCAGCCGCTCGGGCTGCACGAGGACCGGATACAGGTGGTAGGCGTTCCGGTTGCCGGGGGCCGTGGCCTGCGGGACGGGGCGGAGCTCCGGGATCTCCCGAAAGCCGGCGTCGTATAGCTCCACCAACTCCTTTCGCCGCCGCCAGAACCCGTCGACCTTGCGGAGCTGGTGCAGCCCGAGGCTGGCTTGGATGTCGCTCATGTTGTACTTGTAACCGGCCTCGAGGATCTCGTAGTGGCGATACCCTTCGGCCGAGTAGCGCTTCCAGGCGTCGCGGCTGATCCCGTGCAGCGACAGGATCCGGATCCGGTCCGCGAGCGCGGCGTCGTCCGTTGTCACCATGCCGCCTTCGCCCGTGGTGACGTTCTTCGTGGCGTAAAAGCTGAACGCCGCCACCCTGCCCAGGCAGCCCACCTTGCGCCCTTTGTACAGGGTCTCGATCGCGTGCGCCGCGTCCTCGAGGATCGGGAGCCCGCGCGCCGCGGCGAGCGCGGACAGCTCGTCCATCTCGCAGGGGATGCCGATGTAGTGTACGACGAGGATCGCCTTCGTGCGCGGCGTGATCCGCCGCTCGACCTCCTTGGGGTCGAGCGTGAGCGTGCCGGGGAGGCAGTCGGCGAAGACCGGCGTGGCCCCCACGTGGACGACGACGTTCGCGGAGGCCGCGAAGGTCATGGGCGAGGTGATGACCTCGTCGCCGGGTCCGACGCCGAGGGCGACGAGGGCGACGTGGAGGCCGGCGGTGCAGGAATTGACCGCGATGGCGTGGGCGGCGCCGACGTAGGTCGCGAACTCCGCTTCGAATTTCTTCGTCTTGGGGCCGGTGGTGATCCAGCCGGAGCGGAGGGTGTCGACGACCTCCGCCTCCTCCTCCGGCCCGAGGCTCGCGCGGTGGAAGGGGAGCTGGGTCGACCGCACGGGGGTGCCGCCGAGGAGAGCAAGGGTCTCGGTCATGCATGGGCTCCTTGGGGAGCGGGAGCGGGGTTAGTACAGCACCGTCCTGCCGTCCTCCGTGTGCACCGGGATCGTCCGCATCCAGAGCTGCGGCTCCCACCAGGCGCGGTTTTTCTGGTACCACTCGATCGTCTGGTCGAGGCCCTCCTCGAAACGCATCTCGGCCTTCCAGTCGATCAGCCGGGCGGCCTTCTCGGTCGACGAATGGTGCCGCTTCACCTGGCCGGGCCGTTCCTCCATGTAGCGGAGCATCGAGTCGGGCTTCCCGATTTTCGCGAGCACCAGCTTCGCGATTTCCAGGACGCTGATTTCCCGATCCGTGCCGAGGTTTACCGCCTCGCCCGCCACCTTCTTCGGGTCGATCTCCATCAGCTTCGCGACCGCGCGCGCCGTGTCCTCCACCCAGAGCCAGTCGCGCGTGTTTGAGCCGTCGCCGTGCACCGTCAGCGGCTCGCCGACGAGCGCGCTCGTGATGAAGCGTGGGATCACCTTTTCGAGGTGCTGCCGCGGGCCGTAGTTGTTGAACGGCCGGACCAGCACGACCGGCAGGCCGTAGGTCACCCAGTACGAATAGAGCAGCCGGTCCGCGCCGCACTTCGCGCCGGCATACGGACTCGTCGGGTTCAGCGGGTGGTTCTCGTCCATCGGGCTGTACTCGACGCTCCCGTACACCTCCGAGCTGGAGATGTGGACGAAGAGCTTCGTCCGGTCGGAGTGCTTGAGCATCGCGTTCGCCAGGCACTGCGTGCCGAGGACCTGCGTCTCGAAGCACGTGACCGTGTCGTAGAGCGAGCGCGAGACGTGCGTCTCCGCGGCGAAGTGCACGACCACGTCGGAGCCGGCCATGAGGTCGTTCACCAGCTCCGCGTTCCGGATGTTTCCGTACCAGAACTTGAACCGCTCCCCTTCCTGGCAGTGCGCGAGGTTGCGCGGATTCCCCGCGTACGTCAGGAGGTCGAGGACCCAGACGCGATAGTCGGGGAAGTGCCGGCGCACGTGGTCGACGAAGTTGCTGCCCATGAACCCCGCGCCCCCGGTGACGAGGATGGTCTTCATCAACGATCTCCCTTCGGTGACGGGTCTTCCGAGGTCCGCAAGATCCCGAGGCCGTCGCGCCCGCAGTTCATCAAGAGGTCGACGACGGACAAATGCCCGACGAACTCCCCGTGAAGCTGGGGATAGGTCGGGTGCCGATAGTCCTGATACTCCAGCCGAATGCCCGCCGCGCGAAACCGCTCCTCGTCGAGGTAGTCGCGCGCGGAGCTGCCCGACAGGTAGCGCGTCGCGCCGAAATGACGGCACAGGTTCACGAGCCGCTCCGTCTGCCCGCCCCCGATGCCGAGCGCGGAGGCGCGCGCGAGCGGGGTCGCGAGCCCCAGCAGTCGTCGCAGGACCTCGTTCGAGGCGAGCACGAGGTCGAGGAGCAGCTCCCAGCGCCGCGAGAGGACCTCTTCGAGCGGGGGCAGCACCTCCTTGAGAAAGGGCGCCCTGGCGTAATTCTGCCGGAGGGCGGCCGCGTGTTTCCGGCCCCACGGGGAATCGTTGTTGATCCGGATCTCGTCGTTGCGCTGGCCGAATTTGTCCTTCGTGAGCACGGGCACGGTCAGCCACTGCGCGCCGCCCGGCCCCTTGACCTGGTTCCGGTTGCGCCAGCCGTGCTTGTCGAACTGCACGTCGTCATAGTACACGAAATGGTCGGCGCGCGCCATCTGGTCGAAGTAGCCGAGCCAGGGGAGGTAGCTGGGCTGCAGCACCACCAGGGTGCGCGGGCGCGGGGCCTCCCCCGCGGGCCTCCGTGCGGGCGACGCGTTCGTCACGCGGTCAGCTCCGGCTGGTACAGCTCGAACCAGAGCTGGAACGAGATCAGGGAGAAGACGCGCGTGCCCAACGCCTCCTGTCCGGCATAGAAGCGTCCGAGCAGGCCGTGCACGGCCGCGGGGTCGAAGAGGCCGTGGCGGCCGAGCCGCTCGGCGCCGAGCACGGAGCGGACATACGGCTCCATGCGCTGCAGCAGCCATTGGTTGATCGGCATGAGGAAGCCTTCTTTTTTTCGGAAGACGACCTCGTCGGGCAACAAGCGGCGCGCGGCCTCCTTGAGGATGTACTTCACCTCGCCCTTGCGGACCTTCCATTCGCCGGGGATCGCGGCCGCGTACTCGAGGAGGTCGGTGTCGAGGAACGGGGCGCGGACCTCGAGCGCGTGGGCCATCGAGAGCCGATCGACGTAGGTGAGGACCTGGTCCGGGAGCTGGGAGCGAAACTCCATTTCCAGGATGCGGTTAAGGGGATCGCGCGCGGTCAGTCCGTCGAAAAGCCCTCGCACGTGGGCGCGCGTGCTCGCGGCGCCGACGAGGCGGCGGCCGGCTTCGGAGTAGAGCGACTGTTTCTCCTCCTCGCTCCAAAGGAGCAGCTTGTACCGCCAGGCCCAGTCCTCGGGCTCGGCGAGCCGCTCGAGCGTCGCGCGGTCGTCCTCGTAGGGACGGAGCCAGCCCTCGGGCGCCGGACCGCCGCCGGCGCGTTCGCGCAGGTGGTAGGCGATGGGGAAGGCGAGGCGGTGGGAGAGGTAGCTGCCGAAGAGTTCGTCCGCGCCGTCGCCGGAGAGGGCGACCTTCACGTGCCGGGCGATGAGGCGCGACAGGTAGTAGGGGGAAATCACGCCGGCGAAGGGCTCGTCGAAGTGGGAGAGGATGGCCGGCAGGTCGTCCTCGAGGTGGGAGAACTCGATGACCTCTTCGTGGTGGTCGGTCTTGTAGAGCTTGGAGACGCGGCGGGCGCACTCCCGGTCGAGGTCTTTCGCGGCGGTCGTGGAGTCCGGGCCGTAGACGAGGGTGAAGGTCTGGATGGGGCGGTCGGAGGCCTGGGCCGCGAGGGCGGTGGACATGCCGGAATCGACGCCGCCGGAGAGGAAGAAGCCGATGGGGACGTCGCTGACGAGCCGGCGGACGACGGCCTTGCGGAGGCGGTCGAGGAGGCCGTCCACGATGCGCTCGGGCTCGGCGGGGACCTCGACCCGGCCGAAATCGAGGCGCCAGTAGCGCCGGACGTCGAAGCGGATGCGGCCGTCCGCGCCGAGCGCGGCCTCCAGCCGGTGGCCGGGCGGGAGCTGCCGGATCCCCTGAAAGATGGAGAGCGGGGCGGGGACGTTCTTGTAGGAGAGGAAATGGTGGAGGGCCTCCGGCTCGAGGACGCGGCGAAAGCCGGGGACGAGGAGGATCGACTTGATCTCAGAGGCGAAATAGAGAGCGCCGTCGGGCGCGTGCCAATAGTAGAGGGGCTTTTTGCCGACGCGGTCGCGGGCGAGGAGGCCCTTTCGTGCGCTGTCGTCCCAGACCGCGAAGGCGTACATGCCCTGGAGGTCGTGGACCAGGTCAGGCCCGCGTTCTTCGTAGAGGTGGACGAGGACCTCGGTATCGGTGCGGGAGGCGAAGCGGTGGCCGCGTCGCTTGAGGTCGGGCATGAGGTCGACGAAGTTGTAGATCTCGCCGTTTTGCGCGGCGTGGATGGCGCCGGTCTCGTTGGCGAGGGGCTGGCGGCCGCCCTGGACGTCGATGATGCTGAGTCGCGTGGCGCCGAGGGCGAAGCGCGGGCCGGAGACGACATGGCGGTCGTCCGGTCCCCGGTGGTCGAGGCGGCCGGCCATGCGCTCCACCACGGCGGGGTCGTTGGGACCGAAGACGCCGACGAGACCGCACATCGAGGGACTCCGTGGGGCGATGGGAAACGGGCGGAGCAGGAGCGGAAAACCGTGGGAGCCGATGCCCCCGAAGGATACCGGGGCGGGGTGGGGAGTCAAGGCTTTTCGGGGACAGGTAAACGGGGTGGCGGCGCGCGCAGGGGGGCCGGCGGAAGGCTCAGCAAGAACAGCGCGTGTGCGCCCTCGCGGAATTTCAAATTGCAAAATCTCAAAGCTCAAATTTGGGGGCGAAAATGGGTGCGCCGCTGCCGAAGTCTTGACCCACCGGAGGCGCGCGTCTAGACTGTCTCGAAGCGAAGGAGGGGAGGGGCACGGCGTTGCCGTGCCCGAGGTTCCCGCACGGGCGAACGTTTTTACGACTGCTGGGCGCCCCGGTTCCGCGCATCCCAACGGAGACCGCCTATGGACAGCGTTCGCGCGCACGTCTGGATTCGCGGCAGGGTCCAGGGGGTTTTTTTTCGCGTGCACACCCGGGACGAGGCGCGGCGGCTCGGCCTTGCGGGCTGGGTCCGCAACCTGCCGGACGGCCGGGTCGAGGCCGCTTTCGAAGGGCCTCGGGAGAAGGTCGAGGCAGCGGTCGCCTGGTGCCGGCACGGGCCGCCGACCTGCGACGTCATGGGCGTCGAAGTGGCCTGGGAACCGCCGACCGGCGCGGAAAAGGGCTTCGCCGTGACCTACTGATCATCCGACCTCACGTCGTTGCCGAGTCTGTGCTCCCGGTGTCTGCGCGACCGCGGCCCTGTTCGTAGTTCCGCCTTCAGGCGGAGTCGTCGGCCGGCGGCTCGAAAGAATTTGCGCCCCCGCTTGCACGCGCCCCAAGCGCGGGGGGCTCGGATCGTTCGGCCGGCGTGGGCACGGCAACGCCGTGCCCCTACCCTCGAGCCGGATCGAGCGCAGCCGCCGGATCCAGCTCGGGAGCTGACGCATGCGTGCATGCGAGCCCGCCGGCCGTCTTTCGCGCGCTACGCGAGCGGCCCTTCCGCGGAGGATGCCCGTAGATCGATCGCTTGGAGTTGGGCATCGGGAGTTGGGGGTTGGAGTCGATGGGAGTGGGTGACGGGCTTCTGGAGTTGCGGGCGAGCAACGCGCCGCCGTCCTACTCCGAGTCGTCCGCGTCCCCCGCCGGCTCCGCCGGAGCTTCCGTCACGGGCTTGGCCGCCCGCTCCGCCGCGCGCGCCGACTTCCCCTTGTCCTTCTTGAGCTGCGTCGCGTGCTGCTTCGCGAGCTTCTGGCCCGCCGAGTCTCCCGCCTCCCGGAAGGCGACCGCCGCCTCCTCGAACGCGGTCACCGCCCCCGCCGTGTCCCCCTTCGCCGCCTTCGCGACGCCCAGGTTGTTGAGCGTAAGCGCCACCTTTTTTTTGTCCCCCAGCTCCTTCCGCAGGGCCAGCGCGTGCGCGTGGGCCTCGATCGCGCCGTCCGCGTCGTTCATCGCCCGTTTCAGCATCCCGGTCGACGACAGGCAGGTCGCCACGCCGGCCTTGTCGTCCATCGACGCGTAGGTCGCCTGGGACTCGTGGAAGAACTTGAGCGCGACGTCGTTGTCCCCCTTCCCCTGGTAGAGCAGCCCGAGGCGGTATTGGAGGAGCGCCACTTCGCGCTTTTCCGCGGCCCGCCCGTAGGCGTCGATCGCGGTCTCGAAGGCGCGGCGCGTGCGATGGAAGAGCAGGTTCATGCGCTCGAGATCGCCGAGGCGCCGCGCTTGTTCGAGCGACGTGAGGCAGTATTGGAGCGCGCGGGCGTGGTTCCCCGCCTCCGCCCAGTGGATGGCGAGGAAGTCGTGAAAGCGCTCGAGGTCGTTCGGGAAGGTCTTCTCGATCGTGAGCGCGATCTCGCGGTGCATCTCCCGCCCCACGGTCTTCACCAGGGCCTCGAAGCCGACCTCCTTGCCGATGGCGAAGGTGAAGAGTTCGTTGATGCGTTGCCACAGGAGGACGTCGGGGGCCAGCCCCTTTTCGAGGAGGGGGACCACGGTGGCTTCGAAGTCCTGCTCGAGGTCGTGGATTTCCTTCTGGATTTCCTCGTGGAGGGAGGTCGCGGCCTTCCGGACCGCCTGGAGATTGTCCGTGAAGCGGGTCTTGAGGCCGCTGAAACCGGGCACCGGGTCGACCGGAGTCTTTTCGCCGTCGGTTTCCGCGTCGGGGAGACGGTCCGCGTCGTGATCTCTCACGGTGTTCCTCGTGCCCGCGTAAAAGAAGAGAGGCGCCCCCGGGGAGGGGCGCCTCTCGTCGGTGGCTTCACCGTTCGGGCGTGCCGGGGCGGGGGCCTAGTACCGCCGCGCCTCGAACACTTCCTTCTGCTGGGCCGGGGTCAGCGCGGCGTTGCCGAGCGCTTCGGCCGCGGCCGCGCTGATCTCGATTTCCTCTTCCATCACGCCGGCCTTGAGCGTCTGGAACACCGGATCGCTCGCGACCGAGTGGGAATTCCGGAACACGCCCGCGAGGCCGCGCGCCGCGGCGACCCGGACGGACTTGTCGTTTTCCTTCGTGCCGAACACCTTGGTCAACGCGTCGATGGAGGACGGGTCGCCGACGCGGCCGAGCGCCCGGGCCGCGATGGCCCGCGTGCTGTCCGGCCGCTCGTTGAGGTTGCCGACCAGGGCCGCAACCGCTTCCACGCGGTTGTAGACCGAGTTGTTCGCGTCGATGGCCACCAGGGCGCCCGCAGCGGACTCGACCACCTGCTGCGCGCGCGCCTTGCCGTCCTTCTGGGCGTCGTCGCTCGCGAAGAGCTTGCCCAGCGCGTCCTTCAGGGCGTTCCGGTCCTCGTCGCCGGCGAGGTAGGTCGCGCTCTTCGCCAGATACGCGGCCGGCCCGTCCTTGTAGATCCCCTTGGCCTGCTCCAGCCCGTCCGCGGTCGCGAGCACCACGATCGGGATCCCCTTGCTGCGCACGTCGTCGCGCAGGCTGTCGTACACCGTCTGCACCACGTCCTTCTTCAGGACCGTGGCCGCGAACACCACCTGGCCCGCCGTCTTCGCGTCCAGGATGATCGCGTCCTCGTTCGGGAAGTTCTTCGCCTTGAGGATCCCGTCGATGCCGTTGGAGGCCTCGGTCGGGAAATAGCCCATCTTGAGCAGCTCGGCCTTCAGTCGGTTGCGCATCTCCGAGTCCGGATCGATCACCAGGACCGTGCGCACCGACACCTCGGACAGCGCCTCAGCCAGGACCGGGACGACCCGCTCCGCGCCCAGGAACCGCTTCCGCGGATTCAGCGAGACGAGCGCCTCGGCCGCGGCGTAGCGGACGCGCTTGTCCGCGTGCACCAGGGCCGCGACCACGGGGTACCCGAGCTTCGCCTTGCGCTCGGCCTCGCCCTCCGGCGAGTTGGCCGCGGCGCCATCGCCGACGGCCACCGGCAGGTCTTCGCCCTCGCCCGCTTCCTTCAGGATGTCCAGGCAGGCGACCGCGACGTTCGCGTTGTCGTCGGTGAGCGCCCGGTCCAGGGCCATGTACAGGTAGCGCTTGCCGACCATCTTGCCGAAAAGGCGCGCCTTCTCGATCCCCTTCAAGTTCTCTTCGAGCTTGGCGACCTCCTCCGCGGCCATCTCACCGGCCTTCGCCCGGCCCCGCACGGCTTCGAGGGCGGTCTGGCTTTCCTTGTACTGCTGGAGGTACGCGCTCGCCAGGAGCGGCCAGGCGGCTTCGTAGTTCGGATCGATGGCGATGGCGTCGTAGCACGCCTCCTTCGCCAGCTCTTCGTTGAGGGAGAAATCCGGGACTTCCTTCCAGGTCAGCTTGTCGCCGGCCTCGTCCCACTTCCACAGGATGTAGTCGTGGTAGATCTTCCGCATCACGGAGGGATGGCTGAGGTAGTACTTCTCGGCGAGCTGCACGTAGGCTTCCTTCGCCCCGCCCAAGTCGGCGGCCGGCTTGCCCGCGATCTTCTCGACCGCGACCGCGGCGACGGCCTTTACTTCGGCGGCCTCGCCCGCGTTCCCGACGACGCGGAGGAGCTCGGCCTGCGCGCGGACGTCCTTGATGTCCCCGAGGGCGATGGCCGCGCACTGGCGCTGGATCTGGCTCTTGGAGTTGAGGGCCTCGATGAGCGGCAGGACCGCGTCGTCGCTCATCTTGACGAGCGTGATGATGGCTTGCGTGCGCAGGCCGTCGTTCTTCTCGTCCTTCAGCAGGTCGATGAGCTGCGGCGCCGCATACGGGCCCACCGCGACGAGGTGCAGGATCCCGTCCCAGCGCTCGTCGAAGTTCTCGCTCTCGAGCTTCTTGACGTAGCCGGCGATCTCGTCCGCCGACTTCCGGATCCGGTCGCCGGCGCCCTTCGCCAGCTCCAAAATCCGGTGCGCCGTGCTCTTCAGGTCGCCGCCCTGCGCCATCATGGCGTGCAGGCGGGCGTACCCGGCCTCGTCCCGGAGGTACATGAGCAGGTCGTTCGAGGGATTCATCCGCAGGGCCTTCTCGATGGCCTCGTACGCCTCGGCGAACTTGCCGTCATCGAAGAGTTTCATGCCCTCGCGGTAGGTCTTCTTCACCTCATCCTCGTTGGCCTGCGCGAACGCGACGGCCGGGAACGCGGCGGCGATCGACAGCGCGATCGCGCCCACGAGGACCAGGCACACCAGACGACGTGCCCTCATACCCATCCCTCAAAACCTCCAATTCCTGCGGACCGGGAAACACGAGTCGCCGGGGACTGCGTGCGACGAAGGGCGTTGCCGAAAGCCGCTCCACAACCCTTTATGAAACAAGGCGTTATGGAAGAGCCCGAACGCTCCAGGGGATAAGGCCGTGCATTATACCGGACGATGAGGCCGTGTCAAGCGTTTTTGCCCCGCACGTTATCAGTTCGTGCGTTCCCGCCGAACGAGGTCCTCGTACGTTTCCCTCTCCGTCGCGAGGAGAGCCTCGCCGCCGGACACGAGCAGCTCCGCCGGGCGGGGCCGCGAGTTGTAGTTCGAGGCCATGCTGAAGCCGTACGCGCCGGCGCTGAAAACGGCGAGCAGGTCGCCGCGGCCCACCGGGGGCAACGAGCGGTCCTTCGCGAAAAAATCTCCGCTCTCGCACACGGGCCCGACGACGTCGGTCACGTGGCTTGGGCCCTTCCAGGTCGACTCGTCGGGGGCGGGACCGGAGACCTGTGGCTCGGTCCGCACCGGCCAGATGCGGTGATAGGCCGAGTACAGCGTCGGCCGGATGAGGTCGTTCATGCCCGCGTCGCAGATCACGAACTTTTTTTTCCCGCTCTCCTTCAGGTAGAGGACGCGGGTGACGAGGATGCCGGCGTTGCCGACGATGAAGCGGCCGGGTTCGAGGATGAGGCCGCAGCCGTAGCCTTTCACGAGGGGGACCACCGCGTCGGCGAACTCGCGGGCCGGGCGGGCGTCGCGGTCCTTGTAGAAGATCCCGAAGCCGCCCCCCATGTCGATCCAGGCGAGCGCATGACCACGCGCGCGGCAAGCGGCGAGGAACCCCTTGACCTTCGCGAGCGCGTCCACGTACGGCTCGACCTTGAGGATCTGGGAGCCGATGTGGAGGTGGATCCCGACGAGCCGGACCGCGGACAGCTCCTTCCAGCGGTCGAGGATGTGCACGGCGAGCTCGAGGTCCACGCCGAACTTGTTCTCTTTTTTTCCCGTGGTGATGTAGGTGTGCGTGGAGGGGTCCACGTCGGGGTTCAGTCGCAGCGCGATCTGTGCCGTCGTTTTCCGAGCGGCGGCGAGGCGGTCGATGTTCTCCAGCTCGGCCCACGACTCGACGTTGAAAAGGAAGATCCGTCGCTCGAGCGCGTACTCGATCTCCTCGTCGGTCTTTCCCACGCCCGCGAACACGCAGCGCGCGGGATCGGCCCCGGCGCGCAGCGCGCGGAAAAGCTCCCCCCCGGAGACGACGTCGAACCCCGCGCCTTCCCTTCTCATGGCCGACAGCAGCGCGAGGTTCGAGTTGGCCTTCACCGAGTAGCAGACCAGCGTCTCCACCCCCGCAAAGGCCTCGCGGATGCGCTGAAAGTGCTCGACGATCGTGCGGCGACTATAAATGTAGAGCGGCGTGCCGTGCCTGGCCGCCAGCTCCTCGATCTGCAGGTCCTCGCAGAGGAGCCGGCCGTCGACGTAGCGGAAGTAGTCCATGATGCACCGTGGAGTTGAGATTTGAGAATTGGGGACGGTGTGAGCAGAGTCGTGGGTGCTTGCGACACGACTCTCTGAAATCGAGCACCACTGAAACCACAGATTTCACAGATTAACGGCGATTCCACAGATTAGAATCATCGCAATCTGTGTAATCTGTGAAATCTGTGGTTCGTCGTAGTTTGGTTGCGGCCATAGGCTGCCCTGGGAAATCTGTGGTTCCTCGTCCCTAGACCGCGACGACTCGCTTCCAGAAATGCGGCTCGGCTCGGGACGGCACTCTAAGCTTTGTCCTCCGGTTCGTCTTCCGGCGGCGCGAGGGCCTCGGCGGCGGCCCGGGCGCCGCGGGTGAAGCGAAGCAGGAAGCGGCGGATCTCCCCTTCCCCCCAGCCGTCCTCCTTCAACACGTCGTGCACCTGGCTGGTGGACAGGTGGAGGTCCTTCAGCTCCTCGTAGTAGGAGTCTTCCACTCGCTTGCGGTACTGGAACCAGCCACCCACGTACTTTTCGAAATCGCGGCGGACGAAGGGGGGCTTTCCCGCGGTCGAGGGTGCTCGTGGGAGCTCGGCCAGCTTCTCCTTCGTCCAGCCGTTCCGGCGGAGGAGCTTTTCCGCCTCGGCCTCGAGCCGCTCGCGCGCCTGCGTCTGTTCGGGCGAGCAGTAGGTGCGGCACTGCGAGTCGAACCAGCGGCAGAAAGAGAGTTTTCGGAGGGCCTCTTGGACGGTGGCCTCGTCGTCCTTGGCCCGCCCAAAGAGGGAGTCGAAGAGACCCATGCGTACCTCCAAGCGGGGCGTATCCTACCGAAGAGGGGCACGGGGCGCAACGAATTGCCGTCCGCTGGGCGGCGGCCGATTTCCTTTGCCCCTCGACGCGCTGCGAAGTAATCTACCCGGCCCGATCCGGGTCTTATCCCTTCCTGCTCGTCGAGGCGCTTCCCCCGATGAACGTTCACGTGCCGATTCGCTCCGGGCGGTCCGCCACCGCTTCCGCCCTCCGTCTGGCCCTCGCGCTGCTCTGCGCCGCCGCCGCGGCCGCGCCAAACGTGCGCGCCCAGGAGCTCCTGCCCCCGGGCCACCGCCCCGATCCGCCCGGGGTCCACGCCATCGTCGGAGCGAAGGTCTTTCTTCGCCCCGGCAAGGTGCTTGACGCCGCGACGATCGTCCTTCGCGACGGGCTGATCGAGGCGGTCGGCGCCGACGTCGTCCCGCCGCCGGACGCCCGCGTCTGGGACGGCAAAGGCGTGAACGTTTACGCCGGCCTCATCGACCCCTACCTGACGCTGAAGCCCCAGGCCACCGAGGCGCCCAAGAACGAAGACATCGACAGCCCCAGGGCGCACGGCATCCGCTTCGTCGGCGTCCCCGGCGAGGAAAAGGACCCGGGCGGGGCCGGGCCCGGTTACGAGCTGCCGCGCTTCACGCCGGAGCGTCGCGTGGCCGAGAGCTTCGCGCCCGATGCGAAGACCCTCGAAGCGCTCCGCGAGCTCGGCTTCACCGCGGGGAACATCGTGCCCGAAAAGGGCATTCTGCGCGGCACGAGCGCCTTCGCCCTCCTCTCCGGGGACGACCCGAACGTGGCCGTGCTCCGCGGGGACGTCTTCCAGGTCGCCGCGTTCGAGACCACCGGCGAGGAGGAGTCCCGCGCCTATCCCGGCTCCCTGATGGGCACGATCGCCGCCATCCGCCAGTGCTTCTTCGACGCGGAGCACTACGCGCTCGAGCAGGAGGCCTACGGTCTTCACCCGATCGGCCGCAAGCGTCCGGCCTTCAACCCGGCGCTCCGCGCGCTGCGCCCCGCCTTGCACAAGGAGCTGCCCGTGCTCTTCGTGTCGTCGAGCGCGCTCGTCACGGACGAGGCCGCGCACGTCGGACGCGAGCTGGGCGTCGATTTCCTGTTGCTCGGCAGCGGCCAGGAGTGGCGGCGCCCCGACCTCGCCCGGGCCGCCGGCGTTCCGTTCATCCTCCCCGTGAACTTCCCCGACCTGCCCAAGCTGCCCGAGGAGGACGACTGGAGCGCCGTCTCGCTCGATCAGGCGCGGGTCTGGGATTGGGCCGCTGAAAACCCTGCCGTCCTGCGCAGGCTCGGGATCGGCGTCGCGCTCACCCTGCACGGGCTCGGGGACCGGGGCGAGTTCCGGAAGAATCTCAAGCTGGCCATCGATCGCGGCCTCTCGGAGGAGGACGCGCTCGCGGCCGTCACCCTGCTCCCGGCGCGCTTCTGCGGCCTAGAGGACCGCCTCGGCAGCATCGAGCCCGGGAAGATCGCCAACTTGACCGTGGTCGAGGGCGCGGGCTATTTCGACCCGGAGGCGAAGGTTCGCGAGGTCTGGATCGACGGGCGCATGCATCGAGTCCAGCCTGGCAAGAAGGATGAGAAAAAGGACGACAAGAAGCCGGGCGCGGACAAGCCGGCGGGCGACAAACCCGCGGCGGACAAACCCGCGACGGACAAACCCGCGACGGACAAACCCGCGACGGACAAACCGGCCGGCGAGACCCAGGAAGCGCCGAAGACCGACGAGGAGAAGAAGGCCGCCGAAAAGAAGGAGGCCGAAAAAAAAGAAAAAGAGAAGAAGGAGGCGGAGCGGAAAGAGCTGCTGAAGACGCGCGCCGCGAAGCCGCCGTTGGACGGACGCGGCCCGCTCGAGTCTCCGCCCGCCGTGCTGATCCGAGGCGCCACGATCTGGACCAGCGGCCCCCAGGGGCGGCTGGAGGGGGCCGACCTCCTCTGCGTCGGGGAGCGAATCGTCGCAGTCGGCAAGAATCTGACCCCGCCGCCGGAGTTGTCGGCCGGGCTCGTCGTCGTGGACGGCCACGGAAAGCACGTCACCCCGGGCCTGATCGACTGCCACAGCCACAGCATGATCGTCGCGGACGTGAACGAGGGCACCCTCCCCTCCACCGCGATGGTCCGGATCGGCGACGTGGTCAATTCGGAAACCGACAACCTGTACCAGCAGCTCGCCGGCGGCATCACCGCGGTCAACCTGCTCCATGGCTCGGCCAATCCCATCGGCGGTCAGAACTGCGTCATCAAGCTTCGCGACGGCGCGTCCCCGGACGGCCTCAAGTTCAAGGACGCGCCGCAAGGGATCAAGTTCGCCCTCGGCGAGAACGTGAAGCAGGCGAACTGGGGGGAGAAGTTCACCAGCCGGTTCCCCCAGAGCCGCATGGGCGTGAAGACCTTCTTCGCGAACCGCTTCACCGCCGCGCGCCGGTATCTCGCGGACTGGGACGAGTACGAGAAGGCCAAGCTGGCCGGGGCCGCCGCGCCGAACGCCGTGCCCCCTCGCCGGGACCTCGAGCTGGAGGCCCTCGGCGAGATCCTGCTTGGCAAACGTCTCATCCACTGCCACAGCTACCGCCAGGACGAGATCCTCATGCTGATCCGCCTCATGGAAAGCTTCGGGGTCCACGTCGCCACCTTCCAGCACGTGCTCGAGGGCTACAAGATCGCGGACGAAATGGCGGCGCACGGCGCGGGCGGCTCGTGCTTCTCGGACTGGTGGGCCTACAAGTTCGAAGTGTATGACGCGATCCCCTACGCCGGGAGCCTGATGCACAAGCGGGGCGTCGTCGTATCGTTCAATTCGGACTCCTCGGAGATGGCGCGCCGCATGTACCTCGAGGCGGCCAAGGCCGTGAAGTACGGTGGCACCCCGGAGGAGGAAGCCCTGCGTTTCGTGACGCTGAACCCCGCGAAGCAGCTCCACGTGGACACGCGCGTCGGGTCGCTGGAGCCGGGCAAGGACGCGGACTTCGCCGTGTGGTCGACGTCTCCGCTCGCTTCGTCCACCGTCTGCCTGCAGACGTGGATCGAGGGCAGGAAATACTTCGATCGCGCGCTGGATCCCGCACACTGGGACGCCCGACGGAAGGAGCGTGAAGCGATCCTTGCCAAGGCCAAGAAGCTGCTGGACATGGCCGGCGGCGGCGGGAAGGAGGGGGCTGCCCCGGGCGGCGCCTTCTTCGAGACCGCCCTGGAGCATCGGAACGATTACCTGCGCGACGTGAATTGCCTCGGCGCCCGCGATCTTCGTCGCCGCGATGCGTGCGACGGTTGCGGCTCCGTGAGCCAGGAGGAAGCCCGATGAATTTGCACGCAAACCTCGACGAACACGGTTCTCGGTCCGCTTCGCAGCACAAACTTCCGGTTGCGAGCAGCGTTCCTGGGGGCGCGGGCCTCCCGCCTTCGCTCGCTCGACGCGAGCTACGGAGCGCAGGCCGGCCCGCGCGAAGCGCCTCACGATGTCGTCCCGCGGCGCCGCTTCCCAGCGAAGCACACGGCCCGTGCATGGGCGTTGCGCCTCCCGGTGCCCGCCGTCGGCCCCTCCTGGCCTTGCTTCTCGCCTCCGCGGCCGTTGCGGCTTTGCCGGGCGACCTTCGCGCCGAGGATGTCCTTCTCTCCGGCGCGACCGTACACACCGTTTCCGGCGAGCCCCTCGCTCCCGGACAGGTGCTCCTGCGCGATGGAAAGATCGCGGGCGTGGGGAAGACCGTGGACGCACCCGGCGCCGCGGTCGTGGACCTCGCGGGGCTGCACCTGTATCCCGGACTGCTCGCGGCCACGACCTCGCTCGGCCTTGCCGAGATCGGCGCCGTGCGAGCGACGCAGGACACGTCGGAGGTCGGCGCGTACAGCCCCGAGGTGCAGGCCTGGATCGCCGTGAACCCGGACTCCGAGTTGTTGCCGGTCGCGCGCGCGAACGGCGTCACGCACGCCCTCACGCTCCCCATGGGCGGCATCGTGACGGGGCAGTCCGGCCTCATCTCGCTCGTCGGGTGGACCCCTGAGGACATGACGATCCGCTCGCCGGTCGCGATGCATCTCTTCTGGCCGTCCATGGACCTCGACCTCACGCCGAAAGAGCTGTGGAAGCGCAAGGACGAGTGGAAGCCGCCCGAGAAGCAGGCGGAGGAGCGGCGGGCGAAATTGAAGGAGCTGGACGATTTCTTCGAGGAGGCCAAGGCCTACCAGAAGGCGCGGGAGGCATCGGCCGCGGGTGCGACGCCTGCACCAGGCGCCGGCGCCGCTCCGGGCCCGGGAGCTTCCGCGGCCCCCGCCGCCGGTGCCGGAGGAGGCCCCGTGGCCGACGCGGGGGGCGAGGCCGGCGCGCCACCGAAACCCGCGGTTCCCGCCGCCGCTCCGGCCGCCGCCCCCGCTGCCGGAAAAATGGGCATCCCGCAGGACCGCGCGATTCCCGCGTGGGAGGCCATGCTCCCCGTGCTCCGCGGCGAGCTGCAGGTGATGATCCACGCGGATGAAGTGCGTCAGATCAAGGCCGCGCTGGCCTGGGCGGAGACCCGTGGGCTGAAGGTGATCCTCGCCGGCGGTCGTGACGCGTGGATGGTGGCCGACCTGCTCGCGGCGAAAAAGGTCCCGCTCGTGTACGAGGCCACGTTCGAGCAGCCCGCGCGCGACTGGGAAGACTACGACGTGCACTTCAAGGCCCCGGCTGCGCTTGCCAAGGCCGGCGTGCTCTTCGCCTTTTCGCCGGGCATCGGCGCCTGGCACGCGGCCGAGGTCCGAAACCTGCCCTATCATGCCGCGCAGGCGATGGCCTTCGGCCTGCCGGCCGACGAGGCGGTGAAGGCGCTCACCCTCTATCCCGCGCGCATCCTCGGCGTCGCCGACCGGCTCGGCTCGATCGAGGTCGGGAAAGAGGCGTCGCTCATCGCCGTGACCGGCGACGTGCTCGACATCCGTTCCAACGTCCGCCGGATGTGGATCGCGGGCCGGGAGGCGAGCCTCTCCAGCCGGCACACGCGGCTCTTCGAGAAGTACGACGGCCGGCCGCGGCCGAAGTAGAGCGGGCGGGCAGGCCATCGGGAGGTTGCGGGCTTGCGCCCGTCCACGCCCGCCCGCCGGCGGCGTCCGGGGTCCGGTGGCGTTTTTGAAACCGGATGCACCGAGCGCTTCGCGCGGTCGAACTCCGTGCCCGATCGCGCGGGCCGGTCTGTACACGCGCAGTTTTGTTTTCGCTGGCCCCTACCGCGGCACCTGCTCCGGCCGCTGCGCTCCCTTGCGCCACAGCACCAGCACCCGCTGGCCGTGCAGCCAGTCGGTCGGGGGCAGCCAGCCCAGTCCGTCGCCGAGCGTGGCCAGAGGCTCGAAGCGGTCGGTGAGGTACGGGGACAGGATGACCGCGTGCGTCGTTCCGAAACTCCCCGACCAGGGGTTGCGGTCGATCGCGAGATTCGTCAAGAGCACGCAGCGCACGCCCGACGCCTCCATCCGCGCGACCAGGTCCAGCTCTTCGTCGCCCGTGATCCGATTGTGTCGCTGCCACATGTCCGTCCAGAGCGGGCTCCGCCGGCCGGTCAGGAAGAAGTAGATCGGCGCGTAGGGTACGACGACGAGCGGTTCGTCGGGCGCCGTCACGGCCTCCACGAACCGTGTCACGCGGAGGACGACGTCGGAATTTCCATCCGGCTCCACGTACAGGCGCAGGCGGGGATGGTCCGCGAACTGGACGTGCCGTCCCAGCTCGAGGGCGCAGGAGCTCAACACGAGCAGCGTGCCCATCACCCCCGCGGCCACCGCGAGGGCGGGCCGATCCCCGCCCGCCGGGTCGGCCCCCAGCCCGAACGTGGGGACGAGGCGCCGAACCGTAGCGCCGATCCCCAGGGTCGCGAGCAGGAGGATCGCGGGTGAAGAATAGTAGAAGAGGTTGTAGGCGAGGCCCGTGAGCAGGAATTCGTTGGAGGCGACGATCGCGACGAAGCCCAGCACGAGGCGGGGGAACGAGACCTCCGGGGCGCGCGTTCGACGAAGCGCAAACGCCGCTGCCTGCCACATCGTCCACACGAGGACGAGAAGGAAGGAGAGCTGCATCAGGAAGGGGCGGCCGAACCAGCCCGCGAACGTGTCCAGGTCAGCGGTCCACAGGCATTGAAGAAGGACGAGGAACACCCGTACGAGCGAGGCGAGAAACTCCCTGGGCTCGAGCGGATGCAACGCCGAGGCGTACGGGAAGGCGTGCGCGAGCCGACTGCCTTCGAGCGCGACGAGAAACGGCGCATAGAAGAGGAGCACGAGCCCGATCGTGGCGCCCCCCCAACGGAGCGGGCCGGCCACAGCGCGCGCAAAACGGACGCGAACCGCGGGCGAGCCCGGTTCCGCGACCGCGGCGTCCCCGCAGAGGGCCGCGGCGACCTCCGCGAGTGCGAGCGCGGCGCCGATCGACGCCGCGGAGTTCAGTTTCACGGTTGCGCCGAGCGCGAGCGCGAGCACCGTCCGCCACGGCACCCGGCCGGGCCGTGCCGACGAGTGCCAGGCCAGGAAGCCGTCCACCGCGAGCGTGCCGGCGAGCGTGCAGGCGACGTGATTGTAGGCATGGTTCGCGAAGGCGACAAAAAAAAGCGTGAGGGCGGCGAACACGGCGGGTACGGGGGTGACCACGCGGAGGGCGAGGCGGTACAGCGCGAGCGACGCGAGCGAGAGCAGCGCGAAGTACCCTCCCTGGACCGCGGCCATGTGCACGCCGAAGAGCTTCATGACCCCGGCATAGAAGAAGGGCATGGCCGGCCCGTAGCCCCAGAGGAAGTCCCGGTAGGGGATTTCCCCGAGGAGGACGCGGTGATAACCGGCGAGGTCGTTGCCGAGATCGCCGGAGAGGAGGAGCGCGCAGCGTTGCGCGTAGCAGGCGGAGAGGACCGCGACCCAGGCGGCAAGCAGGAGGCCGAGGAGGAGCGCCTCACGGTGCGGCGGAGCGGTCGCCGGTGCGGGTGCGGTGGCCGGGGGCGGCCCGGCGTAGCGCCGAGCCAGCCGCCGGTGACGATGTTGGAACAGGAGTCGGACGCAGCCGCGGGCGAGCGGTCCGAAGCCCGGCACGCGGGGGAGCACCCGCACCCGATCGACGATTTCGCAGCCGCCGGGAAGCGGCTCGACCCGGCGTTCGTGTTCCCAGTGACGCGCGAAGAGGAGGGTGGAGCGTTCGACGAACCTCCGCTCCTCGAGCACGACCGGGCGAACCCGCATGCGGTCCACCGGGAGGAAGCCACCGAGGAGGAGCGTGCCGGCGAAGAGCGGCGCGCCGGCGGGCCCGGGCGCGGCGCCTGTCGCGCCCAGGACGGAGGCGAGGTCTGAAATGCCAGGCGGCGCCGTCATGCGGAGCAGCGGACGCAATTCGTCGTTGATGCCGTCCAGCGAGGTCGCCGCGCGCCAGACGGCCGCGGGGTCCGCCGCGAGGCGCGAGCGGAACTCGAGCGGGGGCGCCTCCGCCAGGGGATCATTTCCTGTCGCGGCCGGAGCGTTTCGCATGGGTGGTGTGCCGGTACACGGTGGGATTCAATCTGGTGGAGCGGGTTGGGTGGAAATCGAGCGGCATGGCCTCGATGATCGCCGTGGTTGGGCCGATTCCCGGCCACATCGGAGTTTCTTCAGGATTGCTTTGGCTTCGCCCCGAGCGGCTTTTCGAATTTCCTCTTGCTGAGAGCGTCCTCCAAGAACTGCGCCACACCGCGTGGGCGTTTGGTGAACGACCCAACGCCCCCCTCTGCGAGAATCGTGAGAAGGACCGCCCGGAATAGCGTGGGAATCTGGACAGCGAGAGGTCCCCAATTCGCCCTGGCTGCCGGCTCCACTCCCTCCCGCGGCATAGCTCCCCCATGGAGTACACGATTTCGGACTCGATACAAGCGACCGTAGACTTGTACGGGAAGCGTCGTGTTGGGAAGTCTCCTGCCGCGACTGGATGCAGATCGCCAATCAATGGGCCGATAACTTCGGGTTCGAAGCCTACTCTCCGACCAGGGCACCTGCTTGATGACCGCCGTTTTCCCCGCCTCGACTGCCCGGGCCAGGCTGAGCGCAGGGATGGTCACCACCAAATCCCACTCGGCAATCGTACCCAAGCTGCCGCTACGGGCGTTCGTCATCGTGGGTCCACGCCCCTCAGCACTCCGTCCCGTTGCAGTCGCTCGAAGTGTTCCGCGACCCGCCGAGCCTGCTGACCACCTCGGAACAGCAGCCCCAGCTCCATGTTCAAATCCATCGCATGGCCCGTCAGGTTGGCACTCGACACGAGCAGCACCTGCTCGTCAGCCACGGCGCACTTTACGTGGAGTGACCCCCGTCGTCCGTGCTCGTCTTTCATCCGCCGCTCCAGTGGCCAGGAGAGCACCTGTGCCACGCGTGCGAGTTCGTCCCCGAGAGCGATCCGCGGGTCGAGCTCCATCCGGCCTTCGCTGGACTCGCGGTCTTCCAGGACCAGCGTCAGCCTAACGCCGCGGCGCGCCGCTGCCAGAAGCCCCTTGACCAATTCCGGCACACGGTAGGCTACGTAGGTCACCAGCAGGATGGAGGCGCGCGCCTCCCCGATCATTTCGAGAAGCGCTTGCTCGGTCCGACGAAAGCCGGTGCCCGGGGGCGTCGGACCGGTCCACACCAACTCCACGGCTTCCGACGTGCGGAGCTGCTGGTGCGCCGCGCATGCGCCCCGCAGGGCCCATGCGATGGACCTCGGGGGCGCCGTCGCTTCCGGGGCGTAGGCCTCTCCGTCGTCAAGTATCCGCGCCACCGCGTCGCGGACCCCCGGTGGACCGCTCCTGGCCACGACACTCGCCGCATCCTGCACCTTCGCCCCCGCAGGCAAGCTCTCCAGGGCCGCAACGACTTCCGCGACGGCCTCTGGGGGAAGCTCGGTGGCCATCCGGACGACGCCCCGCAGAATTGCGTCCTCACGGCTCTTCCCCGGTTCACTCACCTTTCGGCCCTCCGTCCCGGAAGAAGGGCGCACCCACCTGGACGACCGTCGGTACAAGCACCCATCGGTCCAGGTACTTGTTGCCGCGCTCGCACGACGTCTCCGGAGAGAACAGGCACGCATGGCAAGCTGCGCCGTGGAGGCCGACTCCCTGCTTCCAGGGATGGTGCTCCGCACACAATGGATCGGAGGCGCACAACCTCATGCTATCCAAGGCTTGGTAGAGGTGCCGCCCGAGGGCGGCCGGACGGCCCAGGTTCACGAGGCCGCCGAGTGTGCCTTCGCTGTCAGGCGCTGCCGTGTACAGCAAGACTCCCGCCATCGGCCCGTGCTCCTCCTCGGGTCCCCTCGAGTAGATGCGCTCACGGATCCCGGCCGCCGCGTACCCGCACTCGATTGCGATCTGGCGCATCAAGGCGTGCGCCAAGCTGTGGAGCAGCACGTACCGGATGCCAGGGAACCCCTCGCTGGGGTCCGCGATGCCCCGAGCGATCCTCCAGCGCTTGTGAGCCTCCAGGAAGTCCGCCTCCCGATCCAGCACGCCGCGCTCCCCGCACCAGCCTGCAACCACTTCCTCCCTGAACTGGATGAAGATGCCCTCTCCTCGGACCTCCGTGGCCGGCACCCACGTGGGCGCTCCTCGCGAGATCGGCGCTCGAAGCTCCGGCGGAAGCTGGCCGACCTCCATGTGATCTCCAGGCGATTCCACTCGCGTGAAGCCGATCAGGGCCCGAACCTCCCGCAGGCGCTCGACGAGGACGACCCGTGCGAGCTCGGTCTGGAAGCTCGCGGGCACCTGCTCCTCCCGCAGCAAGAAATCCGAATTCTTCGGGGCCTTCGTTGGGTTGGAAAATGCCTCCCATTCCGGGAGCAGCAGGTCCGGCACGCCCTCCGTGGCCGGCACGGAGGCCTTCGGTCGCTCGGATTCGACAGCCTTCGCGACTTCCTCATCGCCGAAGCTCGTGAACGCCGACAACTGCCCGATCTGCCTCAAGAGGGTGATGTTCTGTGCGCCTTGCGTGTTCTTGAGTATCCCCCATTGCTCGCGCACCAGTTCAGCCAAGCGGTCCGCTTTCCCCTCGGGCAAGGATAGAGCCGAGAGCGTGATCGGAAACCAACTGTTGGAGGCGCCGAGGAGGATGCCCTTCATCCTCTGGTTGCAGCTTTCCTCGAAGTCCCTGAGATGGGGACGCCTGCCCCTGCAGTTGGGCATTTTCTTGTCCGCATCCTCGCCGAAGGCGTCGGCCATCGAACGACTGCGGCTGCACAGGTCGCACTTCATCATCACCCCGTGCACCGCTCCCGAGAGACCGCTCTCCCAAAGTCGGAGTTGGCCCTTGCATTCGGTCCCCTGATGCACGTATTCAATCCAAGGAAAATCATCGAGGTGCCCGTGAACACACGCGACCAGGAACCTTGCAGGGAGCACGCGCGGAGGCTTCCTCACGCGCGGACAGTTCTCGTGGACGTACTCCGCCCCACCGTTCCAGTGCGGCATCAGCTTTCGCTTGAACAGGCCGGAGCCCAGTGGCGATAGAAGCTCGCACCTCGGGCACCGCATCCAACGCGGAAAGGGGGCCACCGGAATGCCGATGTTCGCTCCCTCGTTGAACGGGTTCCCTACGCCGGCCGTGCTGTCCTCGGCAACCGGCGGCGACCCAAGCCGCTCGACTTGATCCCCGACCTCTCTGCGCACCGCGGCGAGAAGTCGTCCTTCGCGAAGCTCCCGGACCAGGTTCAGGTCCCAATCGTCGACCCCCATCACCATGACCGACAGGTGCGGGAGGTCCACGATGGCCCCGATGCCAAACGTGAACAGGAATTGGCTTGGGCGAATCTCTCCGATCTTCGGCGTGGTAACGGCCGGACGACTGCTCATGGTCCCATTCCCCCCGGAGCGGACACATCTCCGGCCCCGGTGGCGGCCACGCCTCCAGCTGCGGGGTTCTCGTCCAGCCCGCGGTCATCGAGCAGGAGTCCCATCGTGGGCTCCACGTCCCGAAGCGAGTTTAGACAGGTGAACTCGCTCCAAGGGCCGACGCCGGCCGGTCGCAAGAGGCCCTTGGTGACGCCGTCGCGCTTGTCCTTGTAGCCGAGTCGAGCGCCTCCGCTCATGCGCGCGGCCTCTTTCAGCCATACGTCGATCTTGCCCTTGAGGACCGCTCGCACGTCGGCCTCGGCTTGCCGACTGCCGAGGACCCGCCCGGCCCGCCACGCGATCGCATCCACGGCGCGCGCGACGCACGGATGCTTCGGGTCGAGTCCCTCCGCCTTGGCGTTCTCGTTGAAGTCCGCGCCCGCCAGCCGGATGAGCGCCACCAGAAGAGCCGCCAAGCCGCGGTCCTGCGCGCGCGAGGCGAAGGGGGTCACGGAAAGCGGCTCGACGTGTTTGTAGAACGTCGCGTGGTAATGTTCGAAGCGTTCGTAATGGGAGAGATCCCTTGGCCTCGCCCAGTTGAAGACCGTGTAAACGAGGCCCGGCCACGTGCGTCCAATGCGGCTGGTGGCCTGGATGTACTCCGCCGTGGTCTTTGGTTGTCCGGCCACGACCATGAGGCCGAGCCGCTTCACGTCCACGCCGACGGAGATCATGTTGGTCGCGAGGAGCACGTCGATCGGATCGGGCCGCGGGGCGCCCTTTGGCGGAGGGACAGGCTCGAATTCCACCTCCAGGAGATCCAGGATGCGGGGGATGTCGCCGGAGCCGATCCTGGAGGTGAGCTCCTCGACGTGCGGCGCTCGGCGCCTCGCCAGGCCGCGGGCATGCATGTCGGTGAGGCGCGACCGGATGTCGTCGTCCACCAGGCGTCGCGTGCCGCCCAATTCGCGCATGGAATTGAAGTAACCGACCAGGGTCATCCACGGATCGGCAGCCGCGCCGTTCCGTTCGAAGAGCTGCTGCGCGGCCGAGAGCAAGGCCGTGTACACGCGGATGTGCGCTACCTTCAGGCGCTTGCCCGTGGCGCAGATGCCGATGTACCGCCGGCCCGGATCGCGGTCGGACGGTGGGCGCACGACCGAGAAAAAGTTGTCGCGAACGTCCGTCCCGTGCGGGGGAAAGACCTCGACCTTCCGCTCGAAGAGGGCTGCGACCTGATCCGTCGCCCGTCGGATGGTGGCGGTGGAGGCGATGAGCTTCGGGCGCACCGGGTGCCCGTTCACCCGCCACGAGCAGAGCTCCTCGATGGCCGTCTCGTACAAGCCGACCAGGGTACCGAGCGGCCCGCTGATGAGGTGCAGCTCGTCCTGAATGATGAGGTCCGGGGGCCGGAGCGGGGCGCACGGCACGGCCTTGACGGCCGGTAGCGAGCCCTTGATCGGGTGCTGTGTCGCCTCTTCGATTTCCGGCGTGATGAAGCCATGGCGCGGGCACAGCCCGGCGGCCTGCCCGAAGAGAATCTGGGTCGCGCCGTTCCACGGAAGCTGGGCAAACTTGTCCACCGTGGAGATGAGGAGCGCGGGTGGGGTTCGGTAGATTTCCTCGTCCACGACCAGAACCGGTAGTCCCTCTGCGGCGCGTGCGCGACTGAAGGGACACTTGCCCAACGGGTCTCCGCACCAGATGAACGTCCGAGCCCGGCCAGGATAGGGCTCTGCGAGTACGTGCTGTCCGGGGTCGATCGTGATCCCACACCACGGACAGCTTGTAAGCTGCACCGGGGTCGACAGCGCTCGCCATCCGCCCCCTGCGCCACCGCCCGCGGCGCTCCAATTCAGCTTGGCCTGAGTGATGGCCTCAGCGGACTCTTGCGTGGTGTTCGGAGTCGTCTTCTTCCCGACCCAGAGTCCGAGGCGGAAGGGGGTCCCGCCCCACCGGAGGTCGCCTTTCAGAATGGCCTCGTGCCGAATCGATTCGCAGGCGCAGATCAAGGCCGCCGCGCGCTGGAACTGCTGAAGCGTGAGGAGCCGCAGTGTGTAACGCATCAGGACCGCGACGCCGTGCTCCCCCGGCCGCCCCTCGACCAGCCCTTGCAGCCGACGGATGGCGAGGGTGTAGGCCGCGAGTCCGAGGTACGCCTCCGTCTTGCCGCCGCCCGTCGGAAACCAGAGGAGATCCGCAACGGCGGTCGTCGGCTCGCGGCGGTCCGGATGGGCGAGCTCCGTGATTCCGGGTAGATTGAGGAGGATGAACGCAAGCTGGAACGGATACCAGCGGCGGTTGTCCGGGATGTCCAAGGCGGCGAGGTCGGCCTTCCGGCCTCGTCGGACCTCCTGTGCGTAGAGGGAGCGGACGCGCTGGAGCGCCATCGCCCGGTTGGAGAAACGGAACGCCTCTGCCGCCTGCGCGCTCTTCGCCAGAAGGGCGATGCCGTCCCGAATGCGAACCAGCGTCCGCGAGCAGTTCGCCACTGCATCCTTTGCCGCCTGCTGGTGGTCGGCGAGCCCCTCCTTCGGATCGGCGATCTTGCGCTGCTCGTGCTGGATCCAGGATGCGTACGCCAAAGGGAGGGGCGCAAGCCCGCGTTGGAGCTCGGCGTCGCTCGCCTCCGCCAGCGCCTGCATGTCCGTGACCAGGGGAGCGAGCTCGGGGTTTTCCTGCGGGGTGGGCGGCGTCTGCCGGGGGACTTCGAAGACGGGAACGGCCTCGGTGCGAAGCCGAACCGCGCGCTGAAGATCGGCCGGGAAAAGGTCCGCGTGAACGGCGACTCCGTGCCCCACGGCGAACTCGACCTCCCGGCGGTAGAGCATCGACATGGCGCGCTCTTCGGCGAGGGCAACGGGGTCGAGGCGTGCCAGGTTCTGGCTGTAGGGCCGCCTCCGAAAAACCGGCTCGCCGTGGGGAGCTTCGACGAGCAGCTCAACCTGGAACAGCCACTTTTCGTCTCGAAGTCTTTTTTGTTCCGTCTGCCCGTTGACCAGGAAGAGCGTCACGATCCAGTCGCCGCTGTTCTTCCGTGCGACTCCGCGGACGACGACTTCGGGCTGCTCGGTTGGGACGGGGTTCCAGGGGGCCAGGGCGCCCTCCTGGAGTAAGATCGGGGGAGAGGTGGCCGCAATCTGGGTGCGCTGCCAGAATCGCTGCGCCGTGCCCGGTACGCCGGCGCCGGGGTCGCCGCCCTCGTGCCCCTCATCCTGACCTTGCCGCCGATATCGTCCCCAGCGGGCCGTGACGACGAGTGCCGTCGTGTCGCCCGCGACGCAGAAGCTGAGGCCGCGCGAGGACGGAAGCGTGGTGTCTCGCTGGGGGGTGGCGATATCGGCGGGCCCCTCCTCTCCCGTGTTCCGTCCCCCGACCGCCGGCGTGTCGTTCTCCGCGGCGTCGAGCACCTGCCCGAGCGGCGCCAGCATGCCGACCAGGTAGCGGTCGCGCACGGTCGCCTCGGTGACGGGCTCGGTGTCGCCCCCGGCAGGGCCGAGGAGTTCCTTGCGGACGGCTGTTTCAAGCTCGGCGCGAAGCGAGGTCCGCGAAGGCCCGCCGCCGGTCCCTGTTGTCGCGGAGGGAGACGGACTGGCTGGGCCGGCGAGAGCTTTCTTGCCAGGCGATCTTCTGGCGGAACCCCTCGGCATGCCTCCCCCTTGGCGAAGAAGATCGGCCAGGCCGGTCTTCGACGAATTCAGCAAAAGTGTGAAAACTCTCGGACGCTTCCTCCCTCGTGGAAGAGCTGGGAGAGACTTGTCCCACCCCTGGATTCTAGCCCTTGTCGCAGGGAGGGCGCAAGCAGAAATAGACTGCGGGTTCGCCAGGGCCCGGCAGGTGCGAACCGCCGCGGGAGGACTGACCTCATGAGCGGCGACACTTGTCCTTGACCGGCCTTGGGTGGCCGGGGTATCATGCCAGTCCACTCACGATACGCAACTCCGCTGAAGCCGGGAGGCTCCCTTACCTCGATGGCGACTCGGCGCGGCCCATCCGGTTTGAGGCCTTCGATTGATTGCGTGTCGAACCTGCGGGCCCTGCGCGGCTCCGTCATCCGCCCGAGCCAGAGGACGCTGCCTCCGTCATGAGTACTTGGCTCGATCAAGTCACAGCAGTCCCGACGATCGGCCTCCTCACGGAGGTCGGATTTCTCTCCACGCAAGAATACGTGTCCATTCTTCGTCCGACGCTGGAAAAATTCTGTGCCGCTGCGAAGTCATACGCCATCGACTCGCCCGGTCCGATGAACCTCCTCGTGAGGACTAGCGACGGGTTCAACTATAAGTTCGATGAGACCAACGTGGTGGTGGATTTCAAGGCGCTCTCCTCGGAAGCTCGCCCGATGGGCTCATCACCATCGTCCGGATCGGCGCCCCCCTCCCCTTCTCTACCCTTCAGCAACCTCCTCGACATGTGCATCGAACGCATCTTGCAACTCTGGGAGCCGCTTGCCAAGATTCGTCCGCGTAGGCTCCAGCGGATTGGGCTGATGGCCACTGGCGTCTTCGATCCGGGGCCCCCCGCCCCTGGAGTCGCCGCGTTCGTCGGGCATTTAGAGCACCCATGGCCACTCGGTTCGCGGAAACTCGCCGCCAACGTCCTGGCCATCCTGGAAGACGAAGTGGGCGTGCGTACTCAGTGTCATCACATGATCCAAATGAACAAGTCCGAGGAAGGGGCCACCCTGGCCCTCCAACTCGACTGGCAACGGGTCTGGACAGTGCCCCGTGAGGCTGCCTCTGGCCAAATGGCGTCACTTCTGGGCGAATGCAAAACGGCCGCCATCGACTACTTCGAGAGATTCGGCAGGGGAGAGCTTCGCTATGCTTCCAAGCCTTCCGACTGATGCGACCTCCGGCCCTTCGATGGCTCTGGTCGAAACGCCGGCAGAGGAGCGACGACGTCGCGCGTCGACAGTGTCACTCGCCGAGGCGACGATTTCCGGGACCGACCTCACGCGGGGGTTTGACGAGCCTGCTCCCCCTCCCTCGATCCGACACTCGACCGAGCGACCGTCGTCCGGCGATGACCCTAAGCTGCCGGTGGAAACGCCTTCGGTTGACGTAGCAGCGAGCACGAGCGAGGGGGAGTATCAAGCCCTCTTGGATGCGCGCCAGGCACTGATTCTGCGAAGGCTTACCGACGGTCTGCCGCCGGGCGAGGAGTCTCGGATCAGGCTCATTGAATGGCGAATCGACAGGATCGAGGTCGCGCGCACGGCGGGGTCGGAAAGATCGCTTCAGCGGTTCGCCCAGGCCCAGGAGGGAGTCGCCCGCGAGATTCGAGAGCTCGTCGAGTCCATTCATGAAGCATCAACTCCGCCCAGGCACACGCCGGCGGGGGGGCGATCCCGAAGGCGGTAGGCAGGGTGAGGGTGTGCAGTGTCGAATCCGGGGATAGGGCCCTCCGTCCTTCGATCGGAAGTTCCCCGCTTCTCGGACTATCACCGGTACCGCGAGCACCTGCGCCTCGATTTCTGGTTTTCCTGCGCCTACTGCACCATTGCGGAAGTCGAGGCGCGAGGCGTGGGCTTCCAAATCGATCATCACAAGCCAAGAAAGTCCTCGCCTGAGTTGCTCAACGAATACTCCAACCTGATGTGGACCTGCGAGCTTTGCAACCGCAGGAAACTGGACACCACTCCCGGGCCGGCGGAGAGCGCGCGCGGCTTCCGCTTCTTTCGACCCGACGAGGACGCCTTCGCCGACCACTTCGCCCTTGCCGCGCTCGAGCTGCATCCGCAGACCCCGGTGGGCCTCTATACCGAACAAGTTTTGCAGTTAAACCGCGAACAACTGCGCCGCTTGCGCAAGCTGCGGAGCAGGCTTTACCAAGCTCAAGCGCAGGTGGCCGAGGGACTGCGGTCCTTGAGCCGCGTGCGCATCGACCAGATACCGCCGAGTGTTCGCGGCAAAGCGCAATCGCTCATGAATCGCCTGCGGGAGCGCACAATGGGAGCAGGTGAAGCCCTGCGTGAAGCCCTTCGTGACTCGTGTCGCTCCGAACTGCTGGATGGTGATCCTAGCCAAGCCGAACAGGCGAGCAAGCGGAGGGCCTTTTTGCAGAGCCTGCAAGCCCTCCCTGAATTGCCAGTCCCGCATGCGAACCCACGCCCAACCGTTCGCCGACCACCTCGCCGTGACCGCTGATTGATGGGGCAAGGACTGCAACTGAACTCATCGGTGCAGCATTCGTTGCACCGCGTGGTTTGACCCAGCCGAAAGGATGGTGTCCCACACAGAAGTGGTCAACCTTGGTGCCTACGCCAGTCTACGGGAACAGATCCGGTCCCGAGTTTGAAGAGGGCGGGGGCCTGCGCGATCCTTTCTTCGATTTCCTGCCGTCAGTGTGGAACCCCAGCTCGACCTCTTCGGCGTGGCGCTCGTGGTTCAGCCGGAGCAGGCGGTCGAGGACCTCGGCGCGCGCCGCCTCGGAGAGCGTGAAGCGCAGGCCGAGCTTGGTCTCGTGGAAGCCGTGGCCGAGGTCGAGGTCCGACCAGCCGTAGGCGGCGGCCACGGCGCGGTCGAGCGTGACGTGCAGGTCGCGGAGCGCCGCGATGTCGGGGGCCGAGGCCGCGGTTTCCGCCGGGTCGTGGAAGCGGTTGTAGGTGGTGGTGAGGCCCTCGTCGCGGGTGCGCATGATCGAGGCGCGGTGGTCGTGGTAGCGGCGGGCGAGGTCGGTGAGGATTGGGGAGAGGGGCGGGAAGGGAAAGGTCTCCAGGCAGTCAGTTGGAGTATACCTGAGGCGGGTTTCCAGGGTGCTGGCGTACGTGCGTGCCCAGACCTCATGGATGGAGCACTGGAGGCAGGCAAATTCTGGATCGACTCCTTGAGGAAGCACGTAAAGCGTGTGTGAGAACACTTGAGATCGTGGGACTGTCGCGAGGGAGAGGTGTGCACTCACCTGACTCATCGCCAGCACCCGCTCCAGCCCGGCGATCGCGGCGTAGAGAGCGGGTTGCCGTTCTGCGAACTGCCACCACCGTTCACGGCGAGGCTTCCTCGGATTCTTGTCCCTCTCCGGCTTCACCTTCTCCCTCACAATCCGCATGCAGTCAGGATGTTCCTCCGCCCGCTCCAGCGGCCAGTCGTGGAAGTTGATCACCCATCTGCTCGCCGACTGGTCCGGACGTGAGTTCAGGTCCTCGCCGTTCAGGTACGGATAGAGCACTTCGCGGTTTCGCGGGTCCTTCCGGATGAGCGCCTGAGCCTCCTCCGGCTCCAGCACGAATCCCATGCCCAGCACGATCGACCCCTGGAAAGACCTCCCTGCATTCGCAGCCAGCCGGAACGGCTTCCCCGCCACCGCCCCCTTCGCCGCGAGCTGCGGGCTGATCCCGTCGACCAAGACCGTCCGCTCCCCGCGCTCCTCCAGCACGTGTTCGCCTGCCCACGCACCGCGCCGCACCCACACATGCGCGACCTCCAGCGTCGCTTCGCCCGGCCACTGCCGACTGGGCACCGCTCGATAGATCGTGCAGCCGTTGCCGGTCACCTGCTCGAGCCCCACCTCGCTTGTGTCCCCCTGGGCGATGGTGTTCGTCGCCAACAGGCCGAACGAGCCGCCATCCTTCAGAAGCCCCCGCGCGCGCAGGAAAAAGTAGGCGCACAAGTCCGCGCTACCGCGTTGCCCTCCGGCCAGGTGCGACACCATGTATTCCCTGTAATCGCCACCGAGCGTCTGCCTCAGGAGCTGCCCTCCACGAAATGGCGGATTGCCGGCGATCGCATCGAACCCCCGCGTCCCCCGCAGCGCCTTCCCACCCGCGGCGGCGCCGCCGCCCCCGCCGTTCCCGGCGTCCGCGAACAGTTCGGGGAATTCCAGGATCCAGTGGAACGGCCGTCGCAGCCGCCCCCGCGGGTCGCGCGTCGCCGTGAGTGTATCCTTGACCCGCTTGCGGACCTCCACCAGCAGGCGCTCCTGTTCCGCCGCCGACCGCCTCGGGCTCAGCGCCTCGCCCAACCCCGTCGCCAGTTCCTTCAACTCGCCGTCCAGCACCGCCGAGCCGGCCTCCCCCTGCGCCAGGGCCGTCAGCACGATGCCATCAGCCATCAGCTTCACGCGTTCCAAGGCGTCCTCGGCCTCGCGTTGCAGCCGCGCCTTCGCCTCCAAGTCCCGGACGTCGTTCACCGGCAGCCGCGCCAGTTGGGCCCTTTTCTCCAACGCGGCTTCGAACGCAGGCCGGAACGCCGCCGGGAAGTTGAAGAGCCCTTCGTGGATCTCGCGCCCCCGCTCCGGTTCGAGATGAAAGCAGTGGATCTGTTCAGGATCCGTGAGTCCGAGGAGCGAGTCGCCGCAACGCAGCGCGTGGTCGAGAAACGTGAACGGCCTGTCCTTCTGCAAGGTCACCAGCCACAGCGAGAGCTTCGCCATCTCCACGGCCATCGGATTCACGTCCACGCCGTACAGGCAGCGGTCCGCAACGACCTGCCGTGCCAGGGCCAGCCGCTCGGCGACATCCGTCGGCAGGGGCCGCTCGCTCGGCTGGCCAACAGAAAGTTCGCCTTCAGGCGTGACCACGATGCGGCCCGGGCTCGCCTTCTCCGCCAGCTCCCAGGCCTCGACCAGGAGTTCGGAGAGGTAGCGGCAGGTCTGGACCAGGAAGGCGCCGGAGCCCATTGCGAAGTCGCACACCTTGAGCGCGAGGATCTCGCGCGCAGTGCGCAGCCGCCAGGCGTCGCGTGGCCGCCCTTCCGCCGGACCGTCGAAGACCAGCGGCTCCAGGGCATGACGGACGATCGGCTCGGTCAGGCTCCGCGGCGTGTAGTGCGTCCCCGTGCTCCGGCGCTCGATGCCTTCCGTGACGAACACTCCACCCGCGCCGATCACCACCGGGTAACCGCGAGAGTTCGTGCGCAAAACCGCTGCGAAGGGCTGGACGCGCGCGCACAGGGCAGGATCATTGTCGCAGGCAGCAAGCAGATGGCCCTCGTCGAGCTCGACGTCGGTCTGCAGCGCCTTCCGGAGGGCCGCGGCGGATCGGCCTGTTTGCTCCCGCAGGTAATCCACGAGGGGGTCGATGCCCTTTGCGCGAAATGCTTCGAGTCGGGCCAGCGGGATTTCAGGTTCCAAGTCCTTGGTCCCGAGTAACCCGAGGACAGGCTCCGCGGCGCGACGGGCCTCGTGATCGAGCAGGCTCTCGTAGACGTGGCCGATCTGCTCGATGTCGAGTGCAGTGAAGGAGAGCCGCCGCGCTTCCGCAGGCCCGCCGCCCGGCACTTTCACTTGCAGAAATTGAAGAGCTTCGAGAAGATGAAGCGCCGTTCGATTGTCGATCGGGAGCGGCGCAGCCGGCGTCTCGCGCCAGCGCGTATTGAGCGGACGCCCTTCGAGGAAGGGGAAGCGGTCGGGGTCGAAGAGCGTCCCGCCGTAGCCTCGGAGCCGGAGCCGGTCGTGCTGGACGCCGCCGTGCACCGCGCGAAACGTGGCGAGCAGCCTGCCCCAGGCATCGAATCGGCGCTCCAGCACCTCCTCCCCATGACGATCGGCTGACTCGCGAAGCTGTGCCCCAAGCGTGGACACCGCATAGTGCTCCGTGTACACCGGGTCCTGACCGAGGAGCAGCAGGCCGCGCTCCTCTGCCGAAAACAAAAAAACAAGCCGCATCATCACCGTGACGGCGGCCTCGTACAGATGCGGCTCGCTCACATCCTTGAGCAGGGCGCCGCCCCGGTCACCGTTGATTCGGTCGATGGCCTGGACGAGGAGCTCGACCGCATTGCGGACCTGACGGCCAAGCTGGTCCGTGACCTCCTGCTGGTCTTTGCTGCTCTCAGCCAGCAGGGCCTCCAGCGTGTCGCCTTCCGCGACTCCGACGAGGCGGGCCACGCCGAGCAGGCTGCGAAACGCCTGGAGAGTGATTGGGTCGTCGAACCAGTGTTCCGCGTACCAGGAGGCGAAGCCGGTGGTCTCGCCCCGCGGGGCGTACACCAGTGTCCATTGCTCGCCGTTCGTCACGAGACCGAGCCGCACGCTGGTCGCGTGCAGGAGTTCCATCATGCGCGTCGCAGGGGAGGCCTTCCAGGCCCGGCCTTCCTGCGGCTTGTCGGCGTCCTGGGTCGCGGGAAGGAAGACTACAAGGACTCGCGGGGCGCCTTCGCCGCGCGTCCCCGGCGGAGCGGCCACGACGAGGTCGGGCCTCAGGGTTTCGCCCTGCTCGGGCATGAGCGCGGCGAGGTTCGGCGGGACGGCTTGCCCCTCCAGCAACGCATCAGGCGGAAACCCGAGCGCCACCCGCAACACGAAGTGGAGCCACGCCCGATGTGCGGCCGGGTCAGGCCGCCTGGCGGACAGGCTTGCGGTCCACTCTTCCCACGCATCCTTGAGCGCGCGCCGGGTCTCGGAGTCGTCCTTGTCCAGCCCCTGGGGGAAGACGCGGAGGAGGACCGGCATGGAGAGGAAAGGGCCGGAGACTTCGACAAGCGACAACCACTCGGCGTGATGACGAGCGATAGAAGGTGGCCTTGGGGACTTCATCGCCTGCCGCCCTCGTCTCGGGCCAGCTTTGCGGGCACGAGGAGCGTGACCGCCACTGGGAAAAGGCGCGGGGCAGGCCGCGCATAGCGCGCCCGAAGCGCGCACGCTTCCCGTTCGAGCTCCTTCGGGATGCTCGCAAGCCTCGCCGCGAGCACTTCGTGGTTCCGCTGCCGCTGCTCCTTCTCCGGGTCTTCCCAGATTTCAAGCTGCTTCGGAGGCTCGGCTTCAAGCTCGGCTCGGATGGTTCGCGCAAGTTCGTTCAGAACCGCCGTCAGGTCGTCCACCTCCTTCTCCGCCCGCTCGGAGAGCTTCTTTTCCAGATTGGCCGTCCGGTCCTTCATGCGTGCGTCAAGGGCTTGGAGGAGCGAGGGACGGACGCTCGACCAGAGCTTGGCGAAGCGCGACTTGACGGCGGCGCTGGGTTCGTCATCGGTTGCAGCCTTCAAGGCGGCCTCGGTCTGGCCCACGTTCATTCGGGCAAAGCGGCCCTCGCGCAGGAAGCCGCCGGCGGCGAGCACCTCCTCGTGGAGCCGCCGGTTGTCGGCCCCGAGCACGACGAGCCGCGCGTGCGCGACCAGGGCGGGCGCATCGAGCACGGCGTCGGGCACGACGCGGGCCGTGACCCGGTGGAGACCGGGCTTGCCGCCTTGCCGGCCCTCCAGCGACCACAGCTCCTCGCGGAGGAGCCGGAGGCACATCTGGACGAGGCGGTGATGGAGATGTGCGAGGACGACGTCGTCGCGTCCCGCCGCGAGGTTGTGATCGAAAACGATCGGGCGAATTTCGCCGGTGTGCGGGTGGGCGAGGCCCTCCCCGCAGACGCCCCAGCTTCCGCCCATCGGGGGGAGATGAAAGGCGGGGAAGGTCTCTCCTGCCCGCCCCGGATCCGACGGCGCGACGCGGAGCAGTACGCGCCGGAGGGGCGGCTGTCCGGCAAGCTCCAGTGCGACCTGGACGGCGGTCTGAATGTTCGCGGGCTCGACGCGCAGCTCCTTGCGCGACTCGGCAAGTTGATCGTGGAGTTGCTTCACCAACTCGCGGAGGTCGCGTTCCAACTTGAGCATCCGCCGCACCGGCTCGGCGGCGCGCTCGGCGCTCCGCGTGTCGAGCGCGCGCCGCCGCCCGAGCATCGCCTCCTCTACCTGCTCGGCGATCACGGGACCGACCTTCCCCAGGTCCTCGCGTATGGTCTCGATCTTGAGCGCCGCCCGCATCAGGAATTCCAGGTCGCCCGCCAAGTCATCCGGCCGGGCAGCGGGGGCGGGCTTCTCCCGGTCGAAGCCCTTCCCCACGAAGTGATACACGAGGACGTGCTCGGCGCGCTGACCGTGACGATCCAGGCGACCGTTGCGCTGCTCCATCCGGTTCGGATTCCAAGGAATCTCGTAGTGCACGAGCCGGGAACAGTGGTTCTGCAGGTCGATGCCTTCGGAGGCGGCGTCCGTGGCGAGGAGGATGCGGACCGGAGAGACCTTCGGGTCGGCCTGGAACGCGGCCTTGATCCTCTCGCGGTCCTCGGCAGGCATCCCGCCGTAGAGCGTGAGGAGGCGGCCCTCCTCGTTGAACCCTTCGGTCGCGAGGTGCTGGAGCAGCCACTTCTGCGTCGCGCGGTATTCGGTGAAGAGGAGGACCCGGCAGTCGTTCCACTTCCCTCGGGGCTTGACCGTGGCCGCGAGCCAATCGAGCAGCATGCGGGCCTTGCTGTCGGGCCGGGGCGCTGCCTTCGAGGCCAAACTGTGGAGCCTTCCGAGCAGCTCCTGCTCGTGCGGGGTCAATTCGGCGAAAACGCGGGAGGTCGCTTCGATCGCGCCGGCGGCGGCTTCCTCTTTGCGTTCGTCCCCGGCGTAGTCCTCCTCGGCCTGGTCCACGTGCCTTCGCAGGACGGCCATGGACAGGTTCGGCCGTTCCGATGCGGCGGGCGACGCGGCCGACGTGCGAACTGCGGCTTCATGCTTGGCGAGCGTGTCGGCGAATGCGGCGGGTGAGGAGAAGAGCCGCTTTTTGAGCAGCTTCAGGACGAACTCCGTGCCGAAAGTCTCGACGTGAGCTCGGGCGCGTTCGAGTCGGGACCGGGTGTACTCCCGGAGGAGTTGATGCGCCGACTCCTCCTCGGGGGTGTACGCCACTTCGAGAGGCTCGAGCTGCCGATGCGCGAAGCGGCGTTCGCCATCCCACCGACGTTCCAGCTCGCTTTTCATGCGGCGCACCATCACCGCGCGAAGTTGAAGCGGGTCGATGTCCGTGCCGCGGATGAAGCGTTGATGGTCGACCAGTTCGAGGAGCGCCGAGAAGCTTTCCGTGTACCCGTTGTGGGGTGTCGCGGTGAGAAAAAGCTTGTGCTCGAAGTGCGGCGCCAGAGTGCGGATCGCGGCGGTGCGGAGGGAGTCGGTCGCGTAGTTGCCCGTGCCGGACGGCGCGACGTTGTGCGCTTCGTCCACGATCAAGAGGTCGAATCGTCGCGGGAAGGTGGGCTCGCCTTCAGGAGGGAGAGCCTCCCGGAAGAGTCGGAGAGGACGGTCGCGCTTGAGGAAGTCCATGGAGGTGATGAGGCGCGGAAAGTGGTTCCACGGGTTCGTGCGAATGCCGCGACGGCGACGCAGGTCTTTCATGGCGTCCGAGTCGACGATACGGAACTCCAAGCCGAACTTGTCGCGCATCTGGTCACGCCACTGGATCTGGAGGGAGGCGGGACAGACGACAAGGATTGAGCGGGCACGATGGCGAAGGAGCAGCTCCTGTGCGACGAGCCCGGCTTCGATGGTCTTTCCAATGCCGACGTCGTCCGCGATGAGGAGGCAGGCGCGGGGCATTTGGAGGGCCCGGACGACGGGTTCGAGCTGGTAATCCTCGATGGTGATGCCGCTGCGGAAGGGGGAGTGAAGCGCGCGGTGGTCGGCAGAGGAGGTCGTGCCCCAGCGAATGGCGTCGAGGAAGGCGTCGAGGCGACGCGGCGCATCGAAACCGCCGGCGGGGTCGGGGAGCGTCACGCGTTCCAGGACCTGAGCGCCGGGTTCCAATTCCCAGATCACCTGGAGGTCCTGGTCGGGCGCATCGTCCTCGACGGAGGAGAGGGTGAGAAGATGCTCGGGCGGGAGCGGATCGGGTCGCAGTGGATCAACGAGGGGCGCGGACTGCACGCAGTCTTTCACGACGAAGTGGTGGCGGCGCACCTGGACGACCTGTCCCGGAGCGGGCACCGATCGGTCCATGACGCGGGTCCCTTCGAGCGGATGCGGCACCAGGTTCAGCGCAGCGGGCACGATCCCGCGGGGGCCGCAGGGGAAATTCAGCAATGGGGCTTCAGTACGTCACGGCCGCGTCGGCGGGGATCCACCCTTCCGGTCCGCCGGAAAGGCGGATCAGGAGCCATTCGCCGCGGGCCTCGAGGAGGGTGAACTCGGCCCCCTCCGCGAGCGGAGCGGTGAAGGCGGGTTCGTAGCTCGTGGCGTTCCCTTTCCGGGCCACGACCTCCTTCACGACGACGACGCCGTGGCGGACGAAATCGTTCGCGTAGGCGTCGCGGGCGACCGTGACGGCCGCGAGGAGGGCGAGCGCGAGCGCGGCAACGACGGCCCGCCGGAGCGCCGGGCGACCCGGCCGGACCAGCGAGGCGAGCCCGAGGAGGAAGGCGACGGCCGAGAAGCCTACAAGGAGGTCGAACTTCTCGGGATAGCTGAGCCAGCCCTGCCAGAAGAGAAGCTGGTCGAGGAAGCCGCGCCGACCGTCGAGCGACGCGCCCGCGGTCGTGGCGCCGGTCGCGCTCGTCGCGCCGGCCGCCGTGGAGGAGGCGGCCGCGTCTGACCCGAGGGCCAGGCGGAGATTCGCCTCGAGGTAGGGGTCGCGCGGCCGGTAGCGTTGCGCGCGCCGGTACGCGGCGATCGCGCGCCCGCGCTTCTCCGCCCGCATGAAGGCGTTACCCTGGTCGTAGAGCACGGCGCCGCTCACGATGCCCGCGTCGAGGAGCTCCTGGTAGAGCGCGGCCGCGCGCAGGAAATCCTCGGGCGCGGCCGCGTGGTTGAAGGCCTCCTGCGCAGCCTGGAACTTTCGCGAGACGTCGAGGTCGGGCGCGCCGCAGCCGGCGAGGAGGGCGAGTACCAGGCACGCGAGCACGGCCGCGACCGCGCGTACGATCGGGACATCGGCGATCTTGGGCACGAAGCACATCCTGGAAGCGTCGTGAAATTGTTGCCGGGTTCCATTTCGCCGGCCTTGCCGGTACGCAAGCTCGCAGCGGCCGGCAGCGGGGTGCGGACGGGGCGTGGCCGGCGGTGGCCGCAGGACCGCTCCCTCACGGTCGCGGTGCCGTGGGCCGCCCGGCGGCCCCTACCGCAGGCGGCCGGACGCATCGAGGGTCCGCAGGAGCGCGTCGAGCAGGGACTCCGCTTCGTCGGTGAGGCCGCGGGCGACGGCGTCCCCGGCCCCGTAGCGCGCGCCGTCGCAGGCGTCGAGGAAGGCGCCCGTGCGTCGGGCGACATCCTCGGCGACGCTCCAGGCGGCGAGTCGTGCGCCGACGTCGCGGGTGGTGAGGCCGGCCTCCGGGACGTCGGCGACGTCCGCCACGAGCCCGACCAGCGCGCCGCGCAGCTCCTGGGTGCCTTCCCGGAGGGCGTTCGCCTCCACGCGTGCGCGCGCGTCGCGCAGTCGAGCGCGGGCCCGGCCGGCCGCCGCGCGGCGCCGTCGCAGGGCAGGATCCCCGGCCCAGCGCCTGAGCCGGCGCGCGACGACGAGCGCCGCCAGGTACGCGAAAAAAAAGCCCGCGACTACCGCGATGCGCGGCCCAGGACGCACCGACTCGTCCCGCACCGCGTCCAGGTCGTTCACGTTCGCGAAAATGCCCTCCTTGCGCGCCTCGATTTCCTTCCGGACGGGGCCGGCCTCGCGAGGCCTGGCCACCACCTCCCCGTCCATCATCCGTTCCGACGGAGACACTTCGACCGGAAGCGGCGGCGTGGAAACCGTGACGAACCGCTCCTTCTCCACGTCGAAGTAGGAGAGCGGCACCGCGGGGAACGCCTTGACCTCGGCCTTCAGCGGACGCAGGGAGTAGGTGAAGCACCGCGCCCCGCCCTTTGATTCCTCGGTCGCCTCGTAGACGCGGAAGCCGTCAGCGACGTCGGGCATCGACTTCAAGTCCGGCGCGGACACCTCGCCGAGCGTCCCCTGTCCCTTGAGCGTGAGGGTGAGGGTAAGCGGATCCCCCACGCGTGCCCGGCGCGGCGAAAGCTCCGCGCCCCAGTCGAAGCGTCCGATCGCGCCGGTATAGGTCGGTGGCCGACCCTCGCGCGGCACGTCTTTCACCGTGACCGTGAGGCGCTTCGCGACGGCGTATACCTCCTCGCCGGCCAGCCGGCCCCGCCGGTCGATTTCGCGGCCGAAGGTTCCTTTCAAAGTCACCGGCCCGAACGCGTACTCGCCCGTTTTCTTGCCGAGGAAGACGCGCGGAAAGGAGTACTCCCAGTAGCCGGCCTCCTGCCCGTTCCGGGTCGGGCGGCGCAGGCGGCGCGGCTTCGGATGAAACGCCGTCGCGCGGTTTTCGAAGAAGGAGAGGAGTTGATTGCTCCCCAGCTCGTTCACGCTGAAGCCCGCGTCTCCCCGGCTCTGGTACGCGCCCAGCCAGTGCTGCCAGTCGCTGGTCGGCTCGAGGCCGTCCGGCACCGGGTCCACCCAGGGCACGTGCAACGCGGGGGGCGCGGACTGCACGCTGACGGGGTCTCGATCGGCGTGCGAGTCCGGCAGGTCCTTCACGAGAATCCGCAAGGTGAGGGTGAAGGGTTGGAGCGGGTAGACGGCCTCGCGGTCGGTCGAGAGGTCGAGGAGGGCAAGGTCCTGGTCCTGCGGCGGAACGACCTTCAGCGTGAAGGCGCGCCCCTTCACGACCTGCCCGTCGATGGTGGCCAGCGGCGGCGGCACCTGGAGCAGGCCGGCGGCTTTCGGCGTCAGGCGGAAGTAGAACTCACGGCCGAAACGGACGCTCTCGGCCACCCGGCCGTTCACGATCGTGACGCTGCGCGAGTTCAGCGACTTGTCGCCCGCGGGCTCCACGACAAAATCGGAAAAGGCCGAGAGGTCGGGCGCGGAGGGGTTCTCGGTGTTTTCGATGGACACGCGGTAGACGACGGACTCCCCCTCGTAGATCTGGGCGCGCTCAAGCTGGGCGACGACCTGCGGGCCGTCCTGGGCGAAGCCCGCGGGCGCGGCGAGGAGGACGAAGAGGGCGAACCGGGCGACGGACAGGACGGGAGCAAGGCGAGAAGCGCGGGCGCGTCGAGGATGCGGTCTTTGCATGGCTGCACGATCGCGAGAGGCCCGTGGGCGAAATCCAGTCACGATGCCTGGGGGCGCGGGCCTCCGGCCCGCGCGAATGGCCACATGATGCGCGACTTCCCGTGGTTCGGTCGGCTACCGTGTCCGAGCTTCGTCAACGGGCCGCCGTGGTGTTTGAGGGAGGGCCCGTGAGCGCCCGCGAAAAAACAACTGCGCAAATTCGGACTTCGAGGCTCCTGGGGGCGCCGCCCTCTGGGCCGCGCCGCGCGGCCCGGAGGCCCGCGCCCCCAGGCATCGGTCGAGCCACGAAAATGTAATGTAACTCTTGCGCGGGCGCTAACCGGTCGCTGGAGATCGGCTACTGGTTCGGCGCCGGCCTCTTGTGGGACGGCGCGGGCAGAACGGGGGACACGATCCTGAATTCCAGAAACGTCCTCGGATCCTCGCAAGCCCTTTCCGGAATTCAGGTCATGTGCCCGTTTTGTTCCCCATGAGCGGCAAAGGTTGTTACCACGGATTGAACCATGCCTTGGCGTGGCAGGGGTCCAGCCGCCGTCTGTCGTGGCCACGTTCGAGCTTGCCCTCGTCGGCAGGGAAGGCTAGAATTTCACACTGCTGGCTAAGTACCGCTCTACGGAAGTCGGTGACCAATAGCCGAAGGCAAGTTCGGCCGCCCGCGAGGCGCGCGAGCGAGGCGTAGTAACGGAGAACTACGTCGAGCGAGCGCAACGAAGGAATTCACCGCCTATGGCGGCGAGGACGACCCGACATGGCGATCATCCATCGAGGCCCGAGGTTCGCACGCATCGTCGCACTCGCGCTGTCGCTCCAGCTCGCGAGCGCGAGGGCAGGCCGCGCGGAGGAGGCCCCTCCCATACCGCTCAGACAACTCGTCGCTGCTTCGGACCTGATCGTGGTGGCCGAGGTTCGTGCCGTGGAGCGGCTCAAATCCGACGAACCAAGCGCGGATTGGTTTTCCCACGCTGCGCTCCTGGTGGTTCGCGGGTGCCTCAAGGGTAGCGCGGCCGAGGGCTCCGAGCTCCGCATCCCCTTCGAAAGGACCTCGGTCTGCCCACCGCCGCCGGACTTCAACAAGGGAACGCGTGGCATCGCCTTCCTGTTTCGCGAACCGGGGGGAGCATGGTATTGGGCCGGTGGGAGGTTCGCCTGGAAGACAATGGACAATGAGCGACGTCTTCAGGTTTACTCGAAGCGCATTCGGGAGGCCTGCGACATCGCGGGGATCTCAGACCCGGTGGAACGGCGGAAGAAGACCGTCGACTGGCTCATCGACTGCGCGGAGGAGCCGGCCACGCGTTGGGAGGGTGCCTACGAACTGGCGCGCGGGGAGGACCTGAATCCGCGGTACGAAGGGGGCTCCGCAGAGCGTTTTGGGGAGGCTCTTCAGACGTCGCACCTGAGGCGACTGGCGGAGGTCGTGCTTGGGAGCCCGAAGATTCTCGGAGACCCGTGGATGCGTTGCCTCGCGGCCCTGGCCTTGGGCTCGAACGATCGCCGCGTCCTGGAGCGACTTCGACGGGAACTGGACGGGGTCGCCTCCGACCCGCCGTGGGATGCCGGTAAACTGATGCGCATCCTCGCGTCCGGCACGTCCTGGACGGAGGGGGAGGGCCTCGCCCGAGCATACGCCAAGGTTTGGAGAGGCTCGCGCGTGTCGTCGGATGGGAGGGACTCCCGCACGGGACAGAAACCCCGCGAGGGACTGTCCGAGTACTTGCGGCTGCTTGCAGAGCGCGAGACGAGGAGACCGCCGGAGTCGACGACCGGAGCCGGCGCGGCGAAGTGAATCCCCGCGGATTGTGCGCTTGCGGGGAGGAATTCGGCGGCGTGGCCGAACCCGAGGTGACCTCAGGACGCGCGGTCTGGGGGCGTTCTGCCGTGACCTCCGGTTCGAGGCCGCCGACCCGCATGGGAGCGCTCCGCGAACCCACCGGGCAGCGAGGTCGAATCCGCGGCTCTGGAAGAACGCGCGGAGACCGCTCCCTCACGGTCGCGGTTCCGTGTGTCCGTCACGGACCCGTTCCGCTTCCATCGTCCCCATGTCGTGCACCCCCAGGATCGGTACTGAAGGCCCACCAAGCTCGATCGCCCCTGGGCCCTTTCGGAGCCGCACCGCATGCGCATCGCCGCCGCCTTTTTTTTGCTGCTCGCGCTCCTCGCCCCGTCCGCGGCGCGCGCGGACGCGCTCGACGACGCGCTCGCGCTCGTGGGCCTCGACCGCGCCACGCTCGGCTGGCGCCCGAAGGGCTACTGGGGACGCTACCCGGCCGACATCCCGTACAAGCTTCGCCATTTTGACGACTGCCTCGCGGAACCGCTCGCGGTCGTCAACGTCGCGCGCACGCTTGGCAGCTCGGCACGCGCACTCCTGGCAACCGACGCGCTCGCAAAGGCGCCGGAGAAGTGCGACGGCGCGCTCTTCCGCGCCGTCCATGCGCTCGGGATCGAACGCAAGCTCGGCTCCTTCCGCGCCTACTCCGCCAATCTGCTCGCCGTCGACACGGACATCGTGGAGGCTCTCCTGCGCGTGCAAGAGGCGGCCGGGCGGCCGGCGCGCATGTTCACGTTCGGGATCGAGTCGCCGTACCCCGATTTCCGAAAGGACCTCGAGCGGCGCGCCTCCGCGATCCCGGCGGCGGCTCGACCGATCCTCGGCCGACTCGTGCTCAACACGCTCGATGCGTGGCGCTGGGCCGAGCGCGCGTGGCGGAACTGCCCGCTGGCGCTCCGCGAAGCGGCCTGCCGGCGGATTGACCTGGGCGCGGAAATGACGGACGCGCTCGACTACGCGCCGGAGATCGACGACGCCGCGCGGCTCCTGGACGAGCCGAGTCTCTGGTACGCAGGGATGAAGTGCCTCGAGGCGCTGGACGAAGCGCGGCGCGCGCTGGCCGCGCTCCCACCGTCTCCTCCGTTCGCCTTCGATTGGAAAACGCCCTTCGGTTGGGTGCGGGTCCGCGGCAGCGGGAACGATACGGTGGACGCGGCCGACGCGCTGCTCGTGGTCGATCTCGGGGGCAACGACACGGTGCGCGGAGCCGCGGGCACGGGCACCGCCGCGCGGCCGATTGGGCTCTATCTTGACCTCGCGGGCAACGATACGTACGAAGCCGATGGCCCGGCGCAGGGCGCGGGGCTGTGCGGCATCGGCGTCCTCCTCGACGCCGACGGCGACGACACGTACGTGGCGGGGTCATGTGCGCAGGGTTTCGGCCAGCTCGGGATGGGCATACTCGCCGATCTCGCGGGAAAGGACACCTACTCCGTCCGCTTCTCGGGACAAGGGGCCGGCTTTCTCGGCATCGGTCTGCTGTTCGACGCGGCCGGCGACGACACGTACCGCCTCCATTCGGACGGCCAGGGGTTCGGCGGCGCGGGCGGAGTCGGGGTGCTGGCCGACCGCTCCGGAAACGATAGCTACGTCGCGGAACGCGACCCGGCGGTGACCGGGCGTCCGTCGTATCACAGCGAACTGAAAATCTCGGTGTCGAACGCGCAAGGTTGCGGCATGGGCAGGCGCGGCGACGGCGCGGACGGTCACTCGTGGGCGGGCGGGCTCGGCGCGCTCCTGGATTGCGAGGGGGACGACCGCTACTCGGCCGGCAACTGGTCGATGGGGACCGGCTACTGGTTCGGCACCGGCCTCCTCTGGGACGGCGCGGGCAACGACGACTACCGCGGGTGCGTCTGGTCGCAGGGAAGCGGCGCGCACTTTTGCATCGGTGCGCTCGTCGACGAGTCGGGAGACGACAAGCACGTCGTCGAGGAGACCGGCTCGCACTCGCTCGCATTCGGGCACGACTTCACGGTCGCCCTGCTCGTGGACGCGGCCGGGAATGACCTTTATGAAGTGAAGACGATCGGCATCGCGTACTCGATCAACCGGTCCGTGGCGATGCTGCTCGATCTCGGCGGAGACGACGTCTACCACATGGGGACGGGGAACCGTCCGGGGACCGCGCTTTTCGACGAGAAGATGCGGGACCGCACGGGCGGGTCGACGTACTTCGCGGACGCGACCTCGGTCGCGCTGTTTCTCGACGTCGGGGGACGCGACACGTACGTCCCCGAGCGGTCGAACGACGCGGTGTGGCTCGATGAGCCGGGCTCGCCGAACCCGGCGGTCCGGAACTGGAGCCTCGGGGTCGACCGCGCGGAGGGGGCGGCGGGGCTGGAGCCCGCGCCGGAGAAGGGGCCGAAGTAGCAGGCGAGGCGGGGCGAGGTTGGAACCGCCGACAGGGTTGCGCGGGGGCGGCGGCGGAGTCTCGCTTCGTGGGCACGGCAGCGCCGTGCCCCTACGCCTTGCAGCCGGGAAGCGCGGTGACCCAAAGAATCGCAGCCGGACAGCGCGATGACCCAACGAATGGCAGCCGGGCAGCGCCGAGACCCAGCGGAAATTGGCCTGCCGCGCGGAGCGACCCTCAGTACCGCCCCACAGAATTGGGTGACCAATTTCCTCGGCGATTTCGGCCGCCTGCTTCGTTGCACTCGCTCGACGTAGTTCTCCGTTACTACGCCTCGCTCGCGCGCCTCGCGGGCGGCCGAACTTGCCTTCGGCTGCCTTTTCGACCACCAGTTCTCCCCGGCAGCCGATCGGTTGCGAGACCAAACCCGAGGGAACCGAAGGTCGCGCTGAGACCGCTCCCTCACGGTCGAGGTTCGGATCCGCGGCGCCAGTCGATTCGCAAGAATTTCGTCGTTCGGTGTGTTCGGCGTTTTCGGTGGTCCGTCCTCTGGGTTGCGGCCCGGGGCTGCCCTGGATCCTCCGTGGCCTCTCCGTGGGCATCCCGGGATTCCCATTGCCGCGCGGCGCCCGCCGGTGTTAGAATCCCGCGAGGGCGCGACCTTTCGTCCGCCCGTCAGCAGTCCCTGCGACCGGAGGGCCCTCCATGGGGATCGATCCGAACAAGAAGTCCGAACACCCGGCGGTGTTGCGGATGCAGAAGAAGCAATTCTGGCAGAAGGTGAAGCGCCGGCTGATGCTGGTCGCTTTCCTGGGGCTCGTCGGAGGCGGATGGGCGGGGATGAAGAAGTACCGCGGGGAAGAGGTGAGCTGGGAGGCGCTGTGGGCGGACATCTTTGGCGGGGCATCGGAGGCGATCGCACTCCTGGACGAAGAGATGAAGCGAGGCCCGACCCCGTCGGACGAGGAGTTGTCAAAGATGCTGCGGAAAACGCCGCCCCCGGCGGACGCGGGGGGCGGGGCCGCGCCCGCCGCCGGCACGGGCACGACCCCGGACCCGGACGCCGGCGGGAAGCCGGCCGGAACGCCCCCGTCCGGTGGGACGCAGGTGTCCACCGTCGCCACACCGGAGCCGACGGCCGAGGAGAAGGCCGCGCAGGCGAAGGTGAAGGACGCCAACACCGCCTATGACAGTTGCATGGCGCACTACGAGAAGTTCCGCTCCACGCAGGACCGCGGGAAGAAAGGGATCGAGATCAAGGCCGCCATGTCCAACATACAAAAAGCGGCCGCCGGCTACGCCTCCGCGCTCGACATCCTTCCCGACAATGCCTGGCTCCAGGAGCGGCACCGGAAGTCGATCGAGATCCTCAAGGAGTGCCGCTACAAGGCCGAACTTTTCAAGTAATTCAACTCTTGCGCATCCCCGGATTCTACCCTGGGGCGAGCTCGAAGCCGGGGCTACGGTAGGACGCGCCGAGGCCGCTCCCTCACGGTCTTGGTTCCGCTTCGGCCCGCGGCACGCAGAGAGCCGCCGTCCGCCGCCGACGCAAGCCATGGGTCAGCGGCGGCGCGGCGCTCCTGCGCTCGCCGAATCGCGAGGGTTTGGAAGCACCGCGCTCAACGATCCTCGCCTCCTCCATCACCGCCGCCGCCGCGCGCGCCACGCGGAGGCCGATCTCCTCCCTGTCCACCCGGCCCACCCGGCCCGCCGGGGCCGCCGGGGCCGCCGGGGCCGCCGGCACCCATCCCGTCGTCCAGGGTGAGCTTTTTCTCGATCTGAAGATCTCCGTTGATTTTGTAGAGCGTGCTTCCGCGCAGGACGTACAGGTAGTCCTTCATCACGCACATCGAGCCGGGGGCAGCGCCCATCCCGCCGCCGCGCATCATGCCGCCTCGCCCGCCGAACCCGCCGCCGGGGCCTCCCCCGGGTCCCCCGCCAGGACCACCCCCGGGACCCTCATCCTGAGCGCTCGCTTGCGGTGTCGTCGGCAGGGAGAGCAGCGCCACGGCCACCACCATGCCAAGTAAGCCGGCCAGCACGACAGGCAGGCCAAATCGACGTCCTGAGGGCATGGAAACCTCCATCCTGTGTTGGGGTCCGAAGGTGCATTGCCGCAAAGAGAGGGGGAGGCAAAGTGCCGGCCCTCGCGGCGGGCCTCACGTCGCCTCCGCGCCGGAGTGCCGAGCTGCGCGTGCGCGGGCACGGGCCGGTTCCCCCAACCCATGAACGCGGATCGGGTCCGTCTATTGTGGAATTGTTGGTTCATGTAGGGAGTCTCCCGGGTTTCCCTGTCGACATGCTGCCCGATAATGCCCGGGAAGGGCCGGTTTTCGGGCTCTCCAGGGTGCGCCAGGTCGGTGGATAACCGGTGGACAACTCCTGTCCCCGCCGTGCATTTTTGCACGCATCCTGCCTGAGCCTTGTGCCTCGGGCGGCAAGGCGGGGAGAGGCCGCTGGCCGTGTTTTTTTCTGCGATGATGCAACATGTTTTAAAATAACATGTTGCACTGTTCGTGCGCGTCAAGCTCCGGGACTCGCCCGCGAACCTTGACGGAACAAGGGGTTTGCCGAGTTTTCCTTCTTTTTTTGCAACGGACCGCCTGGGAATGTGGACAAATCAAGGTTCGTGGCCGATCTCAGGATCCGGCAAGAATCGGATGGGGAGAAATCCTTGACAGGATAGGGGCTACAGGTCGGTCCCACCTCAGGGCCCCGTTCTTGCCATCGCGAGTGAAGACGTAACAGGCTTTGGTGTAGTATTTTATAGACTTTGCTTGACGGACATTCCCCCAGACGCACTTTCGGGAATTCCCCTTGACAACGAGTGTTACGAAGCATAAAATATAAACAACGCGATTCGGGCCTCCTGCTCGGCGGAGAGCGGCGACTTGACCCGCACCGGCGTTTCTCAGCTCCACTGATTCAGGCACTCCCCCGTGAAACCTCGAAAGCTCTACAAAATCGGCGAGGTCATCAAGTTCTCGGGGCTGTCTCGACAGACCCTCCACAATTACACCGTCCGGGAACTCATCGCGCCGCTGGAGCGGACGGACTCCGGACACCGGCTCTACGCCCACGAGGTCTTTGAGCGCATCAAAAAGATCGAGCGTTGGAAGGCCCATCGTACGCTCGAAGAAGTGAAGCGGTTGCTCGACGAAGAGGACGCGGCCGGCGCCGGCGCTTCTCCCGCAAATCCCGGTTCGCCCCAAGGCGTGGAGCCCCGCGATGCCCGCTAGAAGCCCGGCCCCCCCCGCCCGCGGCCGCGCCGGCGCGGGCGCCGCCCCTCGTGTCCGCGTGAACGCCCGCGCCGTCCTCCTCGCCGCCGCGATCGTGTCGCTCCCCGTCCTTGGCTGGCTCCTCGCCGGCGAACGACCTGCGCCTGCCGATCGCCTCCTCGCTCGTGCGCGCGACGCACGCGCCGTCCAGGATTTGCCCCGCGCGGTCGCCCTCCTCCGCACCCTGCTCCAGTTCCACCCTCACGACCCGCTCGCCGGCAAGGCGTGGCTTCTCCTCGCCGACTCCCTTCTCGCGGGCACCGGCCCGGGCGCCCCCGCCGCCGTAACGCCCGCCGAGCTTGCAGCCGCCGCGCGCGCGTGCGTCGAGGCCGAGGCCTCGGGCGAGACGCCCGACGAAGTGAAGCCGCTCCGCCTGCTTCTCGCGCGCGCCCTCGCCTCCGCCGGGCAATGGGCCGGCGCGCATCAACAGCTCGAGCTCGCGCTGGCCGGCGGCGTCGGCTTCTCCCCGCTCCTCCTCGAACTCGCACGCGCCGCGGCGCTCAAGCTGCCGCCCGACCCGGACGGCGCGCTCGCCGCGCTCGACCGTTACGACGCCCTCGCCGGCACTCCGGACGAAGTGCTCCGTGGCCTGCTGGCACGCGGCGCCCTCCTGGTTCTGCTCGGGCGGCACGCCGAGGCCGGATCGGCCTACCGGGCCGTAGCCGAGCGGTTCCCCTCCACCCCGGAGGCGCAGCAGGCCCGGCTGGAAGCAGGTCGCGCCTTCCTCGCGGCCGAGCAGAGGAAGGCGGCGAACGAAGAGCTGTCCCGTGCCCGTGCGGACGCCGGGAGCGGCGGACGGGTCGCGTCGGAGGCCGAGGCGGTTTGCCTGCTTGCCCGCCTGCGACGAGAGGAGGGGGATGCCGCCGGCGCGCTGAAGCTCCTCGCGGAAGCGCCGCGTCCCGCTCCTCGAAACGTGGAGCTTGCCTCCGAGTTTGTCGCGGCCTCCTGCCACCTGGATCTCGGCGACCGCGGGAGCGCCCTCGCCTGCTTCGACCGCGCGACGGTGGCCGCGCCCTCCGCCCCGACCGATCTGCCGCGGGCGATCCGGGATCTCGCGCGTCTCGCCGACGGACTCGAACTTCCGGAGGACCTTCGCGCCGCCCTCGTGCTCCTTCGGCGCTGGGCCGGCTACGTGCCCTCCACACCGGACCGCTCGGCGCTGCTCCGACTGGTCGCGCAGGCGGGTGGGCGTCTCGGGGAAGGCTGCGCCGCGAGGCTCACGCGTGCGCCGGACGGCGACGTCGGCGCAGGCAGCCCCGGCGGTCCCGGTGAAGGCGCCGGCGAGGGACGAACCGTCGTTCCGGCGGCCGGGGAACTGGAGCGGATGGAGGTGGAGGGTTTCGAGGCGGCGGCGGAGGCGCACGCCGAGTTGGAGCGGCTGGCGCTGCCGGGGACCTCCGGACTCGAGCACGCCCTGGCGGCGGGCCGCGCCCTTGCGCGCGCGGGCCGGCCCCTTCGCGCCCTCGTCGCCTTGCGGCGCTTCGAGCGGCTCTGCCTGGCCGAGGACCCGAGGCAGGCCGAGTCGCTCTGGCTCGAAGGCTCGTGCCTCCGGAGCCTGGGCCGCGAACGCGACGCGGAGCAGGCGTTCCGCCGCTCGGCGACGTGCCTTCCGCAGGCGTACCCGTTCGGCTATCGCAGTCGCCTCGAGGCGGAGCGCTCCCTCCGGCGGCTCGGCAAGCCCGAAACGGCCGCTGCCGGCCTGGAGGAGCTTCTCCGGCAGGGGGACCTGACGTCCGAAGACCCGGTCTGGCGGGCGGCCCTCCTGGAGCTGGGGTGCGCGCTCCTCGAGGTGGCCCGCTCGGGGGACCCGCGTCGGCCGGTCCCGGCCGGGCCCGAGGACGGGGAGCTTCGGCTGCTGGAGGCCCTCGCCCGTTCCCCGAAGGACGCCGAGACGCTTTTTCGGGCGAACGCCGAGCTGGGCCTGCGCGCGCTGGACCGCGGCGACGCAGGCTCGCTCTCGGCCGCGGAAGGGCGCTTGGCGACCGCGCTCGCGACGGGCCAGGCTCGCGGCGCGGACGGAAACGCTCTAGGGGAAACACCCGAGGGCGCGGCCCTGGTCCTGCGCGCGCGGCTGGCGCTCGCCGACTGCCGGAGCCGGCTCGGGCAGCCCGGGGACGCGGCCGAGGACTACGGTTCGCTCTGGCGGGACCGCGGCGACCCCGCGGACCCGGTCGGCGTTCGCGCCTTGGTCGGCTACCTGCGTTCGCTGGCACGCTCGGGGCGCGGGACTGAGGCCGCCGCCGTGGCTCGGGAGGCGCGGCTTGGCCAGGCGCCGGCGCTGACCGCTGCGGACGGGTCCGCGATGCCCGCGCCGCCGGCCCCGGTGACCGCGGCGCTCTGGGTCGAGGCCGCGGCTCGACTCCACGGCGACGCGAAACGCGACGAAGCGGAGGTGCGCGGGAGCGAGAGCGAGAGTGAGAGGGCGGGCGTGTCCCCTGCGACGGGGCCGGCCGGCCGGCGGTAAACGGACTGCGGCAGGGTTCAAATCGGCAGGAGCCGCGAGGACTGAGTCTTCGCAGTTTTTTTTATGCGGGCGCAACCGCGGATCCAGGTCCGGACGTAGGGGCGGACCTGGGGCCCGCCCTGCCGGCGACACCGAACCGTCGAACGACGTGGAGCCTATCGCGGGCGCCCACAAGGGGTGCCCCGACGGCAGGCGGACGACCGCACCGGTGGCCCAGAATGGCACCCTGCCCTGATGTTCGAACACGGTCGTTCCGGCAGCGGCCGGGTTGAGAGGTGTCGTGGTGACGGCCCAGCTTTGGACGGAGGAAGTCGGCGTCGAGCTGCCGCGTGCGGAGACGCTGGCCGAACTGCTCCGCGCCTTTAATGCGACGACCGAGCGGCTCCGCTCTTCGCATGAGACGCTGGAGGACCGGGTCCGCGCGCTTTCGATCGAGCTCGAACAGAAAAACCGCGAACTGGAGCGGCAGAACCGCCTGGCCGTCCTCGGCGAGATGGCCGCCTGCCTCGCGCACGAGATCCGCAATCCGCTGGGCGGGATCACCCTCTACGCGGGGCTGCTCGAACGGGCGGCCGTGGCCGACGAGCACCAGCGGGACTTCGCCGGAAAGGTCCTGGCCGGCGTCAAGCATCTCGGCAGGCTCGTGGAGGATATCCTCAGCTACACCGGCAACGTCGTCCCGGAGCTGCGGCCGTGCGAGATCCACGCCGTGCTGGAAGACGCTCTCGCGCTGTGGGGCGAACGCGTCGAGGATCGCGGGCTCGCCATCGAGCGGCGCTATCAACCGGGACTCGTCCCGCTCGAAGCAGACCCCGACATGCTCGAACGCGTCTTCCTGAACGTCTTCCTCAATGCCGCCCACGCGATGGAAGGCCGGGGCCGGCTTCGGCTCGAGACCCGCACGGATCGGCGCGGGAACGGTTCGGAGCGCGTCGTGGTCTCGATCTCCGACACCGGCCCTGGCCTGAGCGCCGAGGCCCTTTCCCGGCTCTTCACGCCCTTCTATACCAGCCGCTCGAAGGGAACGGGGCTCGGCCTCGCCATCGCGCATCGGGTCGTGGAGGGCCACCGCGGCGAGATCCGCGGCGAGAACCTCCCCGAAGGCGGCGCACGGTTCGTCGTCGCGCTCCCCATCGATCCGCGTCCGCAAAGGGAGGTGCCCAGATGCCGCTCCTCTTCGTGATCGACGACCAGGACCTCATGAGGGACTCGCTGGTCGCCACGTTCAGCCGGGACGGCTTCACGGCACGCGGCTTCGCCGCCCCGCGCGAAGCGCTGGATCTGCTTCCGAGTCTCCATCCTGACGTGCTCCTCTGCGACCTCAAGCTCCCGCAGATGGGCGGGCTGGAGGTCCTGGCCGAGGCGCAGCGCCTCGCGCCCGACCTGCCGGTCATCCTGATCACCGGGTACGGCACGGTGGCCACCGCGGTCGAGGCCATGAAGCGCGGCGCCTTCGACTATCTGTGCAAGCCCTTCGACGTCGCCGAAATCGAGTGCCTCGTGAAGAAGGCCGTGGTGCACCGGACGCTCGTCGGAGAGAACCAGTATCTCCGCGCGCAGCTCCGGCAGGAAGGGCACGAGCGCCTCGTCCTCGGCCCCAGCCCCGCGATGCAGGAGCTGGCGGGCCGGCTCCCGCGCATCGCGGCGTGCGACGGCACGATCCTGCTCACGGGCGAGAGCGGCGTCGGCAAGGAAGTCGTCGCGCGGGCGATCCACTCCATGAGTCCGCGCCGCGACCGGGAATTCCATGGCTTCAGTTGTGCCGAACTGTCCCCCTCGGTCCTCGAGAGCGAGCTTTTCGGCCACGAACGGGGGGCCTTCACCGGCGCCGAACGGGCGGTCAAGGGCTGGTTCGAAACCGCGCACCTGGGCTCGCTCCTGCTCGACGAGGTGACGGAGCTCCCGCCGCCCTTGCAGGCCAAGCTGCTCCGCGTCCTCCAGGAACGGGTCGTGCAGCGGATCGGCTGCCGCGTCCCGGTCCGCGTGGACGTGCGCGTCCTGGCCACCTCCAATCGCGACCCCCACGAGGCCATTCGCGAACACCTGTTCCGCGGCGACCTCTTCTACCGGCTGAACGTGCTCCGCGTGAACATCCCGCCGCTTCGGGATCGCCTCGAGGACCTGCCGGTGCTGGTCGACTACTTCCTCGACCGTTTCCGCCGTTCGTTGTCGAAGCCGGCCGCGCGCTTCACCCAGGGCGCGATGTCCGTGCTCCGCGCCTATCACTGGCCGGGCAACGTGCGGGAGCTTGCGAACCTCGTGGAGCGGCTGCTGGTGATGGTGGAACGGGAGGAGATCGACGCGTCGGACGTCGAAACCTGGCTGGACCGCGCGGACCAGCCGGCCTCGCCGGCGTCCGCGCCGGCCGCGGTGCACACGCCTCCCTATGCGCTCGCGCCGCTGCCCACCCCGCCGCCCGCGCCCGCCTTCTCGCCGGCGTCGCCGCCGGCGTCCACGCTCGCGGCGGCCCCCTCCCCGGCGACGGCGACCGCGGCGCAGAACCCGGAAGCGGTCCCGCCCGGTTCCCTCACGCTCGACGAGTTGGAGCGCCGTCACATCGTCGCGGCGCTCACGCGAAACGGCGGAAATCGCCTCCGGACCGCTCGCGCCCTCGGCATCGGGGAGCGCACGCTGCGGGACAAGATCAAGCGCTGGGGCCTCCTCGTGGACTCCGAGACGGAGTCCGAGACGCCCATCGCCGCACAGGCGACGCTTCCCTGGCGGTAGGGCCGCACGCCACGGCCGCGCGCCTCGCGTCCGACTCTGGCGGCGTCGCTCCGCGTCAGTGCCCGTAAAGGAAGCACCCATGGATCGGCACTTTCGTCGGAGGGAATAGGCCTTGTGGTGCGGGCCTTCCGGCCTGCCCTTTCAAGGTGCAGAGAACGGATCGGCTCTCGTGGGACGGAGCCTCAGATGCCGGGTGAGAAAGGGGGCGAGCTTCTCGCTGTTCTCTTCGGATGGCCACGAGCCCTTGTGGTGCAGGGCTTCCGCCCTGCACCGGCGGGACAACTCGGGTGGAAATCACGTAGCCCGTTGGGTGCGGCGGCGGCTCGACGGGAAATGAGGAGGCACTTCGGAACTTTCGTGCGAGTGCGGGTGCAGGGCGGAAGCCCTGCACCACAAAGCGCTCTCAAGCCGCAGGCTTGAGTGAGTAGCCGGCTTGCGGCGAGCGAAAGCGTTGCAACACCACCTTGAAAGGGCGGGCCTCCCGGCCTGCACAGCCTGGCGTGAGTGCCTGACTCATGCCTTTACGGGTACGCAGCGATTCCTGCCGCCCCCGTCGGCGGATTCGGCCGGTGGACCGGCAGACTCCGCCGCGTCGAAGCATTTCGAAAAACCATTCCCGCGGGCGCGGGAATTTCCTTCGCAGCCCGCCCTCGCCTCCCGCTCCTTGACAATCGAGCGTCTTGGTTCGGCGCCGTCCCCGCGCGGCGCCGACTTGCTCTCTCGAACGCGGGAGGCACGTCCGTTGCGATGCTCGCGGGCCGGGATGCGAGGTCAGCGTCGGGTCGCGAAATCAGCTCGACCTTCGAGATCCCTCCTTCAGGTGCGGGGAGTTCTGGACGATGAAGGAAACGCTAGGTCCGGCCGAAGCGGGAACCTCGGCCGGCCGCCCCGCTGCCGGGGCAGCGAGCGAAGACGTCTCCTTCCGGAACGCCCTGCTCCAGTCGCTTGCACGGGTCGCCGAGCTGCAATCGGAGACCGACCGCGCCGCCGGGGAGTCCGAGCGCGGGACGGGCGGCGACGTCGAAGAAGTCCTGGCCGCGGTCCGCAAGGCCCAGGAAGCCTTCGATACCCTGATGCAGGTTCGCAGCCGGATCCTGACGGCCTTCGAGGAGATCCAGAAGGTCCGGACGTGAGCCTGGAGGACATCGCGATGTTCTGGCCGAATCTCGTGTTTCGCAGGGAAAGGCTCCTCGAGGAAACGAACCAGTTCTACCTGCTCGTGACCGGGGGACTCGCCTCGGTCCTCCTCCTGGGCGCGGCCCTCCACGCCCTCCTCTTCTGGCAGCGAGTGACCTACGTGCCGCTCTTCGAATCCACCGTGCCCGCCGGCGACCTCGACCGCGCCGCCCGCGTCCTGGACCGGGAGGAAATCGGCTACCTCGTCGCCGACGGCGGACTGCTCGTGCCGCGCGCCTCGCGACAGGAGTGCCTCGTGAAGGTCCAGCACGCGCCGGATCCGCGGCGCGAACAGCTCTTCGGCACGAAGCCCGTCTTCACGGCCTCCGCGGCGAGTCCCGTGACCCCGCCCGAGCCCGAAGCGCCCGCCGTCGACTTCGAACCCGCGCCCGACCGCCCCGGCTTCTCCGACCTGGCCGACGTCTCCCCGCCCATCGCGGTGGGGGGGCGTGCGCGCCGCTGACCGGCGTGAGAAATGAACCTGCGCGAAGCGTGGAACGACCTCCGAGCCCTCTTCCTGCGGATGAACCCCGCGCAGCGGGTGAGTGTCGCGGTCTCGCTCCTCGCGCTCGGCGCCTGCCTCGCGCTCCTCGTCCTGTGGGGGAGCGCGGACAACCTCACGCCGCTCCTCGTCGACCCTCCCGCCGACGTCCTCGGTCGCGCCGTCAAGCGCCTGGAGGAGAAAGGCGTCCCCCACCAGGTGAAGGGCGGCGTGCTCCTCGTCCCCGTGGACCAGAAGGAGCGGCTGGTCCTCGACCTGGCGGCGGACGGGACGTTTCCCGAGGGCGTGGACCCCTTCAAGTGGGTCTACGAGCAGGACTTCACCGAGACCGGCGGCAAGCGCGACCTCAAGTACCAGCGCAGCCTGGTCCGGCGGCTGGAGGCGGTGATCGGTTCGCTCGACGCGGTCCAAGGCGTCAAGGTGGAGCTTGTCCGCACGGCCGAGCCCTCCCTGGTCGGGGACGCGCAGCAGGCGAAGGTCTCCGTCCTCCTCCGGTTGCATCCCGGTCGGGTGCTGACGAAGGAGAACATCCTGGGGATCGCGAAGCTCGTGGCCGGCCCGGTGGGCGCGACGCCGGAAAACGTCGCCCTCCTCGACACCGCGGGGAAGTACTACCGGGTGCCGAACGAGAAGGACCTGGCCACCACGTCGTCGGACCAGCTCGAGCTGAAGACCGCCTTCGAGCGCCAGGAGTCGGCGAAGCTCGCGGCCTACCTCGGCTTCCTGGAGCACAAGATCGTCATGGTCGACGTCACGCTGGACTTCCAATCCCTCAAGAAGCAGACCCACGACATCGACCCGACGCGGACGGTCGAGGTGCTCGAAAAGGAGCACACGGTGCGCGAGGCGCGGCCGCTTGCCGCCGGCAGGACGGCGGGCGCTCGCGGCTTCGGCGCGAGCGGAACGCCCGGCGTGGCCGGCGATGTCGTGAGCGGCCCGGCCGACGGCTCCGGAAGCACCGCCGAGGGCGCGGGCCCGTTGGGGATCGCGACGGGCCCCTTCAACACGCTCGAGCCGGCCGCTGCGAACGGCCCGTCCGAGCAGTTCGGGGGGGCCGCCCCGGCCACGCTGGAGACGGAGAGCGAGATTCGTCGCGAGGTGAGCCGGAGCGAAACGACCCTCGAGGTCCCGCCCGGCAGCATCAAGGAAATGAGCGTCGCCGTGGTGGTGGACAAGGACGAGCTGGTCCGGCGCGACGTCACGGTCGAGGCCCTGCGCGAACAGCTCGCCGGCGCCTGCAGGGTGAGCGACCCCTCGAAGCTGAAGCTGCTGGCGATCTCGTTCGCCGCTCCTCCCGCGCTGCCGGAGGCGACGACCCTGGAGCGTTACGAGCTGCTCGCCTCCCGGTACGCGAGTCCCGCGCTGCTCGGGCTGGTCCTCCTCGGCGCGACCCTCCTGCTCCTCCGCACGGTGCGGCGCACGGTGCCGCGGGACGTGGTCGAGGAGATCGCGCGCCTGCGCCGGCAGTTCGAGGAGGAGGAGGCCGCGGGCGGGCCGGGCGCGGTCCCGCGACGGCTGGCGCAGGTGCGCCGCATGGTCGAGGAGAGTCCCCGGACCGCCGCGACGCTGCTCGGTCGGTGGTTCGAGCAGACGGAGTAGTTGGTACTCAGCACCGGACGCGGCGTGCGCGTACGTGGCGCTCGTGGCCGGATGGGGTTGCGGCTCTGTCGCGGTAGGAACCCGCGCCTCTCGCGCTCGACGCGCGGTCGGCGCAGGACGCTGAAATGGTCGATGCAAAAAAAAAGTCACCACTCACCGGCGCCCGCAGGGCGGCCGTGCTCCTCGTGAGCCTGGCGCCGGAGCTCTCCGCGAAGATCCTGGCGCAGATGGAGCCGGAGCTGCTGGAGCGGGCGAGTCTCGAGATGGCGAAGCTGCGCAACGTCACGCGCGAGGAGCGGGACGAAGTGCTGGAGGCGTACGCCCTCGAGGCGCAGGCCCTGCAAAACGTCGAGCAGGGCGGGATCGGCGCCGCGCGCGCCGTGCTCGAAAAGGCGCTGCCGCCAGAGGACGCACGCCGGATCGTGGACGGCATCCGCCAGTCCGTCCAGGCGAGCCCGTTCCGCTTCCTGCAGCGCGCCGACGTGAACAACCTGCTCGCCTTTCTCCAGGACGAGCATCCGCAGACCCTCGCCCTCATCCTGGCGCATCTGCCCTCCGCGCAGTCGGCCGCCGTCCTGCGCGGGCTTCCGCCGAGGACGCAGGTCGAAGTGGTCCACCGCATGGCCACCCTCGAGCGGACCACGCCGGACATCCTGGAGCGCGTCGAGAAGTCGCTCCAGAAGAAGTTCGCCGCGCTCGCCCACGCGGAGCCCACGAAGCTGGGCGGCCCGGACGCGGTCGCCGCGATCCTGAACCACACCGACCGCGCGACCGAGCACAGCGTGCTGGAGGGGATCGGCGAGGTCGACCCCGACCTGGAGGAACGGATCCAGAAGCTCCTCTTCGTCTTCGAGGACTTGAAGCGCGTGAACGACCGGGGCATCCAGAACCTGCTCAAGGACATCGAAATGGACCAGCTCGCGCTGGCCCTGAAAAACGCTTCCCCGGAACTGCAGGAGAAGTTCTTCCTGAACATGTCGAGACGCGCCGTGGAACAGCTCCGCGAGGAAATGGCCTTCATGGGACCCGTGCGCGTCGGAGACGTGTTCGCCGCCCAGCAGCAGATCGTCGAGCTGGTGCGGAAGCTGGAAGAGGCGGGCGAGCTGCTCATCCTCGGCCGCGGTGGCGCGGAAGAGATCGTGCCGTGAAGCGGATCTGAGATTGGAGATTTGAGAATGGAGATTTGGTCGAGTGTCGGCACAGCCATGGGATTGCGCAACGATCCCGTCTGGGATCGACCATCACGGCAACCACGCGTTTTGCAGCGCCGCGGCACCGAACCGCGACCGTGAGGGAGCGGCCTGGGGGTTTCCTTCAGCGCCCTGGGGTTCGATCTCGCCTCCCCGCGCACGAAGGTCTGGGCGACGATTCGCAGAAGAGTCATCGTGGGAAGACGTGATCTTCGACGCTCGTAGCACAATACGAAGCTGCGAAATCGTCGTGAATCCGTGAAAACTACGGTTCCGGCGCGGGTTGGCCGCGGTGCCGTCGCGTTGGGATTTGGGATCTGGGATTTGGGATTTCGTCCGCCTGGGAGCTTCGCATGACTCGGATTTTCAGGACCTCGACCGCCGATGGAGAGCCGCAGGTCGGCGTCCGCCCGGTGGAAGGCGGCGGCGCCGAAACGAAGGCGAGACGGCTCGAGGACGAGGCGCGCGCGGAGGCCGCCGGCATCCTGGAGGCCGCGCGCCGGAAGGCGGAGTCGATGCGGGCCGAGGGGCAGCGGCGCGGGATCGCCGAGGGCTTCGAGGCCGGCTATGCGGTCGGGCTGAAGCACGGCCGCGAGCAAGCGCTCTCGGACGCCCGCTCGAAATTGCAGGCCGACCTGGAGGCCATGGGCACGACGCTCGCCGGGCTGCTGAAGTCGATCGAGGCGGAACGACGGGCGCTCCAGACGCGCGTTCACCGCGACCTCGTCGATCTGGCCCTCCGCATCGCGGAGAAGGTCGTGCAGGCCCACGTCGCCATCGACCGCGAAACCGTGCTGCGCACCTGCGCCCGGGCGCTGGAACTCTCCTCGCACAAGTCGGCCTCCGAGGTCCTGGTCCATCCGCGGGACCTCGAGCTCGTGGAGCAACACCTGCCGTCCCTGGCCGGCGCGCTGGGCTCGCTCTCCGCCGTCACGCTGCGGCCGGACGAGTCGATCGAGCCCGGCGGGTGCCGGATCCTGTTCCGGGAAGGACGGATCGACGCCGACCTCCATTCCCAGCTCGACGTGCTCCGCCGCGCCCTCCTCGCGGACTACGCCTCGGCGCCCGTGCGCGGGCTCTCCGTCTCCGCCGACGAAGGGCCTGGCCCGGCCCCGGAAGGAGACGCGCCGAATGTCGACTGACACCAGGCTCTTTTCCTATGAAGAGACCCTCCTGCGCGACGTTCGCCCCATCCGCGCCGTCGGCGAGATCCGCTGCGTCTCCGACCTGGTCGTGGAGGTGAGCGGTCTCGCGGTCCCGCTGGGCTCGCTCTGCGAGATCTTCCCCGGCGGCGGAAAGGAGCCGCCGATCGAGGCCGAGGTGGTCGGCTTCAATGAGCAGCACGCCCTCCTCCTCCCCTTCGGCGAGATCCAGGGAATCCGCCCTTATGACCGCGTCGCCGTGGTCTCGGAGACGCAGTCGGTGCGGGTGGGCCCGCAGCTCCTCGGGCGCATCCTCGACGGGCGCGGCTGCCCGCTCGACGACCGCGGCCCGCTCCTCACGCGTGAGCTCCGGCCGCTGCACGCCTCGCCGCCGAATCCCCTCTCCCGGCCGCGGATCTGCGAGCCGCTTGCCACGGGCATCCGGGCCCTCGACGGCTTGCTGACCTGCGGCAAAGGCCAGCGGATCGGCCTCTTCGCCGGGAGCGGCGTGGGCAAGAGCGTCCTCCTCGGGATGATCGCGCGCAACACGTCCGCGCAGGTGAACGTCATCGCCCTCGTCGGCGAACGCGGACGCGAGGTGCTGGAGTTCATCCAGAAGAACCTCGGGCCGGACGGTCTCGCGCGCTCCATCGTCGTCGTGGCCACGTCGGAGCAGCCGGCACTGCTCCGCGTGAAGGCCCCGTTCGTGGCCTCGACGATCGCCGAGTATTTCCGGGACCAAGGCCTGGACGTCCTCCTCCTCATGGACTCGGTCACGCGCCTGGCCGTGGCCCGGAGCGAGGTCGGCATGGCGGTCGGGGAGCCGCCGGTGACGCGCGGGTATTCGCTTTCCGCCTTCAAGCTCCTGCCGAAGCTGCTGGAGCGCGCGGGACGCGGGGTGCGCGGGAGCATCACCGCGCTCTACACCGTCCTGGTCGAGGGGGACGATGCCTCGGACCCCGTGGCCGACCACGTGCGGGCGATCCTGGACGGCCACGTGTGGCTCTCGCGAAAACTCGCGTCCCAGGGGCATTACCCGCCCGTGGACGTGCTCGAAAGCGTCAGCCGGTGCATGACGGACGTCGTCCCTTCGGAGCACTATCGCGCCGCCGTCGCCGTCCGCTCGCTCCTCTCGACCTACCGGAGTTCCGAAGACCTGCTCACGATCGGCGCCTACGTCGCGGGCGCGAACCCGGCCCTCGACCGCGCCGTGCGCGCCCACCCGGAGCTCCAGGCCTTCTTGCGGCAGGACGGCAACGAGCCGACCGATTTTCCGACCACCTGCGCCCGCCTGTTGGAGTTGGCGCGCGCCTTCCATGCCTGAAAAAGTGGCCTCGAGCTCCTCTCCGGGGTGTCCCTCGTGCTCGGCCCTGTTGGGTAGCGGCACGGCGCTGCCGTGCCCACGAAGCGACGCTTCGAGGTTGACCCTGCGCGCCGCCGACGGCGGTTTTCGGCCCGACCCGATTCCCGTTCAAGCATTCACCGGCATTGGTCGATATCGCTCATGAGGCAGGCTCCGGTTCCGGCTCGGGCTCGCGCCCGACAACGGAGGACCGGCCCATCGTGAGGTCGCGTGCGTCGAGGAGGCAGCAAATGGCGATCATCAATCACGCGTTGATCACCACCAAGGACCGTCGGAAGAAGAACGAGCGTCGCCACAATCCCATCAACGTCTTCTCCGGGCCGCGGCTCGAGATCGCGACGATGTTCTCGCCGATCTATCGAGGCCTCCCCTTCGACGGCGCCTTCGCCATGGGCGACCTCATGACCTTCGCCTACCCGCTCTACGACGAGACCACCGAGTTCGAGGACTTCCAGATCACTCTCCACTTCGCGGAGCTGTGCTGGAAATACTCCCTCGCGAACAACGTCGAACGAAACGTGCTCATGGACGCGATCCGGCACAAGGTCCGCGCGACCGCGGAGCAGTTCGAGGCCCTGCACGCGCTCATGAACGGCATGACGCTCCGGCACCGCGAGCTCTTCCCGAGCCTGTACGCGAAGGTCTCCAAGACCCCCGTCACGGCCGCGACCTAGCAGGAGGCGTCCCGCATGAAGCCCTTTCGCTTCGCGTTCGACCCGATCCTGGAATACCGGTCGAGGGTGGAGGAAGCGCGGCGGCTGGAATTCGCGCTCGCGCAGAGCGGCGTCCTCGCGCAGAGCGGCAAGCTGTACGGCTACCTGACGGAGGAGAAGGCCCGGCTGGAGGAGTTGCGCAGGGCCCGCGGCAAGGAAGTCGACGTCGCGCGGATCCGCGCGCAGGAGGAGCGCATGGTCGCGCTCGCGCGCCGGGTCTCGGAGGCCCGGGAGGACCTGTCGCGGGCGATCCTGCGCGAGCGGGAGCAGGCGGAGCGCCTGCGCCTGGCCAGCCAGGAGCGGCGCGCGATGGAGCGGCTGCGGGAGCTGCGGTCCACCGCGTACGCGGAGACCGTTTCGCGTGAGGAGCAGCGGCTCGTGGACGAGATGGCGAGCAACCTGTGCCGGTCGCGGCCGGACGCGAACCCGGCGCCCGCCGCGGGCGCGGAGGCGCGGGTCCCATGAGCGGCGCTTCCCGCCTGGTGTCGAAGGCCTGGTCCTGGGCGGCGTCGGCGTGCGCCGGCCTGGTCGCCCTCGCGGCGATCGCCGTCGTCGCGCTGTACACGCAGGGCGCGCTCACCGCGGAGCGGCTCGACCGGGCCGGGCGCGCGCTGCGCGGAGAGCTGCCGGCCGCGCCCCAGATCGTGGAGCGGTTCCCGTCGGGCGTGGAAGAGGAAGTGCGACTCACCCGCGAGGCGTTCGAGGCCGACGTGCGGCGTCGACGCGAAGAGCTGACCGCGCTGGGCTCGTACCTCGCGTCGAAGCAGGCGGACCAGGACCGCGAGCGCAAGGAGCTGGACGCGGGGCGCGTGCGGCTCGCCGCGGACCGTCGGGAATACGAGGCCGCGCGCGCGGCGACGGCCGCGGCCGAACGGGACGCCTCCTTCCAGCAGAACCTGCGGCTGCTCGAGCGGCTCGGTCCGGAGGAGGCCGCCGCTCGACTGGCGCCCTGGCCGACCGAAGAGGCCGCGCGCTACCTGCGCGGGCTGCGCGACCGGACCGCGGCGCGGCTCTTCTCGGCCCTGGCGGCGCGGAACCCGCGGGCCGCCGACGCGCTGGAACGGGTGCTGCGCTCGGAGGCCGCGTCTCCGCCGCCGCCGCCCGGTCGGTGAGGGGACCCTCCCTGCGCCCGAAATCGAGCGCAAATCGCTACGCGCGAATCTCCCGGCAACCCCCGTCCCAGAAGGGCCCGAGGGTGATCGAGCGGGGTCCGATAAAGCCCCGTGCGGAAGGTCGCTTGACAACCCCTTGCGACATGATAGAATACGCGCAAAGGGTTTCCGCGCAGCAAGAAGCGTCAAGCGCGAGCAACGGATCGTCGTTGTTCCGGTAACATCTGCTGGGTCCGATAAGGTGGCACGCTACTCGCGGTGCGTCCGGTTGGCCGGCCCGCCGCGCCCGTCGCCCGCCGACCGGAGCGCGAGATGATCCGTCTCACCCGCTTGAACGAGAGGCCCTTCGTGCTCAACGTCGAGCACATCCAGTTCGTCGAAGAAACCCCGGACACGGTGATTACCCTCGTCAACCACGATAAGGTCGTCGTGCGCGAGACCGTCGACGAAGTCGTTCGCCGCGCCGTGGAGTACCAGCGCTCCGTCCGCTCCCTCGGGGCGTAGGAAGTCTTGCCGCGGAAACATCCGAGACGGGTCCGGAGCGTTCGAGGAATCGCCCCTCCTCCGCGTCTCCGCGTCTCCGCGTCTCTGTGTTTCGTCCCTCTTTCGGTGCGTGGCCCCCCCATCGCAGGGCAGGTGAGGTCCCGGAGAGGGGTGTCGTGCTTCTCGAACGGTAGTCCTAGAGTGGAAGCCTTTTTTTACACAGAGACGCAGAGACGCTGAGGAATTTGCTTGGATTGAACACCGCGCGCACCTCGCTACCTCTGGGCATTGAGGCCTGTAGTGCGTAGTCGGCGCCGCCTCTTTGGACCCCTACCGGTGAACTTCTTGAAAGCGTCTCCAGATTCGCCGGCGACGAAACCACAAAGACTCGAAGTCACTAAGACCACAAAGGCGCTTTTCGGCCGAGGCAAACTCGCCCCCCCAGTGACGGTCCTTCGTGGTCTTCGTGCCTTGGTGGTTTCGTCGTCCGTTTGGGTTTCGGGCCTTCGCCCGAGCTGGGATTTGGGATTTCCCGTCCATGGTCGACATCGCCTCCGTCTTCGGCCTCTTCATCGGCTTCTTCCTCGTCGCGCTGGGCATCCTCCAGCGGACTTCGCTCAGCCTCTACCTCGACCTCTCCTCGGTCTACATCACCTTCGGCGGCGCCTTCTCGGCCACCATCCTCCAGTTCTCCGCCCAGGACCTCTCCCAACTCCCCGGCATCCTCTGGCAGATCTTCTGGGTCCAGCCGCGCTCCCCGCGCGCCCTCATCCGCGAGATGGTCGGCTACGCCGAGATCGCCCGCCGCGACGGTATCCTCGCGCTCGAGGGGGTCACCGAAGAGATCCGCGACGACTTCCTCGTCCGCGGCCTGCAGCTCGCCGTGGACGGCACGGACCCGGAGTCCATCCAGCAGATGCTCATCACCGAACTGGAAAACCTGCGCGACCGCCACGAACGCGCGCGCCGCGTCTTCGATGCGCTCGCCACCTACCTCCCCGCGTTCGGCATGATCGGGACCGTGATCGGCCTCGTCGCCATGCTGCGCAACCTGCACGACCCCAAGGCGCTCGGCCCGGCCATGGCCACGGCCCTGCTCACCACCCTCTACGGCGCCCTCGGCTGCTACCTCGTCGCCATGCCGATCGCGCGGAAACTCGACCTGCGGTCCCGCGAAGAGACCCTCCTCAAGGAGATGATCATTCGCGGCGTCATGTCCATCCAGTCCGGGGACAACCCGCGCATCGTCGAACAGAAGCTCCGGATCTACCTTCCCCCGAAGCTTCGCCAGGCAGGATAACTCATGCCGATCCTTCGCCCCCGCGCCTACGTCGAGGAGGGCGCGGCCGTCTGGACGCTGACCTTCGCCGACCTCACCATGCAGGTCCTGATCTTCTTCGTACTCTTTTTTTCGTTGTCCTCGCCGGACATCGTGAAGCTGAAGGCGCTCGCCGCCGAGTTCCAGGTCCTGGCCGGCGGCGCGCCGCTCGGCCCGCCCGATCGCTCGCAGTTCATCCCCTGGGTCCTGATGGAGTACCAGGACGTGGCCCGACCCGGCGGCGCCGCCGTCAAGAGCGTGCAGGGCAAGGACGTCCTCGTCGAGCGCGTGCACGAGGGGCTGAAGATCTCCCTCGGCGGCGTGGTCCCTTTCGCCGAGGGGGAGTCCGCGCTTCTGCCGGAGGCGGCGCCGGTCGTGGACGAAGTGGCCGACCTCCTGCGCGGCAGCTTCAACCGGATCGAGGTGCGCGGTTTCGCCGCCGGCAACCGCGAAGACGCCGAGGGGGACCGCGACTGGGACCTGTCCTTCGCGCGCGCGCGCGCGTGCCTGGAGCGTCTCGCCGGCCGCGGGATCCAGCGCGGGCGCTTGATCGCAGTCGCGCGCGGACGGAACGAACCCCTCGTGGACGATCTGGATCCCGCGCTGCGCGCGCGAAATCGGCGCGTCGAGTTCGTGGTAAGCGAAGAAGTCTGGGAACCGAGCCGCTAGGAGCTGCCCATGCCCGCCGACACGCGGCCCGCGGCCGCCCCGGGCGCCGGCACAGGGACCGGCGCCGCCGCCCCGCGCGGCGACGGGAGACTTCCCTTCCCGCCGGGCATGCTCCTCGTCGTGCTGCTCCTGATGGCGATCGAGGCGGCCGTCGTGGCCCTCCTCACCAAGAGCCTGGTCCAGCATTCGGCCGCGACCGGGCCCGCGCTCGCCGGCGACACCGAGTACGTCGACCTGGGCGAGATCTACGCCACGCTCCCCGTGGACGCGACCGGGCAGACCTCCCGCTATTTCCGGGTGCAGGTCGCGGTGGGCCTCGGCAAGGAGAACCGCGTGGAGGTGCGGGACCGGATCGAACGCATCCGCCTCCGGATCCAGGACGAGATCCAGAGCATCCTCTTGAAAGAGACCTATCCGCAGGTGCGGCAACCGGAGGCGAAAAAAAGAGTGGCCGGCGCGATCCTGAGCGCCCTCATCGGCCTCCTGGGACCCGGGACGGTGCAGGAAGTGGTGCTGCCCAAGTACGAACCGCAGTGAGGCCGCGGGACGCGCGCCGGCCCGCGGCGGGCGGCCCGTTCCGGCACCGCGACCGTGACGGCGCGTCCTGGCGTGCCCCCGGCTTCGAGCCCGCCCCTGTGCAAGAGTTGGATAATCGGACGATCCTGACGTGCCCGAAAAGAGCAGCGCTTCCGACGAGCCGAAGCCCCGCGGTCCCACCGAAGAGGAGATCGCCGAGATCCTCCGCCGCGTGAGCGGCGGGGGAGAGGGGGAGCCGGTGGTCGTGCGGAACCCCGAGCCGGCGCCCGCGCGCGGCACCGGCGGCGCCTCGAGACGCGAGGCCGCTCCGCCGCCGCCCGAGGAGCCCGAGGAGCGGCTCGAGGACCACCTCGAGCTCCTGTTCGGCGTCTCGCTGACCTTGCGGATCGAGCTCGGCCGCACGCGGATGACGATCGAAGAAGTGCTGCGTCTTGGCCGCGGCTCCGTCGTCTCGCTCGATCGTTTCGCCGGAGATCCCGTCAATATCTTCGTCAACGACCGGCTGATCGCTCGAGGCGAAGTCGTCGTCTCCGCGGGAAATTTCGCCGTGCGCGTCGCGGAGATCCTGTTGCCCAAAGAGCGGTGACCGGGGCTCGGAGCGCTCGCGGCGGGCTCCGCGAAGGACGCGGGACGTGGGCGAGTTGGAGAACGAGGCAGCCATGCTCGATGCCCGCAAGAAATCGACGGCGCTCCCCGCGCTCGTGCTGACCGCCGTGCTCCTCGCCGCCGGCAGGCTCGCGGCGGAGCCTCCGTCCGCGAACCCGGGCGCCCCCGCACCCTCCGCGCCGGCCGCGGGGTCGGACGCGCCGGCCGCTCCGCGCCCCGGTCCAGGCGCGGCCGCTCCGCCCTCCGCCTTCGAAGCGGAACCCGCGCTCCCCCCCGAAGGGAACCCTTCGACGCCGGCCCCCGGACGCAAGAGCGCCTCCGAGAATTTCGACCCTGCGACCTACGCCGCCGGGGTGGCCCTGGTGCTCCTCCTCCTCGCGGCCTGCGCGGGGTTCGCCCGCGCGTGGGCCCGCAAGGCCGGCGGCGCGGCCTCTCCGGCGATCCGCCCCCTGGCGCGGCGGTCGATCGCGCCCGACGCCTCGGTCTGCCTCGTGGAGGTCGGTCGGAAAGTGTTGCGCGTGGGCCTCCATCGCGGCGGCATGGTCTACCTGGGCGAGGTCTCCGAGCCCGAGGAGGTCGCCCTCCTTCGCAGCCAGTGCGTCGAGGGCACGCGGGGCGAGCCTTTCGGTAAGACGCTCCAGGAGGCGGTGGCCGCCGCCGAGCAGGCGCCCGCGCCGCGGCTCCGGCACGAAGAGCGCATGGCGGAGCTCCGCGCGGAACTCGCCCGCATGCACGAGTCGATCACCGGCATGCGCGGACGCGTTCGGACCGACGCAGGCAGCGACGCCGACGCCGACGCCGGCGACCGCGAGCAGGAACCCGCCGGCTCGGGCCGCGGGTTCGCCTCCGACGTGCTCCTGGCCGTCGCCTCCACCGTGCCGGTCGCGGTGGGCGGGCAGGAGGTGGAAGCATGAAGCGGATGCGGAAGCCCGTCCAGCTCCGACGGGCCGCCTCTCTCGCGCTCGGCGCCTCGCTGCCGGTGCTCCTCGCGGCCTCCGTCGCCTCCGCCGAGGGCATCATCCCCACCTGGTCCGGCCTCGGCCGTTCCGACGACCCGCAGCAGGTCACCACGACGCTTCAGGCCGTTCTTTTTTTTACCGTCCTCTCCCTCGCGCCGACGCTGCTCGTCCTCACCACCTCGTTCACGCGGTTCGTGATCGTGCTGTCCTTCGTGCGTCGGGCCCTCTCGACCCAGGACCTGCCCCCGACCCAGGTGCTCACGGGCCTCGCCCTCCTCCTGACGGTCGTGGTCATGGCGCCGACGTTTGCAGAGATCCAACAACAGGCGGTCGTGCCCTACGCGAACGGCGAAATCACGCAGAAGTCCGCCCTCGAACGCGGGGTGGAGCCGCTGCGCAAGTTCATGTTCACGCAGGTCCGGCGCAAGGACCTCAAGCTCATGCTCGACCTGTCGCACACGACGCCGGCCGATCCCGCCAACCTGCGCCGGGCGGACGTCCCGACCACCGTGCTCGTGCCGGCCTTCGTCCTCTCCGAACTGCGCCGTGCCTTCGTGATGGGCTTCGCGATTTTTCTCCCGTTCCTCGTCATCGACCTCGTGGTCTCCTCGACGCTGATCTCGCTCGGGATGTACATGCTCCCGCCCGCGGTGGTGTCGCTCCCGTTCAAGCTGCTGCTCTTCATCCTCGTGGATGGGTGGCATTTGCTCGTCGGGTCGCTTGTCCAGAGTTTCGGCGCGGTCTGAGACGCGGCCGTCGCCGTCGGCGAAAGTCGGAGATGCCCGGATGCCCTTCGAATCGACGCAGGTCGCGGTCGACCTGGCGCGCGAAGCGCTCTTCCTCGCGGCCCGGCTCTCCCTTCCGCTGCTCGGCGCGGGCCTCGTGGTCGGCTTCGTCGCGAGCGTGTTCCAGGCGGCGACCCAGATCCAGGACCCGTCCCTGTCGTTCGTGCCCAAGGCGGTCGCGGTCGGCGTCACGTTCCTGGCGACGCTGCCTTGGCTCCTGGCGCAGCTCGGCGACTACGCGACCGCGATTTTTCGGTCGTTGGCGGGCTTGTTGGCCGGTTGACGCTCCCGCACACATACCTTCGGCGGCGAATGGCATGGACCTTCTGGAGTGGACGGCCGGACAGCTCGCGGCGTTCGCGCTCGTCTTCGCGCGGACGGCGGGGCTCGTGGTCGTGGCGCCGGGCTTCGGGTGGCCGGTGCTCCCGGTCCGCGTGCGGCTCGCGCTCGCCTTCGGTCTCGCGATCCTGCTGGCCCCGGGCGCCGGCGGTGAAGGCCCGTCCGTCGCCGCGAGCACGGGCGCGCTCCTGGTCGCGATGGCCGGCGAGGCCGCGCTGGGGGCCGCGCTCGGCCTTGGCGTGGCCGCGCTCTTCGCGGGCATCCAGCTCGCGGGACTCCTGCTCGACCAGATGACCGGCCTCGGGCTCGCCGGCGCGCTCGACCCCGTGCTCGCCGAAGGGGAAGGTCCGCTGGGTCGCTTCCAGTCGCTCCTCGCCCTGGTCCTTTTCCTGCTCCTGGACGGTCACTACCTGCTCCTGAAAGGCCTCGCCGCGAGCTTCGCCGCTCTCCCGATCGCCGCTGGTCGTTGGAGCGCCGGGGCCGCGACCTTCCTCGCGGACACGACGGTCGGGTCGGCCCTGGAGTCCGCTTTGCGCGTGTGTGCGCCGACCCTCGGCGCGCTTGTGCTCTTCGCGGCCGCGCTCGCGATCGTCGCGCGCGCGATCCCGGAACTGAACGTGTTCCTCCACGGCTTCCCGGTGCAGGTGCTCGTGGGGCTCGCGGTCTTCGCCCTGGCGATCCCGGCGCTGTCGGACGCTGTGGCCTCCGGAGCACGCGACGGCGCGCGGAGCATGGAAACCCTGATCCGGATGGTCCGTTGAGGCAGACGCCGGCATGGCGGAGGATCGCGATCTCCCCGCTTCGCCTCGCAAGAGACAAGAAGCGCGCGAACAAGGCCGCGTGGCCAAGAGCAGCGACCTCGCCGCGGCTGCGGTGCTCCTCGGCGGCATGGTCCTGCTCCGGCAGACCGGCCCGGCGGTGGCCGGCGCGCTCTCGGACTACCTCGTCCACGCGCTGCGCGGTCTGGCGTCGGCGGAGCCGTGGGCCGGCGCGGGCGCGGACCTGGGTCCGGTCGTGGTCGCCCTGGCGCCGTTCGCCGCCGGGATCCTGGCGATCGCGATCCTTGTGAACGCCGTGCAGGTGGGCTTCGTCGTGACAGCCGCCCCGTTTTCGCCCAATATCGAGCGCCTCGACCCTTTCGCGGGGTTGGCGCGCATGGTCTCCGCCCGCTCCGCGGTCCGCGCGCTCGCGGCGGTCCTGAAAGGCGCGGCCGTGGCCGCGGTCTTCGTCCTGGCGCTCCGCTCGGAGGCCGCGCGTCTCCCGGCGCTCGCGGACGCCGGCGCGCGCGAAGTCGCCGCCACCTGGGTGGCGCTCGCCGCCTCGGCTGCCACCAAGGGCGCCGGCCTGCTCCTCTTTCTCGGACTGTTCGACTACGCCTACGAGCGGTGGCGCTTTGAACGCGAGCTGTCGATGACGCGGCAGGAAGTGGTCGAGGAGCTGAAAGAACTGGAAGGCGACCCCCAAGTCCGCGAGCAGCGGCGGCGGGCCCGGCGGCAGACCGCGCTCTCGGCGATGGTCGCGAGCGCCGCGTGGGCCGACGCGGTCCTCGTCGCGCCGAACGGAGAGGTGCTCGCGCTCCGACACGATGAGGCAGCGTCGCTGCTGCGCGTCGACGCGAAGGGCACGGGCCCGCTCGGCGAACGCATCCTCGCGCGGGCGCGGCAGGCCGGCGTGCCGGTGCTTGAGGATGCGGAGCTTGTGCGGCGGCTGTACCGGCGAATCGTGGTCGGGGGCAGCGTGCCTGCCGAGTATTACCGGCGCGTGGCTGAGGTGCTGGGCCCAGTGGTCGCGGCGCATGGACGCGGTCGGGGTCTGAGGGTGTGAGGCGGTTCCTTGCAGTCGAAGAACCGAGGATCCTCAGCGTCTCTGCGTCTCTGTGGCAAAAAAAAGTGATGGATTTCGATAGTGATTGACGGCTAGCCGACCAGGTCTCCCCTCCTCCGCGGAAGTGGGAAATCGTCGATCTGCGGCAGGGTCTCTTTACCACAGAGACGCAGAGACGCAGAGGATCGGTTGTAGAGTGAACGCGGTCGGCTCACGAGAGCCTCACTGGAGCAAGGGAATGGAACTCGCCCTTCCGAGCGAGAACTCAGTTCGACGGGTCGGTCAGAACCTCGACCTCGTCCTCGTGACGGGGATCCTCGGGATTCTCCTGGGGATCTTCGTGCCGCTTCCCACGTTCGTAGTGGACGGCCTCCTCGTGGGGAGCATCGCGGCGAGCCTCCTCGTCCTCATGACCGCGGTGTACCTGCGCCACCCCCTCGACTTCTCGTCGTTCCCGGCGCTCCTCCTGCTCCTCACCGCCTTCCGGCTGGCGCTGAACATCGCGACCACGCGCCTCATTCTCTCGAATGCGGGTCGGGAAGGGACGCTCGCGGCGGGCCGCGTGATCCACGCCTTCGGCGAGTTCGTCGCCGGCGCCGACCCGGTGGTCGGGTTCATTCTCTTCCTCGTCATCCTCATCGTCCAGTTCGTCGTCATCACGAAGGGGGCCGGCCGCATCGCCGAGGTTTCCGCGAGGTTCACCCTCGACGCCCTCCCCGGCAAGCAGATGGCGATCGACGCGGACGTGTCGAGCGGCGCGATCGAGGAGGCCGAGGCCCGCGAGCGGCGCGGGCGGCTGGCCCGCGAGACCGATTTCTACGGCGCGATGGACGGCGCGAGCAAGTTCGTGCGCGGCGACGCCGTGGCCGGGATGCTCGTCGTCGGCGTGAACATCGTCGCCGGCTTCCTGATCGGCTACATCCGGTACGGCATGAGCCCCTCGGAGGCCCTGGCCGTTTTCACGAGGCTGACGGTCGGCGATGGGCTCGTGACCCAGGTACCCGCGGTGATCGTCGCGGTGGCCGCCGGCTTGGTCGTCAGCCGCGGTTCGTCCGAGGGCCGCCTCGGAAACGACCTCGTGTCGCAGATCTTCACGACGCCCCGCGCCCTCGCCGTCGTGGCGGCCTTCCTGGGCGCGCTCCTTTTCACGCCGCTGCCGAAGCCCCCGCTGCTCGCCGCCGGACTGCTCATCGGCTACGTCGCGTACGTCCTCTCCGCGGTCCGGCAGCGCGACGAGCGGCTTGCGAACGCGGGTCGCCCGGCGGCCACGTCCCCGGCTGCGCGTCCGGAGGAGCGCCTCGACCACCTGCTTCGGCTCGAGCCGCTGACGCTCGAGTACGGCCACAAGCTGACCCCGCTCGTGCTGCCCGACCGCGGGGCGCCCCTGGTCGAACGGATCGGCTCGGTTCGCCGTCAGATGGCGACCGACCTGGGCTTCATCCTGCCCGCGATCCACTTCAAGGACGACCTGCGACTGCGCCCCTCCGACCGCTACGTCCTTTCCGTGAAGGGCATCCCCGTCGGCCACGGCGAGGTGCGCGCCGAGCTGGTCCTCGCCGTCGATCACGGTCAGGTGCGTTCGCGGCTCGAGGGCGTGCTCGCGCGCGATCCCGCCATGGGCTTGCCCGGCGTGTGGCTGCCCCCGGCGAAGCGCGAGGCCGCGGTGGCCGCGGGGTACGTCGTGGCCGACCCTGCCACGGTCGTGGCGACCCATGTCGCGACGCTGCTTCGCCGGCACGCCGCCGATCTGTTGTCGCGGGAAGCGGTTTCGGAGTTCCTGGCTTCGCATCGGGCGACCGCCCGCGCGGTGATCGAAGAGGTCGTGCCCGGCGTGCTCAAACCCGGCGAGCTGCAACGTGTGCTCCAGGTCCTGCTGCGCGAGGGCGTCTCCATCCGCGACCTCGGGACGATCCTGGAGACCTGCGGCGACTACGCCGCCAAGACGAAAGACCCGGAGCTGTTGGCCGAATACGTCCGCGCCGCGCTCGCGCGCTCGATCTGCCGCCCGCTCCTTGCGAAGGACGGCAAGCTCCACGTGGTCACCGTCGACCCGGGCGTGGAGTCGCTGGTCCAGGAGGCCGCGCGCGGCGGCGAAGGAGCGGCCCACCGGGTCGCGCTTCCCGAGGAGACCCTGCAGCGCCTGGAGAAGCGGCTCGCGGCCGAGCTTGCGGCGCTCCCCGCGGCCGGCTGCCCGCAGGTGCTGCTCGTGACCGCGCCGGCGCGCCGCGCCTTCCGCGAAATCGCGGAACGCGTCGGACCGGGGATCGCGGTCCTGTCCTACAACGAAGTCCCCGTGGACGCCCGCGTGGAGTCGCACGGGATGGTGGTGCTGTAGGGCGAGTCGGATCCCTCCTGAGCAATTTCTGGAGAGCTCGTAGAGTCATTCGCGAGGCAGGATTTCCGAAACCACAGCTTTCCCAGGGCAGCCCATGGCCGCAGCCGAAGGGACGAGCCACCGAAAACGCCGAAGACACCGAAGGACGGAACTCTTGCGCATCGATGGGCGCAGCCGATCTGAACCGCGACCGTGAGGGAGCGGTCTCCGCGCGTCCTTCGGATCCCTCGGGTTCAGTCCCGCCCGCGGTCGCAATCTGTGTAATCTGTGCAATCTGTGGTTCGTCGAGGTTTGGTTGCGGCCATCGGCTGCTCTGGGAAATCTGTGGTTCCCTTTCGATTTCGGGCGCGAACCTGACTTGGACCCCTACCGGTGAACTTCTTGAAAGCATGTCCAGATTCGCAGGCGACGAAACCACAAAGACTCGAAGTCACTAAGACCACAAAGGCGCTTTTCGGCCGAGCCAAACTCGCCCCCCTCAGTGACGGTCCTTCGTGGTCTTCGTGCCTTGGTGGCTTGGTGGTTTCGTCGTCCGTTTGGGTTACGGGCCTTCGCCCGAGTTGGTCATTGAGCCTTGAGCCTTCGTTCCCCCTCTCGGGCTCGTGGGCCTTCAAGAGCCGTCCCGCGGGAACGGCCTACAGAAGCGAATTTGAAACCCCGCTAGATCAGCTCCTCCTCCTCTTCCGCGCCCGCCCCCGGTCCCGCCTCCGGGGCGTTCGCCGGTCGCGGAAACCAGCGGCTCCGCAAATATCGGAACGGCCCGACCGCGGCGTAGCCGAAGAACGCCAGGAACAGGGTCATTTGCGGGTTGAGCGCGATGAGGAGGACGACGAGCAGCACTTCGATGAGGCTCGCGAACGGGCGGTGCCCGCGGAAGAGGCGATTCACCATGTGCACGTAGCGAAGTCGGCTGATCATGAGCAGGCCCGCGACGAGAACCGCGAAAGGCAGCAGCCGCTGCAGCGTGTCGCTCAGGACCGTGGACGGGGTCTTCGCGAAATCGGGGCAGATGAGCACGAAAGACGCGACCACGCCCGCGGCGCCGGGCGAGGGCAGACCCTTGAACTCCTCGTGCGCAGTTTCGTCCGGCGAGGTTTCGACGGTGAACCGCGCGAGCCGAAGAATCGCGCAGGACAGGTAGAGGGCGCACACCATCCAGACGAAGTTCGCGTCCACGAGCGCGCGCGGCGTGCTGACGACCTTCAGCGCGAGGAACGCCGGCGCGAGGCCGAAGGTGATCGCGTCGCAGAGCGAGTCGAGCTGGGCCCCGAAATTCGACGCGACCTTGGTCATGCGGGCGACCTTGCCGTCGAGCGCGTCGAAGATCATCCCGAGGAAAATGAGCCACGACGCCGCCTCGAGGTGGTCGCGGGAGGCCTGCACCACGGAGGTGAAGCCCGAGATCCCGTTTCCAAGCGTGAGGAGCGCGGGCAGGATCGCCACGCGCTTGAGGATCCGCCCCTTCAGGCGCAGCCGACCGATTTCGCGCATCGCGGCCTCCCGCCCGGAAAGCGACCGATCGCGGCAAGGCCGCGACCAAAGTCGAACACTGCTTTCGTGTTCGTGTCCCCCCGCCCTCCAGCCCTCTCCCCTACCCTGGGAGAGAGGGCTACTGCATCCCCGGGATCACGGCCAGCTTCGTGGACCCGCCCGCGACGGTGTCCCCCTTCTTCACGAGAAGCTGCGCCCCCCAGGACCGCGGGAGGTAGAGCTCCGTGCGCGAGCCGAACTTGATCATGCCGATCCGGTCCCCCTTCGCCACACGCTCCTCCGCGCGGATCGCGCAGACGATGCGCGTGGCGATGAGCCCCGCCACCTGGCGCACGAGGACGCGGCCGTCGGCGCCGCGCCCTTCCATCTCCAGCGCGATCGCGTTCGCTTCATTCTCGGCGGAGGAGCGAGGGCTCATGGCGTTCAGGAACTTCCCGGGCGTGTGCCGGGTCCAGAGGACGCGGCCGGCGCACGGGGCGCGGTTCACGTGACAGTTGAAGACCGACAGGAAGATCCCGACCCGGACCGCGTCGGCCTGCAGGAAGGCGTCCTCGCGGAGTTCGGTGATGTCGTCGACCGTCCCGTCCGCCGGCGAGACCAGGACGCCCGCGCCGGGCGGGATTTCGCGCTCCGGATCTCGAAAAAAAGAAAACACGAAGGCCAGCAGCCCCAGGGGCAGCAGGGGCAGCCAGGGAGACACCGCGGCCGAGGCCAGGGCCGCGCTCCCCAGGAGCACGGTCGCGGCGCAGAGTTCGTTTCGGCCGTGCGGAGTAAAGGGCAGGCCCATCCGGATTCGTCCAGCTCGTGCTCAAGAAGACGGGACAAGCAGCCGATCAAAAGGAATTGGGGAACCCGAAGGCCGCGCGGTGACGGTTTGCGTGCGGGGGTCGGCGGGTCGGCCCCATTATAGGAGGACCGCGGGGCTTGTCAAGGACCGGCGAGCGCCACGCGGCGCATCGCTACGCGGCCCCGCCTCGGTCCGGGTCCTTGACCGCGGAGGCGGAACGTCCTATAATCCACAGGCAGGATGGAGGAAGCCATGGACGCGCGAAGCTCCGAGACCGGCCGCACGAAGAGCCGCTGGCGAGGGATCCGGGAGGTGGTCGAGGTCGGCGGGTTCGTTTTCTGGATCTTCGCGTGCCTTGCGATCTCGGCCTTCTTCCTGGCCAGCGGGTACGCCGGCTGGCAGAAAAACAAGAAGATCGATGCGCAAAAGGTCGCGCTCGAGCAGGAAATCGAGCGTTTGCAGGCGCGCAACCTGGCCCTCCGGAGGGAGGGCGAGGCCTTGACCTCCGATCCGGTCCACGTGGAGCGCCTGCTCCGGAAGCATTTCAAGATGATGCGCGACGACGAGTGGGTCGTCGAGTCGGCGGACTGAGTACCGCGGCAGGCGCACCGGAACGCGCGGAGGGAAGCACCTTGGGGAAGGCCGACGGCCCCCAGATGGACCAGAACGAAGTGGACGCGCTGCTCGCGGCGATGCAGACCGGCGCGCTCCCTTCCGACGCCGCGCCCTCGGCGTCGCCCGCGGCCGCACCGCCGGAGCCGGAGGCGACCGGGGTCGTCGCGTACGACTTCCGCCATCCCCTGCGCCTGTCGAAGGAACGACTCCGCGCGTTCGAGCTCGTGCACCAGGTGTTCGCGCGAAACGCCGCCGCGACCCTCACCGGGCAGTTCCTGGCCCACATCGAGCTTCGCCTGGAGTCGACCCGCCAGCTCACGTTCGCCGACTTCCTCTGCTCCCTCCCCTCCCCCACCTGCTGCCTCCTCCTCTCGCGCCCCGCGCTGCCCGGGACCGTGGTCCTCGAGCTGAATCCGACGATCGCGTTTCCGGTCATCGTGCACTTGCTCGGCCGGGGGCGGACGCCCTCCCCCATTCCGGAACGGCCGCTGACCGAGACCGAGTGGTCCGTCCTGCGCACGCTCGCCGACCCGCTCGTGCGCGAGCTGGAGGCGGCCTGGGCGACCGTAAAACCCGTGCAGCTACGGATCGTCTCCCAGGAAAGCACCCCGCAGCTCCTTGCGGTCGCCCAGCCCGGCGAGCCGGTCGTGCTCCTCTCGTTCGTGCTCGCCGTGGAGGACAACAGCGGACCGGTGAACCTCTGCATTCCGCATTCGATCGTCGAGCCCTTTCTCGCGGAGCTGGCCGAGCGCGGCGTGACCGGCGCCCCGCGCCGCGAGGCACGCGAGGCGCCGTCGGTGTCGATTCGCGAAGCCCTCCTGCACGTGCCGATCACGCTCGCGGGCGTCCTGGCGGAAATGACGCTGACGGCCAAGGACGTGCTGGAGTTGGCGCCCGAGGACCGGCTCGAAACCGGGCGCGGGAAGGAGGCGAAGATCATGCTCGTCGCCGAGGGCCGTCCCATTTTCCGCGGGGACCTGGCGACCGTTCGACGGAAGCGCGCGATCCGGATCACCGGCAAACTCTGAAGTTCGCGAGCACGAGGAGACCCCGGCGCCCATGCCTTCCGATCGCTCGTCGCCCCCTTGGGACCTGCCCGAGCCTCCCGGCAGAAACCTCGGCCGGATCCTCGCGCTCGAGGTCGAGCTGACCGCGGTGATCGCCGAGCAAAAAATCTCGCTGGGCTCCCTCCTCGAGGTCCAGCCCGGCTCGGTCCTCGATTTCGACAAACCCGTCGAGGCCCTCCTCGACCTCCGCATCCACGAACGCTCGATCGCGGCGGGCGCCGCCGTGCTCTCCGGCGACCGCTTCGGCCTGCGGATCACCCAGATCCGCGACCTCGAAGCCCGCATCCGCAGCCTCGGCCCACCGGGCGGCTGATCGCCGTTCTCGCACGGTCCCCCTCTCCCGCGATCAGGGAGTGGGCTGGGGTCCGTGCCGACCCATTCCCCGCCCCCCCTCTCCCCTCCCGGCTCGCGATGCACTTGCTCTTGCGCCTCGGACCGTCGCAGGGTACAATGAATTCTACAAATTCGCACATTCCGCCGAAATCGACAAGCGAGGGACGCCGGTGAGGCGCCGGGGAGCGCGGACGCCCCGTGGGGCCGTCGGGAATTCATCACCGTGCGCGACGCGACAGGGGGAACCATGCCCGATCCTGCGTGTAGGCGGTGCTCAGCCCTCGTCTCCACGGAAGGCGAGCTCTGCCCGACCTGCAGCCACGCCGAGCAGGAGACCGGCATCGCCCGCGCCCCCGGCTCCACCCGGCCTCCACCGACGCCGCAGCCCCACCGCCACGCGGAACGGGAGACCCGCCCCACGCCGCCCCAGGCCGCGGACGGCCCTCCACGCCCCGGAGCGCTCGTGGACGGAAAGTACCGGCTGCTCGAAATCATCGGCGACGGCGGACACGGCACCGTCTATCGCGCGGAGGGCCCGCGCGCCGTCCGGCACCTTGCGCTCAAGCTCCTCCACGAACGCTTCGCCCACGGGCCGTCCATGCGCGCGCGCTTCCTCGAAGCGACCCGCGCCCTGGCGGAACTGGTGCATCCGAGCCTCGCCCCCTGGCGCGATGCCGGCGAGTGGCGCGGCCACCTCTATACCGTGACCGACCTCTGCCCCGGGGAAGCCCTTTCCCGCTTTCTGAAGCGTTCGGGAAAGCTGGTCCCGCACCACGCGGTCAAGCTCACCATCCAGGTCCTCCGCGCCCTGGACTACGCCCACGCGAAGGGGCGCGCGCACGGCGCGCTCAAGCCCTCGAACCTCGTCGTCTCCCGCGGCGAAGAGGGGCAGTGGAGCGTGAAGGTCCTGGATTTCGGCATCGAAAGCGCCGTGCGCCGCGTCGCAGCCGGCGCAACGGACCGGGCCCACGAGACCGTCACCCGCCTGGACATGGGCACCCTTCCGTACTTGCCCCCCGAACAGGTCCGCGGCGGCGCCGCCGACGTGCGCGGCGATCTCTACTCGCTCGGGGTCGTCCTCTTTGAAATGGTGACGGGGCGCCGCCCCTTCGAGTCCGACAGCCCCCTCCTGCTCGCCGAGCGCATCCAGGATGACCCGGTCCCGCCCTTCGCACGGCTGGGCCTCACGACCGTCCTGCCGGGACTCGAAGCGCTCCTGGTGCAGGCGCTCGCGAAGGAGCCGGAGCACCGGTTCGGCTCGGCCCAGGAAATGAGCGGGCAGCTCCTCGAAGCGCTGCAGCAAGCGCACGCGCCCGGCACCGCGCGCGCCCGCGCACGCGCGGCCGTGGCGAGCGCGCGCGCGCAGGGCGTCCTCGCGGGCAACGCCGGCGCGCTTTGCGTGAGCTTCAGCCCCGATGGCCGCACGGTGGCCGCCGGCACGCTCGGCCACGGCATCGACCTGTGGGACCCGGCGACTCTCGGCCGCCTCCGCACGCTCGAAGGCCATGCGGACTCGGTCTCCTGCGTCGCCTTCCATCCGGACGGCCAGGTGCTCGCCACCGGAAGCTGGGACGGCACGATCCGGCTCTGGGAATTCGCTTCCGGGCGCGAGCTCCAGGTCCTCTCCGGCCACCAGCACACGGTCTCGGCCGTGCGGTTCAGTCCGGACGGCCGTCTCCTCGCTTCCGCGAGTTGGGACCGGTCCCTCAGGCTCTGGGATCCGGACTCGGGGCGCGAAATCCGCACGCTCTGGGGGCACGGCGATTCCGTTTCCTCCCTCGACTTCAGTCCCGACGGCCGCCTGCTCGCCTCCGGAAGCTGGGACGGCACCATCCGCTGGTGGGGCACGAGTCGCGGCATGCCCCTCCGCTCCCTGGCGGGACACACGGACTTCGTCACCTGCGTCGCCTTCAGCCCGGACGGCCGCTTCCTCGCCTCCGGGAGCCAGGACCGGACCGTGCGGCTCTGGGACGCCCAGTCGGGCCGCGAGCTCGAGCGCATGGTCGATCACCGCCACTACGTCCTTTCCCTGGCCATCAGCCCGGACGGCAATCTCCTGGCGTCGGGCAGCCGCGACAAGACCGTGAAATTCTGGGACATCCCGACCGGCCTGGAGCTGGGGGAGCTCGCGTGGCCGGGCAATCGCGTGCACTCGCTCGCGTTCAGTCCCGACGGTCGCCTCCTCGCGGCCGCGAGTTGGGAAAAGGCCTTGAAGCTCTGGTCCCTCCCCGCCGTGTCGGGGCGCAGGACCACCGCCGTGGTGACGGTCCCGACGCCGTGGAGGAGGGAGGACGCGACGATCTGCGACCGCCTCCGCGTGCGGGAGGAAACCTTCTGGGAGCTGCTGCACGAGAAGCAGGGGGCGGCGGAAACGCAGAAGCTGCGCAAGGTGCTCGGCTCGGTCTACCGGCTGGTGGGCCTCTCGCACGGACCCGCGGGCCTTCCGGAGCTGGTCCAGGCCGGGCTCTCCGCCGCGCTCGACATCCTGGGCGCGGACCGCGCCGCCGTGGTGCTGCTCCCCCGCCTGCCCGATTTTCCCGGCCTCGAGCTGGTCCGCCACCGCGTGACCGAGGAGGGGGAGACACGGATGCTCATCCCCAGAACCGTGGTGGATACGTGCCTCCGGGACCGCGTCTCCGTCCTTACCCAGGTCGCCCCGAACCCTCCGCCGGCGGAGGGCGCCCTCTCGCCGGCGCTGCAGGCCGTGCTCTGCGTCCCGATCGAGTCCGAGACCCGGATCCTGGGCGTGCTCTACCTCGACGCCGTCGGCGATACGCTGCGGTTCCTCCGGAGCGACCTCGTCGTCCTCAGCGCCCTGGCCTCCCTGCTCGGCGGCCTCGTCGAGAAGCGGCTGCTGGAGACCCGGATGCGGGCCACGGAAGAGCGGCTGGAGTTCATCCAGGAACACGTCCCCATCGGCATCTTCGCCACGGACACGCACGGCGTCTTCACGCACTGGAGCCCGCATTGCGAGCGCCTCCTCGGCCACCCCGCGACCGAAGTGGTCCGGGAGGCCGGCCTCGAGCTCCTCTTCGGCTCGGCCAACGAGGCGCGCGCCGCGCTCGACCAGGTGAATCTCGGGCTTTGGCGGGACCGGGAACGCGAATTCGTGCGGAAGGACCAAACGACCTTCCTGGGCGCGCTCACCCTGCGGCGCGTCCCCGACACGGGTCCGCCCGCGGGGCTCATCGGCGTGCTGGCCGACGTGACCGAGCGAAGGGCACTGGAAAACGAGCTGGCCCACGAGGAGAAGATGGCCACGCTCGGCCTGCTCGTCGCCGGCGTGACCCACGATTTCCGCAACATCCTCGCCCCGCTCATCGGCTACGCGGACCTCGCGCGGCGGAGGCCCGAGATGCGCAACGAGCTGTCGAACGTGGTCCTCTCCGGGGCGGAGCGCGCGTTGGCGCTGGCGGAGAACCTCCTCGGCTTCGTCCGGCGCCAGGACGACGTGATGGAGTGGACGGACCCCGGCGCGCTCGTGGAGTCCGTGCTGAGCCTCGTCCGCTCGGAACTGGACCATTCCCGGATCGAGGTCGAGCTGACGCGCCGCCCGGTCGACGGGGTGAAGGCGAGCCCGGGCCTCCTGCAGACGGTTTTCATGAACCTGATCCTGAACGCGAAGGAGGCGATGCCGGACGGGGGCAAGCTGTCGATCGACGTGTCGGGAGAGCCGGAGCGTGCCTGTGTGCGCATGAGCGACAACGGGGTCGGGATGTCGGCGGCCGTGCGGGCGCGCATCTTCGAGCCGTTCTTCACGACCAAGGAGGGCCGGAGCGGCCAACGGCGGGGCACCGGCCTGGGGCTCTTCATGGCGAGTCAGACCGTGCGGCGGCACGGCGGCGAGTTGACGTGCTCGAGCGTGGAAGGGGAGGGGACGACGTTCGTGGTCCACCTCCCGCGCCAGGCCGGCGCCGGCGGCGAACGGGCCGCTGCGGTCGCGGGCGCGGGCGGCGGGGCGGGTAACGCGGGCGGCGAAGTGCCGGCCGGCAGCGAGAAGGGCACGGACGTGCTGCGGCCGGAAGCGGGCGGACCCTCCTCCTGAACGACGGTGCCGAAGGCTAAAGTCGGAGTGTTACCTGGAAACGCCGGCTTTTGAACCATGCCCGAACTTCCCACAGCTACTTTCCGCCGGCCGGTAGCCCTTGTGGTGCAGGGCTTCCGCCCTGCACCGTCGGGTCCGGAAGGGCTGCCCCATGGGTCCGTTCCCGGAGCCGCCGCTGCTCCGCCCTCCCCCCTCCCCCCCCCGCCCGGCGAGGTCTCGTGGGGATCGCCGGAAGCGGACGCGGCCGCCTCCCGGGTCCGACAGGGGCTTGACGCAACCGGGCTGAGCGGCTACAGTGCCCGGCCGGTGGAGACCTTCTCCGGGTCGAGCGCCCGAGGAGCCGGATGGAGCTAGCCCGTTCGATCTGCCCGCGTTGTCGCCGCCCGGGGAGCGTCTGCTACTGCGCGCACCTCACCCCACTGCAGTCGGCCACGCGGGTCCTGATCCTCCAGGTTCCGCGCGAGGCGCGCGTCCCCATCGGCACGGCGCGCATCGCGCGTCTCTGTCTGCCGGGCGCCGAGTTGCGGATCGGCATGGACTTCCAGGACGACCCCGTCGTCCAGGCAGCACTCAGGTGTTCACCCTACCTGCTCTATCCCGGACCGAAGGCCCTGGAGCTTGCCGAGGCGAGGCTCGAACGGCCGCTTACGTTGATCGTGGTGGACGGGACGTGGCGGCAGGTACGCCGGCTCCTCACCCGCAACCCCTCGCTCGCCCGCCTCCCCCAGCTTCGCTTCACGCCGCCGCGGCCCAGCGCGTACCGGATCCGCCGCGAGCCCGCGCCCGACTATGTCGCGACGATCGAGGCCCTCGCCCACGTCCTGGGCGCGTTGGAAGGGGACCCCGAGCGCTTCGCCGCGCTCCTGCGCCCCTTCGACGCGATGGTCGAGCAGCAACTCCATTTCGCGCGCACCCTCCAGGGCTGGCGGACGCGCGCGAAACTGCGGCGCCCGCGCGCCCCTCGGCCGCCGAAGGTGGCGGCGCGGCTCCGGGATCCCGCTCGCGACGTGGTCTGCGTCCACGGCGAAGCCAACGTCGGCCCTCAGGGTCTGCCGGATTCGCAACCGCCGGAGATCGTGCAATGGCTCGCGCGCCGGCTCTCGACCGGGGAGTCGTTCGAAGCGATCGTCGCGCCGCGCCGGCCGCTGGCGGGCGTGACGCCCCTGCACCTCGAGCTGCCGGCGGAGCGCCTGGCGAACGGCGAACCCTGGCCCTCGTTCGTCGCCCGCTGGCACGCCTTCACCCGCCCCGGCGACCTCTTCTGCACGTGGGGAGTGTATCCGTTCGACGTGCTGGCGCTCGACGGGCTGCCGCGCCCGGCGGCGTGGCTCGACGTCCGTCCGGCCGCGAACGATTTCCTGCAGCGCCGGTCCGGCGGCCTCGAGGACTTCGCCGCGCGACTCGAGCTGGCGCCGCGCGTGCCATGGGCCCCAGGTCGCGGCGGCCTCCGCATCGCGACCCTCTGCACGGTCGTCGAGCGCATGCGGAGCGCGGCGGCGGCACTCGAAAAAAACCGAGCCGTAGGGATTGAGCCTTGAACCTTTGCATCCGCGACGCACCCACAGGATCGATGTTGAAGCCCCACTAGGGATCCGCTGCCAGCAGCTCGTCGACCGTGACGAACGAGAGCCCCCGGCCGCGCAGGGCGGGGACGAGCCGTCGCACGGCTTCGACCGTCTGTTCCCGGTCGGCCCCGCGCTCGGTCTCGCTCCCATCGTGCAGGAGGACGATCGAGCCCGGGCCCGCCCCCCGCAGCACCGCGTCCGCGATCCGCTCCGCGCCCGGCCGCCGCCAGTCCCACGCGACCACCGACCATTGTACGGTCGTCAGGCCGCGCGCCCGGGCCGCCGCGAGCACGCGCGGGTCGCGAAAGCCGAACGGGGGGCGGAAAAGCTCCGGCGCCCGCCCCGAGATCCGCGTGAGCGCGGCCTGCGTCCGGTCCAGCTCCTCCGCCAGCGCCGCGCGCGAGCAGGCGATCAGCGCCCGGTGATTGTAGGAGTGGTTCCCGATCGAGTGACCTTCGGCCGCGATCCGCCGCACCACGTCCGGGTGGCTCTCGGCATTCGCACCGACCAGGAAGAAGGTCGCCCGCACCCCTTCCGCCCGAAGCACGTCCAGCAGTCGGGAGGTGCAGGGCTCGTTCGGGCCGTCGTCGAAAGTCAACGCCACGACGGCTCGGCCGCCGTCCCCTCGCCAGACCACCCGGCCGAAAACACCGGCCGCCGGATGCACGGCGCCGAACGCAAGCAGTCCCAGCCACGCGAGCGTACCCGCCGCGAGCGCGAACGTCGTCCAGCCCGCGCATGCCCCGCCCGAGACCGCCAGGACGACCGACCACGCGAGGGCGAGCGGCAGTCCCGCGAGCATCGCCAGATTCACGTTGCGCCCCCCGGTTCGCCGCCCACGTCGGCTCCAGCCTCGCCGCCCGTCCTCGTGCCCGCGCCAACCTCGACCGCGCTCCCGACCTTGCTCGGACCCGTCCGCGCCCCCCCGCAGGCGGACGTCGCGATGCCGACCGCGGAGACGGCTGCGATCGCGAGGAAGGTCGTCCGCCACGCGGCGAGGAACTCGATGGGGTGTGCGCCGCCCCCGGCAGCCTCGGTCGGATTCACGCCCGGGCACAGCCGCGCGAACGAAGCCCCGAAGATCGCCACCGGGAGGGCGATGCCGAGGGCCATGCCGAGGCTCCGCAGGGTCGCGAGCGTGCCCGCCGCCACGCCGAGGTGTTCACGCGGCACGGTGCCGAGGAGCGCGCTGGACGTGGCGGGCTGGAAGAGCGCCATGGCCACGCCCAGGGCGGTGAAGGCTGCGCCGAAGGGAGCGGACCCCGTCCCGGTGCCCAAGCCGGCAAGGAAAAGAAGCGTGCACGTGGCGAGCGCCATGCCGAGCGAGGAGAGCAGACGGCTGCCGATGCGGTCGGAGAGAGCGCCCGCGACCGGCGTCAGCCCGCCCATGGCGAGCGGCAGGAGCGCCAGCAGGAGTCCGATCCGCGCGTCGGTAGCCCGGAGCAGGGTCCGCAGGAAGTTCGGGACAAGGAACAGGACGGCGAAAACCGCGACGTAGGCGAGAAGCGTGCTCGCGGCAGCCAAGGTGAACGCTCGACTCCGGAAAAGGCCGAGCCGCAGGAGAGGGGTTCGGGCGCGGGCCTCTACGAACGGGAAGGCGGCGAGGAGCAGCGCGGAGGCGGCGAGCGCAGCGGACATCGGGCCGCTCGAAGTCGCGTGCACGGCCGCGAGCCGCGAGCCCGCCGCGTCGAGCCCCAGGAGCAGGAGGACCAGCCCGGCGCCGAGGCAGAGTGCGCCCGACAGGTCGAAATCCCGCCACCGGCCCGTCCCCGGCGCGCTCGCGCGCAAGACGCGCCAGGCGTGGATCGACCCCACGATCCCGATCGGGACGTTCAGATAGAAGATGGACCTCCACCCGACACGATCGCAGAGGAAGCCTCCGAGAGGTGGGCCGAGCAGGACCCCGAGTCCGACCACCGACCCCACGAGACCGAGGGCCTTTCCCCGTTCCGTCGCCGGAAAGGCCTGCGTCAGGATCGCCGGCCCGCTCGAAAAAAGCAGCGCGGCCCCGATCCCCTGCACGACGCGGAAGGCGATGAGCTGCTCGGCCGTCACGGCGAGGCCGCAGAGGGCGGAGCCGACGGTGAAGATGGCGAAGCCGAGCGTGTAGGGGAGCCGCCGGCCCACCAGGTCCGCAAGGCTGCCGCCGGCAAGCAGCAGCCCTCCGAGCGCGACGAGGTAGGCCGTCGAGACCCACTGGATGGTGCCGAGCGGGCGGTCCAACGCCTGTTGCAGCGTCGGATTGACGACGTGCATGATCCCGGTGTCGAGGCTCCCCATGAAGGTCCCCAGCCCGACCGTCCGCAACGCGGTCCATTTGGGGAGCTCTGCCGGGCTGGTCCCGGCCTCCGGCTCGAACGTCATGCACCTGCTCGCGGGCGAAAAAGGGGCGCGAGGGGGAGGGCCATGCAGGCGGCGGGGCTCGCGGCCCCGGCCGGCCCGCCGCCCCCGGGGTCCGGGGCCGGACTTCGTCAACGGGCCGGTAGTATAGGTCCGCGCGCGAGCCCTGTCAATCGCCCGCGGACCGCCCGCGCGGGCCCCAGGCTCCGTACCGCTCCACGAAAGTCGGTGACTCCTGGCCGAAGGCAAGTTCGGCCGCCCGCGAGGCGCGCGAGCGAGGCGTAGTAACGGAGAACGACGTCGAGCGAACGCAACGGCCTGCGCCCCGAAGCGCCGCAGCGCGAAGGGGGGAAGCAGGCGGCCGAAATCGCCGAGGAAAGGGATCACCCCATTCTGTGGGGCGGTACTCAGGTCTTCACCCTAGACGGCGCCGGCGGCCGCGCGTTTCCCTCGCCGCCCGAACCGCCCCTGAAAACTGTTGATTCTCCCGAAGCGTGGGGACTATAATGCCGGGTCGTGCCGCCGCGCTTCCGAGTCCGCTCTCCTCCCTCGAGGTTTTGATGTCCGCCAATTCCGAGAACCTGTTTGGGAGCATCGCCCTTCAGCGAAAGTGGATCACGGCGCAGCAGCTCGACGAGGTCATGAAGCTGCGCGACGAACAGGCACGCCAAGGGAAGTTGAAACAGACGGGCGTGCTCCTGGTCGAGAAGGGCTACCTCACCACCGAACAGGCGCAAATCATTCTGGTCGCGCAGGGCAAGGCCCTGATGCACTGCCCCGAGTGCAACGTGCGCGTCAACGTCATCGGCTACCAGTCGGGGAAGAAGGTGGCGTGCAAGAAGTGCGGCTGCGTCCTCCAGAAGGACATCCCCCCCGGGTGCGGCATCGAGGCGACCGACACGATCGACCTCTCGGGCCCCACGAAGTCGGTCCGGACCGAGTTGAATCCCATGATCGGGATGACCCTCGGGGGCGTGAAAATCAAGAAGGAGCTAGGCGCGGGCGGAATGGGGGCGGTCTTCCTGGGGCATCATGAAGCGCTTGACAAGGATGTCGCGGTCAAGCTCCTCTCCCCCGCCATGGCCAACGACAAACAGTACACCGAGCGGTTCATGCGCGAGGCGCGGACCGCCGCGAAGGTGGAGCACCCGAACATCGTCCAGGTCTTCAACGTGGGGAAGGAAGGGGACAAGTACTTCCTCATCATGCAGTTCATCGACGGGCAAAGCCTGGAGGACATGGTGCGGCAGCGTCGCCGGCTGCCGCTCCTGGAGGCCACCCGCATGGTGAAGGACGCCACGAAGGCCCTGGACGCCGCGCACAAGAAGGGCATCATCCATCGGGACATCAAGCCCGACAACATCATGATCACCAAGGACGGGGTGGTCAAGGTGACCGACTTCGGGCTCGCACGCGCGGCCGAGGGGGAGAGCCAGGTGTCGATGGCCGGGCAGGTCCTCGGCACTCCCTACTACATGGCCCCCGAGCAGTGCGAGGGCAGGAAGGTGGACGGTCGCGCCGACATCTACTCGATGGGCGTCACCTATTTCCACCTCCTCACCGGCGCGTGGCCCTTCACCGGCGAGGGGACCATGGCGATCCTCATGAAGCACATGCGGGATCCGATCCCGGAGATCCGGACCTTGGTGCCCGAACTGCCCGAGTCGGTCTCCCGTGTCATGCAGCGCGCGCTCGCGAAAAAGCTCGAGCAGCGATATCAGACCGCGGACGAAATGGTCCGAGACCTCGAGTCGATCGAGCACTCGGCGGTCGGACTGGTCATGGCCTCCGAGGTCGGACGGCCGGCGCCCGGCAGCGGCCTTTATACGCTTCCCCCCCCCAACCCGGGCTCTTCCCCCATGCTGTCGCAGCCGAGCGGAGCGGGGACCAGCACGCCGCTGCCGCTCACGACGCCGGGCCAAACCTCCGGGCTCGCCCCCAGCATGGCGGCTCCGGGCAGCGGACTCCTGCCCCCGGGCGCGACCACGGGCGTACGCGCCTCGGGGTACGCGCCTCCTGGCACCCTGCCCGGCGCCATGCCGGGCTCGGGGACCGGGGTCATGACCGCCACGCCCTTGCCGGGCGCACGGCCGGGGACCGGCGCGTTCGGCGTGGCGCCCCAGATGTTCGGGAAATACAAGGAGGCCATGCAGAAGGTCAACGAAGTCGACTTTCTCGGCGGCCTGCCCGCCTACACCACCCGGTTGGAGAACTGGCGCAAGAACATGGAAACCGAACAGAAGGGCACGTGGGAAAAAGAGCGGAAAAAAATCCAAACCACGCTCCTGAAGGGGTCCGCCGCGGAGAAGAAGGCGGCCTACGAGACCCTTGACCGCATCATCCAAAACTACACCGTCCCTGCCCTCATCGACGAGGCCAAGGGGATGCGCAAGCCCTGAACACCGCCCCGACCCAACCGCCCCCCTCTGCCTCTCACCCCCCTGCAAGCTCGCCTCCCCGCCACGTAAACTGAACCTTACCGGGTCTGTCGCTCCTGTAAGCCATGCTTTTCAGAAGCGACACGCCCTCCCCCTGCCACCCGCGCGAGCCATCCATTCAACTATAAACGCAACTCAATATGGAATTGCATATTATGGCTAAAACAGGGTGGCGCATGCCCGCCCTTACACTTTCGGCGGCACGAGCTTTGTAATGGTGCTCCTCCAGAGAGCATTTGACGTTCTCGAAGGAGGAGAAATATGGAAAGGCTGCCGGCCGGCGCGAGCGAGGAACGAGCGGGAAGGAAGCGGATCTCCTTGGGGCTGGCGGCACTCCTCCTCGGACTGTTCGGCGGCATCGCCGTCGCCGGGGAGCGGTCGGGTACGGACGGAAAGGGGAACGCCGGCGCGGCACCGGCGGCGGGGACCGCGACCGCGGAGAGCGCGCCGACCACGCCCCCGAAGCCCCTCTATTGCCTGCCCTGGCCCGGCAGCGTGCCGCATCCGTGCTACCAGGGAAATTTCGGGAAGGCCACACATCTGAGCGGCCAGCAGAACAACTACGCCTGGGACTTCGGCATGAACCTCGGCGAACCGGTGACCACGGCGCGGGCGGGCAAGGTCGTCCATGTCGACGACAAGGGAGGCAAGGAGGGGGACAAGGAAAACACGATTCGCGTCCTCCACGAAGATCGCACCTACGGGGTGTACGCGCACCTCAAGACGGGCTCCGCGAAGGTCCAGGTCGGGGACTTCGTGGAGGCGGGCGAGCTGCTCGCGTCCTCCGGCGACATGCACCACTTGCATTTCGTGGTGTGGGACGCGCCGACGATGAAGTCGATCCCGGCCGCGTTCTTCGAGGTGAAGGAAAACGCCGGCGTGCCGCAGGAGAAGCGGACCTACAAGTCGGCGGCGCCGCGCGTGGCCCCGGAATCCGTGCGGGCGGCCGCGGCGCTGCTCGACCGGGCCGACGGCGACCGCGCGAAAGGCCGGCTGGACGCGGCCCTGCGCGCGTACCTCGCGATCACGAAGGCGACGACGGGAGTGGGCGGGAACCCTCGGGAGCGGGCCCGGCACGCGGTGGACGAGCTGACGCAGGCGGGCCTGGAGCAGGTCACGGCCGCGAGCGCGAAGGCCTCGTCGGGGGACGCGCCGGGGGCACGCAAGGCCCTCGACGCCATCGTCCGCAACTACCGCGGCACGGACGCCGAGTCGGCGGCAAAGCGAGAGCTTGCCGCGCTGTCGAAGGCGCGGTAACCGCGCCGTATCGAACCGCGAGCGTGAGCGAGCGGTCCCGCGGCCTCCTTCGGCCGCGCCTCTACACCCGCACCACGACCTCGCCGACCGTGATCCCCCGATGATTGCGGAGCGACAGCCCCGCGTACCGCGAGAGCGCTTCCCGTTCGGCTGCGCGCAGGCAGCCCAGACGCTCGAGCACCGCGAGCGTCACGTGCGGGGTGAAGCGCGCGCTGCCGTCGTCGAACTTGAGCGCCAGCCCCAGCTCCTCCCCCACCACGCCGACGCAGAAGAGCCCCTCCGCGCCGACCTTCGCGATGACCCGACCGTGCGTCGCGCGGATCAGGTCGGTCGTGAAACGATGCGGCCCCTCCACCATCTCCGGATGGGTCTGCATGGCCCGGGCCATGGTGGCGAGCGGCGAACCGCCCGGGAGTGCAGCCTCCGTCCGGGGCGCGGGCTCCGCATCCACCCCGGCCGCGGCCGTCGCTGCGCGCACGTGACGCGTGGAGCCACCCGTTCGGGAGGTCCGGGACGTCCGCGGCCGTGCACCCGATGCGGCACCCGCGCCCGCCCCGACTTCCGATGCCGCGGGCGGTGCGGCCAAGGGCGCATGCGCCGCGCCCGCCGCCGCTTCGCCCGCCGGCATTTCCGCTTCCGCGGCCAGCGACGCGTACGACCTCGCCACCCGGTCCAGCGGGACCGCGTAGTTCGGCGCGCTGCACCCGTCGATCCCCACCGCCACGCTCCGCACCGACAGCCCGCACGCCTCCGCGATTTGGCGCAGCACGCTCTGCTGGTACGGATGCTCGGGGGCAAGGTACGTCTCGAGCGGCAGCCCCAGGCAACGACAGCCCGCCAGCATCCCCGCGTGCTTCCCGGAGCAGTTGTTGTGCAGCAGGCTCGGCCGCCCGCCCGACACGAGCAGGGCGACGTGCGCCGCCTCCGAGAGCGGCGGATGCACGCCGCACTGGAGCGCCTCGGCCGAGAGCCCCGCCTTGCGCAGGATCGACCTCGCCGCCTCCACGTGCATGGGCTCCCCCGTGTGCGACCCCGCCATGAGCGCCAACTCGGCGAGCGAGAGCCCGTACGCGAGCGGCGCCCCGGCCTCGAAGCAGGCCAGCGCCTGGAACGGCTTCGCGGCCGACCGGAAATACGTCAGCCGCGCGGGATCTCCTCGATGCCGCACCGCCTTCCCGCGCCGCACCACCACGTAGCTGCCGCGAAATTCGCATTCCAAGATCCCGGCCCGCCGGGTGGTCACCAGAATCGCTGATCGCATCCGGTCTCCTCTCGGTCGTCGTGCGGTCGCCGCGCGGCCCCCCCTGGCCCTGGTCGACCTGCAAGCATGGGTGGCCTGGCGTGCGCGGGTCCTCGGCCTGCCGGTCCGCGGGCCGTCACCGACTGTCCGGCAGTGCTCAAACCCGGCGTGGTTCAATCCGGGGTAACAACCTTCGCCCGCTCAAGGGGAGCAAAACGGGAACATGACCTGAATTCCGGAAAGAGCTCACGAGCATTCGAGGACGTTTCTGGAATTCAGGATCGTGTCCCCCGTTTTGCGGCCGGTTTGAACCATGCCTCAATTCCGGATTGCACTTCAACAACCCGAACTGAGGGTAAACTCGACCGACGGCGGCAAATGGCTGGATCATGGCTCCGCGTCCCAGCTAGACGCGGGCGAAATTTGAAATTTGAAATTCGGCCCGGCCGTGTGGGTCGAACGCGAGACTTTTACACAGAGACGCGGAGACGCAGAGGCCGGGCGCTGAGTCCACCGTCCTCTACCGGCGATCATCTCTGGCAACGGACGTAGAGATCGATTTTAGCTTCACTTCGGCTTGTTGTTGCACTGCGCCATGGGCCCGTTTCCGTGGGGGCACGGCGGTGCAGTGCCCGCGTCGCGGGAAGCCGCGCTCCACCTCGCGCGGCGGCAACGGCGGTTTGGGCGGGGCTCAAGCTGCCGCCGACCTTGCGCACGGCCGACCACGAGGACTCGCTTCGTGGGCACGGCAGCGCCGTGCCCCTACCCAAGCTGGGCGATCGACCCGCGCGACGCGGATTCGAGCCATGCCGAACTTGCTCACTTCCCCCCCTCCCCGCCCGCGCCGCCCGCGCCCTTCGGCGCCTCGGCGCCCTTCCCGGCGTCCTTTTTCTCTCCCACCCCCTCTCCCTTGGCGTCCGCGTCTTCACCGTCGCCTTCCGGGGAGCCGTCTTCCTCCCCCTCGACGGAGACCTCGTCCCCGTCCTCGTCGATCCGCCCCGCCGCCACGAGGTGGAGCGCGCGCGGGTCCAGGTAGGTCGCCGCGACCCGCTTCACGTCCGCGCTGGTGACCGCCGCGATCTCCTTCAAATACTTGTTGAAGTAATCCGCGCCGAGACCATAGCGCTCCACCTCGAGCAGGTGCGCGACGACCAGGTCGTTCGTCTCGAACTCGGTCACGTAGCTCCCGGTCAAGTAGTCACGCGCGTTCGCCACCTCCTCCTCCGTGGGCGCGGTGGTCAGGATCCCCCGGAACACCTTGCGCATCTCCCGGATCGCCTTCTTCACGTTCTTCGCCTGCGTGCCGATCGACGCCTCGAAGATCCCGGGCTCCAGTCCCGCCGTGTCGGTGATGTTCGCCCGAACCGTGTACGCGAGACCCAGCTCGTCCCGGAGGCGCTTGGACAATCTGTCGGTGAAGCCCGTCCCGGTCCCGAGGACGTAGTCCATCACGCGCAGCGCGGGGAAGTCCGGGTTGTTCCGCCGGATCCCGAGGTGGCCGAGCAGGACCACGGCCTGCTCCGTGTCCATCGTGAGGTAGCGCCGCTGCGCCTTCTTGCCCCGGGTCAGCGCGGGCAGCTCGGGACGCGCGATGGGCGCCTTCTCCCAGCCTTTGAAGCGCGCGGTCACCGCCTCGACCATCCGGCCGCTGTCGAAGTCGCCCGAGATGGCGAGCGTCGTGTTGTTGGGCCGGAAGAAGGCCCGATAGTGCGCCAGAAGGTCGTCCCGAGTCAACGCCTTGACCGTGTCCTCCGTGCCCATCGCCGAGCGGTGGGCGGGATGGCCTTTGTAGATGAACTCGTTCAAGAGCTTCGCGGCGACGGTCTCCGGTTCGTCCTCCTGCGTCTTGATGGCCACGAGCGCCTTCGCCCGTTCCTTCTCGAGGGCCTCGGGCGGGAAGGTCGCGTTTTGGAGCACGTCCGAGACCAGCTCGAGCGCGAGGTCGAGGTCGCGCGAAAGGACCTTCGCAGCGACCCCGGTCCCCGAGGTCGCGAGCCCCCCGCCGACGAACTCGATGGCCTCCGCGAGCTCCGGGCCGGTGCGGCGACCCGCGCCTTCGGACAGGCACTGCCCCAGGAGGCTGGACAGCCCGGCCTTTTCCTCCGGCTCGTAGAGCGCACCCGCGTTCACGAAGGCCGCAAGGCTGACGAGCGGCAGGTCGTGATTCGGCCGCAGCAGCAGGGTCAGGCCGTTGTCGAGAACGACGCGCCGGATCTCCCCCAGGCTGAAAGGCGGCGGCGCCTTCGGCGTGGGCGCCAACCCCGCGGCGGGCGGCTGAGCAGGCGGCGCCGCCGGCTGCACGGGCGGGGCGGGCGGCTGCACGGGCGGCGCCCCGGGTCCCGGACCCGCCGGGCTCACGCCGGGCATCGAACGGAAGGCGGCGCGTCCGCGACGCAAGCCGACCCACGGGCGCGCACCCGGGGCCGCGCGATGGTCCCCCTTGGGCGGCGTTTCCGCGCCGCTCCCCCCCTTCCCGGACCCCGTCGGCGCATTCGACTCCCCCTTCCCCTCCTCCTCGTCCTTCTCCGCCAGGCACCACCCGACGGTCCGGTTTTCCTTCGTGAAGTACTTCTTCGCCGTGGCGAGCACGTGCTCCTTCGTCACCGCCCGGATCCGCTCGGCGTACTTCTCCATGTAGTCCGTGTTGCCGAGCACCTCGTGCAGCGCGAGGTCGGTCGCGAGCGCGTTCGTCGTCTCCCGCCCGAAAAGCGTCGCGGCCTCGATGCCGTTCTTCGCCTTCTCCATCTCCCGGTCCGTGACCGGCTCGCTCGCCAGCTTGGCCAGCTCGTCGAGCACGAGCTTCTCCACCCGGTCGCGGTCCTTCCCCGGGTTCACGTCCACGTCCACGAAGAAGCCCTTCGGGTACTGCCCGATGTCGTTCGACGACTCCACGCTCGCCGCGAGCTTCTCCTCCTCGACGAGCTTCCGGTGCAGCCGCGAGCTCCTGCCCGCCGTGAGGACGGCGTTGATGATGTCGAGGGCGTAGTCTTCCGGGTCCCCGATCTTGCACGTGTGGAACCCCACCCGGAAGTAGTCGTTGGTGGTGCCGTGCTGGAGCGTGAAGCGGCGCTCGGCGGTCTGCGGCGGCTCCGGGGTCACCGACCGGACGATCTCCGGCCCCCGCGGGATCTTTCCGAAGAGGTCCCGTACTTTCGGCAGCACCTTCGCCGCGTCGACGTCGCCGACGATGACGAGGACGGCGTTGTTCGGGACGTAGTACTTGTTGTAGTGCCCGTAAAACTCGTCGCGCCCTTCCTTCTTCAGGTCCGCTTCGTAGCCGATGATCGGGAAGCGGTAGGGATGCGCGGTGAACATGGTCTCGCCGAACTTGATGTCCAGGAGGCCGGTCGGCGCGTCCAGGTCCTGCTTCAGTTCTTCGATGACGACGTTCCGTTCGGCGTCCACTTCGCGGGCGTCGAAGGTGCAGTTCCGCATGCGGTTCGCCTCGATCTCCAGGGCGATTTCCCAGCGGTCGGAGGCGAAATCGAAGTGGTAGCCGGTCGCGTCCTCGGTGGTGAAGGCGTTGTTGCTGCCGCCGTTCTTCATCGTGAGGAGGTCGATGTCGCCGCGCTTGTAGCGATCGGTCCCCTTGAACAGCATGTGCTCGAGGTAGTGGGAGAGGCCTGTGCGCCCGGCCACCTCATCGACGGAGCCGACATGGTACTCGATGAGGGTGGTGACGACCGGACACGCGTGGCGTTCCTTGAGGGCGATCCGGAGGCCGTTCGGGAGGGTCTCGCGCACCACGCCTTTCGCCAGGGCGGCGGCGGGGGTGGAATCGGCGGCGACGCGCCCCGGGCCCACGACGAGCGCGGCTGCGCAGGCCGCGAGGATGGAGGCGACCAGGAGGAACGGACGGTACGAGCGCATGCACGGGCTCCTTGAGATGTGCGCAAGTGGGCAGCGGCGCCGCAACAGAAAACGGGCGACGAAGGCGCGCAAGTGGACGGCGGCGCCACAAAATCGGCCGAAGGACGTAACACAGAGGCGCAGAGGCGCGGAGAAGTCTTCGTGGATTGAAAATCCTCAGCGTCTCTGCGTCTCTGCGGTAAAAAAAAATCAGTCAATTTCCTCGCAGGCAATCACTCTTCTCAGGGGGGAGAGCTCGACTGCCCTGGGACCCGGCTACAGCGGTCTCAAGCCATCTCCACCTACTCCTCCTCGCCCCCAGCCTCCTCCTCCCGCCCTGCCGTGGCCGCGGGCCGGCGCGTGCCCGGAGGCGGCGTCCCTCTCTTCCGCGGGTCTCCCCCCTTCCGCGGGCCGCCGCGCGGGGGCGCACCCCTGCCATGCGCGGGCGAGGACGCGCCTCGTCCGCGCGCGGGTTCGCGGCGCGCGCGCAGGTAGCCGACCTCCATGGCGGCCCCGACCGCGGCCAGGAGCGCGTCGCGCGAGATCGACTGCGAATGCCCGGGGCGCAGGTCCCCGATCGCGAGGTCGCCGACCTTGACCCGCTTCAAGTACGACACCGGATGCCCCACGCGGGCGAATACCCTGCGCACCTCGCGGTTCTTCCCCTCGAGCAGCGTCACTTCGGCGGACGTGCACTGCCGCGTTCGCTTCAGGATCCGCACGCGCGCGGGGGCGGTCTTCCCCTCGGAGAGCCACACCCCCTGCTGGATCTTTTGCAGGGCGGGCCCCTCGAGCAGGCCACGGACCTTTACCAGGTACGTCTTGGGCACGCCGTACCGGGGATGGGTGAGCAGGTTGCACAGCTCTCCGTCGTTGGTGACGATGAGCAGCCCTTCCGAGTCCATGTCCAAGCGGCCGACCGTGTACAAGCGCTCGTTCACGTGCCGCAGGAGGTCGACCACCCGGAGCCGTCCCCCGACCTTGGAGTTCGAGCAGATCATGCCGCGCGGCTTGTTCACGACGAAGTAGACCAGACGCTCGGCCCGCAACGCCTCCCCGTCGCACACGACCCGGTCGTGCTCGGCGTCCACCTTCACGCCCAGCTCCCGCACGGGCCGGCCGTTCACCGAGACGCGACCGGCAAGGATCACCTCCTCGCACTCGCGTCGCGAACCCAGCCCCGCTCGCGCCAGAACTTTCTGCAGCCGTTCCTTCTCGCTCATTTCGTCTCCCGCAGCAAGCGATCCGCCAAGTCCTGTTGTCGCGCGTGCGCCGCCTCCAGCACTTGTTCCGCGGACCAGGACTGGAGCCGGTCGCGCAGAGCCGTGGGCAGGACGAGCCCCAGGATGCCATCCCGACGCTCCGCGGTCGCCGACGCCAACAGGGCAAGCACGGCGGCAGGGCCCTTCTCACCCAAAAGCGACGCGGCGTCGTTGGGTCCCAGGTCCGCGAGGCAGGCGGACACGAAGGTCGCGGCGCGCTCCCCCGCGAGGCACCTCGCCAACTCGCCGTCCGGCGTCTCCCGCAACAGATGGGGGAGACAAGCGGGCGCGATCGAGGCCGCCGGGAGCAACGGTCGGTCCGGCGTCCGCTGCAGGTCGCCGACCAGGACCTCGAAGAGCCGCTCCCCGGAACGGATGCCGCGGGCCTCGATCGCCTGTCGCTTCGCCTGCGCAAGCTGCTCCGTCCCGCCTTCCAAGTCCCCGGCTCGGAACCGCTGCAGCGCCGCCGTGCGCAACCGCTCCACGCCGTCCTGCTCTTCGAGCAGGGCGCGCAGGTAGTCCCTCCGGGCATGGTCCCGCACAAGCTGGATCGCAAGCCCCGCGGCCGCCAGCACCAGGCACGCCAAAACACACCTCTCGACCACGGCCGCCTTCGACAGAGTGGGCTTTAGGGGTCGCGGCGCCGCGGTCCCGCCGAGGACAAGCTCGTCCGAGTCGCCGGCGGGGGGCGTCTCCGCGGCCCGGGCCGGCGCCGGTGCCGCCGAGGCCAGGGGCGTCGGACGGGTCGATGCCGTTACCGCCGCGCTCAAGGACGCGCCCCTCGAGGCGGTCTCTTTCGCTGAGGCACCCGACGCAAGCGACCCCGCGTCCGACTTCGTCCCCGGGCCCGCCGCTGCCCCCGCGGCCCGGCCGACGGGCGTCCCCGCCCCGGCCTTGGCTCCGCCGATGCCGACCAGCACGATCTCCTCTTCCGCGCCGCCTCCCCCCGCCCCGGCCTTCCCGCCCCGGCTCCCGCTCCCGGCGAGAAGCAGCTCGTCTTCGTCCCACCCGGTCGTGGGCGCCGACGGCTTGCCGGTCCCCGCCGCCGGCGTCGCGCCACCGCCCGCCGTACCCGACAGATAGAGCGTCGGATCCGGCTCGAACCCGCCGGATTCCGAAAGCAAAACCGGGCCGGTCGCTCCAGGCGAAGGCCCGGAGGCCGGCGGGGCCGCGGCCCCCATCAAGAGCAGCGTCGGATCCGGCCCGATCAGCAGGTCGCCCGAAAGCGCGGGGGCAGTCCCCGACGCGGCGCCCCCGGCCACGGGTCGGGGGCGGACCGAGGTCCCGCCCGCTCCTGGCTGCGGCCCCGGCCCGCCCGGCCGCCGGACCACGGAGGTCTGCGGCCCCTTGCGCGCGACCGAGGTGCCGCCCACATAGCCCGGGCCGCCGGCGCCGACCGCGACCGCGGGAGCCACGGAGCCGGCGACCGCTCCGGTCCCCGCCGGCCCCGGCGCGCCCGCCTTGCGCGCCACCACCTTCGTCTCGGTAGGACTGCGCTTGGGGATCGGCGAACGGGGATGGGCGGGCGCGTCCACGTCCACGATCGCGAACGGCCAGGTGACCTCGCTCTCGGGCTCGCGTCGCGTCAGGTCCTTGTGGCAGGAAGGGCAATGCAGCGCCGACGCCGGGAAGGCGAGCTGCAATTCCGCGCTGAAGCCGCAGCCGCAGTCGAAGTGGTAGCCCATCAGTGCCCCTCCCCCGGACCGGCGCCCGGGTTCTTCGGGGTCGAACTCGGCTGCAGGCCGCGCGACCGCAACGCCTCGGCGAGGGCCGGCTGCTGCTTTTCGAAGACCCTCAGCAACTCGTCCGCCGTCAACTTGGCGATCCCAGCCGCCAGGAGGGCCTCCTCGCGCCCCCCGCAGAGCTTCAAGACCTCGTCCGCCGGCAGGCTCCCCGCGCATCCGCGGGCAAGGTCTTCAAGGCGCGGAGCGGCCACGCGCTCCACGGCCTCGGGCGGCATCCCCCGCACCACGAGCCCCGCGATCGACCGGGCCCGCGTCGAACCCAATCCGGTCAGGAGGTCGGCGTCCTGGAAGGGGGCGATCGCCGGACCGACCAATTCGGCCGTCGCCGGCACGCCTTGCAGCAGAGGGCGCGCGGCGAGTTGCTGGAGCTGATCGGCAATCGCCTTGTTCCCGGGCGAGTCGTCCAGCTTGAGGATCGCCTCGGAAGCGGCCAGGGCCGCCTGATAGTGTTCGCGCGCGCCGAGGGCATTCTGGAGCCCGAGGTTTCGCGCGGCCTCCGCCCGCTCTTCCGCCACTTCCACTTTCTTCACGAGGATGCGGGTGAGGCGGTCCCGTTCACGACGCGCGGTCGCGCCCTCCGTCCCGAGGACGATCGCAGCGACGAGGCCCGCCGCGACCGCGACACGCACGGCAGCGAAGCGCCTTCCCGGGCGAACGACCGGGCTCGGCGTGCCGGTCGCCGCGGGTGCGCTGGTCGCTTCCGACGCGCGCGCCGGGGTCGGGGCGACCGGCGGGCTCGGCATGCTCGCGGCGGGCGCCGGCGCGGAGGCCGCATCGGGGCTTGCGGTGGGCGCGGGTGCGGGCGGCGAGTCGACGGGCGTGGCCGCGGCCTGGGTCGTCGAACGCGAGGCCTCGGAGGACGGCTCGGCCGTGCCGCCCGTTGCCGCGGCAGGGGCCGTCCAGGTCGCCTCGGCGGACGCGGGCACGGCAGGCGGAGCGACCGAAGGGACGGGCACCGGCGGTTCCGTCGTGGGCGTGGGCGCGGCCGGCGCGGCCCCCTCCATTTCGCGAAGAAGGAGGTCCTCTTCGGCGAAGAGCAGGTCGAGCGACGCGGCATCCAGCCGCGGGCCCTCGGCCGCGGGCGGTGCGGCCGGCTTGGCCGCTTCGGCCACGGGCGCGGCCGGAATGCCGGCGGGGACCGGCGGGGCCGGAGCCGACACGGGCGCGGGGGTCGCAGGCGAGGGTTGCGGGGTCGCGTGGGTGGAGGTCGCACTCGGAGGACTGGGCGCGGGCACGAGGCTCGCGGGAGTCGGAAAAGGCAGCGGCATGGGGACGCTGGTCACGGGCCGGGCGCTAGGCGAGCCAGGGGCGGCGACCGGCGCGGGTGCGGGCTTGGTCGGCGACGGGGGGGGCGGGGGGGTCGTCGCGCGCGGGGGCGGAGCGGGGGCCGCGGGCCGCAGGGCCGGCGCATTGGGCACGAGCGCGAGCGGGGCGACGGGTCGCGCGGGCGGAGGGGGCGGCGCGACCGGGCGCGGGGGTTCGAAGCGCCGTCCCCTGCTGAGAACCCGGCTGCACGAGGGGCACTCGATCCCTTCCGGCGGAAGCTCCCCGTCCAGGATGAAACCGTGGCCGCACGGGCATGAAAGGATGTCGTCCATGGGCGGGAATCGTACCACGGGCTCCCGTTGCTGTAAAGGGTCGCGCGGGGCCTGCAAAGCGCCGTCTACGAGGTCGGCGGGGCTGTTCCCGGCGTTCCGACTACCACACGTCGTTCTGCACCACGTGGCCGAGCGTCCGCCCCCGCGGGTCGAGCCGGATGCGAAGCACGAACGGCCACCGCCCCTCGAAATGGTCGTACCGCACGTCGAAGTACTCGACCAGGGTTTCGTCGCCGTCGCGCCGCACGCGCCGGATCGGGTAGCGCGCGAACCACAGCCAGGCGCGGACGACGTCGAGGCCCGCGGTCGATTGGAAAGCGGGGTCCCCGGCCGGCACCTCGCGCGCGTATTCGCGCCGCGCGACGGTCCCGGCGCCCAGGAGAAACTCGAACCGCCGGACCTGGCGTTCGGTGACCGCATAGCCGACCCACCGGAAGGGGCCGGCCGCCGCAGGGATGGCCTCGCAGGGAGAGGCGACAAGCTGTTCGCCGCGCACGAGGTCGTCGAGCCTCGCCTGCGCGGCGAGCCGGCACCCGGCCGCCAGCGCAAGGTAGGCGACGAGGACGACGAGGCCGGCCCTTGCCGCGGACGTGGCCGCCGCCGGTCGCCGGAGCACGAGCACGACCGCGGTCGCGCACGCAGCGGTGAAGGGGACGTCGACGATGAACAGCCAGTCGAGCGAGTAGCGGCGATCGGTGAAGGGAAAAAAAAGGACGGTCCCGTAGGACGTGACGAGATCGAGGAACGCGTGGCTCAGGTAGCCGGCGAAGGCCAGGCCGAGGTGCGCCGCGAGGCAGCCCTTCGAGCGTCCGAAACGGGAGGCCGCGAGCCCGACGAGAAGCGAGAGGACGACGCCGCCGGGGAGGCAGTGGGTCCAGCCCCGGTGGTGCCGCATGTACGCCTCGGTGCTCCAACCGTAGAGCGCGTAGTCGGCGTCGGGAAGCACGGAGCCCACCAAGCAGGCGGCGGTCGCGGAGGGTCCATGCCGCGCGTCCGCGCCGCTCCGGGCCAGGAGGTAGCCGACGAGGCCGTGGGTGAGGGTGTCCATCAGTCCTCGCGCGCCTCGAGACCGTCGAGGCGCGTCGCGATCTCCTCCACGAAGCCGTAGAGGTCGACGTACACCGCCCGAAGGTCGTCCACGTCCACGCGGACGCCGTGCGCGAGCAGCTCCTCCGCGCGGTGCACCGGCCCGGCGTCCACGCCGAGGTCCGCGCCGGCGCGCAGCACGGTCTCCGCCCGCGTCGAGGGGATGCGCCTGCCGAGCAGTACCAGGATGGCGCGGAAGAGCGGCAGGTAGCGGCGGGAAATCTGTCGCAGCGCCTCGCGCAACTCCGTGGCATCGCCCCCATGCGCGATCAGCCGCCGCTGCATGTCGAGAAACAGGCGACGCGCCTCCCGCTCGCACTCGAGGCGGAGGTGCTCCCGGCGCACGTGGAGCTTCGCCAGGAAATCCTCGCCGTACAGACAGTGGTGGGCGAGCTTGAGGTCGAGGAGTTGCATGGGCAGGACGTCTACCGAAGCGAGGAGGTGGTCCCGCGGCATGAGGATCGGAGGGGCGATCAGGTACCGGCCGTAGGACCAGTAGGTGCGGAAGAACCTGCCCACGAGCGGCCGGTCGAGCCGGTCGAAAACGAAGAGCGTGTTGAGATCGGAGCGGCCCGGCGCGTAGTCGCGCGTGATCGCGCTGCCGAAGAGGTAGGTGGAGAGGAGGCCGTCGCCCGCGACCGCGTGGGCGTCCTCCAGGAAGGGCACGAGTCGCCGCACGACGTCCGTGTGCAGCCCGGCGAGGCGAAAACGCGGCATGAGTGACGCAATCCCAAATCCCAAGTCAGGCTCGCGCCCGAAACCGAAAGGGAACCACAGATTTCACAGATTAACGGCGATTTCACAGATTCGTAATCTGTGAAATCCAGAAAAATCTGTGACACAACAGCCCAGAAGCTTGTTCTTTTGGCAACGAATTCCCAATAGAAAATTCGCGAAACTGGCGAAATTCGCGGTTCGTCTTTCGGTGTCTTTCGGCGTCTTCGGTGGCTCGTCCCTTTGGTTGCGGCCAGCGGCTGCCCTGGGAAATCTGTGGTTTCGAAAATCCGGCCTCGCGAATATCTGGAAGAGACTTCCAGAAGTTGCGCAGTAGGGATCCAAATTCCGAATCCCGAATCCCCCCGGCCAAGGCCCAGCCTTTTCCAGGTGGGATGAACCTTTTGACGCCTGCGAACTGGAACCGCAACTGCTCAAGACCGGGTAGGGCGAATTTGCCAGTGTTTTCCTCAGACGGCCTCGAGGCCTTGTGGTGCAGGGCTTCCGCCCTGCACCGACGGGACAACCCGCGTAGGAATGGCGCGGCCCGTCGCGGGCAGGCAAGGCTCCTGGGAAAATCGAGGAGTCGATGCCTACGGGCCGCACGCGAGCAGGTGCAGGGGGTAGCCCGTGGCCACTACACGGCCCCAAGTCGCGTGGTCGGATCCACACCCTACCTCGGCCTGTCAACGGCCTGCCCGGCACGGTGCAAACTTCGCCCCGCTACGCGCCGTTGGGCTTAGCGTTCGGAGTTGGAGTCGATTGGGGTTGGTCCCTGGCTCTTGGAGTTCCCCTCCGAGGCCCGCCGGCCCGCCGAAGCCTCGCTCGCAAAGCGCCCGCGCAAGAATAACTGCGCAGATTCGGACCTCGAGGCTCCTGGGGGCGCGGCCCTCTGGGCCGCGCTGCGCGGGCCGGAGGCCCGCGCCCCCAGGCATCGGTCGATCCACGAAAATGTAAAGTAATTCTTGCGCGGGCGCAAAGTCACTCGTGATGCCCCTCGAGCCGCTTCACGCGGCGGACCAGGTCGCGGACCTGTTCCAGTACGCGCGGCAGACGCGCGAGCGCGCCCTCGCGCCGCTTGATGTCCGCCAGCGGTCGCGCGGGCGTGCCCCAGACCAACTGCCCCGCGCCCAGGCGCTTCCCGCTCGCCACGCCGGCCTGGCCCGCGACGATCGCCCCGTCCTCGATCCGGACGTGGTCGCCGATCCCCACTTGGCCCGCCAGCGTCACGAAATTCCCGAGCCGGCTGCTCCCGGAAATCCCCGCCTGCGCGACGAGCAGGCAGCCTTCGCCGACCTCCACGTTGTGGGCCACCTGGACCAGGTTGTCGATCTTCGTGCCGCGACCGATGCGCGTCGTCCCGAGCGTGGCCCGGTCGATCGTCGTGTTCGCCCCGATTTCCACATCGTCGCCGATTTCCACGCGCCCCACCTGCGGGATCTTCACGTGCCTGCCCGCCTCGAACGCGTACCCGTACCCGTCTGCGCCGAGCACGCACCCGGCGTGCAGGATGACCCGATCCCCGAGCGAGACCCGTTCATAGACCGTCACGTTCGGGTGGAGACGGCAGTCGGCCCCAAGGCGCGACCCGTCGCCGATCACGCAGTTCGGCCCCACCCACGTGCGGTCCCCGACGCGACAACCGGCCCCAAGCACCGCGTGCGGGCCGATCGCGACGTCACGACCGAGTTCGACGCCTGCGCCCACGACCGCGGTCGGGTGAACGCCCGGTTCCGGTCGCCGCTCCGGATGAAAGAGGGCGAGCGCCCGCCCGAAGGCCGCGCGCGGCACCCCGCAACGCAGGAGCGGACGCGGGCCGGACGCGGCCTTTTCACCGACGAGGAGCGCGGCGGCCGGGGACCTGAGCGCCTCCCGGACCCGCTCCTCGTTCTCCGCCAGCACCAGGTCGGACGGCGTGGCCAGCTCGATGGGCGCCACGCCGCGCACGGTGACCGTCGGGTCCCCCTCCAGGCGCGCGCCGATGCGGGCCGCCAGCTCGTCGAGCGCTAGCTCCACTTATTTTCCCTCCGCCGCTGCGCCGGGCGCCTGCCTGGAGAGCCAGCCGGGATCCACCTGGCCCAGCACCCGGACCGAGTCGATCACCGCCACGCTCGCGGACCGGAAGGCGACGCGAAGCGGCCCGGCCCCGATCGTCGTCGGCACTTCGCCCAGGCGCACGCCGTTCAGCTCGACGCCGACGACCCCCTGCTGGGCCTGCAACGCGACGTGCAGCGTCGGCCGTTCGCCCCGAAGGGGGGCGCGGAAGGACCCGGTCCTCGCGCCGACGATTACCTCCGCCGTGACTTCCGCGTTTGTGGCGCCCAGCCGGACCGTCGCATCCGGCGAGGCGCCCCCGGCCGAGCGCGACAGCAGGGCCACGGTGAAGTCGAGTCCCGCCAGGGACGGCGCGCGCGGCTTCACCCCGCCTCCCTTGCGCGCCTGCCGGAACGCCACCAGGCGCACGTCGAACTCCAGCGTGTCCATCGCGCCCAGGACGATGCGGAGCCCGGCCTCGGCATTCGGCGAGACGAAAAGCGCCTGCTCTTGCCGCATAAGCTCCGCAAACGGAGAGACGCGCGCCCTCGACAGCCAGTCTTCGTATTGAGGGGCGCTCGAGAAATCGTAGATCAACTCGACGCGGCCGTCGGGGAAGGGCTGGAGCTTCGCGTGCAGAGTTTTCGCCAAGCGGTCGAGCGGGAGTTGGGCGGGGTCCGGGCCCGGCCGTCGGCCGGTGGGCTCGGCCGCGGGCGCCGGGCCTCGTCCGGGGTCGACGTTCGCGCCTTGCGCGTCGGGCGGCGCGGCGCGCACGTGGGCGGGAGCGACCACCGGCTCCCGGGCGGGCGCTTCGGCCGGCGACTCGACCGGTGCGTTGGCGGGAGTCTCCACCGTGCCCTCCACGGGCGTGGCGGCGGCGAGGGCGCCGGATGCGGGATCGGAGTGGGGCGCATCGGGCGCGTTTGGGGCGACCGTAAGGGCGGGTACTGGCGCGGGCGTGAGAGATGCGGTGCTGCTCGGTGCGCCCGCGGGTGCGACGGGCGCATCGCCCTCGGCGCCGCGATCCGGGGGCAGGAACACCCTCAGGAGGACGCCGGCGAGCACCGCCGCCGCAACGGCCAGTGCGAGCAGGGATCCGCGACCGGGGCCGGATCCGGGGCTGGGGGCCGACGCGGGCGGAACGGCGGAGGGCGCCGTGGCGGGAGAGGACCCGGAGGCGCGCGAAGCGACGCGCAGCGCCGTGGAGGGGACGGTGCGCGAAGACGCGGGCGTAGCGGCCGCGGCCGGCATCGGCCGGGAAAGGGCGAGGGGGCTCGATGCGGGCGCGCGCGAGGACGAAGAAGCGGGGGCAGGCCTTGCCCCCGAAATACCCGGCGTGGGCAGCCGCAGTGGCCTCCCGGCTTCCCGCGACGCCGGCGCCGGCCTCGCCAAGGTCGAGGTGGCGACCAGCGAGGGGGATGCGCGACCGGGTTCGCCTGACGCGAGCGGCGGCGCGGGCGGCTGCTCGGGCGGCGGCGCTGAAGGCTGGGAGGGCGTTGCCGCGGGCCGCGGCGTGCGCGCCGGGCGGAGCACCGCCGGGCCGGGCGCGGGGAGGCCGTCGGACGACGCGCGAACCGCGGCCGCCGGGCCTTCCAGGCAGGCCCGGCACGCCACGACGAGTTCGGCGGGGGACTGGAAACGGGCCGCGGGCTCTTTCGCCATGAGCCGCTCGACGAGGCCGATCGTTGAAGCCCCCAGGTCGGCCCGCATCGCCCGCAGGGGCGCCGGCGTCTCGTAGAGGACCTTTTCCAGGACCTCGCCGATGCTGCCGGCAGGGAAGGGTTCAGCCCCGGAGAGCAGGTGATAGAGCGTCGAACCGAGCGAGTAGAGGTCGGAGCGGATGTCGACCTCGGACGAGTTCCGGATCTGCTCAGGAGACATGTACGCCGGCGTGCCGACCGCGGTCCCGGCGGCCGTGAGCGCGGCCGAGCCCTCGGACAACCGGACCAGGCCGAGGTCGAGGAGCTTGACCCGTCCGCTCGCCGTGAGGACGAGATTCTCGGGCTTGATGTCCCGGTGCACGAGCCCATGGGCATGAATGTAGGCGAGGGCCTCCGCGACCTGCAACGCCAGCTCGAGTACGCGCCGTTCCGGCATCGGGCCCTCGCGCGCCAACCCCTTCGACAGCGGCTCCCCGTCGACCAGCTCCATGACGAAAAAAAAGCTACCGCCCGCCTCTCCGAAGTCGTGGGCGTGGACGATCCCCTCGTGGGAGAGGCGCGCGATGCTCCGCGCCTCCTGGAGGAAGCGCTGGCGCGGGACCTCTTCGCCGCACCGCTCGGGGCGCAGGATCTTGATGGCGACGAGGCGGTTCAGGGAGAGCTGGCGGGCCTTGAAGACGAGGCCGTTTCCTCCCCGTCCGATCGGCTCGAGGAGTTCGTAGCCCGGAATGGCGACGGGGCCCTGGGCATCCGGCACGGTTGGTCCCCGGGGAAAGGTGCTGGGGCGGTGCAGCGGGGGGATGCAATTCAAACCCCGGCGCGGGCGCGAGGTTTCGCGGGATCGAGCTTCCTTCCGCAAGAAGCTCCTCAGAACTCGACGAAGCTCCGCTGGAAATGGGAGAGATCGAGCTGCTCTTCTTTCGGGATCAGGCGAATGCCGTAGAGCTGCATGTCGTCGGCGCCGAAGAGAATGTCGATCGGCCGGCCGTCCGCATCCGCGCCGATCTCGGACAGCACCAGAGCGCGGATCATGAGAGGGTGCTTCTTTAGCGTACCCTCGAGGACGCAGGCACTGCGGATCCGGTGACGCTTTCCACCGCGCTCCACTACATAGCGCTGCTTCAGCGGAAACACTCCTCCTGCCGCCGTCGCTCGGTCGGACACGAAGCTGCTCTTCGCCCCCGTGTCGAACAAGGTGTAGAGGCGTTCTTTCCCCACGTGGATCGAATCGAAGATCCTTCCCATGCTGCACCTCCTCGGCTCGAAACCTGTATTCTAGCCGTCCCTCCGACGCCGCGCAAGGCCGGGCGCCGAATGTCGCGGGTGCGGGGGGCCAGTCGCGCGCGGCGTCCTCATGCCTCGAACCGCTCCCGGACGCGTTCGACCACCTCGGGCCAGCTCCGGGCGCGAACCGCGTTGGGCGGGATCGGTCCTTGATTGTACGGCCAATCCACCAGGATCACGCGTTCGCACGCCTGCGCGAGCGCCTCGATGCTGTGCCAGTTGTCCTCCACGAAGACCGGCAGCCCGTGCGTGCGAGCGTAGCGCGACTTGTCCGCGGTGTTCGTGAACTCGAGCGCGTCGTAGGCGAGGCCGTGCCGCGCCAGCCACTCCCGCGTGAGGCCCGGCAGGGACGCCTTCCAGCCGCGGTAGGTGACGATGTGCACTTCCCAGCCGCCGCGGCGGAGCGCGGCAAGACCGTCGACGGCGCCGCGCATCGGCTCGGCCCGGTCGAAGATCTCGGTCTCGTGGAAGATGTGGTCCACCTGCGCGGTCGTCAGCCCCGTCCACTCCTCCATGTCGTACCCGCGGAGCGCGTCGATCGGAATCCGCCGGCCGTGCAACTCTTGCATGATCCGGAGGAAGGACTCCGCCGTTTCGGCCAGCACGCCGTCGAGATCGACACCAATCTTTTTTTTCTGCGACATCGAAGGCTCGCTCAACCGGGGAGCCGGCTCATGAGGTGATAGGTCGCGGCGACCGAGGCCGCCGAGAGGAGGGCCAGGAGCGCAAGGTCGCGGGCCATTCGCGAGGCGGGGACCGCAAGCGACCCGTCGCGCGCCTCGCGCAGGCGTCGCGCGGCGACGTACCAGGGGAGGAAGATGCCGCCCTCGAGGAAAAACCCGCGGAGCGTGCCCGGCGAGCGGACCAGCTCCGCGAGGTCGGCGAGGGAGACCGCGTAGTACGCGCTCGGGACGAGCGGCCAGGGGGAGCGGAAGCGCCGGTCCGAGAAGGGCCAGAGGAAGGGGAGGCCGGCCCCGTCCGCCATGGCCCAGTCGAGCGCCGGGTGGAGCGCGACCGCGAGGACGAGCGCCGGGGCGAAGGCGAGCGGCGCCCGCGGGAGGCCGCTGCGGCCGCACGCGAAAAGAAAAAGTCCGGCTGCGAGCGCGAAGACGAGCGTGTGCGTGAGTCCGCGATGCGCGTCGACGCCGCCCGCGACGTTGAGAAACGCGACGCGACGCTCGCCGGCCAGGGGCATGAGGATGGAATCGATATCCGGAAGGACGGCACCGAGGACGAAGAGCCACGGCCAACGGCGGGCAAGCGCGGCACCCGGGCCGGTGGCGTCGTCGCGGCGCGGCGCCGGCGCGTGCGCGTGCGCCCCGGCGCCCCCTCGGGGGACGAACGCGCACCGGACCGCCTCGTAGACGGCCAGGGCGACGAGGCCGTGGCCGACGGGAGAGGACATCGCGGCTACCCCGCCTCGATCAGGACGTGGGTCCCGACATCCCGCACCACCCCGGAGAGGCTGGCGAAGATCCGGGCGCCGAGCGCGCCCTTCGGGATCTCCCCGACGAGGTCTCCGGCCGTGACGCGGTCGCCCGGCCGGACCACGGGGGTCGCGGGCGCGCCGAGGTGTTGCGAGAGCGGAATTCGAACGCGCGCGGGGTTCACGTTCATTTCGACCATCGGCGCCGGGTGATCGTATTCCGACAATCCGAGCCGCATCGTGACCCGCGCGACCGGCGTCTTGCGATCGTGGAAGGCCTTCGGAACCGGGCGCTGGGTCTCGGTCGTGACCTTGAACGCGCGCCGCTGCAAATCTTTTTTTCGAGGCTGGATGATCCGGCGCGGCGAGAGATTCATCGGGCAGGCCAGGAGGTCGCACACCCCGCACTCGCAGCACAGGAGTTCGTCGACGGCCTTCGTCTCCTCGAACCCCGTGCTCCACGCCCCCCACCGCATGACCATGTGGGGGCGGATCTGGTGGCCGAGCAGATAG
>JACPWG010000146.1 GCA_016197205.1 Planctomycetota bacterium
GAAGGCAAGTTCGGCCGCCCGCGAGGCGCGCGAGCGAGGCGTAGTAACGGAGAACTACGTCGAGCGAGTGCAACGAAGCAGGCGGCCGAAATCGCCGAGGAAATTGGTCACCCAATTCTGTGGGGCGGTACTAAGAGTCCGCGATTCCGTGCCCGGGCTACGTTCCGTGGTGGTCATTGAGAATTAAACCTTGAGCCTTGTCTGAGTCTTGAAAATTGAGCATTGAGAATTCTTGTCGCCTCCCTGCGCGTCAACCGAGCAAGTTATTTTCCTACGGGCCCTTGGGCACCCCCGCGATCAACAAAGCTTGCCGATGCACGAAGGCGAGAGTATCCTGTCGCCTGCGGCCTCTTCCCCGGTGTCTCCGCGCGTCCGCGTCCGGCGCGCGGGGGTCTTTGGCATGGGGGACTCTACCGGCGTTACGGAGCGATCGACGAATGAGCAGCGGTGCGCACGTCCTGGTCGTGGACGACGACGCGCAGGTGCGGCGCTTCCTCGCCGGGGAGCTGGCCGAGTGCGGGTACGTCGTGACGGAATGCAAGGATGGGGCGACCGCACTGGCGGCGACGAAGGCGCAGGCGGTGGACTGCGCGGTCGTCGATGTCAACCTGGCGGGGGAGAACGGGGTGGAGCTGCTTCGCGGGCTGCACGCGGTCCAGACGGACCTCCAGGTCGTCATGATCACCGGGGAGCGGTCGGTCGAAGTGGCGGTGTCCGCCATGAAGAGCGGCGCCTTCGATTACCTGACGAAGCCGCTCGACACGGAGCGTCTGACGGTGGCGGTCCGCAACGCGACGGCCGTCGTCGAAAAGGAACGGGAGATCCGTCGCCTCCGGGAGGCCGTGCGGGACTCGTGCGGGTTCCGTGCCGTGCTGGGCACGTCACCGTCCCTTCGTCGCGCGGTGGGCCTGGCGGAGCGGGTGGCGGCCAGCGACGTGCCGGTCCTCCTGACGGGGGAAAGCGGCACGGGCAAGGAGGTCATCGCCCAGGCCGTGCACGCCTCCAGCCGGCGTGCGTCCGGGCCTTTCGTCGCGATCAACTGCGCCGCGATCCCGTCCGAGTTGGCCGAGTCGGAGCTATTCGGACACGAGGCCGGTTCCTTCACCGGCGCCCTGGGCCGGCGCGCGGGCCGCTTCGAGGAGGCCCACGGGGGGACCCTTTTCCTGGACGAGATCGAGGCGATGCCGTCCGCCATCCAGGCGAAGGTCCTGCGCGCCCTGCAGGATCGAGCCGTGACCCGGGTCGGCGGCTCGAAGAGCACCCCGGCGGACGCGCGCATCGTCGCCGCCACGAATCGAAGCCTGGAGAAGATGATCGGGGAGGGGCGGTTTCGAGACGACCTCTTCTTCCGGATCGCCGTGGTGTCGATCCAGCTTCCCCCGCTCCGCGAACGGATGGAGGACGTTCCGCTCCTGGCGGAGCACTTCCTCCGGGAAGCCGCGGAGCGCGGAGGACACGCGATCCGCGGCTGGTCGGCGGAGGCGATGCAAAGCCTCCTGCGGTACGCCTGGCCCGGCAACGTGCGCGAGTTGAGGAACGTCTCGGTGTACGCCTCCCTCGTCTGCGACGCGGAGACGATCCTGCCGTGCCACCTGCCGGACCGGCTGGTCCAGGCAAGTGGGACGCCGGGGGAGGCGGTGGGGCCGCGACTGGAGGACGCGGTGGAGGCCCTGGAACGCTGGCTGATCTCGGACGCGCTCCGTCGCTTCGGCGGGGTCCAGGCGCGCGCGGCGGAGTTCCTCGGGACCACCAAGCGGATCCTGAACTACAAGATCTCGAAGTACGGCCTGGGAAGGGACCGGGAGGCGTCGCGAGCCGGAGGCGGCGACGGGGGCGGCGACGGGGGCGGCGACCCGGAGTCGAAGGAACCACCGTGCGTTGCGGCGGACCCGCCCGGGGCGCCGGGGGAGACCTCCGGGGGCCCTGAGGGCCCGTAAGAAAATCACTTGCTCGTTTGACACGCAGGGGGGCGACAAGAATTCGCGAGGCTCAATTCTCAATGACCACCGTGGAACGCAGTCCGGACCCGGAATCGCGGACTCTGAGCCTTGCCTGAAAATTGATCATTGAGCGTTGAGCCTTTTCTCGAGGACCTGCCCGGTTTCCGAGCTGCATGAGTTGTTTTTTTCCAACAAGCCGAACTGAGGCTAAGCTCGATCGACGGCGGCGAATGGCTGGATCCTGGCTCCGCGTCCCAGCTAGACGCGGGCGAAATTTGAAATTTGAAATTTGACTTTTTGCAATTTGAAATGGGTGTGGCTACTTTTCGTAGGCCCCCTGAAGGGGGTACTACAAACAGTGGGTGCTGCTCTCGGAACCTACTGTTCGTAGTACCGCCTTCAGGCGGTCTGGGCGCCGTCGTCGAAAAGTAGCCACACCCATTTCAAA
>JACPWG010000147.1 GCA_016197205.1 Planctomycetota bacterium
CCGGAGGGCTTTCGGGAGAAGAGCATGCCGCCGCGCGCGAAGACAGCTTCGAAGTCGGGGCCTTCCGCCTTGGCGCTCTCCCCGTCGCGGACCAGGCTCGGCGCGATCTTCGGTGCGGAGCCGGGGGGCAGCGTCACGGTCGGCTTGCTCGGGAGGGCCGGTCCGGCCGACGGGGTCGGGGGCTTGGCCGGCTTCGCGGTCGTGCCCGGGGCGGGCGACGAGCGCGGTCGCACGGCGCCTCGCGCGGATGCGCCTGCTACGGCGGCTCCCCGGTCTCCGCCTGGTGCCGGCGCGAGCACCGAGTAGAGGAACGCGAGCCCGGCCGCGAAGAGGGCCGCGACCACAACGAGGGGAGCGACGAAGCGCGAACGGAGCATGAAACCCTCCAGGAACCTGCTGGGCGACGGCGATCGGATCCGGCGCGCGAGAAGCGGCGAAGGCTGGGTGGGGTAAAGGAACGGGAGGAGTTGGCAACACCGCCCAGTCCAACGGCTTGCGGCCAGTCGTGGGCGCCCACAAGGGGCGCCCCTACGGCGGGCGGCCGACGGCAGGCTGTAACCCACGTTTGAACCATGCCCGTTTTTGGGCAGTGTTCAGTTCGGGTGGCCAGCGGATGACAAGGTTCAACGTTCGGACGTAGGGGCGGGCCTTGTGCCCGCGCTCTTGGCGACACGACGCACCCCACCATTTGCAGCCGGTCGCGGGCGACCCCAGGGGCGCACCTCCGGCCGGCGGACGACAGAAAGAGGTAACCCGGACTCGAACCCCGCCCGAATTTCCTTCCTCTCCCCGCCGATTCGGCTAGAATGTCGCCTCCCCAACCGGACTTGAACCGCACCCCCATTCACGCGCGCCGCCGCAGGAGGGCTTTCGTGGACCTGACCGGAAAAAAAGTAGCCGTCCTCGTCGAAGACCTCTACCAGGACCAGGAGGTGTGGTACCCGGTCTATCGACTTCGGGAGGCGGGCGCGACCGTGCTCATCGCGGGCACGGGCTCAAAGAACGTGTACAAGTCGAAGCACGGCTACGAGATCACCGCGGACTCGGACGCGCACAAGCTGGACGCCGCCCAGGTGGACGGCGTGATCGTCCCCGGGGGCTACGCGCCGGACATCCTCCGCCGCTACGAGGCGGTGAACAAGTTCGTGCGTGAAGTGTCGCGCCAGGGGAAGGTCGTCGCCTCGATCTGCCACGGCTCGTGGGTCCTCTGCTCGGCCGACGTCCTGCGAGGCAAGACGAGCACCTGCTTCTTCGCCATCAAGGACGACGTGGTGAACGCCGGCTCGAAGTGGGTGGACCAGGAGGTCTGCGTGGACGGCAACCTCATCACCTCGCGGAAACCGGACGATCTGCCCGCATTCATGCGCGCGATCCTCCAGGCGCTCGCGGCGGGCAGGCCCGCCGTCGCCCGCTAGCGCCGTGAAAATCGGCAGCGTCCTCGACCGCTGGGGGGCGGTTCTCCAATCGCTCGTCTCCCTCGGCCTCTACGCCGGGGCCGCACTCCTCCTCGGGCTCGCGGTCTGGCCCGGCGCGTGCCTCTGCTACTATTACTGGCAGGCCACCGCCCCCGGCCCGGCCGCGGCGTCGGCCGCGCTCCCCGCCCCGCTCCGGCTCCTCGGACTCTCCGTCCTGGGCGCCGCGTCGTACTTCCTCTACGGCATCTCCCTGATGTCGCTCGTCGTGCTGCTGCGGTGGGGGCTCGGGCTCGGCATCCGCCCCGGCAGGTATCCCATCTACTCCCTGCAGACCGTGCGCTGGGCGATCTTCAACACGCTGCTGCTCCTCGTCCGCTTTACGTTCATGGACTTCCTGCGCGTCACCCCGCTCCTCCCGGCCTTCTTCCGCGCGCTGGGGGCGAAGGTGGGAAGACGGGTGCAGATCAACACCAAAGACATCGCCGACGTTCCGCTCCTGGATATCGGCGACGACGCGGTACTCGGCGGGGACGTGACGGTCGTATGCCACTCGGCGGAGGGCGGGCAGCTCGTCGTCGAGCCGGTGCGGATCGGCGCGCGCGCCGAGATCGGCGTGCTCGCGGTACTGCTCCCCGGCGTCGACGTCGGCGACCGCGCGGTCGTGGGGGCGCACGCGATGGTGCCCAAGGGGACGGTGATCCCGCCCGACACCTTCTGGACCGGGGTCCCGGCCCGGCAGATCGGCGTGCGCAACCCGGACGGGACGTGGTCGGTGAGCGCCCAGCCCTGAGTACCGCCCCACAGAATTGGGTGACCAATTTGCTCGGCGATTTTGGCCGCCCGCTTTGTTGCGCTCGCTCGCCGTAGTTCTCCGTTACTACGCCTCGCTCGCGCGCCTCGCGGGCAGCCAAACTTGTCTTCGCCTATTGGTCACCGACTTCCGTGGAGCGGTACTGAGGCCCGGCCGCACCTGCGCACGCTCCAAGTCGGGCCCGCGCCCGCATCCAAAATGGAACCACAGATTTCCCAGGGCAGCCGCCGGCCGCGGCCAGGGGCTGCTTTCCGAATTCCGTGGTAAAGCTTCCGCCGCGCACCGCCGATAATAGAAGGGGTGCATGCGCTCGCCCACTCCCCGTCCGTCCCGGTTTTCCGGGCGCGCGCGACCTCCCGCCGGGGGCCTGGTGCCTGATGAAGAAGATCTCCGTCCTCGCCGCGCTGCTGCTCGGCCTCGTGCCGGTCGCCACGATCACGCTGGCGACCCTCGATCACGTCTCCGACCCGGAGGCCGCCCACTCCCCCTCCCTCTTCCAGTTCCTCTTCACGACCTTCTCGAGCCTCAGCGGGCTGTACAGCCTCGCGCTCCTCTGCGTGGCCTACATCCTCGTGCAGAAGGTCGCCGTCCTCAAAGAGGAGGTCGAGGACCTGCACTTCCGGCACCGGGACCTGATCCGGGAGCACGAAGACCAGAAGAACCGCAACGAGGTCCTCGCGGCCACGCGCGAGGTGGCGCTCGTCCTCAACAAGGACGTGAAGTTCGAGAAGGTCCTCGAGGAAGTGCTCCGGATCGCGACCTACCTGGTCGGGCCGCGCCCGCCGGAGGAGATCTCCATTTTCGTGCGGGACGAGTACACGAAGCGGCTGCGGCCGCGCGCGCGCATGAAGGACGACGAGGTGGTCTGCGACGACAAGCTGGACGGCGAGGCCGTGGACGCGCGGCACGTGCAGGGGGTCGTGGAGTCGGGCCGGAGCCTCGTGGAGGCGGACGGCGACGTGGTCGCGCTCACGCTGCCGCTCGTCGCGGACCGCGAGATCCTGGGCGCCATGAAGGTAAGAGCGGTGCTCGAAGGGGACCGGGAGGAGCGCGAGACGCGGATCGGCGTCCTTCAGCGGAACATGGAGGAATTTTCGCGCGTGGTCGCGCTCGCGGTCAAGACGCCCGACCTCTACACGCGCACGATCCAGGACGGGCTGACGCGCCTCTTCACGAAGCGGCACTTCGAAGAACAACTGCGGATCTACTTCGACCAGGCGCGGCGCGAGGGCTCGAACCTGGCGCTGCTCTTCGTGGACGTCGACCACTTCAAGAAGGTGAACGACACCTACGGACATCAGACGGGGGACCTGGTGCTGCGGGAGGTGGCGGCCACGATCAAGGCGGGCATCCGGTCGTACTGTTCGGCGTACCGCTACGGCGGGGAGGAAATGGTCGTGATCCTGCCGCGGACGACGTCGCGGCAGGCCACGCTCGCGGCCGAGCGGCTCCGGAAGAAGATCGAGGCGAAGACGTACCACAGCGACAAGAAAGAGCCGGTCAAAGTGACCGCGAGCCTGGGGATCGCGGAGTACGTGCCGACGATGGCGGAACCGGGCGAGCTGGTGAAGCGCGCGGACGAGGCGGTCTATCGGGCGAAGCAGGGGGGACGGAACCGGGTTTCGCTCTGGGGATCCACCGGAGACGAGGCGGCGCGCGCGGAAACCAAGAAAAAGCCGGCCCTGCCGGCGGTATCGGGGCGGTGAGGGGACTGGGCAGGGAACAGTGGGGGGGGCGGCGCGGAGGACCGCGGCCGGTTTCCGCGAGAGACCGATGGCTCGGGCATCGCAGTGCTCTGGGCCCGCGCAGAACCGACAGCCCATGCCCTGGCGCGCTTCGAAACACCGGCGGAGGGGGAGGGTCATCACAGCCCAAGCCGTTGCGGCCATTCGCGCGGGCGTGGACGCCCGCGCCCCCAGAAGCGGTGAGGCCTGTGCGACAGCGATGTTTTGTTTTGCGCCGTCGGTTTGCGGTTTCGCGCGTTGTGGGGCAAGGCTCGGGGCGCGCTCGCAAACGCGCGCACTTTCTTCTTGCCCCTTGCGCGGGCCGGGGATTAGAATCTTCAAGACTCTACTTTTGCCTCCACGCCACCGCCGGCGCTCCCGTACCCCGGCGCCGGCAGGGAACCTCCGCCCCTTGGACCATCCGCGATGAACGTCGCTTGCCCGAAGTGCAAGGCGCCCCTCCCCCAGCCGCCGGAACCGAAGACGACCACGGTCAAGTGTCCGGGCTGCGGGGTCAGCGTCACCATCCAGTACGCCCCGCCGCCGGCGAAGAAACCGGCCGCCTCCGACCAGTACACGCTCACGCCGGGCACGGTCCTCGGCGGCTTCCGCGTGGACGGGCCCCTGGGCGCGGGCGGCATGGCCTCCGTCTATCGCGCGACGCAGATCTCCCTCAACCGCAAGGTCGCGCTCAAGGTCCTCCCGGTCGCGCTCGCGAACGACCCGCATTTCGTCCAGCGCTTCGATCGCGAGTCCGACATCCTCGCCTCCCTCAACCACCCCTGCATCATCACCATCTACGACAAGGGCTCCGACAAGGGCTACTACTACTTCGCCATGGAGATCGTCGAGGGCGGCACCCTCCGCGACCTCATGACCCACCAGCGACTCACCCCCGCCATCGCCTTCCGCGTCGTCTGCGACGTGTGCGATGCCCTGCAGTTCGCCCACCGCCAGGGCGTGATCCACCGCGACATGAAACCTACCAACGTCCTGCTCGACAAGGAAGGTCGCGTCAAGGTGGCCGACTTCGGCATCGCCCACCTCGCGCGGCACGGCGAGCAGGCGGTCAACGAACTGACCATGACGAACGTCCGCATGGGCACCCAGCACTACATGGCGCCCGAGCAGCAATTCGACGCCAAGTCGGTCGACGGGCGCGCCGACATTTACAGCCTCGGCGTCATGCTCTACGAAATGCTCTGCGGCCAGCTCCCCATCGGCAGCTTCGATTTGCCCAGCCAGCGCATCCCGGGCCTGGACTCGCGCATCGACCAGGTCATCCAGCGCTCGCTGAAGACCGACCCCGCCCAACGCTACGGGTCTCCCAGCGAGATCGCGACCATTCTTCGCGAGGTCGCGACCTCCGCCCCGACGGCGGACGAGCAGCCCTCGATCCCCGGCGCCACCATGCCGGCGTCACGCGCGGGCGCGCGTGCGCACCACCTGGCGAACACCGTCGTCCCGCCCTCCGCGGCCGGGGGCCGCCGCACGTCGGGCGTCCAGGCCCCGCCGGCCGCCACGGAGGACGAGCCTGCCACGAGCCATACGCTTTCCGGCCGGCAGGTCTCGGAAGCCGATCGCTGCCCTCGCTGCCAGTTCGCGAACAAGCCCGGTGCCCGGGTCTGCCTCGGCTGCGGCAGCTCGCTGTCGCGGAAGTGCCCGAAGTGCAAAAAGGACATTCCGCTCCGGGCGGAGACCTGCGAGGCCTGCGGTCTTTCCGTCGCGACCTACCTCGAGGAGGCGCTGACCGGCACGCGCAAGTCCCTCGACCAGGTGGAGGACTTCGTGCAGCGGGGCGACTACGCGGCCGGCATCGAGCGGCTGAACGCCCTGCTCAGGACGCCGGGCGAGGAGTTCGCGGAGCTGCGGGAGAAGGCGCGCAGGCGGCTGGCCGAGGTGAACGAGCTGGCGGAGGCCGAGTCGCGCAAGGTGGACGGCGTGGTCGCCCGCGGGCAACAGCACTTCGACCGGCACGAGTACGAGCTGGCCCTCGAGGCCTGGAGGTCGGTTCCCGGCGTGCCCGCGAGCAAGCTCGCGGAGGCCGACAAGCGGCTGGCGATGCGCAAGCGGCTGATCGCCGAGGGGGACGCGGCGGCCGCGGCCGGGAACGCCGCCGACGCGCGGGCACGCTACGAGGAGGCGATGGAATACACCGCGAACCTCGCCGACCTGGAAGTGAAACTTCAGGGGTTGAAGGACGCGTCGGGCAAGCGCAGGGTGGACACGCTGCTCTCGGAGGCGAAGGGGCTGGTCGCGCAAAAAAAATACGAGGAGGCGCTGGGGATCTGGAAGAAGGCGCTCGAACTGGCGCCGGACCGGGCCGACATCCAGAAGCTGCTCGACCAGGGCCGGGCGGCGCTCGCCGACCACCATTACAAGCAGGGCAGGAAGCTGCAAGGCGAAGGGAAGCAGGGGGAGGCGCGCGAGGCCCTGTCCCGCGCGCGCCGCTACGCGCCCGAACGCGAGGACATCGAGGCCGCGGTCGCCGCGCTCGACGAGGAACGCGCCGGGGCGAAGGCCGACGACCTCTTGCAGCAGGCCGAGAAGGCGCGCGAGGCGGGCGATCGCGAGCGCGCGCTCGAGCTTTTGAAAGAGGCCGCGGCGCTGGACCCGGAGCACCCGGTGGTCCGGGCGAAGCTGGCTGCGCTCGGCGGCCCGGCGAAGGCGCCGCGTTTCGCGAAGGCGCAGACGGGGGGCGGAGGTGGACTCAAGGTCGCTTTGGTCGTGGGCGTCCCCCTGCTCCTGGTCGGCGCGTTCGCGGCGGCCTACTACGGGAAGCGACTGCTGGATGGACCAAAGCCCGGACCGGTGGATCCGATCAAGGACCCGATCAAGGACCCGACCAAAGATCCGAATACGAATGGCGAGACCAAGGATCCGGCCAAACGCCTCGCCGACGCGACGAGCCGCCTGAAAGCGGCGGAGGACGCGTTCGCCTCCGGCCCGCTCGACGACGCCGCGCGAGCCTTCGAGGCGGTCGCGAAGGAGTTCGACGGGACGGAGCCGGGGAAGGCCGCGGCCGCACGTGTCGCCGACATCGTGAAGTACAAGAAAGACGCCGGGGAGCTGCTGGAGAAGGCGCAGGCCGCCCAGAAGGCCAAGAATTTCCGTGAGGCCGCTGCACAGTTCAAGAAGGCCGCGGACGACTTCGGCAAAGACCCGAGGACCGCTTCCGCGGCCGCGTCCGCCGCGGAGGCGACCCGGGCCGCGGAGGACGCCGACCGGCGCTTGTCGGAGGCCGAGGCCCTCGCGCGCTCCGACAAGCCGGAGAAGCTCCTGGAGGCCAAGGCCGCCTTCGAGAAAATGATCGCGGAGCAGGCGAGCACCGAGTGGTGCGAAAAGGCGAAGGCGAAGCTGAAGGAGGTCGAGAAGAGGCTCGCGGACCTCAACGACGAGGTCAAAAGGCTTCTCGTCGCCAAGCGCCAGGAGCTGCAGGAGGCGCTGAACGCGAAGCGGGACCTCGACCGCCTGGGGGAGTTGATCCGTGAGCTGGAAAAGGACGACACCTCGCGCGACCTCCTGAACCGCGCGCTGCCGAAGTGGCAAGAGCTGCCGGGCCTCCTCGCGCAGGTGAACGCCGCCGCGCCGGGGAGTTCGGAGCGAATCGCGGCGTGGGAGCAGGTCCGGCTTCGCCTGCGCGGCGGCTGGCGCCTGCCGGAAGCGGCCGCGAAGGACTTCGAGGCGCTCGCGAAGGCGCTGTTCGACGCCGGGTCGAACGACGCGGACGCGGCGAAGGGCGGGGAGAGCCTTGACAAGGCGTACGCAGCGGCCGAGCAGGCGCTGCAGTGCGAGTCGGGGGAGCAGCCGCACCACCTCGCGCGCCGGATCAAGGCCCTCGGCCTGACGGACCCCCGCCGAAAAACAAAGGACTTCCAGGCGGCGCTCGACGTGCTCTCGGGCGTCCTGGACCTCGCGCGCTTCGGCGAGGACGCGATCGACAGCGCCATCACCTATGCGCGCGTCGTGAACCGGTGGAAAGAGGCGCCGCCGTCGGTCCGGGAGGATGCGATCCGCCGGCTGACCGACGTGATCCAGGCCTCGCAAACGCGCGCGACCCAGCGTTGCGATGCGCTGAAATACCGGGCGTACCTTTTCGAGGGGAAGGGGGAACTGGCGTCGGCCGCGCGCGACCTGGAGCAATCGCTCACGGAGCCGGAACACCCGGAGCGGGCGGAGTGCAGCGAGGTGCTCGCGGAAATCCTCTGGAAAATGCCGGCGTCGGACGCCGCGACCCGGGGCAAGGCCATCGCCCTGTTGGAAAAAGTCGCCCCGCGACGTCCGGACCTTCTCGCGGCGTTCCTGGGTTTCCTGGACTCGCGCCCCCCCGAGCCCGCGATGATGGACGTGGCACGGAAACTTCTGGGGACGAGCCCCACGCAGGGGACGCTCCACTTCCTCCTCTGCTACAACGCGGCACGCGCGGGCCATCGACTGGATTCGAAGGCGAGGTCGGACCTGCAGGAGAGGGAGAAGTGGCTGCAGGAAGCGCTGGACCGCCGGCGAGACCTCGCGGGCGACGAGCTGAAGGAGGCGATCGTGCTCATGATGGCCTGCGTGGTTCACATGAAGCTCGACAAGTTCACGGACGCGAAGCGGGAGCAGGCGGAGCTGAGCCGGCTGGTCGACCGGCACAAGGGGGAGAAGGGGGAGGACGGCCCGAAGTGGGATGCGTTGCGGCGACAGTCGGACGCCAACCAGGATTTTCTGCAGGACAAGTAGGACCGATTTCGACAGGAGGTGGTCATGAGCTCCAGGCTTCGGGTGTCGGGCGCGTGGATCGCGCTCGTAGCGGCGCTCCTGGTATGCATCGTCGTGCCGGGCTGCCAGAACAGCGGCGGCGTGTCGGGGACCGGGACCCTGGCGGGCGGTCTCCTGGGCGCCGGGATCGGGTACGGCATCGGCGGGGGCAAGGGCGCCCTGATCGGCGGACTCGTCGGCGCCGCGCTGGGCACCATCATCGAGGCGGCCATCAACGAGAGCGCCCGCAAGGCCGCGCAGACCGGGCGGCCGGCGGTCGCGGTGAGCACGGACCATGGCGTGCATCAGCGGGTGGAGTCCTATCCGGTCGCGCGCACGGCGGACGGCCAGCACATGCGCGTGATGACGGTGGTGTACGAAGAGAAGACCACCGCGACCGGGCAGAAGACCTGGGCACGCGCGGAGAAGAACGGCAAGCCGGTGCCGGTCGTCATGACCGAGGTCCCGGCGACGAACTCCGCCGGCATCGCGGAGGACGTCCGCGAAGGCAAGCCGAAGGTCGTGTACGGAGAGGACATCCAGGCCACGGCGAAAGCGGGCACGGACGCCTCGGGCCGCACGGTCTACACCATCGAGAAGAACTCCCCCACGGGCCGGGAGACGATCGTGTACAACGACTCCGAATGGCAGGCGAGCGCCGGCTCCTCGGGGGGCCGCGGCCGAGACTAGGGACAACGGCGTGTCGTGCACGCGCGGGCGCCGGGGGCGACGCGCGGGACCGGGACGCGGTCGCGGGCTCGCGTGACTCCGCCAGGCAACGACATCGAACAGGCTCCGAACAACCTGCGGCCGGGGCTGTCCGCGCGGACGGCCCCGGCCGTTTTGCGTGCCTTCGGCACGCGCACAGCCCGTGCAAGCTCGGAAGAACTACCCCGCGCTTGCGAAACGGTGCCTCCGACTCGCGAGTTCGGGAAATCGCCGGCCGGCCCCTCCCCTCCTACGCGGGCCCTCAGTACCGCCCCACAGAATTGGGTGACCCATTTGCTCGGCGATTTTGGCCGCCCGCGTCGTTGCACTCGCTCGCCGTAGTTCTCCGTTACTACGCCTCGCTCGCGCGCCTAGTGTAATGTAGCTAGCAAAATCGTAAGTCTGCAAGCGTAAAATTTTTATTATTTTTGAAATTGCAATATTCAGATCTTGCAATGTGTTGAGATTTAAAATAGAAAACATATA
>JACPWG010000112.1 GCA_016197205.1 Planctomycetota bacterium
CCACGAAGGACCGTCACTGAGGGGGGCGAGTTTGGCTCGGCCGAAAAGCGCCTTTGTGGTCTTAGTGACTTCGAGTCTTTGTGGTTTCGTCGCCGGCGAATCTGGAGACGCTTTCAAGAAGTTCACCGGTAGGGGTCCAAGGACCAATCAATGCCCAAGTGCCCAATGACCAAGGTCTTGCGTTCCAGCAGTGAAGAAGGATGACGGCGCCGCGGCGCTGACGCCGCTCCCGTGTCCAGTTTGGTCCTTCGGGTTTCATCATTGTTTGGTCATTGGTCATTGGAGCTTGGTCATTCGTCAGCGGGCTTTGGTTGCGGCCACCGGCCGCGTTAGGCCTACGCCCCCTTCCCGCTCACCCCCCCCCCCGAAGATCCTGTCCGCCATCCCCGCCAAGCCGGCCAGGTCCTTCACCTCGACCGCGTGGTCCGGGACCTCCGCGGTTGCCAGATCGCGCGGCAGCTCGGCCAGCGCCGCGTCCACCCGCGCCCGGTCCCGACGCGCGAGCGCGCGCAGCTCCCGCAGGTTTCGCTCCAGCGCGCCTGCCAAGCCGGCCGGGACCGCCCCTCTCGCGCCGCCCCCCGCGCTCGGCCTGCCCGCCGGTCCCTTCCCTTCGCCCGCCCGCAAGTCCGGCGCCACGCGATTCACGATCACGCCGCGCACCGGGAAGCCGAACTCCCGCAGCCGCGTCACGAAGAGCCGCGTCTCCGCGAGCGCGCGCGGGGCCGGGGTCGTCACCAGCACGAAGGCCGTCTCGCTCGAACGCAGCAACCGCCGCACGGCGCGCGCCCGCTCCTGGAAGCCCGGGTACATCCCCTGGAACGCGCGGAAGAAGTCCGACACCGACCGCAACAGCTCCGAGCCGAGCAGGTCCACGACCACGTCGAGCGCCTTCGCCCCCGTCCCGGCCAGGAACTCGACCCCTGCGTTCACCGTAGGCTTCAGGATCCATCCGAGGAAGCCCGTCTCCAGGAAGTCGGTCAGCCGCCGCGGGGCGTCGAGGAAATCCAGGGCATGCCGGCTCGGCGGCGTGTCGAGCACGATGCGATCGTAGCCGCCCGCCTGCGCCAGCTCGTGCAGCCGCTCCACGGCCATGTATTCCTGCGAGCCCGCGAGGTAGTTCGAGACCGCTTGGTAGAACGGGTTGTCCAGGATCCGCCGCGCCGCCGCCGGACTCGGAGCATGGCGCAGCACGACCTCGTCGAAAACGCGCTTCGTGTCCAGCATTGCGGCCGAGAGATCCAGGTTCGCGGGCAGACCCGCCCGCGATAGCCACGCCGCAGGCAGCCGGCGCGGGCGATCCGACAGGCGCGACACGCCCAGGGCGTTCGCAAGGCGGCGGGCGGGATCGATCGTGCAGACGAGCGTCTTCCGCCCCTCGCGCGCGGCCTGCACCGCGAGCGCGGCCGAGACGGTGGTCTTCCCCACGCCCCCTTTCCCGCAGACGAGGACCACGCGGGCATGGCGCAGCGCGCTCTTCATGCCCCGCCTCCGGCCCGCGGAGGGCGCCGGCCGCGCCGTCGACCGCGCGTCCGCGGCGCCGGTTGCGGGGCGCCTCCGGCCTCGCCGCCAAGGGCCGTCATCACGGCGTCCAGGACGTCCTCCTCGTCCTCGGGCGCCAGGACGCGCCGTACCTGAACCTGCGGCCGAGGCAACATGCGCCGGGCCCGACGCAAGAGCCGCGCCTCTTCGGCCTCGCGCCGTGCGCGGTAAAGCCCCGCTTCGAGAAGCGCGGATTCCCCGGCGCCTGCCGCGACCTCGTCATCGGCGCCCACGCCGGCGCCGCGACCGGGGCGGGCGAGACCGCGGAGCGACGCGAGCCGCTCGCCGCCCAGAAGCGTCGGGAAGACGTCGTTCAGCACCACGAGTCCGACCCCGATGCGCAGCTCGTCGTGCGCGGCCCGCGCCAGTTCGGCCGCCTCGTTCAGCGCCAGCTCCTCGGGCGTCGCGACCAGCACGAGCGCGGTCTTCGACGCATCCGTGAGAAATTCCCGCAGCTCCGACGCGGGCCCGCGCAGCGGACCGACGAGGAGGTCGCTTACCTGGTGGGCCGCCCGAAGGAACGAGACGGCGTGCCCCGTCGCCGGCGCGTCGAGCACGACGAGGTCGTGTCGCGCCCCGCCGAACCACCTCGACCGGTCGCGCGCCTCGTACCACGCCTTCCCGAGCAGGACGAACTCCCTCAGCCCCGGCGCCGCGGCGAAAAAGCGCGCGAAGAGGGCGTTTCCCGCGATCCAGTTCGCGATCGGCGCGACCTTGATGCGGAGCTTCAGGTACTCGCGGAGCGCCGCGGACGCGTTCAGGTCGCACGCCTCGAGGCGGGGCCGCACCTCGACCGGGTCCGGCCCGAGCTCCGGCCGTCCGAGGAGCCGCCCCAGCTCGCCCCGGCTCTCGATGCCGGCCAGCAGGACCGACTTCCCCTCCCGCGCCGCCAGCCGCGCGAGCGCGAGCGCGACGGTCGTCTTGCCGACGCCCCCCTTGCCGCTCACGAGAAGCAGCCGGCGGGCGAACAGTGCCTCGAGAGCCGGGGATGCGGGCTCGGGGGAGGGGGCGGCGTAGGGCGCGGGGGAAGGGGACACGGCAGGGATGGCTCTCCGATCTTCGGGTACGCGGCGCTGACACGGGTCCGGCAGATTCAAGCAGGACGCCGACCGGGTGTCAAGGCGCGTCGGCGGGACGGGAAGCCGGCCGGAGGCGAGGGGACGAACTGACGCGGCCGGTGGCCGCAATCAAAGCCCGCTGACGAATGACCAAGCTCCAATGACCAATGACCAATCAATGACGAAGCCTGAATGACCAGACTGGACACGTGACCGGCGTCAGGGCGGCGGCGCCGTCCTCCTTCTTCGCTGCTGAAGCGCAAGCCCTTGGTCATTGGTCGTTTGGGCATTGATTGGTCCTTGGAAAATGGTCCTTGGTCATTGGACATGGTCATTGCCTCGTAAGATTTGCGCCTGACGCGCAAGTCCCACGGGGCAATCGCATCGTAGGAGGGGCCGAATCGGCGAGCGCGGCGCCGGTTCGTGCGCCGGCCGTCGCTCACTTCTTCGGGGCGAAGGCCTTGCCCCGATTCCGGCGCCACCACTTCGCATAGTCCTCCATCTCGCTGCCGGGGATGTCGCTCGGTTCCAGGCCGAGCGCCTCCAGCATCGCCTGTTGCGTCCTCTCGAGGTACTGCTCTGCGATGCCGCTCGTAGCCTCCGGAAGCACTTCGAGCTGGCTCGCGATCCCGCTGCCGTACTTCACCAGGGCCTCGACCGAGTCCGGGTGCTTGATCTTTCCCAGGGCTGCGATCGCCGCCCATACGGGGAGGGTGGACTCTCCGCTTTTGTCCTTTTTGATGTCGAACCGCATGCCGCGCGACAGCAGGAGCTTCATGATTTCCGGAACGGCTCTCGGATCGTGGGCCTGGCCGAGGGCCTTGTAGAGGGCCTCGGAGACGTCGTCCGAGCCCTTGTTCGCGGGCAGCGCCGCCCCCAGGATGGGCGTGCAGCGGACGTCCTGGAACTCCCCGAGCGTTTCGGCGGCGGCGATGCGAACGCCGTCCGTGTCCGTCTGCAGGCAGCGCCCGAGCATGGCGAAGACCTGGGGATGGCGGCAACCGGCGAGGCCCCGGACCGCCTCCGTGCGCTTCCCCTCGTCCTTGTCGGCCACGGCTTTCTTGAAGGCCTCTACCTTCGCCTTGGTCTCCTCCGCGGAGGCGTCGGTCTTCGGCTCTTCGGCCTGGCCGGGCAGCGCCCAGCAGACGAAGGCGGCGGCGAGCACGACGGCGAGGCGCGATCGACGGGTCATGGTTTGTACATCCTGCTTGCGCTTCCGAACGGGTGTGCCCACACTGTGTTTTTATTTTCGCTCCGGCGTGGCCAAGCGTCGACATCCGACGGGGAGGCTCGGCGGGGAGTGGAGGCGGTGCTCGACGGTCCGCGTGGGGCATTGTCGGTCCCCGGGCTGCCGCGCGGCGCGTGCCGCCGGTCTCCTGGGCGCCCGCGCTCGAGCGCTCCTCCTCCGGAGGGGCGAAGCCGGGGAGAATATCAACCGTGAGGCAAGACGGCCATTTATTTTTTTGGGATCGGCGCGACCCGCCGCGAGGCGCAGCCCCGGGCTCGACCCCAGCGCGCGGGGGTGGGCGGTCGGAACGGCGCGTCTTCCCGCGGAGCCAACTCCTTCTTGCATTTCTCACAAACGCGTTCTAGACTCGTGGACGCCAGGGGGGAAAGGTCCGGGCGCTCGCGGACGGCAGCGTTGCGACCCCCGCGCCCGGCAGGTGTTTTCGTTTTATAAGGAGATCCCATGCGCAGGGCCGCGCTCGTCGCGCTCGTGGTCCTGTCCTCCCTCGTCGGGTGGGCAGGCTGGACCGCGGCGGAAGACAAGAAGATCGCCTGGGTGCTCGACTACGAGGCCGGCGTCAAGGCCGCCAAGGAGGCCAAGAAGCCGATCTTCGTGGATTTCATGGCGGAGTGGTGAGGCGCTTGCAAGCAGATGGAGAGCGGTCCGTTCTCCGATGCCAAGGTGGTCGAGCAGTCCGCGAAGTTCGTGTGCATCCGGGTCGACTGCGACAAGGATGAAAAGACGGCGGACAAGTACCAGATCAAGTCGCTCCCGACCGTGCTCTTCCTGAAGTCGAGCGGCGAAGTGCTCGGACCGATCAAGAGTCGCGAGGCCGACAAGCTCGCGGAGAACATGGCCGAGGTCGCGAAGGACTACAAGGAGTAGCGGGCCGGTCGGCCGCGGCTCGCGGCCGCGGACGGGCACGGGCACGGGCAAGGGGAGGGGTGGAGGACGCCGGGTGCGGGACGACGGCGCGCGCGTGGGGCGCGCGCCGGTCCCGTGAGGGGCGGAGACCCTCTCGGGTGGAAGGGGATCGTCATGTCGGTTCGGGCCGCGGTCGCCGTTGGCGTGCTGCTCTGTTTCGGGGCCGTCCTCCAGGCGGACACCATCATCTACAAGGACGGCCGAAAGCTGGAGGGGACGATTCTCGAGGAGACCGAGACGGAGTACAAGTTCAAGAAGGGCGCGATCACGACGAACATCAAGAAGGCGGACGTGCTCGAGATCAAGCGCGGAGAGGTCGTCGCCGCCGCGCCGAAGACCGAGAAAATCGCCGGCATCACGATTCCCCGGGCGGAGCGCGGGAAGCCGACCGGGATCGGGGAGGTGGACATCGCCCGGCGGAAGGCCTTCGAGGCGCGCGAAGCCCTGAAGAAGCTCGTGTCGAGCCTGGACCGGGGCCTGGGTGCCGCGAACGAAACCGTCCGGGACTACGAGGCGCTGAGACGCAAGGCCCACGAGGACCGGCAGAAGCTCGAACGCGCGGAGGCGCGGGTGAACGAGCTGGCGGGGATGGCGAACGGCATGACCACGGACGACCCCCAAGCGGCGCGCGTCCTCGGCGAGTACAAGACCGCGGAGAGCTCCTACAAGCGGCTCCTCGCCGCCTACAACGAGGAGATCGAACGCTTGAACACGATGGAGAAGCGTTTCGAGAGCGGCGTCGAGAACATGGGCAAGAACTCGGACGAGCTGGCGAAGAGCTTCAAGGAGGCGGACGAAGCCTGGGTGCGTCTTTGTGAAACGGAACGGCGAAACAAGATCCTGCCGGTGGAGACCGGCGCGGCGGGCGCTTCGTTGGGGGCGGCCGGTTCGGGCACTCCGGCCTCCGGCACGACCGGGGAGGGGAAGTCCCTGCTTTCGCTCGAGGGGGCCGAGTCCCGCTGGGCGGGCGCGACCGACTTGACGACCGGCCGGGCCGCGATCGCGGGCCGCCGGATCATCTTCGAAGCGCGTGCCGGGAGTTTTGACTCCGGCAAGCGCCGGTTGCAGCTCTGGCTGGGAGAGGACGCGGACCCCGCCAAGTGGACGACGGAGTGCGCCGTGACCCTGCCGGACAAGGTCGAGCCTCCGGCCGAGGGGGCGGCGATTTTCGACGGCTGCGTCCCCGCCACGCCCGACGAGCCGATCGTAGTGGATCGGGTGACCACGCTGAAGTAGCGAACCGAACCCAGCTCCGGCGCACGGGCGATGATTCGCCCGTCGTGTGCTCTGGCAAGCAATCCGGAAGGAGAAAGCCATGCTCGTCTTCGGTTGCCCCCAATGCGACAACCGGTTCGAGCTCGACGACTCCCTCCAGGGAAAGCGCGGTCGTTGCGCGCAATGCGGCTGCCGGTTCGTCATCCCCGGTCCCGGCGCGCCGCTGGGTCTCCTCCTGTCCGCGGACCAACCCGCGGCGGGCGACACCGCGGTGATTCATCGACGGCCGGCGCCCGGACCCGGACCCGCCTCCGCCCCTTCGCCCTCCGCCTTCGCTCCGGGGCATCCGGCCGCGGGCATGGCTGCCCCGCCCGCTTCGGCCGCGGCGCGGGTCGTCGCCGCGCCGACGCCCCGCCCCGGGCCGGCGCCAGGCGCTTCTCCGCGGCCGACGTCGATCCCGACGCCGCGGCCCGCCCCCGCCTCGACGCCGCGCCCCGGGTCCGCGCTCCCGCCCCGTCCGATGTCGACGCCGCCACCTCGCCCGATGGCCACGCCTCCGCAGCAGCCCATGGGCGCGCCCCGTCCGCACCCGACCCCGGCGCCTGCCGGCCCGCCGGCCGCGCAGTGGCAGCCCGGCGGGCCCTACGGCTCGCCGGTCGAGCTCGCCCCGCAGGAGCCGCTCCCTTTGCGCGCACCGGCACCCCCTTCCGGCCAGGGGTGGCCCGGCGCGTACTCGCCGGGCATGCCCGGCGCCGTTCCCGGCATGGCGCCCGGGATGCCGCCCGGCGCCGCGCCCTGGGCGCCTGGCGCGGCGCAGCCTCACGTCCCCGCCTGGATGAAGCCCGCCCATGGCGGCCCTACGGCCGGCCAACCGCGGGGCCAGGGGCAGCCGCTCACGCTTTCGCCCGCCGTCTTCCTCGGTGGTGGCGCCGCACTTCTTCTCGTCATCGTCGGCGGGATCTGGTTCTTCACCTCCGGGCGCGAAACGAAGCCCGCCGTGGTGCTACCCGTGGCGAAAGCGCCGGTCGAGGCCGCCGCCGAGTCGAGCGCAGCAGCGAGCCGTCCGAAGCTCACCCCCGCCGAGATCAGCGAGAAGTACGCGAGCGCGGTGGTCCTGATTCAGAATTTCGGCGAGGACGATAAGCAGGAAAGTCTCGGGAGCGGATTCGTGGTGAAAGTGGAAGGCGTCGTGGTCACCAATTTCCACGTCATCGACGGAGCGAAGAGTCTCAAGCTCAAGAGGAAGGACGGCAAGTTCTTCGATGTGCAGGACGTCCTTGCCTTCGACTCGAAGAAGGACTTCGCGATCCTCCGTGTTGCCAACCCCGGGGACCCCTCGGGCTGGACGACGGTCGTGCTGGGCGATTCGGACGCGGTGAAGGCCGGCGCGCGGGTCGTCACCCTTGGCCACTCCCTCGGACTGGAATACACGCTCTCCGACGGCCTCTGCAGCGGAAAGCGGGAGCTCAAGGACGAGGGCGTCGTCTACCTCCAACACAGCGCCCCGATCTCGGGAGGCAACAGCGGTGGGCCGCTCTTTGACGAGTCCGGCGAGGTGATCGGGATCAACACCCTGGGCAGCGTGGTAGCGTACGCCCAGAACTTGAATTTTGCCCTGCCCATCAATGATGTCAAGGGCGGACTGTCCCTCGGCTCGGCGATGCCGCTTTCCCAGGCGGTCGCGGAGGGGGGAAAACGCTCGATCGGTGACTTGGTTCGGCAAGGGGCCGCTCTCCTGAAACAGGGACAGTCCCGGCACGCCTACGTGCTCTTCAAGAACGCATATGAAAAGGACCCGAAGAACCTGGAAGCCGTCCTCGGCTATGCCGAGTGCCTGCGGCACGTCGGGCAGGACCACCTCGCGCGCGAGAAGTACCTCGAGGCCCTCGCGCTCCAGGCCGACTCGGTGCAGGCGTTCCGTGGGCTCGGCTTCTCCTATCTCTACACGGACGATGCGCCGAGGTCCATGCTCGCCTTCCGCGAGGCGTTGCGGCGCAAGAACGAAGATGTCGCGACCCTGTTCGGCATGGCCGCCACCTTCTTGAATCTCGGCTCGAAGAAGGACGCCACCGCCCACTTGACCAAAGCCTGCGGGCAACCCTCCGACCAGCTCGAGCTGCACGACCTGATCTTCGCGATCTTCCTGAGCGCCGATCTCGGCGAAGCCTCGAAGGCCGATCAACTTCTGGACCGCCTCCCGAAGGACAAGTCCTTCGACGGTACCCGCCGGATCGCGAAAGGGGTCATCGCTCTCGGTGCGGGACGCGTGCCCGAGGCGGTCGAAACCCTCGCGCGCGCGGTCGAGGCCGATCCGGAGCAGGCCTTCGCGCACTACCAATATGCCCGAGCCCTCCGCGCGGCCGGAAAGGACGACCAGGCGATCGTGGAGTACCAACACTCGATCACGAGCGACCGCTCCTTCTACCGGGCCCTCAAGGAACTGGCCCGGCTGTACGACGCCCGGAAGCTCCTCCACGAAGCGGTGACCTACTATCGCACTTGCCTCTCGCTCAACCCAGGGGATCTCGAGGCGAACCTCCGTCTCGCGCAGATCCTCCGCGACGTCGGGCAGGCCGACGACTCCATCCCCTTCCTCGAGTCGGCGCTCAAGAATTCCCCCGGCTATCGCCCCTGCCAGCTTGCGCTCGGCGAGGCCTACGCCGCCGCGGGCCAGCGTGAGAAGGCGTGCGACCTCCTGGCCCCGCTGGCCAAGGCGAACCCGCCCGACCCGGAGGCGAAGCTCGCCCTCGCCGAGGTCTACCTGGACCAGGGCCGCGCCAACGACGCGCTCGAGCTGGTCCTGTCGGCGCAGACCGCGGGCCCGCTCCTCGCGCGGAAGCTCGCCCTCCTCGGCCGCACGCTTTCGGACAAGGAGAAGTTCGACGCCGCGGCCGCCTGCTACGAAGAGGCGGTCGCGCTCGCGCCGGAAGTCGGGACCTACCGCTTCGAACGCGCCGTCGCCTACGCCCGCTACAACGTCCTCATGGGCGCGGCGGCGCTGAAGGCATTTATCGAGTGGGGCGAGAACCGCGAGGAGGAGCGGCAGCGACGGAACGAAGCGATCCGGCTCCTCAACACGATCCTCCGCGCGCGCTGACCCGTTCTCCGCTACCGTCGTCCGTCCCGCCATGCTCCCCTTCCAGCCATGGATTGCGCCATCGGCCCTGCCCACCCGCGAGCGGACCCGTCGCGCCACGCTGGGTCTTCGCCCCTGCCCCCGCCCACTCTCTTTCGTTGCCCCCCTCGGCCTGTCCGTTGTAGAATCACGCCACCGCGAGACGGCGCGGCCCGCCCCCGTTCCCCACGACTGGGCGGCGGGCGCGTCCCGGCCGCACCCGCCTCGCGCCTGCTTCCTACGCTCGAGACTGAGGGACCACGGATGATCTTCGACGAATTCAAACATCAGCTCCCGGACGGCGACGAAAGCGAGACCCGCGAGTGGATCGAGTCCCTGGACGCGCTCGTGGAGCACAAGGGCCGCAGCCGCGCCCAGTTCGTCCTCTACAAACTCCTCAAGCGCGCCCGCATGCTCAACCTCGGCCTCCCGCCCACCACGCAAACGCGCTACATCAACACCATCAGCCCCGAGCAGGAGCCCCCCTTCCCCGGCGACACCAAGCTCGAGCTCCGCATCCGCCGCCTCATCCGCTGGAACGCCGCCGTCATGGTCATCCGCGGCAACAAACACTACCCCGGCCTCGGCGGCCACCTCGCGACCTACGCCTCCTCCGCCAGCCTCTACGAGGTCGGCTTCAACCACTTCTTCCAGGGCAAGGACGGCGACGCGGTCGGAGATCACGTGTTCTTTCAAGGCCACTCCGCGCCCGGCGTGTACGCCCGCGCCTTCCTCGAAGGCCGCATCTCCGAGGAGCAGCTCGAGCACTTCCGCCGCGAGGTCCAGGGGAAAGGGCTCTCGAGCTACCCGCACCCGCGCCTCATGCCGGAGTTCTGGGAGTTTCCGACGGTCTCCATGGGCATCGGCCCCATCAACGCCATCTACCAGGCGCGCTTCAACCGCTACCTCCAGGGGCGCGGCATCGCGAATACCCGCGGCTCCAAAGTCTGGGCCTTCGTCGGCGACGGCGAGACGGACGAGCCCGAGGCCCTCGGCGCGGTGACGCTCGCGGCGCGCGAGGGACTCGACAACCTGATCTTCGTCGTCAACTGCAACCTCCAGCGCCTCGACGGCCCGGTCCGCGGGAACGGCAAGATCATCCAGGAGCTCGAGGCGGTCTTCCGCGGCGCCGGCTGGAACGTGCTCAAGGTCATCTGGGCGAGCGAGTGGGACAAGCTGCTGGCACGGGACATCGACGGCGCCCTCGTCGAGAAGATGGGGGAGACGCTCGACGGCGACTACCAGCGGTTCGAGGCCTCGCCCGGCTCCGTGATCCGCGCGGAGTTTTTCGGGCCGGATCCGCGCCTGGGCAAGATCGTCGAGGACTACAGCGACCTGCAGCTCGAGCGGCTCCGGCGCGGCGGCCACGACATCCACAAAGTCTACGCCGCCTTCAAGGCCGCGGTCGAGCACCAGGGCTCGCCGACCGTCGTGCTCGCGAAGACCGTGAAGGGCTGGACCCTCGGCGAGAAAATCGAAGGGCGCAACGTGGCCCACCAGGCGAAGAAGGTCACGGAGGACGAGATCAAGGCCTTCCGCGACCGCCTGGAGCTGCCGATCCCCGACTCCCAGCTCCACGACCCGCCGTACTTCCACCCGGGTCCGGACAGCGACGAAGTGCAGTACATGCTCGAACACCGTCGCGCGCTCGGCGGCTGCATGCCGCGGCGGCGCGTCCTGCCCGTCGCGATCGACCTTCCGAAGGAGGACGTTTTCGCGGAGTTCTCGAAGGGCTCGGGCGCATCGCCCGTCTCGACCACCATGGCCTTCGTGAACCTGCTGCGGAAGCTCGCGAAGCACAAGGAGCTGGGCCGACGGGTCGTCCCGATCATCCCGGACGAGGCGCGGACCTTCGGCATGGAGGCGATGTTTCGGGAGTTCAAGATCTACGCCGCGCAAGGCCAGCGCTACACCCCGATCGACGCGAAGGCCCTCCTCAGCTACACGGAAGGGCAGGACGGACAGCTCCTGGAAGAGGGGATCACGGAGGCCGGCTCGCTCGCGAGCTTCACGGCCGCGGGGACGAGCTACGCGACCCACCGCCAGCCCATGATCCCGTTTTTTATTTTCTACTCGATGTTCGGCTTTCAGCGGGTGGCGGACCTGATCTGGGCCTTCGGCGACGCGCGCGGGCGCGGCTTCCTGATGGGGGCGACCGCGGGCCGGACGACGCTGAACGGCGAGGGCCTGCAGCACCAGGACGGGCACAGCCCGGTGCTGGCATCGACGCATCCGTCGTGCATCGTCTACGATCCCGCCTTTGCCTACGAAGTGGCGGCGATCGTCGAGGCGGGGATGAACCGGATGTGGGGCGGGGCGGGGGAGGATGTTTTTTATTACATCACGATCTACAACGAGAACTATCCGATGCCCGCGATGCCGGAGGGCGTGCGGGAGGGGATCCTGAAGGGGCTGTACAAGTACCGGCCGGCGGCCACCTCGGGCCGGTTCCGCGCGCAGCTCCTGGGGAGCGGGCCGATCCTGCCGGCGGCGCTCAAGGCGCAGGAGATCCTGGCGGAGAAGTACGAGGTGGCGGCGGACGTATGGAGCGCAACGAGTTATCGGGAGCTGCGGCGGGACGGGCAGGAGTGCGACCGCTTCAACCGGCTGCACCCGGACCAGCGGCCGCACGTGCCGTACGTCGCGCGCCTGTTGGCGGACACCGAGGGGCCGATCGTGGCGGCGAGCGACTACATGAAGGCGGTGCCGGAGCAGATCCTGCGCTGGGTGCCGCGGGACTTCACCGTGCTCGGCACCGACGGCTACGGCCGGAGCGACACGCGGCCGGCGCTGCGCCGGTTCTTCGAAATCGACGCGGAGCACATCGTCGTGGCCGCGCTGAGCGCGCTGGCGCGGTCGAAGCGCATCCCGTCGACGACGGTCGTGCACGCGATCGCGGAGTACGGCATCGACCGGGACGCGGCGAACCCGTCGGGGCGGTAGGGGCGGGGAGGGGCGGGGAGGGGCGGCGCCCTGGGGCGAACGGCTCCCCCATCGCAAGCGCCCACCGTTGTGCGCGTCGTTCAGCCGGTGGGCCGCCGAGCCGCTTGGCTGTCATTCTAATTCTACTCTAATTTCGCGGATTCGAGGTTGTCACTCTCCGCCAAAGCGGCAACTCCACGACGTTCTCGCAGTCCGTCACCGTGAAGGACATGGAAAAGCCGTCGATCACGGCCCCGGCGAACGTCACGGTGAACACAGATCCGGGGAAGTGCACGACCGCCGTGGCCAACGTCAACCTGGGCACGCCGGAGACGAGCGACAACTGCGGCGTGCAGGCCCCCACGAACGACGCGCTGGCCAACTTCGGCGCGACCGGCTTCCCGAAGGGGACGTCCACCGTCCACTGGCAGGTGAAGGACACGAGCGGAAACCCCAGCAACGTCGCGTCGCAGACCGTGACGGTCGAGGACCATGAGAAGCCGATCGTGACCTGCTCGGTGGCCCAGGGCAGCCTGTCGCCGCCCAACCATGACCTGGTGAACGTCGGTCTCGCGATCACCGCGACCGACAACTGCGAGGTGGCGTCGGTGCAGACCTTCGTCTACGCCGACGAGGACGACGAGATGGCGACGGGGGACGGGACCCACTCGCCGGACGCCAAGAACGCGGCGGCCGGCACCCTCGTCCTCCGGTCCGAGCGGCGCGGCGACGCCGACGGTCGCGTGTACGTGATCGTCATCCTGGCGACCGACGGGTCGGGCAACGTGGGCTCGAGCTGCTGCACCGTGACGGTGGCGCGCGACCAGAGCGCCAAGTCACAGCAGTCGGTCTCCGGCCAGGCCGCCGGGGCGCAGGCCCAGTGCGCGGCCTTCGCCGCCCATGCCCAGGGGCTCGGCTCGATCCCCGCGGGCTTCTTCGTGGTCGGCGACGGGCCGACCATCGGACCCAAGCAGTAGGGAGGCGACGCCTCGAAGTGGATTGGTAGTCCGGGCATCCCCCGCGCCGCACGGTGCGGGGGATGCCTTTGTTTTTAGAAATCCGATGTGAAGCTGAAATCGATCTCTCCGCGCCTTGCCAGAGATCATCGCCGGTAGAGGACGGTGGACTCAGCGCCCGGCCTCTGCGTCTCCGCGTCTCTGTGTAAAAGTCTCGCATTCGACCCAGACGGCCGGGCCGAATTTCAAATTGCAAAAAGTCAAATTTCAAATTTCAAATTCGCCCGCGTCTAGCTGGGACGCGGAGCCATGATTCAGCCATTGGTCGCCCCCGGTCGAATCTAGCCTCAGTTCGGGCAATTGTTTCTGTTTTGACGGCGCAGGTCACCCTAGCCGCCGGCACGCCCGCGGCCGCACTCCCCCCGCTGCCGCCGGCCTCAGGGGCTCGCCCGAGGCGGGCCGGACTCGCGGATCGCCGCCCCGTCCGGCCGTCAGTGCTTGACCCGGTCCCAGAAGACGCCGAAGGTGAAGTACGGGCTGTGGTCGGGGGCGTGGCACGCCGCGCAGGACTCCTCTCCCGCCTTCTGCAGCGGGGCCTCGCGGGGGGCGCGCGCGTGCCGGCCGCCGGCACCGTGGCAGGCCTCGCAGCCCACCCCGGTGAGGCCGGGCGTCTCGGCGACGCGCGTGAAGCCGAACGGCCGGCCGTACCCGACCGAATGGCAGGGGACGCACTCGGGATCGTGCTGGTCCGCGCCGCTCTCCAGCGAGGCCCAGGCGCGCGCGTGCCGCGAGGCCCGCCACGTCTCGTGCTGCGACGCGTGACAGGCGGCGCACGCCTCGCTGCCCAGGTACGCGACCGCGTCCGGCGGCGGCGCAGCGGCCGGCGCCGCGGGCAGCGCGGCCAGCCGCTCCTTGAACGCCGCCAGGAGCCGCGCCACCTCGGGGCTCTCCCCGACCGAGTCGTCGAGGGGCAGCGCGGCCCGCCCGTGGACCAGGAGGCCCTTCTCCGGCGTGCGAAAGAGGCGGACGCCCTGGAGCCAGCGGCCGCGGTCCTCCAGCCCCAGGAGAGGAGCTCCCTCTTCGGGCGGCGCCTCCGCGGCCGGGAGGTCTCCGTGCCCCACGACGACGAGGTCCGCGAGCCCCGCGACCTCGCGCGCGAGCCGACCCGCCGCGATCTTCCCGGCGTGCGCCACGACTACGACGTAGTCGCACCGCCTCTTCAGCTCGGGCAGCACCCGTTTCAGGACGCCGACCGGTTCCGCGACGGCGAGCGAGGCCTGCGCGGCGGCCGGCAGCGGGATCCCCGCCGCCAGCACGCCGACGAGGCCGATCCGGAGGCCGGCCTTCTCCAGGACGAGCGTCGGCTCGAACGCGGGCCGGCCCGAGCCGGTCTCCACGAGGTTCGCCGAGACGAGCGCGACGCCCGCCCGCCTCGCCCCTTCCGCCAGGAAGGCCGCCCCCAACTCCAGGTCCGTCTCCCCCGGGACGAGCGCGTCGTAGCGCATCAGCCCGAGCGCGCGCAGCGAGAACTCGGCCTTCAGCCGAAGGACCTCGGCAGGGGCGGGCTGGTCCTCCGGGCGGCCGAAGAGGTCGCCCGCGCCGAGAACGAGCAGGGCGCGCGCGGCGCCTCCCGCGGAGGCCTCGGCCTCGGCCTCGCCCCGCGCGGCGTCGAGCGCGGCGGCCCGGCGCGCGGCGCCGCCGAGCTGATGGAGGAAACACCCGCACGCGCGCAGTTCGCCGAGCTCGTCGCCGCTCACGAAGAGGTCCACCCGGGCGGAGCCGGGCGGGATCGGCGCCTCGCGCACGTACCCCTCGACCGGCAGGAGCAGGTGCGTCGGCGTCGCCATCGCCGGCAGGAGCTGGAGGTCCCCGCGCAGGAAGCCCGTCCGATCGGGCATCCGGATCCGGACGGGCAGCGACGCCGCCTCGCCGGGCTTGAGCGTGCGAGGGTAGAGCGTGGGTGTCGGCAACACGGTGAAGTCGGACCCGGCGCGCGGCACGACCGCCGCGACGGCGAGCTCGCGGTCCGCCCCATTGTACACCGGGACGGATACCTCCACCTCCTCCCGCCGGAGCCGCACGCCCACCTCCACGCGCGGCCCGCCGACGCACAGGCCTTCGGTCCGCGGGGCGTCGAGGTAGCCGCGCAACGCTACGACGAGGTGCCTCGAGGGCGCCCCCGCGCACTCCAGGTAAACGCTTTTCTCGAAGGCGCCGCCGGACGCGGAGCGCGCGTCGAGCCGGAACTTCGCCGGCAGCTCGCCGCCGGCGGGGAACTCGACGGGCAGCCGCAGACCCGGGAGGTCGAGCGCGGGGCCCGCGCCCCCCGTGAACTCCGCCTGCCGGATCCGGCAGCCCACGGCGCCCGCGTTCGTGAGGCGCAGGACGCCCGTGAGGTCGCGGGGCTTGACGACGCCGAGGTCGAGCGAGACCCTGTCCTCGCCGGGCGCGAGCGTGGCGGCCAGCTCGCCCCCCTCCGGCGGCATGGCCGGGCGGGGCGCCTTCTCGGCGTACCCGATGGCGCGGAACCCGGCCAAAACGGGATTCACCTTGCCAACCTGGAGGATGACGCCCGCCTGGACGACGCCGGACGCCAGCACCTCGTCGAGCCGGAGCTCCAGCCGGCCCCGTTCCCCCGGCTGGAGCAGCGAGGGGGCCCGGGCGCTCCCTCTCACCTCGAGCGTGGCGAGCCTTCCGACCACCTCGATCGGGACGGCGGCCTGCCCCGCGTTGTAGAGGTCGAAGGCGTGCGAAGGCGTCTCGCCGGGGCGGATCACGCCGAAGGACCACGCGTCGTGGTCCCACCGGACGTCGATCACGGGCCGGCCGCGCACGTAGCCGTCGATCGGGAATTCCGCCCGCGGCCGGCGCGGATCGTTCGACGGAAAAAAAAGGCTCCGTCGGACCGGACCGGCCGCCCCCGCGAGGTCGAGCGTCAGCCCGACCCGCAGCCGCCCGCCCGGGTCGAGGCGGCGCGTCCCGGGCAGCTCCAGCTTCACGTTCTCGGCCTCCGTCGGCGGGCCGAGTTCCAGCGGCAGCACGCCGGCGTTCCGCAGCTCGATCTCCCGCCGGAGGAGCGGTTCGTCTCCGTCCGAGAGGAACTCCCACGCGGGCGGCACGATCTCGAGGTTCGGCGCGGCCGCGCGCACGATCTCGGCCGCCACCGTGAGGAGGAGACAACCGTCGTTGCGCGGATCGTTCGAGTAGACCCGCACGAATTTCTCGACGTGGGAGGTCGGCAGCCCCTTCGGCTCGAGCGTGACCTTGAGGTCGAGGGTCGCACCCGGCGCCAGGGTGTTCGTGTCGTAGGTCGGCAGGGCGCAGCCGCAGGACTTCTCGACGCGGTGGAGGAGGAGCTCGGCCTTGCCGCGATTCTCGAGCCTGAAGACGTGGGAGACCGGCGTGTCGCTCCTCACGCGCCCGAAGACGTGGCGTGGCTCGGCGACGAAGAGCTCCGGAAGGTCCGTGGGGGACGACGGCGGGTCCCCGCCGGAGGGCGAAGTGACGAGACCGGCGGCGGCGAGGAGCAGGAGCCCCGCCAATCGCAGGAGGCGCGGCCGGGAGAAGGAGAGGGGGCGGGGGCGACCCGGAGCTGCCGGCTCGTCATCGAGGGCGCACATTCTTTGCCCCGTTCCCAAGTCAGTTCCACAGCGCGGCAGTGCCGCAGCCTAGCGACGACGGAACCACAGATTTCACAGATGAACGACGATTTCACAGATTCGTAATTTGTGGAATCGCGTAGAATCTGTGACACAAGCTCGCAAAAGCTTGTTTTTCTGGCAACGAATTCTCCGCAGAAAATTCGCGAAATCGGCGAAATGCGCGGTTCGTCTTTCGGTGTTTTAGGCGTCTTCGGTGACTCGTCCCTTTGGTTGCGGCCAGCGGCTGCCCTGGGAAATCTGTGGTTTTCGTGGGGTTCGACCCAAGCAAAAATTGTCGCAACAAAACAATCTTCGAACGACTAGCGGCGCAGGGATTCGTGCCTGGCCCTTCGTGTCCGGAGAGCTCGATTCGCACGGGAGAGACCCCCCAGCTTGCTCCGGCCTCTACCGCCTCCGTTTGAAGGTGATCGTCACGACCAGGGCCTCTTTGCCGGCGGCGTCCAGGTAAGAGAGCGTGTAGAGGTGGGTATTCGGGTCCTGCACCGTGAGCGTGCGCGTGAACCGCGTCGGCTTCCCCTCCAGACCCGGGCCCTCGTAGCGAAGCGTCAGGACCTTGCCCGTCGCGTCCAGCTCCCCCTCGTTGAGGTCGAGCGTGAGCGCCTTCCCGTCCACCCAAACCGCCGCGTACTTCCCCTTCTTGAGGTCGTACCCGAGGACGTTGTGGCTGTGGAGCGGACTTCCGGCCATGTCCATCTTGAAGTCGGCGATCAGCCACTTCCCGCCGCAGCCCATCTCCACCGTTTTCACCCCCTTCGCCTCCACCATCGGCCTGCCCGGCGCCGTCATGACCTGGGCCACGCCGTCCCAGGTCCCCTCGAGCGTCTTGAGGAACGCCAGCGCGGTGGCCTGGGCCTTGAGCCGGGCATCCCAGTCGACGTCGCCGGGCTTGTCGTCCGCGCAGGCCGGGCGCTGGACGGCGGCGAGACCGCTGAGGAGCGCGGCCGTCAGGACGCATCCGGCCAGGAAGCAGAGCGCGCGGGTCATCGTGGGATCCTCCGCGAAGCAGGAGCCTGGAATCGGGCTTCGAAGCCGGCATCCTACCGCCCGCGCGTCGGGCCCGCGAGGGTTTTCGATCTTGGCATGGTTCAAATCGGCCGGCGAATGGGTGCCACACATCGACGTCCGAACGTAGGGGCGGGCCTCATGCCCGCCCTCGTGGCGACGCTGGGCGCGCTGGCGCGGTCGAAGCGGATCCCGTCGACGACGGTGGTCCGCGCGATCGCGAAGTATGGCATCGACGGCGACGCGGCAAACCCGTCGGGGCGGTAGGGGCGGGGGGAGGAGGGGCGGCGAGAGACCTTCGGAGGCGCGCCGAGAGACCTTCGGAGGCGCGCCGCGAAGCCCAGAGTGGAGAAGCTGTTCTTGGATGCGCTGGGGTTGTCCCCGAAGAAGCGAGCCGCCCTGGCCGGTCGTCTGGTCGGCCTCGATACGCAGTCGCCCGTCGTGGACGCTGTGGCTACGGATTGACCACGACCTCTCGGGCAGGGCCGCGGAACAAAATCTCCAGGCGATTCAGAACGTCACGGCCCAGAAGCCTCTCGTCACCAGCAAAGTCCGCTTGCAGCCGACACGGGTACTCGTTGCCATCCAGCTCCACCCATACGAGGAAGGCCAGCGTGGGGGTCGTACTACCCCCGACGCCCCCCATCAGCCCTGGCACGCCGAGTGCCGGGTCGAGTCGGAGGTGTTGACAGTCAAGCCAGGGCAAGGCACTCGCGTCCGCGCCCGTGTCGAAATCACCCGATCCAGCACCTCTCCAGGCGACCCCCTCGTGACGCGGAACTCGACGTTGATCCTCGGCAACGCCTCACCGGTGTAGGCCGTGTCATAAGCAAAGCCGGCTCGACGCATCCGGCATGGCTCGTCTTCCCGTCCGACGCAGATCAAATATGGGTGCAGTCCCGACTGCTGGGCGGCGTGGAGCACTTCGACCGGACTCGTTCCGGAAGCGACCACTGCCCCCTTGGCGAAGCCGATCCACTGCCCACGGTACTGAAGAAGCAAGCTGTCACGAACGGCCCAGTAGCCCTCTTCGTTCTTGCGCCAGTCGGGATGCAGCCGGCTGGCAATCTCAGGTGGCAGCCCGTCGGCAAGACTTCTCATTGGCGCCTCCAGATCGGCCTTGGAACACCGGCTTCGAACCTCTCCGGCTCGGGAGCAGGCTCTGCCTGCGCCCATTCTACTACGCCCAGCGACCGCGTGCAATCCCGCCATCGATCCGCTCAAGCCGCTCTCGCCGGTGTCGCGTCCCACCTTGAGAGGGACGGCCGTCAGGCTGCACGTTGATCTTTCGAGGTGGCAGCGGCTAAGATGTCGCTGTTGGAGAGGATCTTCCTTCGTCCCCCGATGGGCGACCTCGCGTCACGTTCAGGGCGTCCGGACCCCGAGCCCGGCGATCGGGTTGACCTTCAGACGGCAGCACGACATGCGGTACGAGAACCTGGGGTGGGCGGCCGACAACTTCGCGGGCCCCGTCCCGCGCGAGCTGGTCCATTCCACGAATGGCAGGCTCGAGCTGCTGCAGCTCCTCGGCTCGCGCCGGTGGCGCCACGGCGGCTCGATTCGCTGCATGGACGTGGAGCCATCGGGCGGCTCGGTCGTGACCGGCGGGCACGATCATCAGGTGCGCATCTGGGAATTCCCCCGAGGCCGTCAAATCGCCTGTCTACGGTCCCACGAAGGCCCGATCGTCGCGGTCAAGTTCCATCCGGATGGCCAACGCTTGTTTTCCGTCTCAAGCGACGGCCGGGTCCGCATGTGGAGCCGGACAGAGCAGCGGGAGCTTGCCACCTGGACCTCGTCCGGACGGTGGTGCCCTCACGCCAGGTTCAGCGAGGACGCGCGGCGGCTCGTCCTGGCCCTCCCTTCCGATGCCGGAGACCGCTTCGAAGCATGGGACCTGGAAGCCGGCCGGTGCCTCGCAGTCGGTACCGGCTGCTGGCGTCGGCTGACTTCGTTGGCGCTGGAGCCGGCCGGCGCCTGTGCGATGATGGGCGACTCCCGGGAGAGGTTTCTCGAGTTCTGGGACGCCCGAACCGCGACGCGGCTCGCGCGAGTACCGAGCAGTGCCACGCGCGCGATCGCCGCGCTGCCGCAGTGGAGTCGGATCGGCCGCGTTGCTGCCGGGCAGGTGGTCGCCCTCGCTTGGCACCCGAGCGGGCCCTGGCTGGCGCTGAGCTGTCATGATGGTGCGATCATCCTCTTCGATTTGGCGGAACGTCGTGAGCTCCGCCGCTGGCAGGGACACCGGGCCCCGGCCCTCGCCCTGGCTTGGTCCGGGGACGGCCGTGTCCTGTGCTCGGCCGGGTTCGATGGCAAGCTGTTCCTCTGGGACCCGACCACCGGGGAGCCTTTCGACTCGATGGTCGTGGATGGGCGCCCCCGGCGGGTGGTCCTCCGCGGGAATTTGCTGCTGAGCGCCAACGAGGACACGACGGCGACGATTTATCGCTGGAGGTAGCATCCCGCGTGTTGCGAGCTCGAAGCGAGGAGGCTTGGCTCCTGCGGCCCGACCGCGTACTCCGGAAAGGCGTTGACGCTCCTTCCCTCGCGCGGTAGAATCCCGCGGTCACGTCGGTCGCCCCCACGGGGAATGGAGTCTCCCCTCAACCGCCCCTCGGGGCTGATGACTCCTACCGGGCCGCAAGGTCCCCGTAGGAGGCCCTCCATGCTCAAGGCCCTGCTCGTCGGGCTCGGCGGCTTCCTCGGCGCCATCGCTCGCTACGAGCTCTCCGGCCTCGTCCATCGCTACCTGAGTGCGTCCTTTCCCTACGGTACCCTCGTCGTCAATGTCCTCGGCTGCCTCGCGATCGGCGGCGTCCTCCACCTCGTCGAGGACCGATCCCTCCTTGGGCCGAATACGCGCCTCTTCCTGACGATCGGGATCCTGGGCGGCTTCACGACGTTCTCGTCCTTCGGCTACGAAACGATGGAGTTGCTCCGCGACGGCGAGTCGGCGCTCGCCCTCGCAAACGTGGCCGGAAACGTGGTCCTTGGCCTTGGCGCGGTCTGGCTCGGCCGGACGGTCCCGCGCCTGGTCGGCATGTGAGGAGGCGGAGATGAAGATCGAAGGGGAAGGCCGACTCTTGCGGATTTTCGTGGGGGAGAGCGACCGGTGGGAGGGAAAGCCCCTCTACGAGGAGATCGTGCGGAAGGCGCGGGAAAAGGGCATGGCCGGGGCCACCGTCCTCCGGGGCGTGGAGGGCTTCGGCGCGCACAGCCGCATCCACACCACGAAGATCCTGCGCCTCTCCGACGACCTGCCGATCGTGGTCGAAATCGTGGACAAGGCGGAGCGGATCCAGTCGATCCTCCCGGAACTGGATCGGATGGTGACCGAAGGGCTGATCACGCTCGAGAGCGTCCACATCATCGCCTACCGGCACGACCCGAAGGTCTGAGCGCTCGATTCGCGCGGGGATCCCGCGCTCGAACCGCTCGCGATCCTAGCGCCGTCCGTACGCCTTCTTCAAGCTCTTGATGTCGAGCTTCTTCATCCGCAGCACCGCCTGCAGGACTCGCTCGGCCCGCGCGGCATCTGGATCGCTCAACATGCCACCCAGGACGGTCGGCACGATCTGCCAGGACAGCCCATACTTGTCCTTGAGCCAGCCGCACTCCACCTTCTTGCCGCCCGCCGAGAGTTTCTCCCACAGCCGATCCACTTCTCGCTGCGTCTCGCAATTCACCACGAACGACACGGCCTCGGTGAACTTGAAGTGAGGCCCGCCGTTCACCGCGAGAAATTCCTGCCCATCGAGGCTAAACCTCACGGTACGCACGCTGCCCTTTGGCCGAGGCGCGCCCTCCCCGTAGCGTGTGACCTCGCCGAGCTTGGAGTTCCTGAAAAGGGAGGCGTAGAAGCGAGCCGCCTCTTCGGCCTGGTTGTCGAACCACAGACACGGGGTGAGCTTCTGCATCCTGTCCTCTCTCCTGTCGCTTCCGTGCGTCTCCCTCGGGATGAAACCCTGCCCGAGGCCGCCGACACGCGGGCTCATCCGAAGGTGGTTTTGCAGCCGGCGCACGCGCGCAGGCGCAGCACGAACCCGAGGTGGCGGTAGCAGGCCGGGCAGCGCCAGTTGAGCCAGGAAAAGGAAACGAGCGCGACGGAAAGGGCGAGGGCGAGTGGGGCGATTTCCGACGGCGCGAGTCCCGCCGCGGCGCCGGCGGGCACGCAGAGGACGAGCAGCGCGAGCAGGATCGCCATCACGACGGCCTGGCGGGAGGAAGTGCCTCGCCACCGGAGCCAGGTCCTCGACCCCGCCGGGCCGGGCGGCTGCCCCGGTCCGGTCGCGCTCGGGACCCGGCGGAACGGGGACGCGGCCAGCGAGCGCCCGAAGAGGGCGATGTACCACGCCACGCCCAGGATCCAGACCGGTCCGAGTACCCAGCCCACGTCGACGCCGCAGCGTTGGTAAAAGCCGGGGAGGTCGTAGGCCGCGTGGAGTCCCGCGGCCGCGCCGATGCCTCGGAGGAGCACGCGATCCGGCGCCCGTTCCAGGACCTGGCGCGACAGCGCATACCCGAGGATGCCGGACCACGCGACGTGGCCGATGGTGCTCAACACGGCCCGGAGCGGCGCCACGACCCAGAACGCCTGCACCGCGGCGCGGGCGTCCATGCCGATCGGACCCAGTCCCGACGCTCCGGAGGCGAGTGTGGTTTCTCCGGCCAGGGTCGGCGGCCCCCCGAAATACGCCTGGCACGTGTAGATGAAGTTCTCGCTCGCGGCGAACCCGAGCGCGGCCGCGGCCATGTAGACCATGCCGTCGACAGGTTCGTTGAAGTTCGCGTCCGCGCGCGTGCGGCTCGACACCACCACGTATTTCACCACCTCTTCGTTCAGCGCGGCGAGTCCGACCACGACCGGCAGGAGGGCGAGCGAGGCGCCACGTCCGTACGCCGAGAGCAGCGAGTCCAAGGACAGGGCCCCGACCTGCAGGAGCAGCGTGTTCATGCCGTAGGCCCAGGGTCCCGCGACCATCCCCCAGAGGAAGACCTGGAGGAGAAGCGGGCCCGGCTCGGGCTCGTAGAGGTCCTGGCTGCGGAAGAAGCCGAGCCAGAGAAGCGGAGGCGTCAACGATGTGAGAAGCGCGAGGAAGACGATCATTGGGCAGGTTCCGCAGGGAGGTGCGGCTTGCGCGGAGGACACCAGGTCGGGGGAGGCGAGGGCCGCCCTCCTGGAGGGCTCGCGGGGGTTGCGGGTACTCTATCCCTCGGCGGGAGTCGCGTCAAGGCCGTGCTCCCGACCGCTCGCCCGGCTCGCGCACCGTCCGCGGGCTCGGTGCCGGCCGGCCCTGGCGCGCTCTCTCTGCGCGGAGGACCGGATGGCCCTCGCTGAGACCGTCGCCGAGGTACCGCGGAAGCGGCAGGAGAATGCGGAGAGGGAGCGTCGGGCGCGCGAAAAAGGGATGCGGAGCGGGGAGTGGCGTAGGAGCGCCTGGACCCGTTGACGAACTTCAGTCACCGCTCCTGGGGGCGCGGGCCTCCGGCTCGCGCGAACGGCACACGGCCGGCGATTCGCAGGAACGGCGGGGATAGCCCTGCCCGAAGGTCGTCCACCCTCCCGCGTCCTCCGCTATTTTCCCTTCATCACGATCTCGAGCACACCGGTCGCCGCGTCGTACTTGTACTCGCAACCGGCCGGGAGTGGAAGAGGGTCGCCGTAGGGTTTGAGCTCCTCCAGCGACTTCGGGTATCGTCCGTTCTTCACCTGGAAGGTCATGATCCGCTCCTTCGTCATCTCGAGCCCCTGGCTCAGCAGGAGCTTCGCCTTCGCGTCATTGAGGCGATCGTAGTACTCGACCGGGTTGGAGAGCGGACTCACGTTGCGCAGGTCGGCCGCCGCCGGAGCGGTCGTGGGTGGCGCGGCGGACGGCGGCGCGGCGGGTGTCGCCGGTTCGTCCTTGCCGCACCCCGCGACAAGCGTGAGAAGCAGGCAGAGCGAGCCGAACAGGATGGGGGCGCGAAAGGCTCTGTTGGTCATGGGGCAGCACTTCCGAAAACAAAGAAGACCGCGCGGAGGATCGCCACCGCGACACCTCAGGCGCCAAGACGGTTTGCGCCCGCGCAAAACTAACTGCGCAGACTCGGACCTCGAGGCTCCTGGGGGCGCGGCCCTCTGGGCCGCGCTGCGCGGGCCGGAGGCCCGCGCCCCCAGGCATCGGTCGATCCACGAAAATGTAAAGTAATTCTTGCGCGGGCGCTTTCTATCTCATGTCGTCACCGCAGTCCAGAAGAAACAGGGAAAGGCCGGGCTTTGGAAGTACGAGGCGCCTTTCTGGAGAGGGCTGCCGAAGGACCAGGTACACGCCCGGCCTGTCTCGCCGTCTGTCCCGCCCGGAGGGCCGACCGCGCCGGAAGTCCCGTCCTTCTTGATTCCCCGGTCCTGTTGTATAATGAAGCCGGTACTTTTTCGCTCCCCCTCAGCCCATGATGGATGATACGGAGTTTGCCATGATCCCACATCACGCCCGCGCGGTCCCAGCCCTGGTTCGCGTCCTCTTCCCCGCCGTTGCGCTCGGCTTGGCGCTCGTGCTCCTCCACGCCGACCCGCCGGCCGCGCCGCTTCCTCCCCCCGCCGTCCCCGGGGCGCCGGCGGCAGCCGCATTGCCGGCGGCCGTCGACATCGGCGCCGCGGTCGGCCGCTTGCGCTTCGTCGACCGGTGGTACGTCCAGCGGACGATGGATGATTTCGGGCGGCCGAAGGCCTGGGTGCTGCTCTTCGTCGCGGACGGCTGTCCGGTCGCCGGCCGCTACCTGCCCCGCCTCGTCGACCTGGAGAAGGCGTACCGCGCGAAGGGCGCGCAGTTCCTGGCCGTGGACGAGACGCGCGGCGGCACGATCGTCGACATGGCGGCCTCCGCGGTCGACCACAAGCTCGAATTTCCGATCCTGAAGGACGTGGACGGGTCGGTCGCCCTGGCGGTCGGCGCGCGGCGTACGCCGGAGATCGTCGTGCTCGACGCCGCCCGGCGCTTGCGCTACCGCGGCCGCGTCGATTCGCAGTTCCGGGTCGGGGGCGAAAACGCGGCGCCGGGCCGCGAGGACCTGCGCGAAGCGCTGGACGAAGTCCTGGCCGGCCGCGAGGCAAGCGTGCCGGAGGCGGAAGTCGCCGGCTGCCTGATCACCTTCCCGCGGCCCGTGCCCGCGGGCGGCGCCGGAGCGGCCGGCGGTGCGGACCGCGAGCCGACCTATGCCGAGGATGTCGCTCCGATTCTCAAGGCGAACTGCCAGTCCTGCCATCGGGTGGGGGGCGACGCGCCCTTCCCCCTCGCGACGTTGGACGACGCGCGCAAGCATGCGGCGATGCTGGCCGAGGTCGTGGAACTGGGCCGGATGCCCCCGTGGTACGGGGACCCGCGCCACGGAACGTTCGCGAACGACCGACACCTTTCGGACGCGACTCGCCGGACGCTCGTGGCGTGGGCCCGCGGCGCCCAGAGCGCGGGCGAGCTGTCCCGGGCGCCGGAGCCGCTCGAGCCGGCGAAGGGAAAGTGGAAGATCTCAAAGCCGGACTTGGTCCTTCAGATCCCCAAGGAAATCAAGGTGCCGGCGACCGGGTATTTCGCGTACCAGTACGCGGCGCTCCACCAGGTCGCGCTCATGCCCCACATCTTCGCCGAAGACACCTGGGTGCAGGAGATCCAGATCCTGCCGCGTAACCGGCGCGTGCTGCACCACGCGAACTTGTTTTACGCGAACGTGAAAGACCCGAAGCAGGAGCACCACTTCGTGACGGGGGAGGTGCCGGGCGGCGACCCGATGCGCCTCTCTCCGGGCACGGCCTTCCTCTTCCCGAAGGGCTCCGTGCTCGGCCTGCAGATGCACTACGTGCCGTGCGGCGAGGAGGAGTCGGACGTGATCTCGGTCGGCCTGGTGTTCGCGAAAGCGCCGGTCGAGCGGCGGTTGAGGCACCACGAGGTGAAGAACTTGCGCTTCGAGATCCCGGCCGGCGCGCCGGCGCACGAGGTCGTCGGGAAGCGCAAACTCGCGAAGGACTCGACCGGGACGGGCATGTACGTCCACATGCACACGCGCGGGCGGGACATGCGCATCAGCGCCCTCTACCCGGACGGCCGGAAGGAGACGCTGCTCCTCGTGCCGAACTACAGTTTCGACTGGCAGCAGGCGTACCTCTGGGGGCCGGGGAAACGCTTTCCGGCCGGCACGGAGCTCGAGTGCGTCGCGCACTTCGACAACTCTCCGCTGAATCCGTTCAATCCGAACCCGGCGATCCCGGTGCGTTTCGGCCTGGAGACCACCGCGGAGATGATGTATGGCTTCTTTTTTTTCACCGAGGACGGGGAGAGGCTGGGGCTGGAGGTGGAGCCGGCAACGGGCTGGGCGGTGAAGAAGCCGGGGGAGGCGGCGCGGCCGACGCAGCCGGTGGAGGCGGAAGATCCCCAGGACGTGGGCCACGACCAGCCGGAGCCGGCGGACGCGGCGCCGGGCGGGGGGAAGTGAGCCGTTGGGCGGCGGCCGCGACACGTTGCGGCGATCCGCCAAGAATGGAACTGCGAATCGGCCGGGGTCAAAGTCGGGCGGTCTCGAGTGGACCTTCAAGGTCCATAGGGTGGGTGAAGGAGGAAGTTCGGACCGCGCCCCTGCGGGAGCAGGCGACGTGGACAGGGACGCAACGGCGAACTCGAGCCAACCGTCGGCCAGTCGCCCGGCCTGAAGGCGGAACTACGAACCGGTTCGCAGTACTTCGCGTACGTTGCGCGCCATGGACGATTTCCAGGCCCCACGCGCACAGGCAGCGGCGCTGCTTGTGGTTCCGCCTTCAGGCGGACCGTGACGCGACCGGCGCCAGCGCGCGAGTGGCCCTTCAGCCTCGCTGCGGGGTGGTGCGTGCCTCGAGGTCCTTCGAGCTGGGATGACCCCACGAAGGACGCGGTGAACATACCGAAACGACGTTGAAGGCCTGCTCGCATTGTAGCGCTACGCGTGCCGCAGCGCCTCGATCGGGTCCAGCCGCGACGCGCGCACGGCCGGGTACAGGCCGAACACGATCCCCACGCCCGCCGAGATCCCGAAGGCCAGCGCCACGCTCCAGGCCGTGACGACGGTCGGCATCCCCGCGGCGTAAGTGATCGCGCGCGGGATCGCGAGCCCGACCGCGACGCCGAGCAGGCCGCCCGCGCTCGACAGCACCAGGGTCTCGATCAGGAACTGCGCGACGATCTGCCGCCGCTTCGCGCCGATCGCGCGACGGACGCCGATCTCGCGCGTCCGCTCCGTGACGCTCGCGAGCATGATGTTCATGATCCCGATGCCGCCCACGAGCAGACTGATCCCCGCGATCGAGCCGAGCACGATGTTGAACGTCCGCTTCGTCGCCTCTGCCTGCCGGAGCAGCGCGAGGGGCACGCTGATCCGCGTGTCCTTCTTCGGATGAAAGCGCTCCAGCATCCGCTCCAGCCCGGCGGCGAGCGGCTCCACGTCCGCCAGCGTCTTCGCCTCCACGATGAGCTGGTGCAGCTCGACCATTTCCCGCTCCCGCGAACCGGCTGAGATCTTCGTGGCGATGTCGCCGAACCGGTCGCGCGCGACGTTGATCGGGATGTAGGCGTCCACCTCCTGGTCGGGGGTCTGCACGCTGCTCCCCTGGCCCCCTTCGCTTTGCACGATCCCCACGACCTCGAAGTACTGCGTGCCGAGGCGCAGCACCTGGCCGATGGTGTTGGCGGTGGCGAGGAGTCGCCGCGCGCCGTACTCGGTCAGCACTGCCGCGCTCGCGCCCCGCTCGCGATCGAGGCCTGTGAGCACCCGACCCGCCAGCACGGGGCGCGGCACGAGCTCGAACCACTCCGGGGTCGTCCCGACGACGCGCAGGTCGAGCACGCGTTCGCCTAACCGGCCCTCCTTGCGCACGATCTTCGCAGGGACCACCCGCGCGACGGCCGGCATCGTGTCCCGGATGCGCCGCTCGTCGTCGTACGCCAGCCCGTACACGATCATCCGTACCCGACCCGTCCCGCCGATCTGGTCGTCCGGGGGCTTCATCGACGAAATGAGCACGTTGTTGCTGCCGAGCTTCCGGATCTGCTCCAGCGCCTCCTGGCTCGCCCCCTCGCCGACGGCAAGCATCGCCACGACGCTTGCCACGCCGAAGACCACGCCGAGCATCGTCAAAAAAGAGCGGAGCTTGTGCAGGAGGAGCGTCTTCACTCCGAGCTTCACCTCGCGGACGAGCCGTGCGCCGGCGATCACGAGCCCTCCCCTTCGACTTGTTCCACGCGGCCGTCTCGCATGTGCAGTCGATGCGAGGCGTGCGCGGCGATGTCCGGCTCGTGCGTGACCATGACGATCGTCTTCCCCTGACCATTCAGTTCGCGCAGCAGCTCCATAATCTGGTCGCCGGTCGCGGAATCGAGATTGCCGGTCGGCTCGTCCGCCATCAGGATGTCGGGATCGTTCGCAAGGGCGCGGGCGATGGCGACGCGCTGCTGCTGGCCGCCGGAAAGCTCGGTCGGCCGGTGCGCGAGCCGGTTGCCAAGCCCCACCCGGTCCGCCAGCTCGCGCGCCCGCTCGGCCGCGGCCGGCGCCTCCCACCCAAGGTAGTAAAGCGGCAGCTCGATGTTCTCGCGGACGGTGAGCTGCGGAATGAGGTTGAAGGACTGGAAAATAAAACCGAGTCGCCGCAGCCGGAGCTCGCTGAGGGCGTCGTCGGAGAGCCGGCCCACGTCCTCGCCGTGGAGGCGATAGGTCCCGGAAGTGGGCCGATCCAGGCAGCCCAGGAGGTTGAGCATGGTGCTCTTGCCGCTGCCGCTCGGGCCCATGATGGCCCAGAACGAGCCGCGCCGGAAGCGCACGCTGACCCCCGCAAGGGCCGGCACGTCCTCGGTTCCCATGCGGTAAATCTTGCGGACGTCGTCCAGCTCGATCACGGCGCCGTCCGCGGTCGCGTCAGGGACCATTACGCAGCCTCTCGACCCGCTGCGCCCAGCGGGTGCAGGGCGAAAGTCCTGCACCACAAGGGCCGGTAACCCGGCGGGGAACACAACCTCGAAGAGTGCTCGGCATCCAGCAACTGCCGGCGAGGAGCGCGCGAGGCCGACCACCCGTCGACGCCTCGTGGGCACGGCAGCGCCGTGCCCCTACGCGCGTGCCGACGTCTACTCCTGGATCGACGGATGGGGCGGGGTCGAACCAGCCGCGTGAGCATGTCCGTGTCGCTTCCGACCTCGGCGACGCTCGGGTCGGTCGTGCTCACGATCCGCTCCCCTCCGCCCCGGATGCACCGCCTCCGCCGCCTGAACCGCCGCCCGTGCCGCCGCCGCCAGGGGATTCACCCGCGCCGCCGCTCGGGTCCCCTTCGCGGGGCCGGCGGCCGCGACGCCCCTGGCGCATCTTTTCCCGCTCCTCGGGAGTCATCTCTTCCATGCGCTTGCGCATGGCCTCGCGCTCCTCGGGCGTCATGTCCTGGTACCGGCGTCGCCCCGCCGCGGCGCCGTCTCCGGCCGCCGCCGCGTCCGGGCCCGCCCCCTCGGCCGCGCCTGGTGCGCCACCCGGCGGCCCGCCGCCCGCCGGCGGACCCTTCGCCGCCGTACCCGCGGCGCCGGCAGGCTTCGCGCCTCCGCCGGCCGCCTGCGGTCCCCCGGCGTCTACCGCGCCCGCGTCGAGGGGCGGCGCCAGCAGCACCTCCTCCCCTTCGACGAGGCCGGACAGGACGTGCACCATCCGGTTGTTGTCCAAGCCGATCTCCACTTCGCGCGGCTCCGCCTCCTGCCCCGCGCGCTTCTGCACGAATGCCACGGTGCGCGTCCCCCGCCTTACCACCGCTTGTACCGGCACGTACACCGCGTCCGCATATTCCGCGACCTGGATCTCCGCCTGGCAGGACATGCCCGTGCGCATCCCGCCCTCCCCCGGGTCCACGTCAATCTGCGTCGTGTACACCTTGAGGTCCGGGTTCATCCACATGTTCATCGCGTCCGGCAACGGGAAAATCTTCGCCACGCGTCCGGTGAACGCATGCCCCGGCAGCGCATCCACCACGATCCGCACCGGAAAACCGGTCTTCACCTTGTCCAACTTCGATTCATGGATCTTGATCTCGGCCGTCATCAGCTCCGCGGTCGGCAGCTTGATCAGCTCCTGCCGTTCCCGCACGGTCTGACCCTCCCCCAACGGGTCGGTATTGCCGCCGCGCATCCCCCCCTGCGTCGACGTGGCGTACACGACCAGCCCGCCCCGCGGCGCGTGGATCTTCGTCTTCGCGATCTGGTCTTCCATCTTCTTCAGCTTCGATTGCTGCCGCTGGAATTCCGTCTCCTTCGCCTTCAGGTCCGCCTCGGCCTGCGTGACGTCGGAGGCCGCCTTGCGGCGCGTGCGCTCCAACGCCTTGCCCTTCTGGTCCTGGTCCGCTTCCAGCGAAGTGAGCGTGCGCTTGTGTGAGAATTCCTCGAGCAGCCGGCGTGCGCTCTGGGCCAGCTCCAGGTCGAGCCCTGCCTTCCGCGCGGCCAGTTCGTCCGCCTGCAGCTCCGTGCTTGAAAGATACTTCTCCGCGCTCAGGATCTTCGACCACTCCAGCTTCTGCGTCGCGCGCTTCAGCTCGGCCTCCGCCAGCGCGATCTTTGCCTCCGCTTCCTTGAGCTGGTTCGGGTAGTCGCCTTCCGAGTACTTCTTCAGGTCCTCCCGCGCGAACTGCGCGTCCAGCACCTTCGCGGCGACGTCGCTCTCGGCCTGGCTGCGGGCGACGGCCAGCGTCTCGCGGGCGCGGACGAAGGCGGCCTCGGCGTTCTGCAGGCGGATCTGCTGCTCGACCCGCTCGTCTTCGAGCTTGCTGGCGTCGAGCTGCGCGAGCAGGTCCCCCTTCTTGACGACGGTCCCTTCGGGCGTCAGGAAGAGTAGCGTGGTCTGCCCCTCGACCTCGCTCTTGATCGTCAATTGCTCGCGCGCCTGGATGCTGCCGTTCTCGATGACGGAGATCTGGAGCGGGCCGCGGGCGACGCGGAACGTCGGACGCTCTCCGCCGCGCCCCGACCGCCCGGAGGCGCCGAGCAGGGCGGGCAGACCGAGGGCCACCGCCGCCGCGCCCGCGAGCGCGAGGCACATCAAGAGGAGCAGCGCGCGGCGCGCACGGCCCGCGGCGCCGGAAGCGGGGCTGGTCATTGCGGAAGCTCCTTGCGGTGGCTATTGGCGTTTCAACCCGGTTTTCGTTTTCGTTTTCCCGTCGACGCCGACGTTCTGGGTCCCTATCGTTCGACTTCTTGAAAGCTGGTCGCGACTTCGGAAGCCGTGCGCTCCGCCCACGGAAGGACGAGCCACCGAAGACGCCGAAGACGCCGAACGACCCGTCGTGAAATTCGGCGTCTTCAGCGTCTTCGGTGGCTAATCATCGTCTTTGGGTTTCGGGCGCGTGCCTGACTTGGACACCTACCGGTGAACTTCTTGAAAGCGTATCCAGATTCGCAGGCGACGAAACCACAAAGACTCGAAGTCACTAAGACCACAAAGGCGCTTTTCGGCCGAGCCAAACTCGCTCCCCTCACTGACGGTCCTTCGTGGTACGTCGAGGTCGCCACGAACGCCGTCCACGCCGATCGCGAGGACGCCGAGGTCGCGTTCCATTTCCAGCTCGGCGACCCGGTACCGGACAGCGGCGGCCGTGCGGGCGTTTTCGGCGGAGACCAGGCTGTCCTGGGCCTCCAGCAGGTCGCGCACCTCGGCGCGGCCGGCCTGGAGGAAAAGGTTGGTGCTTTCGACCCGGCGGCGCGCGAGCTCGAGGGCGCGCTCCTGGATACGAAAGTCCTCCCGCGCCGTGAGAAGGGTGCGCAGCGTGTCGCGGATGCCGGCCTTGACCTGGTCCTCGACCTCTTGCGCCGCGCGGGCAGCGCGCTCCAGGTCCACAAGGCTGGCTCGGTAGTCGCGCCCCTCACGGACGCGTTTCAGCGCCGGATCGAACGTCACGGCCGCGGTGTAGACGCCGCGGTCGGGGCGGAGGGTGCCGTCCGCTCCGTCGGCGCCGCCGACCCCGACCCGCCCTCCGAGCGAGGCCGTGCCGAGCAGCGTGAGGTCGGGAAGCAGGCCGTCCGCCGCGACCGCGGTCTTGCGCTGGGCATCGTCGACCCGGCCGATCGCGATGCGAAGATCGAGTCGGCGATCGAGTGCGATCCGCAGCGCGCGCCGCTCGTTGAGCTCCAGCGGGCCGACATGGTCTCGGTCCGGCGGCGGGAGCTCGACCTGGGCGTCGGCCACTTCCGGACCCGCCGCAGCAGCAGGCTTCTCCTCCGGGGCGCGCAGTTGTACACTCGCGGCGATGAGTTTGTCCAGCTCGCCGGGGTCGGCCTGCACGGCCGCGTCCGGCGGAAGCCCGAGGACGAGCCGCAGGGCGTCTTCGCTCTGCGCGTGCGCCTGCTGCGCGATGATCCACAGCTCTCGCGCGCGCAGTTCCTCCTGCAGCGTCTGGTCGACTTGGATCTCCGGCAGCCGGCCCGCGTCCGCCAGGCGGCGCGCGCGGCGCGTGGAGGCGATGAGGCGCCGGTAATTCTCGGCCGTGTTGTGCACGGCGTCGAGCCGTTCGAGCGTCGCGTAGTACGCGCGCGCGACGTCGACCGCGAAGGTCTGCTTGAAGCGCTCGAAGCCGTACACCGCGTAGATGGTGTCCCGCTCCGATTGCGTGAGCGGCTCGGTCACGACGAGGGCGCCCGCCCCGCGGAGGAGCGGGACCGACACGCTCGCATCGCCGAACGGTCCGAGCGCGGATGCCGCGCCCGGCGTGAGGAGTCGGATGAGGTTGAACCCGAGGGCGAGCGTGACTTGGATGCCGTTCTTGAAGCGCTGCGCGAGGGACACTTCCGTGGAGCGGTCGAGGCTGGCGACCAGGCTGCCGGAGGTCAGGTCGGCGACGGCCTCGCTTTGCAGCGCGGCGGACCACGCGCCGCGGAAGGCGTCGCGTTCGAGGTCGAGGTTGAGCGCGGCGATGAAGACCTTCTCCTTTTCCGTCTGGAACGTGCGGCTGTTTCGCGCGGCGGCCTGGAGCGCTTCGACGAGCGAGAGCCGGAGCGGTCCGTGGCCCGCGCGCGCCAGCCACGGGGCGGCGGGGGCGGCGTCGACGGCGTCCCCGCCGGGCGCGAGGTAGGCGGGCTCGGGGAAGTGCGGTGACGGCGGGACGGCGCGCGTGCCGTAGGACGCGGGCGAAGCCACGGGGAGTGCCTGGTCGAGCAGCAGTCGCTTGCGGAGCGTCTCGGCCGGCGAGCGGACCTCGAGCGGCTCGGCGCGGCCGAGGGCCTGGTGCTGCGCGTCCTCGACGATGCGCGTGGCGACGCGGTCGGCGTTCTTGCGCGCGGTGGGCGCGGAGACGCAGCCGGCGAGGAGTGTCGCGCCGGCGGCGGCCACGGCGACGGCGACCGGGGCGGCGAGTACCGATGCGCCGAGGGGCGCGGCGCGATGGAGGAGGGTCAAGGGCGGCGGTCCGGGAAAAGTGCGGGAATGGGAATTCCCGAGGCCGGGAAGCCTTGGGACGGTCGGGCGACAATGTATCCAATGCGGGTATACGGGCCGCCCGGCGAATCGTTTGGGCACGGCGACGGGACGAGCCACCGAAGACGCCGACGGGCTCGAGATGAATGTCGTAGGGGCCCGTAAGAAAATAACTTGCTCGTTTGACGCGCAGGGGGACGACAAGAATTCTCAATGCTCAATTTTCAAGACTCAGAAAAGGCTCAAGGTTCAATTCTCAATGACCACCTCGGAACGTAGCCCGGGCATGGAATCGCGGACTCTGAGCCTTGAACTTTGAGCCTTGCCTGAAAATTGATCATTGAGCCTTGAGCCTTTTCCTGAGGAGCTCCCCGGTTTCCGAGTTGCATGAGTTGTTTCTTTACGGGCCCTAACCGTTCAGCGGTATGCGCGTTTCACCACGGAGGCATGGAGTCACGGGGGAACCACGGCGAGAACGGGGAATCCAAAGAAGGTCCTCCGTGAAGTCTCCGTGTCTCCGTGGTGAACGGTCGCTGAATTTCTACGTCGGCTGCGTGTTCGCTTGTCGCATCGTCGATTTCCAAATCGCCGCTTGCGCTTGATCGACGCTCTGTCCACGGGTAGAATCGTGGGCAAGGGGCTGAGGTTTTGCGGCACGGAAGGGAGGCAGTCCATGAAACCCGAGAAGCTCGCACCCGGTCTGCTCGGCGCGTTCGAGGACTTCCAGCGGGAAGGCGTGACGGGCCTCGCGCGTCATGCCCGCGCGATGGGACTCGTCGCCGCCGAAAACGTGCCCAAGCCGCCTCGCGCGATCGTCTTCGTCCACTGCGATCACGGCGCGCGACTCGACCACCTCGCGAGCCTCGACGTGCGCGTCAACCAGCCACAGGGCGGCCTCCGCACGGCCTATCTCTCGCTGTCGTCCCTCTCGGCGCTCTCGGACGAGCCCGGCGTCCACCGGATTCTCCCGTCCCGCTACCTGCGCCTCTCCATGGACGTCGCGCCCGGGGCCGTCCACCTCCCGGCCTTCCGCACGCGGACCGGGATGACCGGCAGGGGCGTGGTCGTCGGGGTCGTGGACAGCGGGATCGACACCGCGCACCCGGCGTTCGCGGGCCGGATCCTGCGGGTCTGGGACCAGGTCCTTCCTGGCGCGGGCGTGCCGGAGGGCGGCTACGGCATGGAGCTGACGGGCGCTGCGCTTGCGTCCTCGACGGACACGCATGGGCACGGGACGCACGTGGCCGGGATCGCGGCCGGCGTCCACGCGACCTACGGCGGCGTCGCACCCGGCGCCGACATCATCATGGTCAAGTCGGACCTGCAGGACGCCCACATCGCGGACGGGGTCCGCTATATTTTCCGCGTCGCAGGTGAGCTGCACCGCCCGGCGGTCGTCAACCTGAGCCTGGGCGCCCATTGGGACGCGCACGACGGCACCGACTCCCTGTCGCAGATCATCGACGCCGAGTCGGGGCCGGGCAAGATCGTCTGCTGCGCCGCCGGCAATGAGGGGAACGATAACCTTCACGCGCGCGCGACCGTTCCCGCGGGTGGCACGCGCACGCCCCGCTTCCGCGTGCCGGCCGGCGGCGCCGTCCGCTGGGCGGTGCTCAACGGTTGGTATTCCGGTCAAGACCGCATGGAGGTTTCGATCCAGTCCCCGGGCGGGTTCGCGACGCCCTACCAAGCGGTCTCGCCGGGCGCGGCCCCAGCCGTCGCGCATGCGCTGCCGGACGCGCAGGTGCGCATCACGACTCCGGGCCCGGACCCGATCAATGGCGACCATCAATTCCTCGTCGAGCTTCAGCCGCGGAACCAACTGGCCCCCTCCGTCACGGCAGGCGTGTGGCGCTTGCGGCTGCGCGGCGCGCACCTCGCGGCGGGCGGCGTCGTGGACGTGTGGGCCCTGGACAGCACCGGAGACTCGGCGGTACAATTCACGGGCAGCAGCGTGAGCGACTCGTTGAAGATCGGCTCGCCCGGCACGTCGCGGAGCGCCGTGACGGTCGCCTCCTACACCACCAAGGTGAGCTGGACCGACGCCGGCGGCACGCCGCGGCACCTCGGCCTGCTCCTGAACGACATTTCGGACTTCAGCAGCGAGGGGCCGCTCCGCGGCGGGCGGCGCAAGCCGGACGCGACGGCCCCTGGGGCGATGATCGCGGCGCCGCTGTCCTCGGCGTCGGCGGTGCGGCCGGAGATGGTCGTGGCCGCGGGCTACCGACTGATGGCGGGCACGAGCATGGCGACGCCGTTCGTCTCGGGTCTGGTCGCGCTGTTCCTGGAGCGCAACCCCCACCTGGACCCGGCCGGGGTGAAGGCCCTGCTCGCGGCCAACTGCCGGATTCCGGGTCGGCCGGCCGGGACTTTCGATCCGAAGTGGGGGCTCGGCCTGATCGACGCGACGGCCTTGTGACGCGGTGCGTCAGGCGAGGCCAGGGCCGCGAGGAGGACCTCATGGACCGGACGAAAATCGACGCCCCGCTCGTGGCGGCGCTCGACGACGTCAAGGACCCGGAGGAGCGAGGCCTGCTCGTCTTCGTCCACGCCTCCGGCTCGCCGCCGGCGGACGACCTGCGGTTTCTGGAGGAGCTGGGGGTCGCCGCACAGGCCGCGACGAAGCCGATTTTCACGGCGACGCTGTCGGCGAACGGCCTCGGCCAGCTCACGGACAGGCCGTGGGTGCGGTACGTCCGCCTGTCGAGCAAGCTGCGGCTGGTAGGGCGTTCACCCTAGCACTACAATCCCAAGACGCCCGCTACCTGCAACGGACTCTGCCGGGCTCCGCCCCCGTTCGTAGTTCCGCCTTCAGGCGGCCCGTGCGGCGAGAAGATCGACACTTGGCGGGCAGCCCCGCCTGAAGGCGGAACTACGAACCAGTAGGGCTCCAAGATGCCGAGTCTTTGGCGTTGTCGGGTCGGATGTGGCCTGTCACACGACGCAGGGCCGAGGAGGGGAGAAGCGTGAACGGAATGAGCCCGCCGCCGGGCTACGGCGAAGTGGCGACACCGCGATCGGCGTTGGTCATCGGCATCGGCAAGTACGGCGACGCGGCGCGCAACCTCGCCGCGCCGGCGGCCGATGCCGCGCGCATGGCGGCAGTGCTGCAGGACATGGCGCGCGGCGGCTGGGACCTTCAGCTCCTGCCTGCCGAAGTTCCCACGACGACCGCGGCGCTGACCCGGACCCTCGACAAGTTCTTCGAGGGGACGGGCGGTCGCCTCCTGTACTTCTCCGGCCACGCGGTCGCGACCAAGCGCGGCGTCCTCTTGGCCAGTTCCGACGGCGAGCCCGGCGCGGAGGGCATTTCCCTCCAATCGGTCCTGTCGCTCGTCGCGCAGAGCGACGCGGACCTGCGCGAAGTCCTGCTGCTGCTCGACTGCTGCCATGGTGGCGCGGGCGCGGCGATCGCCGAAGGGGTGTTTTATCGGTCGATCGAGGCTGCGATCGGGAAGGGGGACAAGGGCCCGCGCTGGTCCGTGCTGGGGGCCTCGACGCCGAAGGATCGCGCGTGGGAGAAGGGCGGGCATGGGCTCTTCACCGAGGCCGTGCTGGAGGGCTTAGCGAAGGCGGTGGATGACGAGGGGCGCGTGCGCATCGGGCGGCTGCGCGACTGGGTCGCGGATCGCTTCGCACGCACCGCGCTTGCCCCGCCGTACTTCTGGTCCAGCCCGCAAGGTCGGGAGATGATCGTGGCGTGGGGCACGCCGAAACCGCGCGACGAAGCGGCGGCGGCAGCGGCGTTTCAGGGCGAAGTCGAGCGCGAGTACCTGGAGCGATTCGTCGAGCGTCACCGGTTCCTGCCCCTCTCCGGTTTCGGGACGACGGCAAAGCCGGTCGAAGTGCAGCTCGAGGACGTCTACGTCGCGGTTCATACCCGGGACGCGCCCGGGCTGGAGGGTGCGGCCAAGACCGCGCCGAAACGCGTCCCTCTCCATGACCTGTTCCGGTCGTCTCCGCGCCTGGCGGTGATCGGTGGGCCCGGCTCCGGCAAGAGCACGCTCCTGACGCACATCGCCCTGGTGCTGGCCCATGCGAAGCTGACCCCCGGAGCCGGGCATGCGGCGCGGCTTCTGGGGCTGACCGGCGCCGAGTCGGAGCTGCCCGTGCCGGTGCTCCTTGCGGCGCGGGACCTCGCCGCCGAACTCTCAGGTCCCGACTCGCCGAAGGCTCCGATCGCGGGCTTGCTCGCCGCCCGTCTGCAAGGTCGCTCCAGCCGGACCCTCGATCCGTCGTCCGTCGAGGCGCGTCTGCGTGCCGGCTCGCTGGCCCTCCTCGTGGACGGCCTGGACGAAGTGGCGGACGTCGTGCTGCGGCGGCGCGTCATCGAGTGGGTCCGCGACGCGGGCGCCGCGTTCAAGAAGACGAGCCTCGTGCTCACCTGCCGGACACGCGCCTTCGAGCGGGTGGAAGGGTGGGAGGGCTTCGACATTCGGCGCGTCGAGCCGTTCGACGCGGAGGACATCGCCGCCTTCGTCACACGCTGGTCCGCGTCGCTGCCGCTGGGGGACGGCCGCGAGGCATGGGGCAAGGACCTCTCCGAGCGCATCCTCCGGAACCCTTCGCTGCGGCGGCTGGCCTCGACGCCGCTCATGCTCACGATGATCGGAGTCGTCCACTTCGGCCAGGGAAAGTTGCCGGATGATCGAGCGAGGCTCTACAACCTCTGCTGCGACTACCTTCTGAATCGGCGCTACCAGGCGCAAGACGCCGACGCGGTCCGCCCCGGCGTGCGGCTGCCCGAAACCGATCGGTGGTCCGTTTGCGAGGCGATCGCCTGGGCACTGATGACGCGGCCGGATGCCTCCGGGCGACTTCCCGGCCCGGAGGCGCGGCGCATCCTCCAGGACGGCGTGGGCTGGGAAGGCATGGGCGTCAAGCCGGACCCGGCATTGCTGGACGAAACGCTCGCCTGGTTCGAAGAGCGTTCCGGGCTGCTCGCCTCGGACGCCGAAGCGACGTGGGAGTTCCGGCACCGAACCTTCCTGGAGTTCTTCGCGGCGCGTCGACTGCGAGGGCTCGATGGTCCGGTCTGCTGGGAGGAGCTGCGGCAGGTCCTGACCGCATCGTCGAGCGGCGTTTGGGACGAGGTGTACCTGCTCCTGGTGCGGCTGCTCCCCAGCGGCCAGCGCGCCGGCCTCCTGGAGCGCATCCTCCACGCGGCGCCGAAGGACATCCCGAAGGAGCAGGCGGTCTCCCTCATCGAACGGGCGCTGGCCGAGGCGGGACGCGGCGGCCTCTCGGAAGCGCTCCTGCGTCGTATCGAGGAGCTGACGCGGAGCGTCCTGCACGTCCTCGAAGACAAGGCGCAGTCGGCCGACCTGCACACGAGGATCGCGGTGGCGGAGACGCTCGGCCGGTTCGGCGACCCGCGGCTGGGGCTCCGACCGACCGAGATTCCCCTCGTGGAGGTGCCGGGCGGACGGTTCCGGATGGGCACGGACGAGAAGGAGGTCCAGCGCGCGTTCGCGGAAGCCAAGAAATCGTGGGAGGTTGCACAGCTCGACTGGTTCACCCGCGAGAGCCCGCAACACGAGGTCGAGCTGAAGCCCTTTCGGATCGGTCGCTTCCCGATCACGAACGGGCAATACTCCGCCTTTGTGGAAGCCTCCGGCCATCGCGCCCCCGAGGTCGACCAGAAGATCGGTGACTATCGAGCGTGGGAGAACGGCCGGCCGCCGGCCGACCGGCTGACCCATCCCGTAGTCGGGGTCTCCTGGGGGGATGCCATGGCGTACTGCCGCTGGCTGAGCGAGGCTGCGGGGCCACAATATCGCTTGCCGACGGAGGCCGAGTGGGAATGGGCGGCACGCGGCACGGACGCCCGAAGATACCCCTGGGGTGAGGACTGGAGGCCGGGGCTGGCAAACGACGAGAGCGCCCGCTTACGCGTCACGACGCCCGTCGGGGTGTTTCCCGCGGGGGCAAATCCCGAGGGCTGTCTGGACCTGGCGGGGAACGTGTGGGAGTGGTGCAGCAGCCTCTACGCGAAGTATCCGTACAAAGCAGCGGATGGGCGCGAGGCTCTCGATGCGGACGGCGCCCGCGTGTTGCGCGGCGGTGCTTGGTACGGCGATGGAGTGGGCGTCCGCGCCGCTTACCGCAGCGACCGTGATCCCGGCGGTCGTCGTGTAAGCGTCGGGTTTCGGGTCGTCGTTGGCGCAGGGGTCTGAAATTTGGCGTTTTGGAATTTGGAATTTGGAAATTTGGGGGGTCAAGGGGGGGATCCCCCTTGCGCGCCGAGCCGGCAGCTTCACCTTCTGATCAGGATCCACACGAGCGCCGCGAGGGCGAGGGCCATGAACAGGAAGCGTGAAATGCGGAACAGTATCCGAAAGAACTCGGTCCGGACGAACGCAAGAGGCAGCTCGAAGTTCGGGACCCGAGTCTTGTCCCGCGGCAGTCCGAAGGCGGCCAGCACCGCGTGCGAACAACGCTTCCCGCTTTCACAGGACTTTTCCATGGTTGGGATCATGTAGCGGGTCTTCGTGTACTCGCCCGCGAGGAAGAAGTTGTAGAGCCCCGTGGCGTTCTCCGGCTCGATGTCGAGGTTGCCGGGCAGGCGGATGTACATCTGCGTATCGCACCGGAAAACGAGGTCGTGTTGTCCGACCGCCGCCGCCGCGTACCCCTGGTACTTCTCATCCTTCCGGTCGAAATCGCCGCCCTTGACGAGCTCGAGGTCGAGACCGAGCGACGCGTGCTCGGGACGGAGACACGACTTCAGACCGGTCTGGGCGATGACCTCGTCGATGATCTGCTCCATGGTGCAGCGCAGGAACGGCAGTCCGTGCACAATGCCTGGGCGACGGCAGTTCGACATCGTCGCGGTGAAAATCGCCTTCTCCGGCGGCAGCGGACCTTTGGCCCACACGCCCGGCCGCATGGTCTTCGCCGAATAGATGCGGTACGCGATCGACCACGGACTGTCGATCACGCCGACGAACCCCTGTCCAATGGCGAGCACCTCCGGGTCCGCCGCATCGACTACGAACTGGATGCTGTGCGCCCACTCCTCGCCGAGGCGGGTAAAATCGGCGAGGTCGGGAATGAAACGCGTGACGTCGTCCGGCAGCAACGCGTCGGCGATGTTGTGCTGGACCGCAAGCACATAGGCGTCGCCGACGAGGACCTCTTCGGGTTTGTTCCCATGCCGGACCGTGATGCCCGCCACCTGGGCCGCTTGAATGTCCAGCTTGGTGGTCGTCGTATCGAAGCGAAAGCGGACGCCCCGCTCCTGGAGCCAGGCAACCCAGGGGTCGATGAAGGCTTCACTCGTCGGACCGTCGAACTCGGAGAAACCGCGACGGGTGTACGCACCGACGATGAAGGGGTTGACGAACCACTCGAGCAGCGAGCGACCGACGACGCCGGCGCTGGCGTAGGCTTTTGCCGCGACGAAGATCTCCGCCAGGGGATAGACGACCTTCTCGATCCCGTCCGAGCGCCGTTCGTCGCTCACGTAGTCTTCGAAGGACAGCCGGGAAATCTCGCTGGTCACTTGCCACGACTTCATCGTGAGGAGTCGAAACACCTTGAGCACGACGACGAACAGGTCGCGGGCGCGGAGGCCGGACCGGAGGAAGAACCGGAGCAAGTTCCATTGGTCGCGAAGATACTGAAACCTCCAGTACCAGGCCGTATAGGCGGGCGTGAACTCGTGGCGGTTCGGCCCGTAGCGCAAGGTCATGATGGCGGGCCGGAGTCGTTGAAGCAGGGGTCCGTCCTTGGTCTTGACCTCTCCGAGGATTTGATGGAGGCAGACGTAGGAGCCGAGGAGCGCGCGCATCGAGTGCTCGTGGAAGCCCTTGGCATCCCAGAGCGTGCGGGCCTTGCCACCCGGGGTCGGTCGTTTCTCGATGACTTCGATATCGAAGCGCCCCGTGCGCAAAAGCTCGTAGGCGACGGTGAGACCGGCGACTCCGGCCCCAATGACGACGACTTTGGGCTTCTGGGGATGCTTGAGCTCGGGCGCGCGGGGATCGGGGACTCGCGGCGTGAAACGGGGCATGGTGTTTCAACCTCCATGCTGGTGCGGCCGAAGCGTGGCGTATTTTCGCCCCTCGTTCCAATTCTTCCCCGGAGCCGGCGGTGAGCCGGGGCGAAGCTATCGCGCCTCTCCGTTGATCCATTTTTCGACCATCGGCGGCCGGTAGGCGCGGAGCAGCGACAGCAGGGCGTCCGACGTACCGGCCGCGACGAGGAGTGAGCGGTGGGCCGCGGGCACGAATGCGTGTTCCGTCGCACGGTCGAGAAAGGCGAGGAGGGGGTCGAAGTAGCCGAGCACGTTCAGGATGCCGCACGCCTTCTGGTGCAGGCCGAGCTGCGACCACGTGAGGACCTCGAAGAGCTCGTCCAACGTGCCGAGGCCGCCGGGGAGGGTGATGAAGGCGTCCGACAGGTCGTACATGAGACGCTTGCGCTCGTGCATCGAGGCGACCACGTGGAGGGCGGTGAGTCCTTCGTGCAGGACCTCGCGCGGGAAGAGCGCCTCGGGGATGACGCCGGTCACGCGCCCGCCGGCGGCCAGCGCCGCGTCGGCGACCGCGCCCATGATGCCGACGCGTGCGCCGCCGTAGACGACCGCGATGCCTTCCCGGGCGAGCCGCTCGCCCAGCTCGCGCGCGGCCGCGGCGAACTCCGGGCGGTCTCCGACATTCGACCCGCAGAACACGCAGATCGTGCGCGGGCCGTTTCCGGAGGGGTCGGAGGCGGACATGCTCGCTCCTGGTGGGCGTGCTTGGGGAAAGGGAGGTTCGCAGGGTTGCACGGTACCGCGTAGCGGCACGCCGGCCCGGTCGTGAACCCGCTGCCGCGTTGACGAGGTCCGGTCACGATTCCTGGGGGCGCGGGCCGCCGGCCCGCGCGACCCGGCGCACGACTCCCGACTTGCCGAAACCGGGGTGACCGCGGCGCCCAAGTTCGTCGATGCGGCACGGGGGGGAGCGGCAAGCCCTCCCGTTCCGGGTCGGTCGCTCGGACTTGCGACCCCGAATCGTGGCACCTCGGCGATTCTATGCGGCAGAGCTGGGTTCGACAAGAGAATGAGGGCGGGACTCGACTCTTGCGAAGCGGCGTGCCGGGCCGTCTCCCGCGTATCGGCGGGATCGAACCCGGAGATGCACGCCCGCGCGTGAGCACAGGCCGTCGCGTCCCGACACGGGGGAGCGGGCGAACGCGCGTCGCGTCGCAGCGGAGTGTTCGGTATCCGAACACGAGGTTACGAACTTTCCCGCGCCGAAGCGGGGGTCGGAGGTGCGCGCTCAACCGCGTCTTTTTCGAAGGGCGTCGGAAGGCAAGGCGTGGCGGGTCGTTATGTTGTATGTCACATGATTCAACTGATATAGTTGTTTTCGGTACGCGCGATGCGAGGATGCGGTGCGTCGCCTTCGAAGAGCATGAGGAAGGGACGGCAGGGAGGACGGATCGGGGAGAAGGGGAGTGAGATGAAGACGCACTTGGACCAAGTCCGGGAAACGTGGGGCAACCCGGAGACGTATGTGCGGACGGTGTGGGGGCAGGAGGCCGTGTTCGACCTGGAAGGGCGGAGCTGCCTGATCCATCTCGATCGGCCGGATGCGGAGACGCGGCGCCGGCGGATCGAGGAGGTGCGTGCGCGGCAGGCGGAGCTCGCGGCCGCGGACTGCCCGCTCTGCCGCGAGATGGCGGAACTGGGTGGGGACGAGGTCTTCGACCGCGAGGAGGTGCAGCCCGGAGACGAGGTCGTCGCGCATGCCGGGGCGGGCGCGCGCGCGGCGTGCGGGGCGCCCGTGGGGCCGAGTCGGGAGGCTGCCCGAGGCGAGCCGCGGGTGCCGGCCAACGGCGAGGCGGAAGCCGAAGCGTGCGCCGCGGCTGGGACGTCGCCGCTCGCGACGGAGAGTGTGGATGCCGAGGTGGCCGCGGGACGCGGTTCCCGGCTCCCGGACGCCCAGGAGGAGGACGACGAGGCCTTCGACACCGGGCCCTGGAGCCGCGCCGGGGTCAGGCTCGACCTCCTCGAGCGCTTCCCGCCCCGGATGGCGCAGTCGGTGCTCCGAACGGTCCTTCGCAGTCACGTCGAGGAACTCTGTGACGATCTCGCCGGGGCGTGTGCGTTGCGGCCCCGGCTCCTGGAGCTGCGCAAGTCGTTCGAGGACCTGGTCCGGTCCGGGGAGAAGGCCCCCTCCGGGAACGGCGCGTTCGGGCGACGGGGGCCGTCCGCGGGGATTCGGAAGCTGCGCCGCAGGCTGTTCACGCTTGCGCGGCTCACCGCGACCTCGGAGTCGGCGATCGAGCGGCTGGTGCCCGAGAAGGTCGCGGACCTTCGGGCGAAGCTCTCGGCCCTCGGGTCGCTGCTGGAGCGGCCGGAGACCGCGGAGCTCACCACCTAGCGGCCGTCGGCAAACTTGGGACACCGTCGTCCATGTGGTCACGGCGGGTCGCAGCCCATGCGGCCGTTCGCGCGGGCCGGAGGCCCGCGCCCCGAGGCATCGTGTTTGGACTTCGGTAACCGTCCACGAGCACGTCCATACGAGCAGGGGCGGACCAAACCCTCTCGTCATCTCCTCGGCCCGGCGGGCGGCGACGCCCGCCGGGCCCCTGCCTCCTTTCGCCGCTCGCAGCCCCTTGACAGCGTTGCGAGGACCGGAGTACAGTTGTCTCCGGTCGCGGTAGGCCGCGGCCTGCCATGGCGTCTCGGAACCGCGACCGTGAGGGAGCGGCCCCGTCGCGTCCTGGCACGTCCCCGGGTTCGATGTCACCGATGCGCAGGAGAGGCCTCGTTCAAGTCTTTCGTTGGGGATCGCCGTCGGCCGCCTACCGTAGAGGCGCCCCTTGTGGGCGCGCGCGATGGGCAGCAAGCCGTTCGAGTGCACGGTGTCGCTGCAAGGGCGGGCACCCGTGTTCATCGTTTGCCGCCCGACTTCCATCCGCCAACCCGTGCTGCGGAAGCCCGCGACGCGCGAACTTCGTTCCCGCTCTCCCCCCTTCCGCACCCGACCCTCGTAAGGATGCGAACATGCCCGCGCCGGATGCCGTACCCGCGCCTGCCGACGAGCTGCGTTCGCCGGGCGTGCGTCTCTCCTTCGACGGGCCCTGCGCCCGGATCACGCTCGCCCGCCCCCCGCTGCACATCCTGGACATGGACACCATCACCGACCTTGCCGGCGCCCTGGCGGTCGTCGAGGGGCGCGGCGACGTCGCGGTCCTCGTGCTGGACGCCGATGGGGAGCGCGCCTTCTCCGCCGGGGTGGACATCCGCGAGCACACGCCAGACCGGATTCCGGGCATGCTCGACGGCTTCCACGGGGCGATCCGCGGCCTCCTCGCCCTGCCCTGCGTGAGCGTCGCGGTCGTGCAGGCGGCCGCGCTCGGCGGCGGCTGCGAACTGGCCATGGCCTGCGACCTCGTCCTTGCGGCCGAGGAGGCGAAGTTCGGCCAACCGGAGATCGACGTGGGGTGCTACCCGCCCGTGGCGGCGGTCCTGCTCCCGCGCCTGGTCGGGCCCAAGGCCGCCGCGGAGCTGGTTCTCGCCGGGAGGCCCATTTCCGCCCGGCGCGCCTTCGAGCTGGGGCTCGCCAACCGGGTCGTGCCGCGTGCGGAGCTGCGGCAGGCCGTGGACGAGCTTTGCCAAGTGCTGTTGTCGAAGAGCCCGGCAGTCCTGCGCCTGACGCGGCAAGCCCTTCGCGCGGGGAGGGAGGGGGACGTGGAGTCGGCCCTGCAGGCCACCGAGAGGCTCTATCTCGAGGAGCTGGCAACCTGCCCCGATATGGCCGAGGGGGTGAGGGCCTTCCTCGAGAAGCGCCCTCCCGTTTGGGAGGTCCCGCGGCGGCCCGGGCAGGCGCAGTGACCGACCGACTGCCGCCGGACCTCTTCGGGAGGGACTACCTCCACTTCTACCGCCCGGTGCTGACCGCGGAGCGCACGCGTCGCGAAGTGGCCTTCGTGGAGCGGGTCCTGGCGCTGGCGCCCGGCGCGCGCGTGCTGGACCTCTGCTGCGGTCACGGCCGGCACGCCCTCGAGCTGGCGCGTCGCGGCTACGACGTGACCGGCATCGACCTCTCGGCCCCCGCGCTCGAGCTGGCGCGCAAGGCGGCGCGCGAAGCGCGCGGAAGCGGGCGGTCCCGCTCGCAAGACGGAGCCCGCGTCGGGCCGCGGGGCGCGCGGCGAGACGGGTCGGGGGCAGGCTCGAGCTCGCCCCCGCGGCGTGGCGCCCCGCTACGCGTCCGCTTCGTGCGCGGCGACATGCGCCGGCTCGAGCGAGCCGGGGAGTTCGACGCCGCGCTCAATTTGTTCTCGAGTTTCGGCTATTTCGACGACGCGACCAACGCGGACATCCTGCGCCGGCTGTTCGCCGCGCTCCGCCCCGGCGGACGCCTGCTGCTCGAAGTTCGCAATCGGGAGGCGTGGCTCCGCGCCCCGCGCCCGGTCTTCTTCCGCGAGGTCGGGCGCTCCTTCTTCGTCGACCTGAGCGAGTTCGACCCGCGGGAGGGCCGCTTGCACGTTCGTCGGCTGTTCGTCCGCGGCGCGCGGCGCAGGGAAGTCCGCCTCTCCTTCCGCCTCTACGCCTGGACCGAGCTGCGCGACCTGCTGCTTCGGCTCGGCTTCGAGGCGCCCGAAGTCTGGGGAGGCTACGGTACGGCCTATGCGCTCGACGCCGACCGGATGCTCGTGGCCGCCCGCCGCCCGAAAGGCGAACGTTCGCCTCGGAGACGCTGAGACCCGGAGGCTGCAGGGAACGTTTTCACGGGCTCCTCCTCTCCGTGCCGCCTCCGGGACTCCGTGCTGCCGGGGCGAAGCGCCCGCGCAAGAAGTACTTTGCATTTTCGTGGATCGACCGATGCCTGGGGGCGCGGGCCTCCGGCCCGCGCAGCGCGGCCCAGAGGGCGGCGCCCCCAGGAGCCTGGAGGTCTGAGTCCGCGCAGTCACTTTTGCGCGGGCGCGAAGCGCTTTTGCGCTGGACGAGGCATCGAAAAAAAAGGATCAGCCCTCGATGCGCACCTCGTTCCAGGGGTTCGTACCCTCGGGCCCCTGTCCCTACTTCACCGATCGCGAGTGGGCGCAGGACGTGTTCGTCGTCGCGCAAATGACGCCGGCGGAGTACGTCCTCCTGCTCGACCGCGGTTTCCGGCGCAGCGGGCGGTGGATCTATCGGCCGCGGTGCGCGGGGTGCCGGGAGTGCCGCCCGCTGCGGATCCCGACGGCGCGTTTCGTCCCCTCGCGCACGCAGAAGCGCATCCTGCGGCTGAACGCCGACCTGGTCGTCGCGGTCGCCCCTCCCCGTTTCGACGCCGAGCGCCTCGAGTTGCACAACCGGTACGTGGCCGAGCGGCACGACCATGCGCCGATGGACGCCCGCGCTTACCGCGAGTACTTCCTCGATTCGCCGGTGCCGAGCCGCGAGCTCACCTATCGGCTCGACGGCCGGCTCGTCGGCCTCGCCCTCCTCGACGACCTCGGCACGATCCAGTCCGCCGTCTACACCTTCTACGACTCCGCCCTCCCGCGCCGCAGCCTCGGCACCTTCAGCATCCTCTGGGAGCTGGGCCACGCCCTCCGCTCCGGCGCCCAGTGGTTGCACCTCGGCTTCCACGTCCAGGGCTCGGAGAAAATGATGTACAAGTCGAATTTCCGCCCCTGCGAGAAGCTCGGCGTGGACGGGCAATGGGCGCTCCATCGCGAGGCCGAGGCGTGACGGGGCGGTCGGCGCCCGCGCAAGAATTACCTTACATGTCCGTGGATCGACCGATGCCTGGGGGCGCGGGCCACCCGCCCCCGCACCGCCGCCCCGGGGGCCGCCCCCCCCCGAGCCTCGCACGGTTCTCCCGAAACACCACAACGAACACCCTCGCCGCCGCGAACAGCTGCCGCCCGGTGGCGAACAGCACGATCAGCCAGGCGCACCAGGCGAGCTACGCGACGGTGATCTCCACGCGCCAGGCGGGCACGAGTCGAGGAAGGTCAGGGTCGGAGACTTGTCGGGGTTCACGCGGACGCCGAACCCCTTCTCCGGGTCCTGACTCTCGGCCGCGATGCGATAGCCGATCGCGACGTGGTTCCTGCGCCGCGCGGCAGCCACCACCGTGTAGAAATTCACCGGCACGCCGAGCTTGACGTAATCCCCCGCCGGCTTGACGAAGATCTCGCAGCCCTCCGGGTGGAAGATGTCGTCGAAGACCCCGTAGAGGAAACGGTTCTCCGAAACCTGGGTCATGAGCAGGCTGATCAGCCGTTCGCTCACGATGAAGTCGTCGGCCTGGGTGACCTGGGCGAGCCGGCGATTGCGGACGTCGAGCATCTCGCTCACGATGGAGAAGCCGGTCTTCGTGCGAGTCTGGATGTCGCGCAGGTGGAGGAGGGTGACGAGGGTGCGCGCATCCGCGCGCTGGGCGTCGAGCGTGTCGGAGTAGCAGAGCACGATGACGTGATCGAACGTCTGCGGCCGGATCCGGTCGAGCGTGGGGCGGTCGGTCGTGTCGCCCATTTCGAAGCTGACCCGCTGGCGCTTCAGGTTCGCGCACCGCTCGGCGACCGCCTTTCCGGGCTCCGGAGTGTCGGCCACGACGTGGACCTCGGAGCCCGGAGCGACGTAGTGGTCGAGCTCGTTGATGATGATGGGCGCGCACCGGTTCCACCCGAGGACCAGGGCGCGCTCCGGCTGCTGGAGGCTCGGCGGGGCCTCCTGAAAGGCGCTCGCGTCGATCGGAATGTGGCCCTTCCCCGACAGGCGGACCGTGTCGTCGTCCTCCGAGATCGCGATCACCTTGTCCCCCTTCGCGATCAGCGTCCCCATGGCCGGGTTCATGGACAGCCGGCCGTCCGCGAACTGCAGCCCGATCACGCACGAGTCCTCGTACATGACCAGGGCCTCGGCGAAGGTCCTCCCGACGAGTCCGGGCTCTTCCTGGAAATACAGTTCGTCCCCGCCGAAGTCGAGCAGCTCGGTGTAGACGATCGAAAGGCCCGATTGCCGGGAGGTCTGCGCCAGCACGCGGGAGATCACCTCCGAGGTCTCGATGAACTGGACCTCGGTCCCGCCGACCAGTCGCGCCGCGGCCATGTTCCGCGAGTCGTGGATCTCCGCGACGATGTGGTAGGGCGCCTTGCGCCGGCTCGGGTTGTTCGTGATGGCCAGGATCGTCTTGATGACTTGCGGGTCCGGGTCGTCCGTTTCCGGGGAGAGGACGATGATCGACTTGGAGCCCGGCAGGTTCAGGATGTCGAGGTCGGTGATGTCGATGGGGTTCCCCTTGCGGCAAACCACGCGCGTGTTCGCGGTCGAAGGGACGCGCTGGCGGAGCAGGTCCTCCATCTCGACTTTGTCCGTCTCGGACATGATCACCACGCAGCCGTGCTTCTGGTTCTGGTTCGCCATCACCAATTCGCTGACGATGGTGAAGACCTGCTCCGACCACCCGAGGATCACCGTGTGGTTGGTTTCGACCACCAGGGACCGGCCCTTGCGCAACTGCTCGACCTTTGCCCCCACGCCGGCGGTCAGCACGCCGATCAGCGTGCTGACGATGAAAATCCCGCCGAGCGTGACTGTCAGCATCGCTCCGAGGAAGAGGGCCGAGCCGGAGTCGGGGCCCATGGTGCCCGGATCGAGCGTGCGCAGGAGGCTCATCCAGAGGAGCTCGCTCATGGCGTATCTCGACGGCTCGGCGTGCGCATGCGCCCCGCCCGGCGCGGCGACGCCCGGCGCCTCGGCGGACCCGGGCCCCTCGGGCAACGGCGCCTCTTTCAGGGGGGCGAGCAGCCAGACAAACAGGGAAGTGGAGAGGATGAGAAGCGCGGACAGCGCGGCGAGCCAGCCGATGAGCGCGATCGGCCCCTTCGACATCGTGTTGTCGAACTTGTATCGGAGTCGTTGGGCCAACGTGAATTGACGCATGCGTCTCTCCTACGAGGTGCAGGGCCTTGACCGGGGCCCCGCCTGGGAGCTATCCTGGGCCGTCATGACTTCCACCGGACCGACCGACTACGAGGCCGTCGCCTCCGGGTACGACCGCTGCCCGATCCGTTGGGAGCGCGGTCCCGACCCGGACCTGGCGCCGCTCCTCGGGCGGCGACAGGGACCGGCGCGCGCGCTGGAGCTGGCCTGCGGCACGGGCATTCAACTTTCCAGGAACGAACGCGCCTGGGGGGGCGATGCGCTTGCGACCTTCGGGCTCGACCGTTCCCGCGGCATGCTGGCCGAGGCGCGCCGGCGGCTTGCCCGAAGCCTCCTCTGCAGGGGGGACGGCACGCGGCTGCCCTTCAAGCCCGCGCTCTTCGACTACGTTTCTTGCCAGTTCGCAGGCCACCACGTTCGCCCGTTCTCCGCGCTCGCGTCGGAGGCGGCGCGGGTGCTGCGTCCTGGCGGCCGGTTCGTCCTCTGGAACGTCGATCCCTGGGCCGTCGAGGACCCGTGGTTCTATCGCTGGGTCCCCGAGGCGCGCGCGATCGACGAAGGGCGCTTCCTCCCGGTCGAGGCCCAGGTCCGGACGCTCGAGCAGGCGGGTTTCACCGTCGCCCTGCGCCGGGCCGCGCGCGAAGAGCGACTGAGCGGCGACGAGCAGATCGCGCTCCTGGCCGACCGCGCGACCTTTTCCCAGCTCTCCATGCTCCCGGACACGGTCTACCGGCAACGCCTGGACGAGGCACGCCGGGCGCTGGCCGGTCAGCGCGAACCTCGCCTCCTCGAGGGGCTGCCGCTCGTCTGGCTCGTCGCGGACCGGCCGGGCGCCTGAGCGGAATTGTCTTTCCCACGGCGCCCGTCAGCAGACGGCCTGGTTCAAATCGGGGGTACAGATCGGCCTCCTCCGCCTGCCGTAGTGGCGCCCCTTGTGGGCGCCCGCGACGGGCTGCAAACCGATCGAGCACGCGGTGTCGCCACGAGGGCGGGCACAAGGCCCGCCCCTACGCCCCGACGGCGATCCGTGTCGCTCCTTCGCCGCCCGATCTGAACCAAGCCAAAAGACGGTCGTGAAATTGGGAGCAGGGGAAGCGAAGGACGCGCTGGGACCGCTCCCTAACGGTCGCGGTTCCGTTTGGCTGCGTCCCGGCTGGTGGACGAGGTCGAGTCAGCCTCGCGCCGACACGCTCGCACGGAGGGCCGCAAGCCGCTCCCGGTTCGTCCGCAGGAACTCCTCTTTCCAGTGATACCGGTCCAGCCACGTCTCGTCGTCGACCCCGAGGCAGGCCGCGGCGACGAAGATCGCCTCGACCGACGCGAGGCCGTCTTCCGGATCGAGCCCGTCGGGATTCCGCCGCGGGTACACGGAGACGAAGCCCTTCGGGATCGAGAGCAAGAGCGGGGGCGTCGCGACGCGCAGGCGCGTCAGGACCCCGGGCACGCGACGCCACGTCGTGTCGAGCAGCGCCAGCGTGGTTAGCGTCCGGCCCGCGGGCGTCGCGGCGAATTCGTCCAGGGGCGCGCCGAGCGGGTGGAGCAGATGGCCGGCCTGGACAAGGATCGGGTCGTCCGGGTGATACCGACGGAGCCGCACGTCCGGTCGGACAGCGAGCGGCGCCACCGTGCACTTCCGCGGACGTTCCCGGGCGTCGACCCAAATCTCGAACGTCAGCATGCGTGCTCCCAAGGCCGCAAGGCCCGGGCGGTAGGATAGGAAACAACGACCCGAACAAAGGCTAAACGCGACCGAGGGCGGCAAGTGGCTAGATCATGGCTCCACGTCCCAACTAGCCGCGGGCGAAATTTGAAATTTGAAATTTGACTTTTTGCAATTTGAAATTCGGACCGGCCGTGTGGGT
>JACPWG010000014.1 GCA_016197205.1 Planctomycetota bacterium
TCTGGTACCACTTCCACGCCAAGGCCATGGACACCTCCGACAACCTCAGCGCGGCCTCCGCGAGCGTGAGCGCCCGGGCGTTCGATGACGTCCCGCCGGGCACCCCTACGAACTTCGCGCCGACGGCGGGCGACGCGCGGATCAACTGCACGTGGGCCGGAAACGTGGAGAGTGACGTCAAGGTCTACCGCCTGCTGCGCGGCACGAGCGCGCAGGGGCCGTTCTCCGTCCTCGCGGACGTCGTCGCCACGACCTCCCACGTGGACCTCACGGTGGTCGTCGACACCGAATATTTTTACAAGCTGCTCGCGATCGACACGTCCGACAACGAGAGTCCGGTCGCCGCCGGTCCCGTCTCCGCGACCGCGTTCGATCATACGCCACCCGCCGTTCCCTCGAGTGGTTCCCTGACCCCGGCGGAGCTGTCGTTGGTCGTCACGTGGCTTGCGAACGCCACCGACCCCGACTACGCGGGCACGAACGTCTACCGGTCCGCGACCGAGGTCGGCGGCTATCAGAAGCGGAACGACGCGCCGGTCACCGGCACGCAGTTCACGGACGCCGACGACGCCTCGCTCACGCCGGTCTGGATCGTCCTGCGCTCGGTCGACACGCACGGCAATGAGAGCGCCCCGACTTCGCCCTGCAGCGCGACGCCTCTCAACACCCTGCCGCCGGCGAGCCCGGTCGGCGTCGGCGTCTCTCCAGGGGACTCGCGGAACACGATCACCTGGCAGCACGGCTCCGAAGTCGATCTCGCCGGCGTGGACGTCCTGCGCTCCACGTCGCCGGACTCGGGCTTCGCTAAGGTGAACACCGTACCCGTCACGGGCACGAGCTATCTCGACCTCTCGCTCGAAAACTACACGACCTACTGGTATCGTCTGGAGGCCGTCGACGTCGCGCAACACGCGAGCGAGCCCTCTTCGCCCGCGGTCGCGGGTCAGCCCATCGACCTGACCCCGCCGCCCGTACCCGGCGCGCTCGCGGTCGCCCCGCTCAACCGGCGGGCGGTCCTGACCCTCCCCGTCGTCGGCGCCGCGGACCTCGCCGGCCTCAACGTCTATCGCGGGACGCAGGCGCAAGGCCCCTGGGAGAAAGTCAACGTCACGCCCGTGACGGCGCTCACCTTCACGGACACGGGCCTGCAGAACGGCGTCGCCTACCTCTGGCAGGCGCGCGCGATCGACGTCCACGACAACGAGAGCGGTCCTTCCGCGATCGCCGGCGCGACGCCCCGCTACACACGGCCGACCGGGCTGACGCGGGCCGCCGTGGGGAACCGCTCCGTGTCGCTCGTTTGGAACCCCGTGGACGAGCCGGACCTCGCGGGCACTCGCGCCTTCAGGGGGCCGGAGGCCGCGGGCCCCTGGACCCTGCTCACGCCTACGCTCGTGACGGGCGCCGCATTCACCGACGCCGACGTCCCGAACGGGACGTGGTGGTACGCCGTGGCCGCCGTCGCGACGAACGTCGAGGTCAGCCCCTTGTCCGACCCGGTCCTCGCCCGGCCGGAGGCGTTGCCGCCGCCCACGCTGAACGCGGCGGCCGGTCCGACCGCGGACAACACGCCACGCCTCACCGGCGCCGGCATCCGAGGCTACCTCGTCCGCATCCGCGAAGGCACGACCCTTCGCGGCGAAGGCACGGTGGGCGCGCAGCAGACGTTCGCCATCGATCTCGGCGCGGCGCTCGATGACGGCGAGCACACGCTCGTCGCCACGCAGACCTCGCCGATCGAGGGCGGCGCCAGCTCCGAGCCGTCGGAGGAGGCCGTCGTCACGGTCAACACCGTGCCGACCGCGCTCGCGGCCCGTGCCACGAGCGAGCATGTCGCGGTGAGCTGGGCCAGGAATGCGCTCTCGGCGATGACGCACCACGTCTACCGCACGACGACGCCCGGGAGCGGCTACGTGCGCCTGACGTCCGCGCCGATCGCCGACTGCCTCCTGCTTGACTCCGGGATGCCTTCGGGCACGTACTTCTACCGCGTCGCCGCGGTCAACGCCCTCGGCCACGAGGGCGCCCTGTCGGAGGAGGTGGAGGCGGTCTTCGACGTCACGCCGCCCCTGCTCGTCTCGGTCGCGCCCGCGCAACTCGCGGAGGGCGTCGCCGTCGATGCCCAGGTGCGTCTGACGTTCTCGGAGGACCTGGCGAAGTCGACCGCCGGGTACGGCCAGGGGCTCTTCCTGGTGGACGCCGGCCGCGTACGGCTCGTGGACGCGACCGTCTCGTGGGAAGGGCCGGTCGCCACGATCGCGCCGGCGCAGCCCTTCGACCACGACGCGGTCTACGAGGTCGCGGTCACGCCGATTCCGGAGGGACGCTCGGCACGGCGGTAGCCGCGATACGCCTGCTCGGCCCGGACGACATGACGCTCCGCGTCACGCCCCTTGCGCCGCTGACGGCCGGCGTCGCCTACACGCTCACGCTGAAGGCCGCCATCACCGACCGCGCCGGCCAGGGGCTCGGCTGGACGCCGGGCGGCGCGGCCGCGGACGCCGTGGTCGCGAGTTTCTGGATCGGCGCCGACGAGCAGGCGCCACGCGTGCTCGTGGCGCTCCCGGCGGCGGGCGCGGAGGCCGTGCGCGGCCGTCGAAGGCGACCAGCGCTTCGCCTCGACGTTCCGGACCGGGGCCGCGGACACCGAGGGTCCGGTCGTCGTCGCGCTCGGACCGGTGTTCGCGGGCGGTGGCGGTGGCGGAGGAGGAGGCGGGGGCGGGGCGGCGGAGGGGGCGGCGGCCGTGCAGCCGAACGCGCTGCCGCGGCTCCTGTTCTCCGAGCCGGTGGATCCCGCGACGATCGACGACGGCGGCCTGCGGGTCGAGTCCGGCCTCGGGGCCGTCGCCGGGACCTGGTCGCTCTCCGTCGACGGGCAGGTCCTCACGTTCACGCCCAGCGCGGATTTCGATTTCGGCGCGAGCGTGGCGGTCGCCGTCGATCCCGACGGCGGACCGCAAGACCTCCGCGGAAACGGCTTCAACCAGACGCCGAATCACGACCCGGCCACGGGTTTCGAGGCGGCGTGGACAATCGCCGAGCAGTCCGAGGTCGGCCCGCGGATCACGATCGACTCCCCAGGCGAATGGGGCGGGCTCTGGCCCTCGATGACGGCGACCATCGCGCTCGGCGGGGCGTACGTCGCGCACGCCTCCATTCACGCCTTCTTCGACGGTCAGGAAGTGACGGCGTACCCCGTGGGCGAGTCCCCGATCCAAGTGACGCTCTCCGCCTCGGACTACTTGGAACCCGGCTCGACGCACACGTTCTCGGTCCAGGCGACGGACCGCGCGGGCCGGCAGGCGTCGGCCTCGCGCACCTTCCACATCGACGTCAACTCGCCGGAGATCGGGACGCTGGAGCCGCCGAAGACGAGCTCGGTGCGGGCCGCGACCCTGCCGCTCGCGCTCACGGTGCACTACACGGGGCGTGCGGTTCGGCGTAGACGGCTGGGACGAAAACGCCCTGCTCGCACCGACGAGCACGACCGAGACGTCGGCCACGCTGTCGCTCCCGACGGCCCTGCCTCTCGGCTGGCATTCGGTCTGGGCGCGGATTCGAGACCGCGCCGGGAACGAGAACTGGACCGGCTGGCTTCTGTACATCGACGGCGAGGGGCCGACACTCGACGGCCAAACGCCCGCCGCGGGCGAAATCGTCTCCACCCTCCCGTCGATCAGCGCGTTCGTCTCGGACGACGACTATTCCCCGACCATCGTCCACGTGCTGCTCGACGGAGCGGACGTGACCGGGGAGGCGGGGACCGCGCTGCACGGGTTCTGGTTCACCCACGCGCCCGCCACGTTTGCGCAAGGCGAGCACACCGTCACGGTCGTCGCGCAGGACGCAGCCGGCAACCAGACGACGACCTCGTGGAGCTTCGCCTACGACAGCGTGCTGCCGGCGATCGTGCCGGTGCGGCCGGTTGCGAACGGCACGGTGGCCGGGCCGCGGCCGGCGATCGAAGCGATTGTCACCGATCCGTCGCCCGGGAGCGGCGTGGATCCGAGCGCGTTCGTGGTGGCGCTCGACGGCGGCGCGACTTCGACGACCTGGGGCTTCGATGGCATGACGCTGCGCGTCACGCCCGACGCGGACCTCACCGCCGGGACGCACAACGTCTCGATCACCGCGGCGGATCGCGCGCTCCCGGCCGGCTCGCACACGACGAACGCGAGCTGGAGCTTCACCGTGCAGGCGCCCTCGGCGACGATCACGCCCGGGTCCGCGCTCGCGGCGACCACGACGCCGAAGAAGGTCACGCTCACCTGGACCTCGTCGACCGACCCGGCGGCGGTGGGGTACAACGTCTACGCGACCGCGTCCGGCGTGCGCGTCCGGCGCAACGGCGCGCTGCTCACTGGGACGGAGTTCGTCGAGACGCTCCCGCGCGGGGAGACCGACTATGTCGTCGTGACGGTGGACGCCGCGGGTCACGAGGGCGCGGACTCGGACTCCGTGCACGTCTCCGGCGCGAACACTATCGTCCAGGAGCCGCTCCGGTCGCCGCTCCGCTGCGGCGCGTCCGGCTGCGTCACGGCGACGGGCGAATTCACCTGGAGCGTGACCGACGTCTCTATCGCGGTCGGCAAGGGGATGGGCTTCTCGTTCACCCGGACCTACCGCTCCGACTCCGCCTACGACGGCCCGTTCGGCTTCGGCTGGGACTGGTCGCTCCACCAGCGGCTCGTCGTTGTCGGCGCGGATGTGGACCTCTACGACGGCACGGGGCGGGTCGATCGCTACGTGTGGGACGCGACCGCAAACGGCGGCGCCGGGGCCTTCATCTCCCCCGCCGGGTCGTACACGCGCTTGGAGTCCGTCGACACCGCGCACTATCGAATCGTCGACCCGCACCATAACCGTCGAACCTTCACACAGAATGCCGGCGAATTCGTCCTCACCGAGCTGCGCGACCGGAACCAGAACACGCTCACCATCGAGTACACGGGCGCCTTGCCGACGTCGGTCGTCGACTCGCACAACCGCACGGTCACGCTCGACTACGTCGGCGGCCGGCTCAGCAAGATCCGCGACTTCGCCGGGCGCGAATTCCGATACGCCTACACCGATGTCGGCGACCTGCGCGAGATCTCGTCGCCGCCGTGGAAGGACTCGCCAAACCGGATCCTGCGCACGTACGTGTACGCCACGGGAGAGGCGAACGCCTGGACGAATCACAACCTCCGCTCCGCGACGAACGGCCGCGGCCAGACCTTCCTGGAGAACACCTACGACCCGATCACCGACCGGCTCATCACCCAGCGCCACGGCGAAGTGGGCCAGAACTACCGCATCAGGTATTCACCGGAGACGGGCGTCGTGTCGCAGACCGACCCGGTCGGGACGGTGACCGACCTCACCCCGGATGCGGCGGGCCATCTCGTGGAACGCAAGGAGCACTCGCTCGGCGTCTCGCCGGGGGCGCCGGCCTTCTACGTGACTTCGTGGCAGGTGAATGCCGCTGGGGAGCGCACGCAGGTCCAGTTCCCGCGCGGGAACTCCCTCGTGTACACGTTCGACGAGTCGAACCCCGAACCGCTTGCCCGCGGCAACCTGCTGCAGGCGCGACAGATCTCCGACCGCGTGGGCGAGGCGGACCGGGTCGAGACGTGGACGTACGAGTCCGAGTACCACTTCGAAAAATCCTACACCGACCCCGCGGGCACGGTCTGGCAGTATTTCTACGACTACGAGGAGGCGCAGCTCGGCGACCTCAACGCCGACGGCTTGACGAACCAGGGCAGCGGCAACCGAGTGTATATCGACCCGACCGTCTCGCTGGGGCAGCCTTCGCCCCAGTCCGTCACCACGGCAATCCAGTATGATTCCAACGGCGGCGGCCGGGTCACGTGCCACCTCTGCCCCTGCGGCTGCGAAGTGTGCTTCCTCTACGATTCCACCGGCTACCCGCGCGGCACGATTCGCGATCCCGGTGGTCTCGCCATCACCGAGACGCGCACCGTGAACTCGCTCGGCTTCACGACGAGCGCCACGAACGCGAACGGCAAGACGTTCACGTTCGAGGTCGGCGACTACGGCGAGGTCGTGACGGTGGACGGGCCCGGCCCGTCGATGGTCCGGACGCGCGTCGCCTACGACGACGACCTGCACGCCACGAACGTCTCGCGCGAGATCAAGGACGAAGACGGGAACTTCGTCGGCTGGGCCACGGAGGCGTTCAGCTTCAGCACGCTCGGCTACGAAATCGGCACCACCCAGAGCATCGACGGCCAGCACTCGACGGGGACGAGCGTTTCCTGCGACGCGTTCGGCCGGCCGCTCATCATGGGAACCGCGGGCGGGGATTTCTGGCGGTTCACCTGGGGCGACCAAGGGGCGCTTGCGCGGTCCACCCATGGGTACGGGGCCGATGCGGTCATGCGGACCTTCACCCACGACCTCAACGGCAACGAGACCCGCGTCGATTATGGCGAGGGGTCGTTCATCACGACCGACTACAACGGCTTCGACGACTCGATCCGCGTCTTCGGCTCCTCGGGCACCGTGCGCGAGTGGGACCGCGACGCGCGCGGAGACGTGATCGAGGCCCGCATCGGCAGCGCGACGGCAGGCGAAACGCTGGCGCGTGAGCAGTACGCCCGCGACGAGCTCGGCCGCATCTACGAAGTCCGGCGGCAGCATGCGCGCCTCCTGACGACCGCGCCGGGCGGTGGCGGGGGCGGCGGAGTCCCCGGCGTGCCGGGTGGTGGTGGTGGCGCCGTTGGCGGCGGTGGGGGCGGCGGCGGGGACTGTTCCCCACAGTCTTCCATGGGCGCCGCCGTCGGCGACGGCTGGTCCACGACGAAGATCCGTCGCAACGAATCCGGCGTCTGGACCCACATGGAGGACGACCGAGGGAACGTCCTCGATCGCGAGTACGACACGGCGGATCGGCCGATCGGCGTGCACGACGCCTTCGGCAACTCCGTCGCCCTCGCGCTAGATCCCATGGGCCATGCGCTCACGACCACGCGGACGGTCCGCGACGGCCGCACGGGCGCGCCGCGTGTCTTCAAGACCGGTCGGGAACTCGACGAGCTGGGCCGGCCGAAGAAGGTCACCGTGGACCCGGACGGCCTCGCTCGCGAAACGGAGTTCTTCTACAATTCGCTGAGCCAGCAAGTGAAGGTGAAGGACCCGCTCGGTCGGTTCACGAAGTCGACCTTCGACCACCGGGGCCTGCGCCTGTCCACGACGTTCGACTTCGGCGGCCCCGACGCGCGAAGCGTCGCGCAGTCCTGGGACGCCGACGGTCGCTTGCAGTCCGTCACCGACGGCGGCGGCAACGTCACGGGCTACCACTACAACGGGCGCAAGCTCCTCGACCTCGTCACCTTCCCGAACCAGTCAACCCGCTCAATTCGCTACGACGGTCGGGACTTCGTCACCGGGTGGACGGACCCGAACGGGAGCGTCGTGGAGCAGCGCGTGAACGACCGAGGTCAGCCCCTCGTTCGCGAAATCACGCGCGCCCCCGGCGTGGAAGGGACGACCCTCGAAAGCTACGAGTACGATCTACAAGGCCGCATCGCCCACGGCGTGAACGACGCGAGCGAGCTTTGCATCAAGTGGGACTCCCTCGACAATCCCGTCGAGCTGCACGAGCGCTGGGGCCCGATGCCCTCCCGGCTGGTCCGGGCGGCCTTCGACGGCAAGTCGAACCGCACGCACCTCTCCTACCCCGGCGGCCGCGAGCTGGACTTCAAATTCGACGGCGCGGATCGGCTGGACCGCATCGACGAGGGGAGCGTGATGCTTGCCTCGTACCAGTACGTCGGCGGGCGGGCTTCGACGCGCCTCTACGGCAACGGCATCCGCGGCGAGTGGCTGTACAACGGCGCCGGCGAGGTGACGGACATTCTCCACGCGGACCCGCTCGGCGTCGGGCGGGCCCAGTTCGAGTACGGCTACAACGCCGCCGGGGAACGCCTCTACGAGAAGCGGCTGCACGACGGCAAGGCCGACGCCTACCGCCACGACCGGATCGGCCAGTTGACCGGTGTGAAGTTCGGCGTGCCCGTCGGGGACGTCTCCGACACCTCCGCCTGGACCTCGTACGCGACCTTCACCTCGAAGGAGGAATTCGACTTCGACGGCGCCGGGAACCGCAAGACCGTCGACACCGACGGCGCCACCGAGTTCTACAACCACGTAAACGGCGCCTACGTACCGGACGCCCTCAACCAGATCAACCGTATCGCCCGTGGAGATGAAGTTCTGCTGCGGGGTCACGACGCCAACGGGAACTTGATTGACGACGGGGAGAAGCTGTACACTTGGAACTACCGGAACCAGCTCCTCCGGGTGACTCGAAAGATCGACGGCAAAGTCCTCGCGTCCTTCGAGTACGACGTCTTTGGCAATCGAATCTGGAAGGAAGTCGACGGCAGCCGCACGTACTTCTACCACGACGGCACCCGCGTCCTGGAGGACGAGGACGATCAGGGAAACACTCTTGCGACCTACGTCCACGGCAACGGCATCGACGAACTCCTCTCCGCCGACCGCCGCCAGCCAGACGGCAGCACCGCCCGCTTCTACTTCCACGAAAACGCCCTCGGCTCCATCTGCCTCGTTACCGACGCCGCGGGCGCGAACGTGGAGAAGGTCGACTACGGCACTTACGGCGTGCCTCACTTCTTCCGCTGGGACACGGCGGCCTCCGGCGGCGCAGGCGCATGGCAGCCCGCCGCCACCGCGCCGACCGGAAACCGCTTCCTCTTCACCGGCCGCGAGTACGACGCGGAGACGGGGTTGTATTACTACCGGGCGAGGTATCTCGAAGCGTCGAGTGGCAGATTTCTGAGCCGAGACCCCATCGGGAGGGCAGGCGACAGCCTAGGAAACGAATTCAGGTTCGGCCAGAACTCTCCAGACGGTTACACCGATCCGCTGGGACTGCAGGCCGCAGGCCCCATTCCCGCGCCGGCCCCTGGACCCGCAACACCTGGCCCCCTGGGACAAGGTGCGGGGGCACCCGAACCGGCCTCTGAACTCGACCCTTTTCCAGTAGCGGTTGGGCCCTTCGGCTTTCCGATTCCCCAGCCCAGGCCCGTTGATCCTCCACAGTCAGGGCTGCGTCCGAACGACGAACCGGAACCAGATCCCGACGGCCGCCTCCTCGGTATAATTCAGGCCGCGATCAGAGCCGCAGCGAATGCTGCTGATGCACAAAACGGCGGTTCCGGACCTCCAACCGGTGGAGCGGGAGGGAGGACGCCCAATGCTCCTGGCGTGGCCACTGGAAGCGAAGATCCCGGTGGTCCGGGCAAGGGACCGTTCCTGGACCAAGCGACCATGGACCGCCTACTTCAGAGGAAAAGGCATTTGGATGCCCTCCGCCGAATGCCTGAAGGTCCCGAGAAGGAAGCGGCCATTAGGGCATTCAACGAAAGTTGGATGAATGAAAGGCCCTGCGGGAAGCGGATTTGGGTCCAGGTGACCGATCTCGGCAATGGAATGGTGAGAATCACCAAGCGGTTGCTAGGAAGCGATGGATACCCAGGTGACCCGCAGAGCATTGAGGTTCCCTACACCGACCCGAATTACGGCATGTTCATCTTTCAGATGGGCGTCAGAAGCGCGGGCGCTAGTAAGGGGGGTGGTACAACAATACCACCCTAAGAGCCGGGCGAGAAGTGCACTGGGGATCTTGCTCTTCGTAGCCTCCATTTGGGCACGATCCCAATGGAGGGCCATTCTGGTGGGCAGATCGCGAGCGTCGTCCGCTGTCTTTCAGTCTGCGGGTCAGGGCAGCAGATTCCAAGACTGCCGACATGTCGGGCAAACATCGAGCCGTCGAGGGCGCCCGTAATGAGGCTCTGTGGGCCTCCTACAGTGGAGTCACGCTCGGCCGTCGTTGTCCAAGCATCGGGGAGATACGTACCAATTGATGTTAGGTTTTTCGCGGGGCGCTGATCGACGCGCACGACCCCACGGCTCCTCCCATGTCCACCCACGACACGGTCGCATTACGTGGCGCGGAGAGGTAGGTCAGGAGTTCTGGAATCAGGAGCGGTTCCGCGGCGCCGCGGTGTGCTAATCCAGGATTAGACCCGTGGACATGCTGGCCGCAAGGTCGCGTCGTAGCTGTGCATCCTGACTAGCGGTAGTTCCCGGGTTATGGCCTGGTGCCGTGCGCGCGGTTTTCCCCGAAGGCCCGTGCTGCTTGGCGTTTCAGAATTCCCTCGCTTTTCGGAGTATATATGACGTAGTACCTAACCATGCACCTCGCCATGAATACTGTCAAGGGCCGCGAGTATTACTACCTCGTCGCGAAGCAGCGCCGGGGGAAGCGCGTCGTCACATCTCAGACGATCTGCATCGGGGATCGTCAGAAGTTGGCGGAGTTGCTTCAAGAGCGAGCCGCTGCTTCGTTCCCCGAGTCCTACGCGTCCCAGGAGGTGGGTGGTTCGCTGGCGCTCGCCGATGTCGCAGAAGACCTTGGGATCGAGGCTATCATCGACTCGGTATGCCCCGTGCGCGCCGGAGCGGTTCCTGTCGGGCGGCAGATGCTGCTGATCGCTGTTCACCGTGCCCTGGTTCCTCGGTGGGAGAATAGCAAGGCCAGTCTCCAGGTCGGCTACCAGGGGTCTGCCCTGTCGGAGCTACTCCCCCGTTGCCTGAGGCGGCTCTGGACAATCGGCGGACCTGCGACACCCTGGCTGACTTGACGACAAGACAAGTAGAGGAAATCGACGCGGCGGTAGTACAACGACTCATCGAGCGTGAAGGCCTCAGGTTGGAGGCGCTCGCCTTCGACACGACGAACTTCGACAGTTACGCGGCTGCATCGACACGCAGCCGGTTGCTCAAGTGTGGCCACCCCAAGAGTGGTCGCCCCTTGCGTCTTCTCGGATTGGGTCTGCTGGTGACGGAGGACGAGGGCATCCCTCTTCTGACATTTGCTTACTCTGGCAACGAAAACGACTCCACGGCGTTCGCCCGGTTCCTCTGGGCATTGGATCGCCGGCGGTCCTCTCTGAGACTGCCTATGAGTGCAACAATCGCACCGGACGGTGGCAACATCAGCCGGAAGATCCTCGATCGAATGGAACACGCGCAGCGCTTCTACGTCCTACGGCTCCCTGCGAAGCACGCCGCGAATCTCCATCGAGAGGCTTCTCAGGACCTGCCATGCCTCTCCGGCAGGCTCGCGGGGAAGGTGCTAGCGTCGAAGAGGTCCCCGGGGCATGGAAGCACCTGGAGGACTACGTCCTGCGGAGAACGCTCCTGGTCACAAACCGGGCGGACTGGTCGCCGGAGAGGATCGTACTGGCACCTCGACAGCAGAGTGACAATGAGAAACTCTTCCGAGACATCAAGGACTCAAGCGGTGTGTCCATGCTACCCCTGAGGCATAGCAGCGATGCAGCACTCCGTGCCAACGCTCTGTGTGTTGTTCTGGGGCTCACCCTTGCGAAGGTCATCCAGCGGCGCCTACGGGCTGCGGGGATCAGAGTCACGGGCACGTCGTCCTTGCCTCGGACGCTCAAGAATATCGGGCGCGCGCGCCTCCACCTCCCGGCCGGGGCTCCACCGGCCCTGCGTGCGTTCGCGAAGAGCAATTGGGTGCCATCGCAGCGCACGGAGAAGCAATCCGCCAACCTGGCTGCGCTGGAGCTTGATTGTCGGCACGAGGTAGGTACTACACTCCTGAGACAAAAAACTAAGGAAACACGGGCCTCGCGGTCGAAAGTGGTCCGATAACCCGGAAACTACCGCTAGGGGGGCTCCCTACTTCAGACACAAGTTTCCGGACCGGATCGCCCTGAAGCGCCCGTCCCTCCTACATCGATTCGCGCTCATGCATTCTGGGATGTCTCAGCTCGTTTGGGGCCATGTGCGGAGGTCTGAAGATGAACCGAGCCATGAGCCCAAGGCTCTGCCCCGAGGGTTATGGGATGAGAGGTGAGTCGTGCGGGCCTATCGGATCGAGGCGGTGACTACCCAAGGCTGGTGCGTGGCGCTGCTCAGGTTTGACACGCCAGATGTGGTACTGGAAACGGGATTCCTGCGAGCCTTTGTGCGCGTCTACGAGCTCGCCCTTGATGCCCGTAACGTGCTTCTCTTGCTGGGACGTTGTGAATCCGACGGCTTTGTTACCACACTCCTGTCCGAGCTCAAGCAGAGACGCGTAGCCACGACCGTGTACTTCCTCGAGGACGGAGGCCTTAGGGTCCTGCTCACGCAAACTGGGTTTCTTAGCTCGATCGCAGAAGAGGCACACGACTTGTGCTCGTTCGCAAAGGAGCATGACCTGGTCTCCGCGGTCGCGATGTTACTGGCACAATAGTGTAGTGTAGCGGCGCAGAAGTCACCGGTACAGGCTGGCGACCGGGTAGAGACCCGGAAGCGGTCGCCCGAACCAGGCAAAACACCACCTCAAGGAAGTCCCAGCGGCGGGACGCTGACCCGTATGGTCACAAAACTCGTGGACAAGGACCCCGGCATGCGGTAATCTCTTCCCCTTCGGTAGTTGTGTCAGCCCGGGAGGTGGAGATGCCGTGGAAGCGCATGTTGGCCTACATCACGGGGACGGTGAATCAGGAACTGCTCCTTCGCAACGAATACTTATGCGCCGAAAATCGCATTTTGCGGGCGCAGATCCAGGGGCGCATCCAACTCGCGGACGGCGACCGCGAGACTCTTGCTGAGATCGGAAAGCGGCTGGGTAGAACTGCTCTCGCGGAAGTCGCGAGCATCGTCAAGCCGGACACGATCCTCGAATGGCACCGGCGGCTCGTGGCGAAGAAGTTCGACGGGTCGCACCGTCGAGCGTCGCCCGGCCGGCCGCCCCTGGCCGCCGAAGTCGAGGAATTGATCCTCCGTCTCGCGCGGGAGAACCGGACATGGGGCTACGATCGCATCGTCGGCGCCCTCGCAAATCTCGGGCACACCGTGAGCGATCAAACCGTGGGAAACGTGCTCGGACGCCACGGTCTCCCACCGGCCCCTGCGCGGCGCAAAGAGACGACCTGGAAGGAGTTCATGCGGTCGCACATGGAAGTCCTGGCAGCGACGGACTTCTTCACGGCCGAGCTGTGGACGCCGACGGGCTTGATGACGTACTACGTGCTCTTCTTCATGCGCTTGGCGACGCGGGAGGTCCACATTGCCGGGGTTACCACCACACCCGACGAGGGCTGGATGAAGCAGATCGCGCGCAACCTCACGATGTCGGAGTGGGGCTTCCTCCACAAGATACGATACTTGATTCACGACCGTGACGGCAAGTTCTGCGAGGTCTTCCGCGCGACCATAAAGGCTGGGGGCGTTGAGGCCGTTACGCTTCCGCCGCATTCCCCCAACTTGAACGCGTTCGCCGAACGCTGGGTGCGTTCAGTCAAAGAGGAGTGCTTGGGCCGGATGCTTCTCTTCGGCGAAGCCTCGCTTCGCCACGCACTGCATGAGTACGTGGAGCACTACCACGCAGAACGGAAACTCCAGGGGCAAGACAATCGCCTCCTCCTCCCCTACGCAGAGGACCGGGTCGGTGCCACCGACGGGAGCGTGGAGTGCCGCCAACGCCTGGGGGGACTCGTGAAATTCTACCGGCGGGCGGCAGCGTGAGCCCTCGCGAAGGGCGTAGCCTCGTCGCTCCGACAATCAAGCGCTCAGATCCTTCTCGAACGCGCAGCGTTCGAGTGTCCAGTTGCCCGACCGATTCAGCTCCACCACTTTCGCTCCCGTCCGGTCGCATCCTCGGCGTCGTGACTGCTCCTTCGGAGTCAGCCCGTCCAGCCCTTGGTGCGGACGCGCAGTGTTGTACCACCGAGTCCAGCGCGAGAGCCGCGCGAACAGCATCCGCTCGGGCATGAGCCGGCCTCCGATGGGCAGGCCTTCTCTCTTGAGCGTTCGCCAAACCGCCCGATAAGGGCGATGCTCCCCGAGCAGCCGATCGCCCCGAACCGATGGCGCATCCCACGACGCCTGACCACCCGGCGAAAGTGTCCGCTCGTGAACTGGGGGCCCTGGTCGATCACCAGGTGCTTCGGCGCTCGGTGAACGGCGGTCACAGCCCGCTTCAGCAGAGCGCACGCCCACGAGGCGCTGGGCTCCGTGGTCCAGAGACCGATGGCGGCGACCTTTCGCGTGAATGCGTCGAGCACCGCGCGGATGCGAATCCGGACCAAGCCGTAGAACAGACGCACGACCGTCAGGTCCATCAGCCACACACGATTCGGTCGCTTCGATAGGACAGTTCGCGTTTTCGACGGGCGCCTGCGCTTCGCCGGCTTCTCCTGTGCGGGCGCCGGCGTCGGTCTCGGCGCCTGGTATCGGCTCGCGCGGGCCGGCGGCCCGCGCCCCCAGGCTCTGTGTGTGCACTTCCTCAACGGGACACTCGTACCGCGATCCCAGGCCCAGCGTCAAGGTCGACGCGGGCGTGCGCGTCACCGTGTCCGTGATCGACGCGGGCGAAGAAATCCCGCACGAACGGACGGCGGGCCTGTTCGACCCTTTCCAGTTCACGGAGGCAACGCTGAAAGCCATCGAGGGCCACGAGCGAGCGTGCAACCTCCGGGAATTGCAGCACTTCGTGGAGCGATCGCTCGTACTCGGCAAGGAGCCGCCGCTGCCGAGCTTTCCCGCGACGCAGCGCGCGCCAACCGGCGAGTCGGTTCCGCTGCCGCTGCAGACGCCGGGCACGGGCGCCGGCTCGGGCGGCGCACGTGCGGGGCCGCCGACGCTGTCGGTCACTGGGGGCCCAGTGTTGCTCGTGCGCATCCAGGCTGCAACAGCGGGAAAGGCGTAAGCGCGAGGGGGGGCCTGAGGCTGCGAGCTGGGCGGGGGCGGAGGCGCCTGATTCGATGCGTGAGAATCACCGGACCGCGGACCGGCGCGGAACCCGGTGGCATCTCGCACGCCCTCCTTCCCCCGGCACGCCCCTTTGTGGTGCGGGGCTTCCGCCTTCGCGCACGGCGCCACAAGGCCTCGTGGTCCGCGGAAGGGAACACCGGGGAGTTCCCGCCTTCCGGCGTTCGGACAGCTCATGCCCCGTTTCGCATGTTGAAATCGGTTCGTGCCACCTTGAGAGGGCCGACCCCGCTCCGGAACCAGCCGGCGTGAGCTCCCCCGTTTCGCCGACCCGCGTGGGGAGCACCAGTCGCTGCCCCCAGCCTTACCGACTCATGTAACCCGCTACATGGCTGAGTCTCGACCCGACCAGCGTCCGCATCTCACGCTTAGCTCGCAACACGTGTAAGAACAATATGTTGCGCTTCTTATCGCGACAATTCCAGACTGGCACATGGGGTGCATAGGAAGTCCGTCACCAAATGACAAGTCCGTGCGAGACAGACCGGCATGAGGAAGGCGAAGCCAGAGCGGTAGGTGAAGCGGTCGCGGTTGTGAGCGTAGGGGGCCGTACCGGGTGGTACGGTCCCCGCGCACGGACCCGAAAAAAAGATCCATCGTTGCACGCGTTCGACTGCCGACCTCCGAAAAACAAACTTCAAAAGGACCACTCGCGGGGACGCTCCTCCCCGCACCATGCACCTCCACTAGGGGACCGGCCCCTCCACTCCCGAGATCCCCACCCTTGGGAGGCGGGGCCCAAAAATCTGCACGCCTCCGGACGGACCTTGAGGTAGCCGTCCGGAGGCGTACTCTTTTGGGGGCCTGGTTCAAATCGCCCCCGACCCCGTGCCCATCCGACAACCCTGCTTTGCTTCGTGGGCACGGCAGCTCCGTGCCCCTACGCAGATCCGCCGCCGGCGAGCTGTGCCCCTGAGTACCGCCCCACAGAATTGGGTGACCATTTTCCTCGGCGATTTCGGCCGCCTGCTTCGTTGCGCTCGCTCGACGTACTTCTCCGTTACTACGCCTCGCTCGCGCGCCTCGCGGGCGGCCGAACTTGCCTTCGGCTATTGGTCACCGACTTCCGGGGAGCGATACTGAGCTGAACCCTGCCCTTTTTTGGGGAGCCGAAATCGTCCGCACGCCTCCGAGGCGGTCACGCCGCATCGAGGACGGAGCGCCTCGCGCCGCCACCCCCGGCACCCGCCGCCTGCCCATCCTCCTCTTTTTTCGCAGGCGTGGTTCAAACTTGACGCCGGACCGTGGATGCGTTACGATGCCCTTTTCGGTTCGAAGGAGGGGGCCGAGGCACCTCGCGGACTGCAGCCGCGGGTCCTCAAACAGGCGTGGGCCCTCGGGAGGTCCGACATGAAGTCCAACCGGAGATCTTCCGGCACGCGCCGTTCCGTGTCGCCGCCCTCAGCGTCGCCCGCGGACCGGCCCGCCCCGGATCGCCACCCGTCCCGCCTTGGCACGCGCGCACCCGCTCGTCCCCCCGACCGGCACCCCCCCGGCGCGCCCTCCCTCGAACCCAAGGTCGACCCCGGCGCGACTCCGATTCCCAAGCTCGATACGCGCTCGGCCACCTCCGGGAACGGGCGCGCGGGTGCCGCCCCGAGTACGCCCGACGGCACCCACATCCCCATTCTCGATTCCGGTCCAGCCGTCCCCACGCGCTCCTCGAATCCCCCTTCGCGCTCCGGCGTCACGGCCCCCACGCGCGACTCGTCCAGGATCTCCCGCGGCGGCAGCGAGCGCCTCCAAACCGGCAAAGGACAGCCGGGAACCGGCAAGGGGCGTCGGGGACCGGGCGAAAAGGGCGAGAACAACACGCCCATGATCGTCGGCGGCGTCGTCTGTGCCATCGCCCTCATCGTCGTCGTGGCGATCGTGAGCGGCAGAGGGAACGAGAAGGCCGACTCGAAACCCGCCGCGAAGCCGGACCCGTCCGCAAACGCCCCCGCCGGGCCGGGACCCAAGGTCTACCCGGACGTGCGCCCCATCCTGGTCAAGGCCGATCAGTGCTGGGCCGAGGCGCAGGCCGCGCGCGACGCGGCCGAGAAAGTCCAGGACGATCCCAAGGCGCGGGCCGAGAACTATCGGCGCGCGGCCGAGCTGGCCGGCAAGGCGAATCAACTCTACGGAGATGCCCGGGAAAAGGACGACCGCCCAACGCTGGCCGACGTCGACGACAAAATGGCAAAGGTCGCCAAGTTCCTCAGGCTCTGTCGCGATCACCTGCACCTCGGCGACTGACCGCGCGTCCGCATCCGCGCCTGCCCTCGCGCCGCCGCCGACCGCCCGGTCGGCCGGGCCGCAGGCACCCGCCGAGCGCACCCCCGGGGCGGAGCCAGGGGGAAATCGGGTTCGAAAGGATACAGCTCATGCCCTATCCCGTCCATTGCCCGAAATGCAACGCCGGTCTCAGCGTCCAGGACGAGCAGGTCGGCAAGAACGTGCGCTGCCCCAAGTGCCAGACCGTTTTTCAAGCGCCGCCGCCCGCGGGGAAGGGCGGCTTCATGGCCCGCTTCCGCTTGAAGTCCGAGCCCAAACAGGAGAGCCCCGCCACCAAGCTCGATGACGCGCCTCCGACCACGCCCGCGGCCGGAAAGTCACCGACGCCCCCTCCCCCCGACGCCGATGCCGACGTCGACGCGGACGCCGAGGGTACCGCGCCCCAGCACCCGCCTTCGGCTCCTTCCGAGGACTCCACGCCACCCGCGCCGCCGCCGCCGCCCCCGCCCCCGCCCCCGCCCGCTCCTCCCCACGCGCCACCGCCCCCGACACCGCCGTCCATGCCGGTCGTTGCGGGCTTCCCCGAGGGTCCGGATACGACCATCGAGCCCAGAGCGTCCGCTGCTCCACCCTCGCCACCGCCGCCCCCGCCCCCTGCGGAACCGGCAGCGCCCGCGGTCGTTGCCCCCACGCCCACCGGAGCCGCGGCGCCGATGGCTGCCGCGCCCGCAGCGGCCCCCGCTTCGGCAGGCGCGCCTGAGCCGCCGCCCGCGGCCCCCCCTCCGCCCTCCGCGGAGTCGACCTCGACCGCCATCGCCCCCCATGTGGCTGACGCCCCGCTGGCGGTCACCGAGCAGCAGGAGGCGCCCGCCGCCAAGGGAGGCTTTCTTTCGAGGCTCGGCGCGAAGGTCAAGGAACGCATCGACTCCGGCGTCGAGGCCGCGACCGCCGCGGACCGCAAAGCACACGGCGGTCTCGCCGGTCTCCGGACCCGGCTCGGCGAAAAACTCGCCAAGAAAGCGATCGAGGCCGGCATCAGCGAGAGCGCCTCCGGCCTCCTCACGAACCCCGACGTGGATCGCGAACTGAAGGTCCTCCTGCGCGGCGCGTTCGAACCCCTCTATGAGTCCCCTGATCTCGCCGTCTGCACGCAGGCCGGCGCGCGCGACGCGGGCTTCCTCGGCGCGGTGGAGGACGCCGCGCGCGACCTCGTCCGCCACTACGCGATCGCCGATCGCGGCCCCAAGGGGGAGGTCCGCTATTTCCAGGTGAACTTCAGGGACGGCGTCTGCCAAAAACTCGCGGAGCTGCTCGGAGAACTGGGTGGCGAAGGCGGGCGCTACGTCCTGGCACTGCAGGCCCTCGCCCCGGGCGGCGACCCCGGTCCGTACCTCGTCCCCGGCATGAACGAGCTGCTGCGCCGGTTCGCCGGCGTGCGCTCGGACGTCCCCTCCACGATCACAGGCATGGCCGAGGTCTATGAAGAGGTCCGAAGCGGGCTGCACGAAGTCTTCGGCATCGAGGTCCGGCCGGACGCCGGCCACGTCGGCCGCCTGCTTGCCAAGCTCGACTACGCCGGCACGCGCGCCCTCGCCCCGCTCGACGACCGCGGGCGCGCCTTTCTGGCCCAAACCAGGATCCCCCCCGCCGAACTCCGCCCGTTCCTCGCGGACGTGACGCAGCGTCACCTGGACAAAGCCACCGAGGGCGTCGAAGCCTTCGCCTCCTGGCTCGGCGGCGTGAAGGGCGCCTTCCTCGAAGTGCGGGAGTACTGTGAAGGACAGCTCCACGTCCCGTTCCAGCCGTCCGTGCACGAGCTGGTCGCTCGGGGGACGCGGTTCCTGAACACGACGAAGGCCCTCCCGACGCGCGAGGAGATCGGCGTGGTCGGGCCCATGCTGCGCGAGCTGGGCTACCACTCGCGTGATGCGGAGTCGGCGGTCGCGTCGCTCCACCTGGAGCTGGCGAACCGCAGGCTGTCGGAGGAGCGCGAGCTGCACGCGCTGGTCCGGTCCTCTTTGCGCGACGGCTTCCGGGGCGCGGACCGTTTCGGGGAAGCGGACCTGCGGCTGGTCGACCGGGTGACCGCGCGAAACGCCCACGCGGAGCGAGTCCTCGCCGCGGGCCCGGTGGTCCTTACGAATCGGGCGGTCTACGTGCCCGCGTCCGACGGCCTCTCCGGCGCGCGCATCCCGCTTGCCTGCCTCGTGTCGGTGGAGCGGCGGGACGAGCTGGAGCCCGCGCCGGGCGGGCACGCCGTCGTCCGTCGCAGTTACGCCCTCGACGGCGGCGAGGACGCGCCGCGCTTTTCTTTTCTCACGCGCTTCGTGGATCGAAGCGAGCTGGAGAGCGGGCAGGGAGCGGGCCTGGACGTGGCGAACTGGGGCGTCGCGGGCGGGATGGCGGCGCTGGCCACCGGGGCGCCGATCCTGCTCGGCGTGACGCTCTTCAGCGCCGCCCGGTACGCGTTCGCGGCCGACCGGCTCGAGGACTTGCGGGAGGCCGCCGCCCACGGCGCGTCCGCCGCCGCCTCGATCGACGACCTGTTCGGGACGCTCGTACACGACAACGTCCGGACCTGGCTCGCGCGCCTGGACGAGCCGGACGCGGGCGCGAACGCCCTGGTGCGCCATCTGGGCCGCGCGCGCGACGACCGGGCGCGGGCCGGGGAGCTCTTGGGCTGGATGCGGGAGGACGGCGCCGGCGGCCCGGGCACGTCCGCGCTGGACGAGGCGGGCGCCGCGAAACTGCTCGCGGCCTGCGGCCTCGAGGCCAAGAGCCGCTCCCACCTGCGCTTCGCCCTGGGTCTCTTCGCGCTCCGGCGCGGGGAGCTGCCCGTCTGCACGCCGGCGGAGGTCGGCCTGCCGCTCGTGCTCCTGCCCGAAGAGAAAATCCACGGCGTCTGGCGCGGGGAACCGCTCTCCTTCCTCGTGACGAGTCATCGACTGCTCGTGCAGGGTCCGGCGACGTGGCAGTCGCTCCTGCTCGTCGACATCCTGGGGGCCTCGCGATTCGGGCAGGACCTCCAGGTGCACTACCTGGGGGAGGACCGGCTCTTCCGGTACCGGGTCGGCGCGCGCGCCGCCGAGGCGCTCGCGGAGTATTTGAGGCGCGTCCCGTCGCTGGCCAACATGAACGTCGACCCGCTCGAGCTGGAGTCGGCGGTGCGGACCTCGATCGAGCCGCCGCCGGCCGCGGCGCCGATCGGCCATCCGGGGTTCCTGGAACGGCCCGCCCTCGGCGCGGCGGCGGGCGCGGAAGCGCCGGACGCCGCTCACGCGGATGCGGCGCGGGAACCCGAGTCCGTTTCCGGCTCCATCGGCAAGGCGCTGAAGGATGCGGCCGAGAAGGCCGTGGACGGGGCGAAGGAGGCGGCGCGGCAGGCCGGGGTCGTAGCGCGTTCGGCGGGCGAGTCCGTGGCCTCGGCGGTGGAAGGGGCGAAGACCTTCGCGACCGAGCTGCGTCACACGGTCGTGAGCACGGAGAAACTGGCCGCGGAGGTCCAGCTTCCGATCCAGCTCCTCGGCGAGATCCAGAAGCTGCGGGCGCTCTACCGGGAGAAGGTGATCACGCGGGAACAGTACTACCGGATGAGAAATGCGATCCGGGAACAGGCGCTGGCGCAGTGCCGGAACCTGGGGCGACGGGTGTAGTAGACGAGATCAGGTCCCGTAAGAAAATAACTTGCTCGTTGGACGCGCAGGGGGGCGACCTGAATTCTCAATGCTCAATTTTCAAGACTCAAAAAAGGCTCAAGGCTCAATTCTCAATGACCACCATGAAACGTAACCCGGGCGCGGAATCGCGGACCCTGAGCCTTGAACTTTGAGCCTTGTCTGAAAATTGATCATTGAGCCTTGAGCCTTTTCCTGAGGAGCTCCCTGGTTTCCAAACTGCATGAGTTGTTTCTTTACGGGCCCTTAGGTCCCGCGCAGAAATGACTTCACCTGCCGTGGAGTGGTTCAGCACACCGGCGGATGAAGAGCGTCGGGCCAACCCTCGCCGTGGCGGCGACTCGCGCGGGCGGGGACGCCCGCGCCCCCAGGAGCCGTGAGGACGAAGCATGCGCAGTTCTTCTTGCGCAGATTCGGACCTCGAGACTCCTGGGGGCGCGGCCCTTTGGGCCGCGCCCCCAGGCATTGCGTCTGGACTTCGGCAACAGGCCACCAGCGCTTCAGGGGATCCGCGCCCCATGGACACCACAGTGTCGCGTCTCACGCAAAGTGAGAATGGCGTTTCAGGCCAAATGAGAACGGAACACACCCTCACGCCACACATCCCACTCGGCCCTGGAGGCGAAGCATAGAGCTCATGCGCATCCCAGCCGAGGGAACCGCGACAGACCCGCTGCGCCGTTCTCAATCGTGCGGGACGCCATTCTCATCGAAGATGGGACGCGACAATCGACCGGGACTGCACCGCGGCTGCCCATGAACGTCTCCAGGTCGGAGATCCGATCACGGTGCGGTTCGATCCGGAGGACCCGCGAGGGTGCTGGATTGCGGGCCAGGCATCGGCCGCCTACTGGGGGCTCGGGATGACCCATCTGCCGGGACCGTTCTGGCCGATGGTGTCGTTTGGCGTTTGCGTGGTTCTCGTGGGCGCAGGCGGTTTGTACTCGGCAGGGGGGACGCTCGCCCGCTGGCGGCGCGAGGCCGGACTGTGCCGAAACGGCGCTGCGGTTACGGGGAGGGTGGAAGGCCGCGAGGTTCGGGAGAGAGGCGCACTCACCCGATTCTACATCCGGGTCGCCTATCGGGATGCGGCCGGCTGCGAGCGGCACGAGCGCGCGTCCGTCCCCGCCGAAGACTGGCTGTCCTTCCGGCGCGGGAAAGCCGTCTCCATCCTTGTCGAGCCGACGAACACGCGCCGGTTCGTCCTCTACCGTGCGGCGTCCTTCCGCGTGGGATGAACTGTGCGCGAATCGGCGTCGACGCCGAGCGGGCCATCTCCTCGGTCCGGCGCAACCGCGAGGAACGGATGTTCGCCTCCGGGGCACTCCGCTCCCCTCCCCCTTCGCCTCAGCTCCGGCCTCCGCCGCCGCCCGCGCCCCCTGGGCCGCCCGACGACCCCGCGCCGTCCCGGACCTCGCGCGGCATGGCGAGTCCGAGCCAGGCGAGCGCGTCATGCGCCTGCTTCCCGAACGGCGTCTCCGCCAGGGCCTGCGCAAGGGCGTGCAGGGCGAAGAACCCGACCACCACCCCGCCGACGCCGAGGAGGAAGGCCCTCCGGCTGGGCTGGGCCCATTGCAGGAACCAGAAGGTGGCGCAGCCCAGGGCCACGACCAGGGAGAGGAGCACGAACGTGCGCGCCCCGCGGGCGAGGACCGCGAGAGGCCTGTCGTCCCGGGTCGCGGCCAGGACGAGGCTTGTAACCATGCAGATCGGGAGGAAGAGCCAGAGCGGACTCATGCCAGGCCCTCCTTTTTCCCGGCCGGCGGCGCGCTGCGGTCCGTCGGGGCGTTCAGGCTCATCATCACCAGCACGTTCAAGAGGCCCGCGACCGACATGTAGAGGAGGCCGGCCTCCGAAAAGCGGGACGGGACGAGCCCTCGCGGCGCGCTCCGCGAGAGGAGGTGGGTGAGCCCGAGGCTCATGCCCGAGCCGAAATGCCCGATGAAGTAGAACGGATTGTCCGCGATCGGCTTGATCGTCCGGAAATCGGCGAGCACAAGACCGCCGAGGAAGGTCAGGAGGAGCAGCGCGAAAAAAAAGATGCCCTTCCCGGTCCGCCCCAGGAGCACGTGTCCGCCGCCCGGAATCACCCAGGCCACGATCCAGGTCAAAAAATTCGGGGTCCGCGGGGGGGCCGCGTCCGGATGCTCGGCCATGCCGGGTCTCACTCCTCTGGGCCCGCCCGACGCCGCTCGACGCCGCTCGACGCCGCGAGGCGGGCACGCTGTCGTACCAAGCCGGGGGTGCTCGTTTCTCACGGGAAGCTCCGTCGCCGCTCGCACACCAGCCGAGCCGTTTCCCGCGGAGGAGCGGGATCGAACCGGGGGAGGCGTCAGGACCCGCCGAGACCGCGCCCTGACGGTCGCGGTGCCGTGGCGACGCCGCTCCACGCGGCCCAGCGGGCGTGCTCTCGTATCCAGCCGGGGGGAACGGCCGACGACAGGCGGGCTACAACGAAAATCGCTCCCCCAGGTACACCTTCCGGACGATGGGGTTATCCACGATCTCCCGCGGCGGACCGCTCGCCAGGATCTTCCCGTTGTCGATGATGTAGGACTTGTCCGTGACCGATAGGCTCTCCCGGACGTTGTGGTCGGTGAGCAGGATCCCGATGCCGCGGCCGCGCAGCCCCTGGATAAGCCCCTGGATCTCGGCGACGGCGATCGGATCCACGCCGGAAAAGGGTTCGTCCAGGAGCAGCAGGCAGGGCTCCGTCGTCAGGGCGCGCGCGATCTCCAGCCGCCGCGCCTCGCCGCCCGACAGCGTGCAGCCGAGCTGCCGGGCCAGGTGCGACAGCCCGAACTCCTCCATGAGCCGGCGGGCGCGCGCGACGCGCTCCGCCTTCGGCAGCCCGCGCGTCTCCAGGATCGCCAGCAGGTTCTCCTCGACGGTCAGCCGCTGGAACACCGAGCGCTCCTGCGCCAGGTACCCCATGCCGCGGCGCGCACGCTCGTACATCGGCAGCCGCGTGACGTCCTCGCCCCGGAGCCGCACACGGCCCGCGCGCGGCGTCACCATGCCGATCGCCATCTTGAAGGTCGTCGTCTTCCCCGCGCCGTTCCGGCCCAAGAGCCCGATGATGGCGCCCGCTTGCACCTCGAAGCTGACGCCGTCCACCACGCGACGACCGCCGTAGACCTTTTCGAGTCCCTCCACGCAGAGCAGCTTCGGCTGCGCGGAGGGCGCGGCCTCGGATGCGCCGGCGGCGACCGAGCCCACCGCGAGAGCGGAAACGGCCCCCGCGGCGCTCGTGGCGGCCGGCTCGAGCCCATGCTCGTCGGCGAGCGCGCGGCCAGGGCTCTCCGCCGGCGAATCCGCGCCGAGCGGCCGCTCCCCGTTCGCGCCGGCGCGAGCGGGCACGTCCTTGCCATCCGTCACCCCGGCGGCCATCGACCCGCCGGCCGTCTCGGAGGTGCTCATCGAATCAGCTTCATCCGCGGCGCGGGCCACCACACGAAGAAAGCCTTCCCGACCAGGTCCTCCTCGTCGACGAATTTCTGCCACTCCGCGGGCGCGCTCCAGGAGGAGAGCTCGCTCTTCTCGTAGGTGTGCACGTCCCCGTAGACGTCTTTCATCGTGACCGTGTTCAGGTCGATCCTGCGCTCGTCAAGGTCGCCGTACACTTTGCGCCCATCGCGCATCGTGAGCTCCGCCCGCTGCCATAGCCGGCTGTCCTTGCTGTACTGGACGTTGTCGCCGATGACGAAGTACTTTCCCTCCGGGATCAGCAGCCCGCTCTGGGAAAGGCAGCCACGCGCAGTATAGTAGACGTCCCGCTGGATCGCCAGTTCGTCCACGTCCCCGCCCACGCCGCGGAAGCCGAAGCGGATCGCCTTCGCGCCGTCGATGTTCTGCCCCCGCAGCAGGTCCTCCTGGAGCACCAGCTCCTGCAACAGCGCGACCCGACCGTCCACCTTCACGACCACGCGCCCGTCATAGAGCAGGAAGGCCAGGTCCGCCGCCTTGCCCGCCAGAAGCCGCGCCTCCACGGGAAACCGGCCGCTCTCGTTCGTCAGCAGATTCTTCACGGTAACCACGGAAACGGCCTCTCGCCCCACCCCCAGCTCGAAGGTGACGAGGAACGGACTGTTCTGCAGTTCGACGAGGGCCGCGCCGCCGTCCTTGTCCGGCGTGAACCGGAACGAGAGCCGCACGTCGCCGACCTTGTTGTCGCCGCGACCGGCCCGCTCGTCCGGACCTTCCTTCCCCGGCCGGTCGTCCGTGACCGTGTTGCGGTACCGGAACCACGTGGGACTCCCCGCCGACGCGGGCTGCAGCCGCAGCGTGGAGCCGTGCAGACTGTAGCCGCGCGCGGAGGTCTCCCAGTACTGCGTGACGTCCCCCTTCCGGAAATCCGCCCTGTAGTACGGAATCCAGATGCTCTCCTGCACGTCCAGCGGCTTCTTGGCGAGCAGGTAGGTCTTGCCGCCGTCGACCGGCAGGTGATAGATGTCGCCGTCTTCGACCTTGAACCACTCCGGTCCGATCCCCACGACGCGCTTGATGAAGTTTCGCGACGTGTCGAGCGGGTATTTGAAGACGATGACTTCGAAGCGATGGACCTGCTGAAAGGCGAGGAGGAACTTGTTGACCATGATCCGGTCGCCGTTGACCATCTGGTGCAGCTCCTGGCGCTCGCCGAAGGACTCTTCGTGGTCCCCCCAGAGCGTGGGCTGCATGGAACCCGTCGGGATCTTGAAGACCTCCACGCAGAAACAGCGGATGATGAGGGCCATCACGAAGGCGATGACGATCGCCTCGAAATTGTCCCGCACCCACGCCGAGAGGGAGTCGGGCTCGCGGTCGGCGAAGCGGTCGCCCGCGCGCGGTCCGGCCCCCGGCCCCGCGACCGCGGCCGACGCGGCGTGCAGGGCCTCGAAGTTCGAGGCGGTCAGGACGAGCGACGCGACGTGGAAACCCGCCGCCCAGAGCGCGCCCTCCCGCTGTTCGCTGACGTGCAGATAAATGCCGTAGCCTGCCCCGATCCCGTTCATGAGCATCGCGGCGTCGAAAACGCCGCGCCAGCGCTTCCAGAAGGCGAGGACCGTCGCGAGCGCGGGCAAGAGCAAGAGCCACCCGCTCCGGTCCCGGCCTTGGAGCAAGATCGGCGTCAGGAGGGTGAGCTTTACGCGCTCCGCCCAGAGCACCACCGCGCCCACGAGCAGGCCGCCGGCCAGCATGAGCGCCAGCTCCACGCCCGCCCCGCCCGCCGGGGAAGAGGGGGCGAGCGCCGCGGGGCCGGCCGTCTCGCGTCCGCGTGCGGCCGCGGCCTCCCGCTCCCGCTCCCGCTCGCCCGGTTCGGCCTGGATCGGATCAACACTCATGCGTCACTCCCGGTCCGCGGTCAGGACGGCCATGAACGCCTTCTGCGGGATCTCGACCCGCCCGACGTTCTTCATCTTCTTCTTCCCTTCCTTCTGCTTCTCCCACAGCTTCCGCTTCCGCGAGATGTCGCCGCCGTAGCACTTCGCGGTCACGTTCTTCGCCAGCGCCCGGATCGTCTCGCGCGCGACGATGCGCTTGCCGATCGAAGCCTGGAGCGGGATCTCGAAGAGATGACGCGGGATCTCCCGCCGCAGCACGGTGATCATGCGCCGGCCTTTGAGCTCGGCCTGCTCCTTGTGCACGATCGTGGAAAGGGCGTCGACGGGGTCCCCCGCGACCAGGATGTCCAGGCGGACCAGGGTCGCCGCCTTGTAGCCCAGAATGTGGTAGTCCATCGTGCCATAGCCGCGCGTGAGGGACTTCATCTTGTCGTAGAAATCGAACACGATCTCGGCGAAGGGGATGTCGTAGGTCAGCATGGCGCGGGTCGGGCTGATGTACTCGGTCTTCACGTAGACGCCGCGGCGCTCCATGCAGAGCGCCATGATCGGGCCGACGGAGTCCTTGGGCACGATGATCGCCACGCGCGAGATGGGTTCGCGCATCTCCAGGATCTCGTGCTCCTCCGGCAGGTCCGCGGGGTTGTCGACGCGCTTGGTCTTCGTCTCGCCGAGCTCGTTGTACATCACCTCGTACGTCACGTTCGGCGCGGTCTGGATCACCTCGACGCCCTCGTCCCGCTCGAGCCGCTCCTGCACGATCTCGAGGTGCAGGAGGCCGAGGAACCCGCACCGGAAGCCGAAGCCGAGCGCTTCGGAGGTTTCAGGCTGGAAGGTGAAGGAGGAATCGTTGAGGCTGAGGCGCTCGATCGACTGCTTCAGGGTCTTGAAGTCGGAGTCGTTGGTCGGGTAGAAGCCGCAGAAGACCATGGGCAGCGGCTCGCGATAGCCGGGCAGGGCTTGCAAACCCGCGGGGATGAGCTTCGGGGCGACGGTGTCCCCGATCTTCACGTCGCGAATGTTCTTGATTCCGGCGACGACGTACCCGACCTCCCCCATCTCCAGGCTCTTCACGGGGGCCATCTTCGGCCGGAACTTGCCGACCTCCTCGATCTGGAAGACGTTGCCGGTCCCCATCATCCGGATCTCCTCGCCGGGGCGGAGCACGCCGTCCACGACGCGCGTGTACACGACCACCGCGCGGTATTCGTCGTATACCGAGTCGAAGATCAGGGCGCGGAGCGGCGAGTCGAGGCGGCCCTTGGGGGGCGGGACACCGCGAATCACCCGTTCGAGCAGGGCCTCGCAGCCGGCGCCGGTCTTCGCGCTCACCTGGAGCACCTCCTCGGCCTTGACGGCGAGGCTGTTCACCATTTCCTCGATGACCTCGTCGACGCGTGCGAGCGGCGAGTCGATCTTGTTGACGACGGGAATGATCTCGAGGCGGGCCTCCATGGCGAGGAAGGCGTTGGCGACGGTCTGGGCCTGCACGCCCTGCGTGGCGTCCACGAGCAGGATGGCGCCTTCGCAGGCGGCGAGGCTGCGGGAGACCTCGTAGGTGAAGTCGACGTGGCCGGGCGTGTCGATGAGGTTGAGCTGGTATTCCTCGCCGCCGAAGTCGTAGCGCATGGCCACGGCCTTCGCCTTGATCGTGATGCCGCGTTCGCGTTCGATCGCGTGCGAGTCGAGGAACTGTTGGCGCGACTCGCGGGCGGTGATCGTGCCGGTCAGCTCGAGCAGGCGGTCGGCGAGCGTGGACTTGCCGTGGTCGATGTGGGCGACGATGCAGAAATTTCGAATCGAGTCAGCGCGCATCCGGCGGCTCCAATGAAACCTGCGTCCGAGCCCAGGAGGGCCGGGAGGATCGAGACGCCTTCCGCGAAGACGGGGAGGGCGTGGCGACGAACGGCCTCGCGCACGGGGGCGAGGAGGGCCTCGCCCGCGGCCGCGACGCCGCCGCCGATCAAGATTCGTTCGGGATTCAAGGTCGCGAGGACGCCCGCGATCGAGCGGCCCAGGGCATCGGCCGCATCCTCGACCGCGACGCGACAGGCCGCGTCGCCGCGGGCGGCGCCCTCGAACACGGCCTCGGCCGAGCCGACGGGCGGCGCGTCCGGCAGCCCGCCGGGCAGCGCACGCGCGCGACGGACCAGGGCGGGGGCGGACGCGTAGGCCTCGAGGCAGCCGCGCCGGCCGCAGGGGCACGGGTCGCCGTCCGGCCGGATCTCGACGTGGCCGAGCTCCCCGGCGGCGCCGTCGCGTCCGCCCCAGAGCCGGCCATCGAGGACGAGGCCGCCCCCCACGCCCGTGCCGAGGGTGTAGAGGACGAAGGTCGAGCAGCCGCGCCCGTTGCCGGCCCACAGCTCACCCCAAGCGGCGGCGCCGGCGTCGTTTTCGAGAACGGTGGGCCAGCCGAGCCGCTCCCGGACGAGCCGGGCGAGGGGGACGTCCCGAAAGCCCGGGAGATTGGGGGCGAAGCGGACGAGGCCGCGGCGGCTGTCGATCGCGCCGGCGGCGCCGATCCCCACGCCTGCCGGGGCCTTGCCTCCGGCCGGCGAGGCGGCGGCAAGCTCCTCCAGAAACGCGCAGAGCCGCCCGACGACCGCTTCGGGCCCTTCGGCGGCGGCGGTCGGCGCGGAGCGTCGCACGAGCACCCGTCCGTCCGCGGCGACGAGACCGCCCTTCAGGTAGGTCCCGCCCAGGTCGACCCCGAGGAACACGCGGTCCACACGGCCTCCTGCGCAGGGGCGTCCCGAAGGCGATGCCGCGGAGCTCGCGAGAGAACGCGCTCGATTCGAGGCAGGCGCTCTCGACTCGCCACCGGTTCCCGAGAGTCGAACGCCACGAAAACCACAGATTTCACAGATTCTACGCGATTACACAGATTACGAATCTGTGAAATCGTGGTAAATCTGTGAAATCTGTGGTTCCGTCGTCGCTTGGCTGCGTCACTGCCGCGCTGCGCAACCTGTGGTTTGGTCGCCCGGGGCCTACGACCGATCCACACTGGGAACATGAAACCTCGTATGCTACCACCAGCATAGGGGGAAGTCAAGCCACAATGCCCGGGCCGCCGATAACGCCCTGCCGTTTTCGCTTGACATCGCCTCGACGGTCTCTATAATTGCGCCGATCGTGTCGCAGCCACAAGCAATCGCACATGTAAGGAGGGTTGGGATGAGAAGTTTCGGCCGGCTCGGCATCGTGTTGGCGGCCTTTGCCGCCGCGAACTTGCTGAGCGCTGGAGGCGGGGCGGTTCGCGCGGACATGATCTCCACCACTCCTGTCACCGAGACCTCCTCGGCCCCGGCCGCGGAGGTCAACCGGGTCGCGCTGGAGACCAAACTGCAGTCGCTCGGCCTGACCGCGAACCAGGCCGATCAGCGGCTCGCCACCCTCACCGACGAGGACGTGTCCAGCCTGGCGCAGGCGCCCGAACAGGTCCAGATGGCGGGCAACCACCTGATCATCGTGGGCATCGCCCTCGCGCTTCTCATCCTCGGCTTCTGGTACATCGAGAGCTACAACCAGCGCGAGAAGAACAAGGCCTAGATCCGGATCGGGCCCTGCCGCTTCCCGCGAGGGCGCAACCGCCCTGTCGCGGAGAGTCCCTTGACCCATCGTGCCGCGCTCGCTCTCTCGCCGGCGGTCCTCCTGCTCGTCGGCTGCACGAGTTGGATCCCCAACTACCAGCGGGGCGTGGCGGCGCTCCCGGAGGATCCCGAGAAGGCCGGCTTCGTCTACGTGCGCGGCGCCACCCTCCCGCGCGGGAAGACGCTCTACGATTGCGGCCCGGAGAGCCTCACGGCCATCCTCCAGTTCTGGGGGAAGACCTGCTCCGTCGAGGAGGTCGCGGAAAAGACCTTCTTCAAGGACAAGCAGGGCACGCTCTCGCTCGATCTGCCCCTCTTCGCCCGCTCGAAAGGGCTGTTTGCGGAGATCGTGCGGGGAACGCTGGAGAGGGTGCGGTTGTACATCGACCGGGGGATCCCGCTGATCCTCATGATCGACGTCGCCACCCTCCCCCTCTACAACCCCGGCATCGCGGACCCTCACAGCCTCTGGCACTTCATCGTCGTGACCGGCTACAACGACGACGCGCGTGAGGTCGTCTGCGAACTCTACGGGGGCCAGAAAATGCTCATCTCCTATCCGTACCTCCTGAAGTCCTGGGGCAAGGGAGGCAACTACACTCTCGTGATCATGCCCGAGGAGCGCCGCTTCTGAACAACAGGCCGAAGTGAAGCTACAACCGATCTCTCCGTCCGTTGCCAGAGATGATCGCCGGTAGAGAACGGTGGACTCAGCGCCCGGCCTCTGCGTCTCCGCGTCTCTGTGTAAAAGTCTCGCGTTCGACCCACACGGCCGGGCCGAATTTCAAATTGCAAAAAGTCAAATTTCAAATTTCGCCCGCGTCTAGCTGGGACGCGGAGCCGAAAGCGGAGGTCGAGAAGGACCTCCCGCCCGAGAAGCCGCCCGCCCAACAAGCCCGGCAGCACTACAACGATGGGATCGTCTTCGAACAGCGACAGAAGTACGACGAGGCCCTCGGCGAATACTACAAAGCGCTCGAGCTCGACCCCGGCTTCGCGCAGGCGTGGATGGCCATCGGCAACGTGCAGCAGATGCGCGACCACTTCCTGCAGGCGGAGCGCGCCTACAAGACGGCGATCGCCGCGGATGCCTCGCTCGCCACGGCGAAGAACAATCTCGCGTGGCTGTATTATGCGAACCGGATGAACCTCGAGGAGGCGGAGACGCTGGCGCGGGATGCCGTGCAGAACTACGAGGAGGAAATCGTCCGCACCCAGAAGAAGGAGCGCCTGCCCGCCGGGATCTCGATGGAGTCCCGGATCCGCTCGCTCCGCCTGGGGATGGCGGGCTGCTACGACACGCTGGGATGGATCCACCAGGCGAAGGCCTCGTACGACCGCGCGGCGGAGATGTGGTACCTGGCGCTCAGCCAGACCGCGGAGACGGAGCCGGAGCTGCGGGCGAAATTCCACTATCAGCTCGGCATGGTGCTCGCGCAGAAGCGGGAGCTGCCGGCGGCGCGGGAGAGCCTCGCGCGGGCGCGTTCGCTGAGCAAGGATCCGCAGCTCCTGGCGAAGGTGGCGGCGATCGAAGGAAAGCTCCCTGGGGGGGCGGGCGAGCCCCGATGAGGCGCCCGCGGCACAAACCGCGCACGCGCGTGGGCGCCCGCGCAAAGATAACTGCGCAGACTCGGACCTCGAGGCTCCTGGGGGCGCGGCCCGCGGGGCCGCGCTGCGCGGGCCGGAGGCCCGCGCCCCCAGGCATCGGTCGATCCACGAAAACGTAAAGTAATTCTTGCGCGGGCGCTGAGCGCCGGACCTGCACGGGACACACTTGCGAAGACGAGGACCTGATGCTGCGCGATCCGGGCGCCCTGGTGCCGCGGCTTCCGCCGCGAAGGCCGGACGCGCACAAGGGGGACTTCGGGCGGGTCCTCGTGGTGGCCGGCTCGACGGCGATGACCGGCGCGGCGTACCTTGCGGCCGAGGCGGCGATCCGTGGAGGGGCGGGGCTCGTCACGCTCGCCGTACCGCGCGGGGTCCATCCGATCCTCGCGGCCAAGCTCACCGGCCCGCTCGTCCGGCCGTTCGCGGAGACGCCCACCGGCTCCTTCGCGGCCGAGGCCGCGCCCGACGTGCTGGAACTGGCGAAGACCCAGGACGTGGTCGCGCTGGGACCGGGACTGACCACCGATCCCTCCACGGTGGCGTTCGTCCAGGCGCTGCTACCCGCGTTGCAAGTACCCGTGGTCCTCGACGCGGACGGACTGAACGCGATCGCCGCGGACACGGCGATCCTGGACCGGCGCCCCGCACCGACGATCCTCACGCCGCATCCGGGGGAGATGGCGAGACTCGTTCGGATCGACGCGGACTCCCTGCAGCAGGACCGCGAGCGGCTCGCCCGCGTCTTCTCGGTGAAGCACCAGGTGACCCTGCTGCTCAAGGGGCATCGGACGGTCGTGACGGAGGGGCCTCGCGTCTACGAGAATCGGAGCGGCAACCCGGGCATGGCCACCGGCGGCAGCGGAGACGTGCTGACCGGTCTCATTGCCGCGCTGCTCGGCCAGCGGCTCGCGGCCTTCGAGGCGGCGCAGCTCGGCGCCTACCTGCACGGCCTCGCCGGCGATCTCGCGTCCGCGGACGTCGGCGAGACCAGCCTCGCGGCGACCGACCTCCTGGCCTACCTGCCGAAGGCCTTCCTGCGCCATCACAAGAACCCCTTCGCCGAACCGCACCGCGGCTGAGGGCCGGCGACCACCTCTCTGCGCGCCACCCGAGGCTCTCGTCCTGGACCTCCTGGCGAGGTTCAACCTGCCGGGAGCTGGTGGGCCTGCACGATCGTTCCGGTAGGTCCATCGTTTCCGTCGCAGGCGCGTCCCGCGTGGAAACCGAACCGCGACCGTGAGGGAACAGTCTGGCGGCGTTCTGCCATGACCTCCGGTTCGAGGCCGCCGACCCGCAGGGGAGCGCCCTGCGAATCCACCGGGCAGCGAGGTCGAATCCGCGGCTCTGGAAGAACGCGCGGAGACCGCTCCCTCACGGTCGCGGTTCCGTGTGTCCGCCGCGGACCCGTTCCGCTTCCATCGTCCCCAGGTCGTGCACCCCCAGGATCGCTATCGAAGGCCCACGAGTGCACGACCTGCCACGATTCCCCGCTTCGTGGTACGGCAAGCGGCCGATCGGCGAGCGCACTCCGGACTCGAACGATTGGCAGCCCTCTCGCGCAGCCCACTCTTCCTGCCGCGCTCCGCGCTCGACAGGGACGCGAGCGGGGCATCCACGTCGCCCCCTCCCCCTCTCGCGCGAAGCGCGAGAGGGCCTGGGCGCGGGCAACGACCCTCTCGCGGCCTTCCACTCGCGCACGCGCCCCCCTCCCCCGCTCCGGCCCCTGCCGCGCACAGCTCGGAATTCCCCTTGACAGGTTATTAGTCATACGTATAATTAATACGTCCTACATAGACTCACAACGCCACTCACCGGAGAAGCGCATGGCCCGCCCCCCCACCGACACCCGGGACCGCATCCTCGTCGCCGCCCGCGACCTCTTCGGCAAAAAGGGCGTGGATGCGACCTCGATTCGAGCCATCGCGCGCGCCGCCCGCGTCAACCTTGCCATGATCCACTACTTCTTCGGCTCCAAGGACAACCTCGTCGACGCGGTCCTCGAGGCCTACTACGCCCAGATCGGACACGCCCTCGCCGCGGTGCCGGAGGCCGGCCAGCCGCGCGAACGGCTGGAGGCCGCCATCCACGCCATCGTCCGCTACATCCAGGCCAACCAGTCCGTCGTCCGCATCGTGGTCCGCGAATATACGCTCCAGACCCCGCGCCTCCGGCGCATCGTCGAGAAATTCCTCCGGCCGAACTTCGCCCGCCTCGCCACCACGCTTGCGGAGGGGGTCGGAAGCGGCGAATTCCGCGCGCTCGACGTCCGCTACCTGGCCATGGCCGTGCTCGGCATGGTCATGTACCCCTTCGTCGCCCGCCCCCTCCTCAGCCAGTTTCTGGAGCTGGACTTCGAGACTCCGGCCTTCGCAGAGGGCCTCGCCGGGACGGTCCTCACGCTCCTCTTCGACGGCCTTCTGCCCCCCAAGCCTCGCGCGAGGCCGGCGCTGGTCGAACGTCCGACAAGGAGGCCACGATGAACGCTTCCGGCCGCGCACGCACGCTCCTCCTCGTCCTTCTCGCCGTCGCCCGTGCGGGCGGCGCCGGCGCCGGCGCGCTCTGGTGGAACGGACAAGGACCCCACGAGTTGGTCCTCGCCGGGGTCGTGGAAGTCCAGGAGGTCCACGTCGGCTCCCGGCTCGGCGGCCGCGTGGCCGAGGTCCTCGCCGCCGAGGGGGACGAGGTCGCAGCCGGCGCGCCGCTCGTCCGCTTCGAGGTCCCCCGCGAGCGGGCACGCCGCGATCAGCTCGCCGCACGCCTCGCGCAGGCCGCGGCCCTGCTCGAACGCCTCGAGCACGGCGCCCGGCCCGAGGAACTCGCGGCCGCGGAGGCCGCCGCCGGCGCCGCTCGCGCGCGGCTCGCCGCCCTCGAAGGCTGGACCCGACCCGAAGAGCTGGACCAGGCGGAAGCCGAACAGGAAGCCGCGCGCGCCGACCTCGCGCTGGCGGAGACGACCTGGCGCCGCATGGACGCCCTGCAGCACGAAAAGGTGGCCTCGTCCCAGCAGGCGGACGACGCACGCGCCGCGCGGGACGCTTCGGGGGCCCGCCTTCGCGCAGCCGCCGCGCGGGTCGCCCTCCTCAAAGCGGGCGTCCGTCCGGACGAGATCCGACAGGCACGCGAGGAAGCCCGACGCGCCCAAGCCCAGCTTGATCTCCTCAAGGCCGGCACGCGGTCCGAGGAGCTGGCCGAGGCGCGCGCCAAGCGGGACGAGCTGCGCGCGGCGCTCGCCGAGGCCGAGGCCGACCTCGCCGAGGGGGAGATCCGAGCCCCGGCCCGCGCCCGCGTCGAGGTCCTCGCCGTCCGCAAGGGCGATCTGCTCTCCCCCTCCCGCCCCGTCGCACGCCTCCTCCTCCAGGAGGACCTGTGGGTGAAGGTCTTCTGCCCTGAACCCGACCTTGGCCGGATCGCCGTGCACGATCGCGTCAAGGTCCAGGTCGACAGCCACCCGCACCAGGACTTCGACGGCGTCGTGACCCAGATCGCCGGCGAGAGCGAGTTCACCCCCCGCAACGTCCAAAGCCTCGACGAACGCTGGAACCAGGTCTTCTCCGTGAAGATTCACGTTACCGCGCCACCGGAACTCTTGAAGCCCGGCATGGCGGCGCGCGCGCGCCTGCCGCGCCGGGCGGAGTAATCGATGCCCGCCATCGAATTGCGCGACCTCACCATCTCGTTCGGAGACTTCGTCGCCGTCAACCGCGTCTCCTTCGACGTCGCCGAGGGGGAGATCTTCGGCTTCCTCGGCCCCAACGGCTCCGGCAAGACCACGCTTATCAAGGCGCTGTGCGGCCTCCTCGAACCCAGCGGCGGCGAGGCCCGGCTCCTCGGCATGGACGTCGGGAAGAACGTCGATGAGGTGCGGTCGCAGGTCGGCTACATGTCCCAGCGCTTCTCCCTCTACGAGGACCTGACCGCGGAGGAGAATCTCGACTTCTACGCCGGTATCTACGGTCTCGACGCGCGGGAGCGCGAGGAGCGCAAGGACGAGCTGGTCTCCATGACCCACCTACGGCCCTATCTTGGCCGCCGGGCCGGACTCCTCTCCGGCGGGTGGAAGCAACGCCTCGCCCTCGTGTGCTCGCTCATGCACGGGCCGAGCGTGCTCTTCCTCGACGAGCCCACCGCGGGCATCGATCCGGTCGCACGGCGCGAGCTGTGGGATCTGCTCTTCGAGCTCTCCGCGAAGGGGGTCACGCTCTTCGTGACCACGCACTACATGGACGAGGCCGAACGCTGCTCCCGCATCGGGTACATCTTCCTGTCCCACCTCCTGGCGGTGGGGACGCCGGACGAGTTGAAGCGCCTGCCCGAGATCACGCCCGCGGGCTGCCGGCGGCTCGCGCTCTCGGCGGCGCGTCCGGGCGAGATCCTCCGCAGGCTCGTCGGCCGGCAAGGCGTCCTGGAGGCGACGTTGCACAGCGAGTCGGTCCACGCGATCGTCGAGGAGCGGCTCACCGCGGAGGCCCTCGAACGCGAAGTGCGCGGCTGGGGGCACGCGGAGGCCACGGCCCACGACTCGCGCCCGTCGCTCGAAGACGTCTTTGTCACGCTGACCCGACGTCGGATGGCGGCCGGCGGGAACGGCCGCGGGCCGGGGAGGGCCGCGTGAGCGTGACGATCGGCCGCAAACCTGCCCGCCCCTCGACCTGGCTCGCCCGGGCGTTTGCCATCATGAGGAAAGAGACGATCCACATCCGCCGGGACCGCTCCGCGCTCTTTTTCACGCTCTTCATCCCGGTCTTCCAGCTCCTCATGCTCGGGTACGCGATCGACACGAACATCCGCCACACGGTGACGGTCGTGCTCGACCAGTGCCGCACGCAGGAAAGCCGGGAGCTGCTGCGCCGGTTCGAGAACACGACCGACTTCAACATCCTGCGGGAAGTGTCCTCGGAGGAGGAGCTGGAGGCGTGCCTCGTCTCCGGGGAGGCCCGGGTCGGGATCAAGATCCCGGAACGCTATTCGCGCGACCTCGTGCGAGGCGAGCCGACGAAAATCCAGCTCCTCGTCGACGGGTCGGAGTCGAACGTGGCCTCGAGCGCCACGAACGTGGGGAACGCGATCGCGCTTCGAGAGTCGCTGGGAAGGATCCTGGAGGGGGACTCGCTGCCCGTCGAGTCGCGTCCCCGCGTGCTCTTCAATCCCGACCTGAAGTCGCCGCGCTTCTTCATCCCGGGCCTCATCGCGATCCTGATCCAGGCGATGACGGTGAGCCTCACGTCGCTCGCCATCGTGCGCGAGTTGGAGAAAGGGACGCTGGAGCAGCTCTACATGACCCCGGTCCGTGGGTGGGACCTGGTGATCGGGAAGATGGTGCCGTACGCGGGGCTGGCGTTCTTCGAGATGCTGGGGATCCTCTCGCTCATGGTCCTCCTCTTCCGCGTCCCGGTGCACGGCAGCTTCGTGACCCTGCTTGTGCTCTCCCTGCCGTACATCTTCTGCCTGCTCGCGCTCGGACTGTGGATCTCGACCCGTGCGCGGACGCAGACGGCCGCGATGCAGATGACGTTCGGGACGATCATCCCGTCGATCTTCCTCTCCGGGTACGTGTTTCCGCGGAACACGATGCCGCTCGGCTTCCGCTGGCTGTCCTGCCTCGTGCCGGCGACGTGGATGGTGGATGCGGCGCGCGGAGTCATCCTGCGGGGGGCGGGCTGGTCGTCGCTGTGGGTGAACGGCCTCGCGCTTCTCGGCCTCGCGGCGGTGTTGATGTCGATCAGCGTGGGGCGGTTCCGGAGGACGGTCGGCTAGCGACGGGCGGGGGCCGGCTCCGAACCGCGATCATCCGGGAGCGGTCTCGGCGCTTGCGCCCGCGTCCCCGGGTTCGACCCCGCCGGCAGGTGGGCGACGGGGATTGAATCGGAGGCCGTCGGCATGGGAAACAAGTCTTCCCTGGGGCGAAGCGGTCGAACGCGAAGGGGCGGGATCGAAGGGGGCGCGAACGAAGAGTGCCTCGAGACCGCTCGCTCACGCTCGCGGTTCGGTGGGGCGGGTACGCCCGGGCGTTGACAGCGCGAGCGGGGCGCCCGTAGAATGCCTCCGTTCTCTCGGAGGTCCATCGCGTGCGGGTCCCCTTGCCCTGCCTGGCGGCAGCCGTCGCCCTGGCCATGCTTCTGCCGGCCGGGTGCCGGCATGCGTCCACCGCGAGGCGGCAGTCGCCCCGGGCAGCGGAGGCGGAGCCTCGCAGGCCGCTCCCCACGGCGCAGGTCCAAGAACCGGTCTCCCCCGAAGTCGAGGCGCTGCTCGCGCCACGGCTCGGCGAGCTGAAGACGCTCGCGGAGGGGGATGATGAGGACGCGCGCGCGGCCGCGGCGGAGGAGCTGGCCCGCATCGGCGCGCCGGCACTGTCCACCTTGACCGCGCTCGCCGGCGCCGACCGACTCGAGACGCGCGCACAGGCCGCGCGCGCCCTGGGGCTCGGCCGGATCGGCGGAGCGGTCCCCAGCCTGGTTCGCCTCCTCGGCGATCCGAGCTGGATGGTCCGGGCACAGGCGGCCGAGGGGCTGGGCCGGCTGGGGGACGCGACGCGTGTCCCCGAACTCGTCGCCGCGCTCGACGACGCGGAGTGGCGCGTGCGGGTCGGGGCCGCGCGCGGGCTCGCCGCGCTCGGGGAGGTGGCCGCGCCCGAGGGGGCGGTCGCCCTGGCGCGCCTCGCCCAGGACGTCGACCCCGACATCCGGTTCGCCGCGCTCGTGGCGCTGACGCGCATCCCGGGTGAGGCCTCGAACGCCGCGCTTCGACGGGAGCTTACGGCGAGCGACCCGGAGCTCCTCGCCCTCGCCGCGGACGCGTTGGCCACGCGTCGGGACCCGGCGGCCTTCATGGAGCTGGGGGCCGCCGTCGACTCCGGTCCGCCGGAACGCCGCCGAATCGCCCTCCGCGCCCTTGCCCATTTCGACCAGCCGCTCCCGGCCGCGGCCGAATCGTTCGTGCGCGAACTCATCGCCGCGCTCGTAAGCGACGAGGACGGGGACACGGCCCGCAGGGTCCTGCGCGACCTCGGCAGGTCGGCGCTCGGCGCGTTCCACGAACGTCTCCTCGCGGGTCCCATCGAAGAGCGGCGCGCGCTTCTCCCGCTGCTCGCCGCGCTCGGGGACGCGTCCTCGCGCGAACCGCTGCTCCGTTGCTATCGGGAGGGACCGGCCGAGCTCCGCGCCGAGACCCTGCGCGACCTGGTCCTGCTCTTCCCGCAGGGGTTGGAGGACCTCTACGCGGAGGCCGCGCGCTCGACCGACCTCAGCCTGGCGACCGAGGCCTTCACGGGACTGTCCCTCTGCGAGGGTCCGCGCTCGGAGGAGCTCCTGCTCTCGAACCTGGCGCACGACCACGAAGAGTGGCGGCTGCTCGCCGCGCGCGCGCTGCAGCCGCGCCGGAAGTCGCCCTCGCTGCGAGGTCAGACGCTGGAACGGCTTGCCGCGGAAACGAGCGCCCGGGTGCTGGCCGTGCTCTTGTCCTGCCTGCCCCCGCCGCCCGACGTGGAGGTGACGGCGGGTCTCCTGGCGCGGCTCCCCAAAGAGGCGGACCCGGAGCGGCAGGGCTATCTCGTGGTCGCGCTCGGCCAGTACCGCGGACCCGGGACCGCGGCCGCGCTGCAGGCCCGCGTGGAGAACGCGGAAGGCGCACTCGCGCTGCAAGCGCTGGAGGCGCTTGCGTCCGATCCCGACCCTTCGCTCGCTCCGCTCTTTCTGCGCCTCTTCCGGGACGGCGCCCGGCCGACGGAGGTCCGGGGCAGGGCGCTTCGGGCCGCGCTACGGGCGGACGGGCCCGACCTGCGCGCCGCGCTTCGCGAAGCGCTCTCGTCGTCAAGCCCGGTGCTCGCGGAGGCCGGGCTCGCGGGCGCGATCGCGCTCGTGGACGAGGAGGCCCTGATCGAAACGGCGAAGCGGCCCGGCGCGATGGAAGTGGTCCGTTTCCAGGCGCTGGAGGCCCTGGGGCGCACGCTCGGGGCGAAGGCGAGGGCGTACCTCCTCGCGGCGGCGAGGGACGAACCTTCCGAACCTTGCCGTGCGGCCGCGGTCCGCGCCCTGGCCGGCGGGCGTGACCCGACGCTCCTACCCGCGCTCCTCGAGGCGACGGCAAACGAGAAGAGCACGCACGTCCGACAGGCGCTGGCCCTGCCGCTCGGCCTTTTCCAGGACCCGCGCGCGCTGGCTGCCCTCCTGGGGTTGGCGGCGGATCCCGATCCGCTCGTGCGGGGAGACGCCGCCTCCGCGTTCGGCCTGATCCAGGACGCGGCGGGCGTGGCGCCGCTCCTGAAGCTCCTCGGCGATCCCGTCGCGGCGGTGCGGCTGGCCGCGCTCGAGGCGCTCGTGCACCTGGATCCGCCGGCGGCGCGCACGGCGATGTTCGCGATGCTGGCGGACGCGGAGGCGGCGGTGCGCAGGGTCGCGCTCGCCTGCTTCGGTCGCTCGCCGGACCCGCGCGTGGTCCCGCATCTGCTCCAGGTCGCGGCGGGGCTCAGCCCGAAGGAGCCGGGCCTGCCCGACCGGCTCACGACGGCGGAGTACCTGCGCGAGCGCGGCCTTCCGCGTCTCGCCCGGCACGCGTACCTGTCCGCGCTGGACGAGGTCCTGAAGGTGCCCTTTCTCGAGCGGCGCGTGCATGTGCGACTGGGCTTCCTGGAAATGGAGGAGGGCAGGTTCCGGGAGGCAAGCGGGCACTTCGAGCGCGCGCTGCGGCTCGTGCGGGAGACCCGCATCCCCGGCGAGACGCCGGAGCCGGAGCTGGAGGCGTGGGGGTGCATCGCGAAAGGGATCGCGGAGATGCTGGAGGGCCGCGCGCGTAGCGGGATCGAGCACGTGGAGCTGGGGCTCCGGTCGGCGGCGGGCAAGCCGGAGATCCTGAACGACCTGGCGATGTACCTCGCCGACCGGAAGCTCGAGCTGGAGCGGGCGCAGCGGTTCGCCGAATGGGCGGCGGCGGCGCGGCCGAACGACGCCGCGGTACTCGACACGCTGGGCTGGGTGGAATACCGCCGCGGAAACCTGGACGGCGCGGTCCTGCATCTGCGGCGCGCGCTCGAGCTGGCGCCGGAGGGGGTGCTACACTACCATCTCGCGGCGGTCCTGACGGGGAAGGGGGAGCGCGCGGAGGGGCTCGAGGAGTTGCGACGCGCGGGGGAGTTGGACCGGGAGCTGCTGGAGCGGGCGAGAACGGATCCGGATTTGGCGCCACTTGCGAGGGAACCGGGGTTCGAGGCGGCGGTGAGGCGGTTGGGGGAATGAGGAGGGGGGAGAGGGAGAGAAAAACGGAAGGAGTGAACGAACAGGAGGGGAAGTGGGAGGTCCGCGCCGGGAGGAGGGTTTGACGAAACACAGAGACGCGGAGACGCAGAGGACGTGGAGTCGGGTGAACCCCATCCCGCCGGTGTGAGGGAAGCCAGATGATCGGCGGAGGAGCTGGGCGCCGGATCGCGGAGGCCAGACGCCCGCGCTCCAGCCCTTCCGAGGTGGCTGCGCCGCCCCGGTGCCGGAAGCAAGCCGCCAGCTCACTTGAGGATGCGATTTGCGCCGGTCTTGTGGTGCGGGGCTTCCGCCCTGCACCCGCTCTCGCACGGATCGACTGTAGCTCCTCCCCGACTTCCGCCGGCCGCTCCCGCACTCCAAACCCTCGGCGACTTTCATATCGGGCGTCCCGGCGGTGCAGGGCGGAAGCCCTGCACCACAAGGGCTCGTGGCCGGCGGAGGAGAATTGGGGGAAGATGATTCCTTCCCGCCCCCGGCATCTAAAGCTCCATTCACAACCGTCGAGCAGGCCTCCCACCTTGAAATGGCCGGCTCGCGCGCCCAGTCAGCAGCCGGAAGTGCAAGCCCCATCCCCGACTCGACCGCTCCTCTCGAGTCCACCCCCCTCGGATCCGGTGAATGCCCGCCCATGCACCCGGTGCCGAATCGACACCCCGCAATCAGCAATCTCAAATCTCAAATCTCAAATCTCAAATCTGAGATCTCCCCTCACTCGGGGATGCGGGGCTTGCGGGTGCGCGGCTCGAGGGGAGGGGCGACGATGGCGGAGATCCGGACCTTGTCCTCTTCGGTAAGATCCATCATCTCGATGGCAAAGCCGAGCTTGCCGTCCTCGGTGCGTTCGAACCGGACGGGGTTGCCCCGGACGCGGAGCCCGGCCAGGTCGGGACCGGAGACCTCGACCTCCATGAGGAAAGGGTCGATCGGCAGGTAGCGCTTCTCCCCCTCCAGGTCCTCGAGCAGCATGCCGGTGGCGCCGACGTCGCCGAGGCGCGCGCGGAACTCGGCGAAGAGGCTCCCGTCGGCGAGGACGACCTTCACGTGCGCCATGGCCTCGAGCCGCTTGCGCGGCGAGATGCGACGCTTCGGGGTGATGAGGGCGGGGTGGACGTACCCGAGCTTTTTGGCCGCGGAAAAGACCTTCTTCTTGGTCCCCTCCGGGAACGTGTCGAGGGCGTAGCCGGTGAGGATCTTGGAGATGGTGGCCTGATTGAGGCCAAGCTGCTTCGCCAGGTCGTACTGAGTGATTTTTTTCATCGCTCCCCTCGGCATTGCACGCGGGTGTCAGGGCTTGCGCCGGCCGCCGGAATTCGAACGCGGGCCGGAGTGTAGGTCGACAAGCGACCGCTGTCAAGAAAATTCGTAGACCAGCCCCAGGCCGGCTTCGTACCGCCCCACAGAATTGGGTGACCCATTCCCTCGGCGCTTGCGGCCGCCAGCTTCCCCCCTTCGCGCTGCGGCGCTTCGGGGCGCAAGCGTTGCGCTCGCTAGACGGAGTTCTCCGTTCCTACGCCGCGCTCGCGCGCCTCGCGGGCGGCCGAACTTGCCTTCGGCTAGGGGTCACCGACTTCCGTGGAGCGGTACTTAGCGAAAGACGACCACGCGGTCACGTCGCGCGCCGACGCAGCGGCGGCACAGCTCCGCGTTGCCGGCGACGAGCCCCTTCCCCTGGCAGGTGGCGCAAGGCTGGGACTTCAGCTCGACCTCCTTGCCGAACTTCTCCGCGGCATACGCTTCCAGGAAGGCCTGCCTCTTCTCCGAAGACGCGACCTTCCACCACTCCTCCTGCGCCGCTGCCGTATTTTTTTTCGCGGACTGCCGGAGCTGGTCGATGATCTTGTCGAGGTCGCCTTCGTTCAGGAATTCCTCCAGGCTCTTCGCGTCGGCGCCCGCCTTCTTCCGGGGACCGGCGTCGACGAGCCAGGTGGACTCGCCGTAGGTGGCGGTTTTCGTCGCCGTGGGCTTGCGCTGGTTCCACCGCTCCTCCAGGTCCTTCGGGTCGAGATTCATCGAGCGGGCGAGGGACTCCTTGACCTCCGTGTCGAGGATGGCGTCCACGTAGGCCTTCGCTTTGGCGAGCTCCAGCTCCCGCTTGGAGGACGCCTTGCGGAGCAGCGAACGGGCGGCGTCCCACCAGTCGGAGAGGAGCTTGTTGTCGAGAAACTGCTTCTTGTCCCCGACGTAGGACTTCTCCTCCGCGGCGATGCGGGCCTCGAGCTCGGCGGCGCCGCGGGCGGAGCGCGCGTTCTTGTACTCGTCCTTGAGGCGCGCCAGCGCCGCGCGCGCGTCGTCGAATTTCTGGACGGCGAGGGCCTTTTCCAGCTTCTCGAGCTCGCGCCGCGCGCCCTCCTCCGCCTTTTCGCGCGCGCCGAGGGCGAGCTTGGCCTCGGCCCGGTCCTTGAAAAGGGGATCGAGCTCGGCCGAACGCTGGAGGTGCTCCTTGGCCTTGTCGTAGAGCCGGAGGCGGAGGCAGGCCAGGCCGAGGTCGAACTGCGACTGCGCGGACTTGGGCTCCGCGGCACGGGCGCGGGCGTCGTAGAGCTCCTGGGCGGGCGTGAGGAGGACGGCCTTGACGCGGGCCGGGTCGCGGCGGACGATCGAGGCCGCGGACAGGGTGGAAGGCGGGTCCTGCAGGTTGAGCAGGATGCGCACGCGATCCGGCCGGTCCTCCACGAGCCGGCCGACCAGCTCGCGGCCGTCGCGCAGGGTGAGCCGGACCGCGTCGGCCATTTCGTCCTCGAGCCCCTCTCCCAGGTGAATCGCCTGCAGGCGAGCGGCGTCGGCCGGCAGCAGGTGGGCCCAGGTCAGCTCGACGAGGCCGCCGTTGTCCCAGCGGCGAAACTGGAGCCTCTCTTCGTCGGCCGAGACGATCTCGCCGTGGAGCACGGCCCCGGACCGGAGGCGGAGGGTGGTCGCGTGGGCGGCCGAGGGGGACGCGAAGGTGCCGCACAGGGCGAGGGCGGCGCCGAGGAGGAGAGCGGACGAGCGAAGACCGAGGGCGCGAAGGCACGGGGAGGAGGTACGGGGCGAAGGGGTCATCGGCTTGGCCTTTCGAAGCGGCGATGGCCGTCGGGCAAAGCGCAAGCCCGACAGCCGGGTTCGACGCGGGCCCCGTAGAAGGCGGCCGCGGGACCGCTCGCTCACGCTCGCGGTTCCATGGGGGCCCTGGCCCAGCTCCGCGGCGCCACGGGGCAGCGCGATGGGCTCAGAACGCGTCCGGGATGATCCGCCGGGTCCGGTCCCGGAGGAACTCGACCACTTTCGGGGCATCGGCGATGGCGAGGGCCTTCTGGGCGATTTCGCGCGCCTCCTTCATGGTGACGGACCGAATGGCCATCTTGACGTCGGAGATGGCGGACGGCGTCATCGAGAACTGCTTCAGGCCGAGGCCCAGGAGCAGCAGCGTGTAGGTGACGTCGCCCGACATCTCGCCGCACATGCAGACCGGCTTCTGGTTGCGGGCCCCCTCTTCGATGACGAACTTGATGAGCCGGAGGACCGCGGGGCTGGCCGGCTGGAAGAGGGGGGCGATGTACTCGTTGGCGCGGTCGACCGCGATCGTGTACTGGACGAGGTCATTCGTGCCGATGGAGAAGAAATCGACTTCCTTGATGAGGAGGTCGGCGAGGATGGCCGCCGCCGGGACCTCCACCATGATGCCGATCTTGATACGGTCGTTGAACGGGGCGCCCTCGCGACGCAGCTCCGCCATGATCTGCTCGACGATGTGCCGGGCCTGCCGGATTTCCTCGCTGGAGGAGACCATCGGAAACATGATGCGCGCGTCGCCGTGGGCGGAGGCGCGCAGCAGGGCGCGAAGCTGGGGGCGGAAGAGGTCGGGGCGCTGGAGGCAGAGCCGGATGCCGCGGCAGCCCAGGAAGGGGTTCCTCTCTTTCATCGTACTGTCCGTGCCCATCTTGTCGGCACCGAGGTCCAGCGTGCGAATGGTCAGCTCGCGGCCGCCGAGCAGGGAGAGGGACTTCCGGTAGGCCTCGAGGTGGTCGCGTTCTCCCGGGGCGGGCCCGGGCCGCAGAAAGAGGAATTCGCTGCGGTAGAGGCCGATGCCGGTGGCGCCGTGCTCGAGGGCGACCTTGACCTCCTCGGGGAACTCGATGTTGGCGAGGAGCTGGACCTCGCTGCCGTCGAGGGTGCGGGCGGGCAGGTCGCGCAACTGGCTGGAGATCCGCTCCTCGTAGTCGAGGCGGTTCCTCTCCATGGCGCGGTAGTTCTTCAGGGTGTCCGCGTCGGGGTTGACGATGACCGTGCCTTCGCCGCCGTCGATGATGACGAGGTCGCCCCCGGTGACGTCGCCCGCGATCGACTCAAGGCCGACGACGGCCGGGATGCCCATGGCCTTGGCGAGGATCGCGGTGTGGGAAGTGGGCCCCCCGACGTCGATGGCGAAGCCGACGACCTTCTCCTTGTCGAGGGAGAGGGTCTGCGAGGGGGTGAGGTCGTGCGCGAGGATGATGAGGTTGCGCCCCTTGGCGGAAATTTCCGCGCGCTTCTCGTTCAGCAGGTTCCGGACCAGCCTCTTCTCGATGTCCTGGAGGTCGGAGACCCGGTTCTCGAAGAGGGAGTTGCCGGTAGCCTGGAGTTTCTTGATGAACGTCCGGAACACGCGGGAGACGGCGTATTCGGCGTTGGTAAGGGTTTTCGAGATGCCGTCGACGATCTGACTTTGGAGGGAGCGGTCCTGGATGATCTTGGCGTGGGACTCGATGATGGGGCCGACCTCGCCGTGCAGGCTCTTGGGAAGCTTCTTGAGGCTCTCCCGGATTTCATGGATGGCCTGCTCGCACGCGGTCTGGAAGCGCTGCAGCTCCGCCGGGACCTCCGTCTGCTCGATCATGCGGCGAGCGATGGGGAACTCCTCGCTGTCGAGGACGAAGGCCTCCCCGACGGCGATGCCCGGTGAGACGGGGATCCCCCGGCGCAGTTCCATCACTCTTCTCCGAACTTCCCCTGGACGAGCGCGTCCAGGGCATCCACGGCTTGGTCGGCGTCGTTGCCCTCGGCGCGCAGATGAAGCACGACCCCCTCGGCCGCGGCGAGCATGAGGAGGTCGAGGATGCTCTTCGCATCCGAGACGACGCCTTCCTTGGACACGGAGATCGAAGACTGGAACCGATTCGCGACTTCGGCGAATTTCGTGGCGGGGCGGACGTGCAGCCCCCGCTTGTTTACGATGGTGACCGGGCGTTCAACGAGCATGGCGGCTCAACACGAGTGGGAGGGCTTGGAAAGCTCACGCCGAGGAGTGCGAGCGAGGGGCGCTCGTGGCCCGTTGACGAACTTCGGACACAGTCGTCAGCTCTGTCACGGCGGGTCGTAACCCATGTGGCCGATCGCGCGGGCCGGAGGCCCGCGCCCCCAGGCATCGTGTCTGGACTTCGTCAACGGGCCACTAGCCGTTGCCCTTGGCGCCTTGCTGGTCGACCTCCTGGAAGAGCTCGAACAGCTCGCGGCTGGACTTGGCTTGTCGGGCGAAGCTCCGAAAGTTCGGACGCTTGACGCTCTCGGCGATGGAGCGGAGGGCGTCGACGTGGACGTCGGCCCGGTCGAAGGGCGAGAGGACCATGAAGACGAGGTGGACGAGTTCGCCGTCGGGCGCGCTGAAGTCGATGCCGACTTTGGAGCGACCGAACGCGCCGAGGACGCTCTTCAAGCCGTCGATCTTGGCGTGGGGCACGGCGACGCCCTGTCCAAGGCCGGTGGAGCCCACCTTTTCGCGCTTCAAAAGGGCCTCGACGGCTTCTCTGGGCTTGAGCGGCTCGCCCGTGTGGTGGGCTCGCAGGGCTTCGACGAGTCTTCGGAGGGCAGCCGTCTTGTCGGCCGCTTCGATGTTCTCGATGATGGTTCCCTTGGCGATGAAGTCCAGCAATTTCATCCGGGCACTCCTCCTAGGATGGGTCTCCCCCGCCGGAGCGGCGAGCAACGCGTTGCTCGCGGGCTCGTGGACAGGATCGATGCGCGGGCAGCCGAAGTCGGCTTCGCCTCCCGACCCCCGACTTCGGCTGAGCGAAACGAAGTACGGCGAAGCCGGGGTCAGGGATCGGCCGGGGGCGGCCGGAGTAGAAGCATCGGCGGGATTCGGAAGCATCCCCACCGGGGCGCGGGCACCCGCGCCCCGGTGGGTTTGCCTCTGGGGGCACCGGCCGGCCCCTCGCGCCCAGCCGGTATTGCAGGCGGGGACGAGGCCGGCGGCGCGCTTGCGGACCGGGCTGGGGATGGCGACAGGACCTGGTCCCGCCGCGGGCCCGGCGTGTCCCCCGCGAACGGTTCCCGGTCGGCGGGGAGAAGGAAACCGTCCGAACGGGTCCGCGCGGGAAGGGTCCCCGCGGCGTCTCAGCCTGGCGTGTCCAGGTCCTGGGCTCCGGCCCTTAGAGCCAGTCCTCCTCGGGCTCCTCCGTGCCGGCCGCAGCCGGGGACTGGCCGTTGGTCCGGCCGGGCTTTTCCTTGCGCACCGACGCGCCCCGGGCGCGACGGCCACGCAGCTTTTCCTTCAGCTTCGTGAGCTGGCGTTCCATCTTGTCCGTCACCAGGTCGATCGCGGCGTGGATGTCGCCCTCTACGGTATGGGCCACCAGGGTCGCGCCGCGCGTCGCCGAAATCACCATTTCGGCCATGTGCCGCTCCTGTTCGACGTTCAGGATCACTTCGATCTTCTTGATCCGATCGAAGTACCGCTCCAGGCGGTTGGCCTTCTCCTCCGCGTACTCCCTCAGCTCGTCCGGGACCACCGGCATGTGCCTGGCGTGGATGCTGATGTTCAAGAGGAGCCTCCTTCATGGGGCGGGTCCGGACCCAACCAGAACCGGCGTGCCGACGCCGGGTCGGCCGAACCAGGCTGCGCCGGGCGATGGCCCGCGCCATCGACGCCCGACCGAGCCTTTACCTTCCGTAAAGCAACCGCTCGCCAATGCGCGGATCCAGCTCCGGGATGCCTAGGATCTTCTGCCTCGTCGCCTGCGGGTCGTATTCGACCCGCCGGAAATCCAGTTTCTTCCCGTCGAAGATCACGTAGCAGGCCCGGTTGTCGCCGTCGCGAGGCTGCCCGACCGAGCCCACGTTCACGATCAGCTTCTTGTCCGGCGGCACCTCGAAGCTCCCGTTCAAGTCACGAGGGCTGACAAATTTGCTGTTCTCCGTGATCACCCCGGGGTCGTGCGTGTGGCCGACAAAGCAGAGCCATTCAAACCGGCTGAAGATGTCTTTGATCTTCGACGGCACCTCCCCCAGCAAGTCCTCGCAATCCGCACGCAGGATGTACTCCATCGTGGGGTCGCGGGGCGAGCCATGCACGAAATAGCACCGTTCCTCGGTCTTCGTCGCGGGCAAGCCTTTGAGGAAGTCCCAGCGGATCTTCTTCGCCTTCGAACTCAGCCAGTACGGCTTGAGCTGGGAGCGGTGCCAATCCACGGCCTCGCGGGCCAACGGATTGAACCCAAGGGCTTCGTTCACCACCGCCTCGTCGTGGTTCCCCTTGAGGCAGAGGCGAAACTCCTTCGCAATCTCCACGCACTCCGCCGGGTTGGGACCGTACCCGACGAGGTCGCCGAGGCAGATGATGTCCTGCTTCGTAAGCCCTTCGTTGCGAATGTCCTTGAGGACGTGCTCCAGGGCCTCCATGTTGGCGTGGAGGTCCGAGATGATCGCCCACTTCAAATTCGCATCTCCGCCGTTAGGACATCTCCATCAAAACAGTATATCACATCTCCCCCCGGATTCAAGGTCAATTCCCAGGGCGCCCGGCCACCGCAACCGCTGCCGACGCCGCATGCGCCTCCCCCGACAGCGCGGGAGCAGCCCGTCCGCCGCGGGCCTCCGACTGCCCCACAAACCCTACACCAGGAAGGAGTTCCCTATAGAGGCCCACGATGCGCTCAACCATGCCCCCGGCCGAGAAGTCCTCCCGACAGCGAGCCCGCCCACGTTCGCCCATGCGGCGGCACAGCTCCGGATCGCGGGCGAGGCGCAGGCACCGGTCGACCAGCCTGTCGACGTCCTGGGCCGGGACCAGGAACCCGGTCTCCCCGTCGACCACGACTTCGCGCGCCCCATCCACGTCGAAGGTCACCACCGGCCGGCCGGAGAGCAGGGCCTGTGGCAGCACCCGCGCCAGCCCCTCACGGAGCGAGCAGTGCACGACGATGTCCATAGCCCGGAGGAGGCCGGGGATCCGGGACGGATCGACGAGCCCGGTCAAAAGAAGCCGGTCGGCGACGCCGAGCGCGCGCGCCTGCGACAGGAGGCTCGCGCGCAGGCGCCCGTCGCCGACGAGGAGGAGCCGGCAGTGGGGCTCGCGCGCCCACAAGCGGCGGAACGCCTCGAGCAGGTATTCGTGTCCCTTCAGCTCCGCCAGCCTGGAGACCTGCCCGAACACCAGGTCGTCCGGGGCGAGCCCCAAGTCGCGCCGCACTTCCTCGCGGGTCGGGCGCTCCGCGAGGAACGGCTCCACCTCCATGCCGCTGTAGATGGTACGAAACTGGCGGCGGCGCCCCACGCGCGCCGCGAGCGCCTGGTCCCTCATCGCGTCCGCGACGGTGACGATCGCATGCGTCCAGAGGGCCGACAGCCGCTCGAGCAGGACGTAGAGGAGATTCACGTGAGGTCGCTCATACGGATGAAACGGCAGCCCGTGAATCGTATGGACGACGACCGGCACGCCGGCCAGCGCGGCCGCTGCGCGCCCCAGGATGCCCGCTTTCGAGCTGTGCGTGTGCACGATGTCCGGACGGGCGCGCAGGAAAAGCGCGAGGAGTTTGAAGAAACTGACCGCGTCACGCACGGGGTGCAGCTCGCGGCGGAGTTCTTCGACGAGGCGAACCGGCACGCCGCGTTCGCCGGCTCGCTGGAGCAGCTCCCCCTCCGGTCCCAACGCCGGGCCGGTCACGAGGAGGACGTCGAACGACGGGTCATGGAGAAGCCCTTCCACCGTGAAGAGCGTGTTCTCCTGGGCGCCTCCCAGGATCATGCGCGTGATGACATGGTGGACCCGGACAGGGCGAGCCAAGGCGGGGCAACCTCCGCGAAGGGAGGAGGGCCGGCAAGGTCCACGAGAAACCTGGGCAGCGAGGTTCCCGGAGCCCTTCGCTCCGCGAGGCGCCTCTGACACCCGCGGAAAAGCACCGAGGCGGGACGGTCAGCGGGGAACGGCACGGGCTTCCGAGTCTCCGCCCTGTTCCCAGGCATCCTGGAAATCGTCCAACTCCTCCTCGGAGGGCTGGGACGGAGGTCTTTCAGGCGGGCATGGCGGCTTCGAGCCCGGGCGTCGACCCGCCGCGGAGTCCGACGGCGGGGTGCCGGGGGGGTCGCCGGCTCCCGACGCGCTGCCGCCGCCGCCCGAGGTGCGCGCCCCGCTCCGCGCGCCGGGGGACGTCCTGCCGCCGCGTGCGGGCGGGACCGGCCCCTGAGAGGCGGACCCCGGCGGCGGCTCCTCGTCCTCCTCCACGACTTCCCCGTGGGCGCCGGTCGCCCGGGCGCCGGGCGAGGCGCCCGAGGCGGGGGGTCTTGCCACGGCATCGGCGCCGCCCGGGGCCGCCTTGGTCCCCAACTCGATTCCGCGCTGAATTCCCGCGGCCTTGAGCTGTTCCAGACGCGCGGAGAGCTGGTCCTTGTACTCTTGGGGCACGGCGACGATGACCGCGCGCATGACTTCGAGAAGGACCGGGGCAAGCACCGATGCTTCCAGGGACGCCTGAGCCTGTGCGCTCGGGTAGAGCGCCACGCCCAGGAGGATGGCGCCGGCGATGAGACCGGCCTTCAGGGCGCCGAACCCGGCGCCGAGTGCGCGGTCCATCGGCTTGAGTTGCACCGCTTTCACGGCCTTCTGGATGATCACGGTGACGAGGAAGAGCGCGAGGTAGACGACGAGGAACGAGCCCACGTAGGACAGGACCCGCAGGACGGTCGGTGACGCGCCGGTGACGTACCCCTGGAGGAAAGCCGCGGCGGGCTCGTGGAGATACACGGTCGCGTAGACGGAAACGGTGTACGTGACAATGCGAGCAAGCTGCCACACGATGCCGCTCATCGCCCCGAAGACGGCGCCGATGCCGAGAACGACCAGCAGCGTGACGTCCAGCCAGTTCATGAGGTTCCTCCGGTCGGAAGGGGGGGGCGGAAGCCCACCGACGGCCCTGGGTCCGCCTGCCGGCCCCGTGAAGTGCGGGAACGGCGAGGCACCTGTGCAGGGCGTCCGTGGTGAATATAGTGTGCTCTCCGAGGGATGTCAAGGGGACCCTGCCCGAGCAACGCAAGCATGTCGGAATTTCAAATCGCGCCTCGGACGGGTAGAATGCGACCCCATGAAGCGCGAGAAGATGGTTGCACGCCGGACGAAGCTGAAGATCGAGCTGGCCGTGGTCAGCGGGGAGCTCGAGGAAGTGCTGGCCAGGCGTGCCGGGCGGCGGCGCACGTCGGCGTTGCTGGCGACCGCCGCGCTCGGTTTCGGCTACGTGGCGGCGAACTCCGACGAGGCGCGGATCGCCCGGCTGGTGGAGGGAACGGCCGCCTGTGTGCTGGGCGTCGCCGCGGCCACGGCGGTCCGGGCGGCGCGCGAGGACCTGCGGCGGGCGGAGGCGCTGGCGGGCCGGACACGCGAGGTCGGCACCGAGGTCGCGGAGCTGACGGAGCGACTCGGCGAGGCGGGGGCGGCGCTGCGGGCGGCGCTGTCGGAACGGAGGGCGGACCTCGAGGCGGAGGCGCGGACGTTCGCGGAGGAGGAGTCGCGGCTGGCGGACCGGCTCGACCACTGGCGGATGCGCGACGGGCTCACCCGTGTCCTCCCCGCCTCCGCCTGGGTCTACCTCGCCGTGGGCATGCTCGTCCTCCAGGCCTACGCCTCGCGGGGGGTGGCGGTCGCGTCGACGAGCCTGCTCGTCGTGGCGGCGGCGTGGGCCGCGTGGGGGGACCGGCGCGCGCTTGCGCGCCGGATCCGCGAGCTGCGAAATCGCACGCGGGCCGCGGGCGCGGTGATCCGCGGGATCGACGGCGAACTGGCGGCCCCGGGCGGGGATGCGGCCGGGGGCGGGCCGGGGCGCGGGCCAGGCTCGGGGTCGTAGCGGAGGACAGCGAAGCGGATCATAACCGGAAGGTGGCGTGTTGTCGACCGCGGAGACACAGCCCGCCCCTGGTTGGGCGACTCCAGAGGCGGTTCGCGAACAGCTCTCGGCCATGGTGGTGCAGGGCTTCCGCCCTGCACCCGTTCGCGCACGGAGGGTGGGAGATAGCGCCCGCGCAAAAATAACTGCGCAGATTCGGACCTCGAGGCTCCTGGGGGCGCGGCCCGCGGGGCCGCGCTGCGCGGGCCGGAGGCCCGCGCCCCGCCGCATCGGTCGATCCACGGAAATGTAAAGTAATTCTTGCGCGGGCGCATACCTCCCGGATTTCCCCTCCGGCGGCGACCGCATCCGACGCTGCTCGTGCTGTTCACCCGAGTTGCCCTGTCCGTGCAGGGCGGACCCGTCCTCCGAAGCGCCGCGCGCGAAGGCGGAAGCCCTGCACCACAAGACTTGCCGGGGTCGGAGGGACTGTCCGGTCGATGCGCGTGCGGCGCGTCAACGCTCCGACGCTTTTTTTTCCGCTGCGAGCTCCGCCGCGAGCTTGACCAGCTCGACGCATTCCGCCCGGTAGCCGCCGGGATCGGAGCCAAGCCACGCGTGCGCGAGCTCGCCCACAAGCGACCAGGAGGCCTGCCCCTTCGAGGGGGAATTCCGGAGGAGCAGCCCGAACGCGGCGACGGAGGCGGCGAATTCGAACTCGGTGGAGGGCGAGGCGGCGACGGGCTCGGGCTCGGGAAGCGCGACCTCCATTTTTCGGCTCGTCTCCCCGTCCGGCGCCTTGTACCGCAATTTCACAGTGAGCAACTCGCTCGCGGCCGGAGTCGCAGCTCCTGAGCCTGGCCCCGGCTGTGCCTTTGCCGGCGTTTGGTACTTGAGAGGATCGACGCTCGCAGCGATCGGGACCTCCGTGCCGGCGGGCACCACCTCGTACAGAGCGGTCACGCGATGCCCTGCGCCGATCTCGCCCGCGTCTTTGCGGCGGGAGTCGATGCCCGCGTGGTCGGTCGCGCGGGCCGGAGGCCCGCGCCCCCAGGAGTCGTGCCTGGACTTCGTCAACGCGCCGCTGGTTGCCGTGGGCTCACGGTCCGCGAAGACCAAGAGAGCTGTCCGTAGTTCCGCCTTCGGGCGGCTCGTCGGACCGCAACGCTGTGGGCCGCGGAGCCGTTGGAGCGAAAGAGGATCCGCTCTTCGTCAACGCGTCGCTAGTACGACCGCGGCAGGCTGAGGACGTGCTCGCCCACGAAATTCAGGATCATCTCCTTGGTCACCGGCGCCGTGCGAAGGAGACGCGCGGCCTCCCAGAGGTGGACGATGCCGTACTCCTCGGAGAACCCGTAGCCGCCGAGCGTTTCGATCGCACGGTCGGCGGCGTCGATCGCGAGATCCGCGGCCGTGTACTTCGCCATGTTCGCGTACGCGCCGACCTCGGCCGGGTCCTTCCCCTGGTCGAAGGCCCACGCGGCGCGGTAGGTGAGCAGGCGCGCGCCGTCGAGCCGGATGCGCGCGTCGGCGAGCGGGTGCTGGATCGCCTGGTAGGCGCCGATCGGGCCCTTGCCGAAGACGTTGCGCTTGCGCGCGTAGTCGCACGCGCGGTCGAGGAGGTAGCGCGTCATGCCGCAGGCGATGGCCGCGGCGAGGATGCGTTCGGGGTTCAGGGAGTTGAAGAGCGCCTCCGCGCCCTCGTGCTCCTTGCCGACGCGCTGGCTCGCGGGGACGACGACGTCGTCCAGGAAGACGGTGAACTGCGAGTGCCCCTCGATGCCGCGGGTGGGAATCGGCCGCAGCTCGATCCCCTTCGACTTCGGGTCGACGAGCAGCACGGAGAAGCCGAACACTTTGGGGAGGCCGCGCGCCGTGACGTCCTCGGGGGTCATGGAGCGACAAGGCAGGAGCATGAGGTCGGCGCTGTCGGCCCCGGTGATGAACGTCTTCTGGCCCGTCACGCGGTACGTGTCCCCGTCGCGGCGGGCGAACGTGCGGAGGCGGAACGTATTCGACCCCGCGTCCGGCTCGGTGAGCGCGAAGCAGAGCTTGGTCTTGCCTTCGGCGACGCCCGGGAGGACCTTGCGCTTCAGGGCCTCGTCCGCGTTCCGGAGGATGCAGAGCGCGTCCATGACGGTCACGACGTGGAGCGCGCTCGCGTAGCCCGCGGAGCCCAGCTCCTCCATGCCGAGAGCGAAGGGCAGGAGGCCGAGGCCCGTGCCGCCGTATTCCTCGGGGAGGACCGAGCCGACGAAGCCCGCGTCGGCGAGGTCGGTCCACAACTCCTCGGGATAGTGCTTGTCGTTGAAGATCTGCTTGAGGAGCTGGGCGCGCCTCGGCTCGTGCTTCTTGACGACCTGTTTCACGGCGTCGACGACGGCCGTTTGTTCCCCGGTCAGCGTGAAGTCCATGTCGCCTCCTTCCTCTCGCTCGGCGTGGCGGTTTCGTAAAAAACGCGCATCAAGTAGAGCCCCTGGGCCGGCGCGACCGGGCCGGCGCGGCGGCGGTCGCGCGATTGGAGGATCTCGGGCAGGGCCTCGGGCGAGAGCGCGCCCTTGCCCACCCACCACAGCGTCCCGACGATCGTGCGCACCATGTTGTAGAGAAAGCCCGTCCCGGCGACGTCGAAGAGCACCGAGTCCCCCTCCTGCACGATGTCGAGGGACGTGATTTCGCGGACGGTCGATTTTTTCTTGCCGGTCTGCGTGCCGAGCGCCTTGAAGTCCTGCTTGCCGACCAGGTGGGCCGCTGCGGCGCGCATCCGGTCGAGGTCGAGCGGCGTATGGATCCACCAGCAGCGGTTCCAGTCCAGGGCGCTCGGGACGCCCCGGTGGAGGATGCGATACCGGTAGAGCTTCCCTCGGGCGTGGAATTGCGCGTGAAAGTCCGGCGACGCTTCTTCGCAGGCGAGCACGACGATGTCGCGCGGGAGGTGTGCGTTGAGCGCGAAGGGAAACCGGTCGGCGGGGATGCGCGAGCGGGTGCGGAAATTGGCGACCTGGCCCATGGCGTGGACGCCGGCGTCGGTGCGGCCGGCGGCGTAGACGATCGCGACTTCGGAGGTCACCGCGGCGATCGCGGCCACGAGCTTTTGCTGCACGGTGCCGCCGCCGCGCTGGGCCTGCCAGCCGAAATAGGCGGTGCCGTCATATTCGAGCGTCACGCGGAGGTTTCGAAGGGGGGAGTCCGGGGAGTGGCCGCGCATGCTCACCGCTCCCGTCGTCGGGCGGGAAAAAGGAAGGCGCAGAGGTCGAGGCCGAAGTAGCGGCACACGGAGAGGAGCAGGAGGGAGGCGACGAACTCGTCGAGGTTGCCGAGGAAGGGGACGTCGTCGGGGAGCAGCTCCCCGAGGCGACCTCCCACGATGCGACCGGGGATGTCGCCGCGCCCCACGTTGAGGAGATAGAAGACGGACACGACGCCCACGCCCCAGACCAACACGGCGCGGCCGAACTCGCCGAGGAGGGGGCCCGGGCCGGACTCGGCGGAGGGGACCGGGCTCGGCTCAGTCATCCTGGCGGCCCTGAATCGAGCGGGCGATCTCCTTCACGCGAGGCAGCAGGTCGAGGTACTCCTGCTCCGAAGCGAAGGTGAGATAAAGAATCTTGTTCGGGCCGCCGCCGGCGCCTGTCGCACGCTCTTCGAGGAGCTCGTAGACCCGCTCGGGCGAATTGAAACGGGTGAACTGGAGCACCACGGTGCCGATCGGGTGGTCCGGCTTGTCGGCCCTCCGCAGGACGCGAAAGCGGAAGACCGGGTAGGCGTCTCCCTGGCGGTCGAGCCGTTCGGAGACGAGCAGGAAGAGGTCGCCCATGTCGATCAGGTCGATGTCCGACTCGGTCCACGCCTTGAACTTGGGGTCCTTCGTGACGGCGTAGAGCTGAACGAGCGCGCGGCGGTAGGCGCGGGCTTCGTCGTAGCGTCCGGTCGCGGTGAGGCACTGGATGAGTGGGGGATGCTGATCCCACGCGCCGGGCGTTTTCTGCACGAGCGGCAGAAACTGGTCGACCGCCTCCGAGTACCGGCCGGTGGACTTGAGGACGAGGCCGAGGCCGAAGTGCGCATCCGCGTACTCCGGCTGCAGCTTGAGGGCACGGCGGTAGTGCAGCTCGGCCGGCTCGACCGCGTCCACCTTCAGGCAGGCGAACGCGTACAGGTTGTGCCCCTCGGCCGCCTCCGGTCGCGCCTCGACGGCGGCCTTCAACTCGGCGCAGGCCTCTTCCAGCCGCCCGGCCTTCAAGTAGAATTGGCCGAGGGCCAGGTGCGCGAGGTAAAAGCCCGTGTCCAGGTGCACGGCCGCCTGGAGCTCCTTTTCGAATTCCGCCCCCTGGAGGAGACGTCCGTAGAGGTAGTGGGCCGCGGGCGAGAGGGGCTCGCGAACGAGGCGGGCCTTGTATTCGGAGAGGAGGCGCTCGGACTGCTTGAGCCGCCGCAGCGTGTTCTGGTAGCCGCGGTGGGCCTCGAGGTCGGTGGGATCGGCCTTGATCGCCTCTTCAAAGGCGGGCCCCGCCTGCTCGACATGGCCCTCGCGGAGAAGACGCTCGGCGCGTGCGCGCGGCGCTTCGGGGGCGGAGGGCTTCTTCGGCGGGTCCTCGCACCGCCCCTCGGGCGGCGCGGAGAGGGAGAAGAGGAGCGCCAGAAGGGCGGCACCCAGAGCGGCGCGGCGGGGCGGAACCGAGGGGAGCGGACGAACGCGCATGGCCAGCGCCTCCGGGATCAGAGGAGGTGTTCGGCGATCTGGACCGCGTTCAGGGCGGCTCCCTTGAGCAGATTGTCGCTCACGATCCAGAGGTTGAGGCCGTTGGGGATGGAGGAGTCTTCGCGGATGCGGCCGACGTAGACGGGATCCTTGCCGGCGGCGAGGGTGGCGAGCGGGTAGAGCTGGTTCGCGGGGTCGTCGACGACGGCGACGCCTTTCGCGCGGACGAGAGCCTCGCGCGCCTGCGCCGCGGTCACCTTTCGCTCCGTCTCGACGTTCACGGACTCGGAATGCGCGCGAAGGACCGGGACGCGCACGCAGGTGGCCGAGACGCCGATCGACGGCTCCTCGAGGATCTTCCGGGTCTCGTTTACCATCTTCAGTTCCTCGACGGTGTGCCCGCCGTCGAGGAACGCGGCCTTCTGCGGGATCTGCGGGACGGCATTGAACGCGATCTGGTGCGGGAAGATGTCGCGAACAAACGTGCGCTTGGAGAGGACGGAGCGGGTTTCCTCCTCCAACTCCGCCATGGCGCGCGCTCCGGCGCCGGAAACGGACTGGAAAGTGGTGACGACCACGCGGCGGACCTTGCCGAGGTCGTGGAGGGGCTTGAGCGCGACCACCAGTTGGATCGTCGAGCAGTTGGGGTTCGCGAGGATGCCGCGGTGCTCGCGGATCCGGTGGGGGTTGACCTCGGGGACGACGAGGGGCGTGCCTGGGTCCATTCGGAAGGCGCTGGTGTTGTCGATGCAGACCGCGCCGGCCCGGGCCGCCAGGGGGCAGAACTCGGCGGAGACGGAGGAGCCGGCGGAGAAAAGGGCGATCTCGATGCCGGCGAAGGCCTCGGGGGTGACCGGCTCGACGGCGATTTCGGTATCGGCGAAGCGGAGTTTCTTGCCCTTGGAGCGGGCGGAGGCGAGCAGCCGGAGCGAGCGGACGGGAAAGCCGCGGCTGTGAAGCACGCGGAGCATTTCGAGCCCGACAGCGCCCGTGGCGCCGACGACGGCGACCGTCTTGGACATGGAAGGAAGCTCCGATCGGTCCCGCCTCCCGCGCAGTGAGTGATGGAGGTGCGGAGGAGCACGGGAAGTCGTTCCGAGGGGGCGGGATTATAGCAGAGGGAGGACGGAGTGGGGAAGGATTTCGCGAGGGCGCGCGACCTACTCGGTGGCGGCGGCGGGCGTGCCCGAGGAGGTCGGCTCCGACCGGACGAAGTGGCCGCTTTTGCCGCCGGATTTCTCGAGGAGGCGAAGCTCGGTGACGACCACCTCGCGGTCGATGGCCTTCACCATGTCGTAGAGAGTGAGGCCGGCGACGGCGGCGGCGGTCATCGCCTCCATTTCGACGCCGGTGCGGTCGGTCGCGGTGACCGTCGCCCGGATCCCGATGCGGTCCGGGCCGAGCACGGAAAAATCCACGGCGATGCTGGTGACGCGCAAGGGGTGGCAGAGGGGGATCAGCTCCGAGGTGCGCTTGGCCCCCTGGATGCCGGCGATGCGCGCGGTCTCGAAGACGTTCCCCTTCGCGATCGCGTTCGACTGGATGGCGCGGAGCGTGGCCGGCTGGAGCACGACCGTGGCGGCCGCGACGGCCCGACGTTCGGTGATTTCCTTCCGTCCCACGTCGACCATGCGGACGTGGCCTTCCGGGGTGAGGTGCGTGAGAGCGTCGTCGGGCATGGGGTCCCTCGTCGGGAGAATCGAGTGTGGTTGCGAGGGTTCTCCTGGGATCGACCACCACGGGAACCACAGATTTCACAGATGCTACGGGATTTCACAGATTACGAATCTGTGAAATCGTCGTCAATCTGTGAAATCTGTGGTTTCGTCCTCCGTCAGCCGCGGCACGATCCCACAAGGACTCGCTATCACTTGAACTCGGTATGGACGTTGAGGAACTCGGTCTTGGTGCCGCGGAGGACGAAGAGGACGACGGAGGGGCGTTTTTCGGCGCGGGCCTTGGCCAGCAGGGCCTGGAAGGAGGCCACGTCCGAGACGTCCTGGTCGTCGACCTTGCGAATGATGTCGCCGGCCTGCACGTGCGCGAGGCTGGCCCACCCCGCACGCTCGACGCCGGTCACGCGCACGCCGGTCGTGCGATAGTCCAACTTGAGGTTGAGGAGGACGTCGCGGGTAAGCTCCTTGTACTTCAACCCGAAGTCCTTCTCGTCGCGCTCCTGGACCTCCTGCTCCCCCGGCGGGACCTCCTCGAGCGTGACGACGTGCGTGGACTCCGCGTACTTGCCTTCCGCCCCGCGGCGAAGGACGACGAGCTGGACCTCCTTGCCGGGTCCCGCCCGTTTGATCAGCCGGAGGAAGCGCGGCAGGTCGCGGTCCTCGTCCACATCGAGGTCCTTGCCGTCGAAACGGACGAGGAGGTCCCCGTCGCGGAGGCCACCGCGTTCGGCCGGGGAGCCGTCGAGCACTTCGCCGACGAGCACCCCTTTCCGGCCGCCGACGCCCAGGGCCTCCGCCAGCTCCCGGGTAAGCGCCTGGAGGGCTGGCTGATGGAGCCCCAGCCAAGCCTTCTTCGCTTGAGGGGGATGCTTCACGAGGTCGGCCACCACGGACGCCGGGTACAGGGTAGGGAGCGGGCTGACCCGCGGGGGCGGCGCGGGACGGCTGCCGCGGCCTGCGGCGGCGCCGGCGCCTTCGCGCGTCCCCGGGGCGGGCGCGGGCGCGGGGGGACGAAGGCCCACGAAGCCGACGAATGCGCCCTCCAGGGTCACCGCGGCGCCGCCGACGTAGTCGCCGACCGGGGTCTCTGTGCCGAGCAGAGGCCAGGGTTTTTCGAGGTGCGCGTTCACGCGCGTCAGGAGAAAGCGCGGGGCGTACCCGAACTCCGCGGACATCAGGGCGACGACCAGGACCTCGCCCGCCAGCTCGGGCTTCGCCGCCCCGGCCGCGTCCAGGTAGGGTAAATCCCCTAGATGAACCCGAGCATCCTCTTCGAGCTGGAGGAGGGCGAGGTTCGTGTCCTCGTCGCGTCCGACGAACCGGGCGTGCGCTTCCTTCCCGGAAGGGAGCTTGACCCGGTAGCGGTCGGGCCGGTCGAGTGTGACGCCGCCGCGGGTCACGGGGGCTTCGCCGGGCTCGACCTGGGAGCCGACGGCGACCAGCAGGCCGCCACGCTCGACGAGCACGGCGTCCGCGGTCCGCTCGCGCTCCTGCTCGCCGGCGAGTGCAACGGCCTCGGGCGGACCGGTCAGCTTGGGGTGCCAGCGGAGGGAGACGACGCAGGCGCGGGCCTTGTCGAAGGCGGCGACGATCCGGTCCCGGCGTTCGTCGGCGCGGGCGGAGGCGAGGGGGGCCAGGAGAAGGCCGAGGGCGGCCGTCACCAGCGCGGGCGCGGAGGCGGAGGCGAGTCGCGGGGGGTTCATGGCGTTCCTTGCTCGGGGGCGGTACTGAGGCCGAGGGGAGCGTCGGAGGCGGCGGGGCCGCGCGCTCACGGCCGCGGTTCCGTGCCGGTGGAGGCGCGGGTCGAAAGCCTGGCCCGCACGGTCTCCCCCCTCCGGGCGAAAAACAAAGCTCGGGCCGTCGAGGGACGACGCGTCACTGCACCGGGTCCGGCTTCTCGGCGTTCTCGGCGGGCGCGGGGGTCTCCTTGGCCACGGGCGCCGGTTCGGCGTCCCCGGCGGGGAGGAGCACAAGACGCGGATGACGGCCGCCCTTCAGCACCCGAAGAAGCACGCGCACCTTGGGACCGCGGGGGGCCTTCGCGGCGAGGTGACGAAAGACGTCCAGGTCGGTCACGGCCGCGCCCGACAGCTCGCGGATGACGTCTCCGTTCTCCAGCCCGACTCGCGAGGCCGCGCCCCCGGCCTTCGCGCCGGTGACGAGGACCCCGTTCGCGTCCTCGAGGCTCAGCTCCCGGGCCATCGTTCTCGTGATCTCCTTCACGGTCAGGCCCCAATCCTTGCACTCGAAGTCCTCGCCGGCGGCGCGCTCCAGCTCCTCGGTCTTGAGACGCGCTTCCTGCTCGCGATCGTCCCGCACGAACTTCACGACGACCTCGCGACCCACCGGGGTGTCCGCGACGCGCCGGGCGATGCCGGGAAGATCTTTCTTGAAACGGCCGTTCATCGGGCTGCCGTCGAATTCGACGACCACGTCGCCTGGGCGGAGGCCGGCCGCCGCCGCCGGAGAGGCGTCGACCACGCCGGCGACGAGCACGCCGCGCCCGCTCCCCGCCTTGAAATGTTCGCTGAACTCCTCGAGCGGCTGCCAGCTCACGCCGATCCACGAGCGCGTGACCTTGCCCTTCGCGATGAGCTGGTCCGCGACGGCGCGGACGATGTTGACCGGGATGGCGAAGCCGATCGCCTCCGCGCTCGTGTTGGCGCGGGCGTTGATGCCGACCACCTCCCCGTCGAGGTTCACCAGGGGCCCGCCGCTGTTGCCGGGATTGATGGCGGCGTCGGTTTGGATCCAGGTATTGAAGAGGCCGGTCTTCTGGAAGGACTCGATGTTCATGTCCTGGCCGAGCGGCCGGTCCCGTCGGCTCACGACGCCGAAGCTCACGGAGAAGCTGAGGGCGAGCGGGCTGCCCATGGCCATGACAAAGTCCCCCTCCTCGACCCGGTCCGAGTTGCCGAGCGAGGCCCAGGCCAAGGGCTCACCTTTCAACTCTTTCAGATGGAGGCGGATGACGGCGATGTCGGTCCAGGGATCCGCTCCGACCAGTTCCGCGGAGAGGCGCGCCTCGCTGGAGAGCGTGCAGATGAGTTTCCGCGCCCGGCCGGCGACGTGGTAGTTGGTCAGGACGAAGCCTTCAGGGCTGATGATGACGCCGCTGCCCGTCGCGGTCCCGAGGACCTTCGAGCCGCCCCGGTACTCTTCGTAGACGGGCTGGATGTGCACGAGCGCCGGGAAGACCTTCGCCTTCGCCCGCTTGATGACGGCCTGAAGGTCGGGGGCCGCGGGCGCCGCGGCGACGGGGGGCGTTGCGGCCTGCGGAGGCGAACCGGCGGCGGGAGGGTCATCGGCTGCTGCGGGTGCGGCCGGGGGGAGCAGGACCAGCGAAAGGGCAAGCAGCGCGGAACAGCACGAGGCGAAGGAGAAGGGGCGTCGCACTCGGGGTGCCTCCTCGATCGGGGCGGTGTAGGGTCGCGGGCCGCGCCCACGAACAGCGGGTAGGGTCGTTCTCGCGGTCACGAAAAGTGGAAGACTGTCGCGGAGTCGCGCGGGCCGGAGGCCCGCGTCCCCAGGCATCGTGCTCGAGCTTCGTCACCGGGGTGCGAACGTCGGCGGCTGAGGCCGGCGGGTGGCGCCGCGGCTATTTCCGGGTGCGGGGTCGCTGGCCGAGCGTGGCGTTCACCAGCTCCTCCTTGCCGTCGCGAAGCACCTTCACCGGCACCTTCGCGCCGACATCGGCGGCCGCGATCGCGTCGCGAAGCTCCTGGTAGTTCTTGACCTCCTGTCCGCCGAAGCCGACGATCAAGTCGCCCTCCTTGATCCCGGCTCTTGCCGCCGGGGAGCCGTCCTCGACGCGCACCACGAACGTGCCCTTCGGTTCTCTCACACGAAGCAGCTTGCACAACTCGCCGACGTCCCGCAGCTCGCGCTGATAGTAGTGGTTCACCCAGTCGACGAGGTTGGCGTCGAGGTCGGAGCCCACGAACCCGAGGAAGCCGCGCTTGACCTTGCCCGATTCGATGAGTTTCTTCATCACGTACTTGGCGCGATTGATCGGGATCGCGAAACCGATCCCCTGGTAGCCGCCGCTCCGGGAAAGGATCGCGGTGGTGATGCCGATGACCTCGCCTTTGAGGTTCACGAGCGGGCCGCCGCTGTTGCCGGGGTTGATCGCGGCGTCCGTCTGCAGGAACCCTTCGTACTGCGCGACGCCGACGTTCGAGCGCCCCTTCGCGCTGACGATGCCCGACGTGACGGTCTGGCTGAGGCCGAAGGGGTTGCCGATCGCGACGACCCATTCCCCGACCTCGACCTCGTCCGAGTTGCCGAGGCGCGCGGCGCGTTGCCCCTGCTCCGCGATCTTCACGACGGCAAGGTCGGTATCGGGATCCGTCCCGACCACGATGCCCGGGAGCTCGCGCGCGTCGGCGAGAATGACCCGGATCTCCGCGGCGGCTCCGCCCTCCACGACGTGGTTGTTCGTCAGGATGTAGCCATCCGGCGACACGACCACGCCGGTGCCGAGGGACACCTGCTTCCCCTGCTGCATCTGGCCGAAGAACCAGGCCATCGGATCGTCCTGGTCCAGCGTGGCGTGGCGCTGCAGGCTGATGCCCACGACCGAAGGACCGACCAGCTTCGCGATGGACGTGAAGGCCCGCGACGTGTTCTGGAGGTCGAGCACCTGCTTCGCGAGCTGCTCCTGCTCGCGGTCCTCCGCGTAGCCGCGGCCGAGGTCGGAGTATTTGTGCAAGGCCGCCCCGACCCCCATGCCGGCCACGAGGACGAGGAGGAGCACCCAACGTCGCTGCATCATGGCTGCACTACTTCTCCTTGCCGTTCGGGTTCTCTTCCGCGTCCACGCCCTTCACGGTCACGGCGAGGGGCTTCCCTCCGCGGATGAGGTCGAGCGTGAACGACCGGCCCGACGCGAGCTTCGGTTGGACGAGCCGGCGGAACTCCCACTGCGTGGTCACCGGGGCGCCGCCGACCTTCAGGATGACGTCATAGCGGGCAAGCCCGGCCTTTTCCGCCGGACTTCCGGACTTGATTTCGGAGACCAGCACGCCCTCTTCGCCCTGGAGGCCGAGCTGCGCGCGCAGCGGCGCGTCGATGTACTCGGCGACGACACCCAGCTCGCGGTTGGGGCGGCCGGCGGCGGGAGCCGCGGCAGGCGCGGGTTTCAGGTCGGCCGGCTTCGTCGCCTTTGGGGCCGCCGGGGCCTTCGCCTCCGGGTCGGGTTCCGTGAGTGGCTCCTCGTCGTCCGCGTCGTCGTCCTCCTCTTCCTTGAGCCCGCCCTCTTCCCCCTGCGCCTCCTCCCGAGGCTGCTGGTCGATGCGGCCGAAGCGCCGGATCGCTCCGCCGCCGGCGCCGCCAAGCTGCTTCAGCATTTCCTGCAGTTCGCGTTCCAGCCCTTTCATCTGATTGCGGATCTGCCGCTCGAGCTCCTGGTTGAAGGGGCCGCCCTGTCCCCCGAACGGATCCGGGTCGGCGGGATTGAAGAAGCGGAAGCCCAGACGCGGCAGCCGCCCCCGAGCCCCCTTCTCGAGGCCGTACTTCTTCGCGATCTCCGGGAACTTCTCCCGGAACTGCTCGGCGCTGTCGGCCTCGTAGGTCTCGGTCACCGACTTGCCGTCCTTCTCCTCCGTGACGGACACGCGGAGGTGTCCGTTCGCATCCTGCTGGATCTGGACGGAGCTGGGGCCGCCGAAGGTGATGCTGAAACCCTGGCCGAACGGGCTCAGCGCGCGTCGCCGTCCGGGCCGCGGCTGCTCGGCCTCCTCGGAGGGCGCATCGGTCTTGCGCTCCACCTCGGCGAGGAGCTGGCGCGCACGGGTGGAGACCTCGGCATCGTCGCTCTTCGCCGCGTCGCGCAGGGCGGGGACCGCCGCTTCGCCCATCTTGCGCAGCTTCTCGGTGGCCGAGTCGCGGACCTTCGCATCGCTGGAGCCCAGCTCCTGGATGCGGCTCTCGATGTCACGGGGGGAAGGCGCGCCGTCCTCCGCGGCGAGGCGGAACGAAACCGCCAACGTGAGGGCCGCGAGGCACGAACCGACCAAAACGAATCGCTTCATGAATGGACCTCCGCGCAGTCAGGATGCTGGTAGGCAGGATCAGGACGCTCATCCGGGGTCGAACACCGCGGCAGCCACAGATGGCGCAGAGCGGCGGGGCCGCAGCCAAGCGACGACGGAACCACAGATTTCACAGATTAACGACGATTTCACAGATTCGTAATCTGTGTAATCGCGTAGAATCTGTGAAATCTGTGGTTTTCGTGGCGTTCGACCCAAGCAAAAATTGTCGCAAGAAAACCCTTGGGTTGCGGCCATCGGCTGCTCAGGGAAAGCTGTGGTTCCCCATCGGTCGAGTTGCCATCCACCCGACAAATCACTTCGCGTCTGGCGGCCGGGCGTCCAGCTTCACCTTGAACTCCAGCCGCTGCCCCTTGCGGACGAGGACGAGCGTGACCTCCGTGGACGGGATGCTCGAGGCCACGGCCCGCTCGAGATCGCTGAGCCGTCTGAGCTCGGTTCCGTTGAAGGACAGGAGCACGTCCCAGGCTTGGAGGCCGGCCGCCTCGGCGGGCCCGCCGGTTTCCAGGTCGGAGACGACGATGCCGCGTCCCTGGGGCAGGGAGAGCTGGGCGCGGAGCGCCGCATCGGGGACCTGTACGCGGACGCCCAGGCGCGCCCGCTCCATCTTGCCGGTCGCCAGGAGGCGCTTCACGACGAGGGCGACGGAGTCCGCCGGTGTGGCGAAATTGATCCCCTCTGCGCCGAGCATGGGCCCGCCGGGACCGGGGGAGCCGCCCTGGAGGCCGCCCGTCGCGCCGCCGGCCCCGCCCGCGCCGCCGCCCGAGCCGGCACCGCGACGTTCGCGCATCCGCTGCCAGAACCGCCGGATCATTTCGTCGGGCCCCCCTTCCGAGCCCTTCCCCGCGTCCAGCGCATCCTTGAACATGCGCGGCAGGTCCCAGTCCTGGGAGAGATCGTCCATCATCCGGGAGAAGTTCGAAAACGACGGGGCGCGCTGATAGGTGGAGGAGATGATGCCGACGCACTGGCCTTTGAGATTCACGAGGAGCCCGCCCGCATCCCCGGGATTGATGGGGGCGGTAGTCTGCAGCATCCCGGTGTAGGTGCGCGACCCGGCACCGAGGTTGCGCTCGATGCCGCTGATCAAGCCTTGCGACACGGAATGCGAGAGGCCGAACGGATTGCCGACCGCGACGACCCAGGCACCGACTCGCGTATGCGCGCGCTCCGCGAACTCCACCTGCCGCAGGCCTTTTGCCGCGATGCGGAGGACGCCCAGATTGGAGCGGCGATCGAAGCCGACGACCGTCGCGGGATAGCGGGTCTCGTCGAAGAGCCTGACCTCGACCGAACGCGCCCCGTCCACGGCGTTCGCGACGGTGACGATGACGCCGTCGGCCTGGACGATGACGCCGGAGAAGGTGGCGTGGAAGGCCGCGTCGTCGTCCTCGCGCGGCTCTTCCTCGGCGGCGCCGCCGGCCGCGGGGGCGGGGGCGGGGGGCGTGCCGCTCGCGTCCGTCTTGGCCGTGCGCTCCGCGTCGGGACGAAGGCTGAACCTCGACGTCACGGTGACGACGGAGGGACGCGCGCGCTCGACCAGCGAGATGAACTGCTCCTCGAACTGTCCGAGGTCCTGGCCGGGGCAGGGCAAGGCGCCGACCCCGACGAAGGCGGCGGCGAACAGCAGGAGACGGGACACGGAGAACCGACGCTGCGACCTGGCCATGAACGAAAAGCCAACCTAATTCGCGCCGGCCGCGCTGCGTCTCGGGGAAGGGTCCTGAGGCGCCCGCGATCGACGGCCCGGAGATTCGAATCAGTAACCGACCGTTACGTCCTCGCTGGAAACCGTGTGGATCTCCTCGAGGGAGAAGCCGTAGCGGGGTCCCTGCGGCGGCAGAAGGACCTCGAGACCGCCCGGCTTCGTGGTGAAGGCAGGGTCGGGCGCCGGTACGTCGCTCAGGCCATAGACATGGCGGCTCCCGCCGGCCGGCGTCGCGCGCGGTGAGGCCGGCTGGAAGCGGGCGAAGGACGGCGCACGGGACGGAGTGGGGTTCGGCGCGCCGAGCCCGGGCGCGGGCGCGGCGTCCGGCTGCACGCGCGCGACGCCGTCTGCGCCGCGGGTCCCGGCGGCGGGACCGCCGTGCTCGAGGACGAAGAACCCGAGACCGATGCCGACGAGGAAGACCGCGGCCGCGGCGGCGAGCTGCGGGAATCCGCCGCGGAGCAGGGTCAGCCCGCGGGCGCGGAAGAGCGAGACGGGTGCGGCAGGCGTCTGCCGCGCGGCGGCCGACACGATCCGGTCCGACAGTTGGGACCAGAATTCGGGCGGCATCGCGTCGTCCCGCAGGAGGGCCAGCCCGGCCAGCGCGGAGCGATAGCCGTCCCGGGACCGGGCGCAGGGGGCGCATCCGAGGAGGTGTTCATCGACCGCCTCGCACAGTTCCTTGGGCAGGTCACCCCCGGCGAGGAGGGGGAGCAGGTCCTCGACTTCAGGGCAGCGCATGAGTCGGATCCTCAAACCGCGAACCGGAAGGGTCGCGTCCATCGGCTTCTTATACGGTGGGGGCATCCCGGGCGTTGGGAAAATGGTGCGAGGCTCGAAGACGAGGCACTGCGTGTTGCCTGGACGGACTTCCGACCCAAGCCTAGCCGGAGCTGCCGCGCAGGGCAGACGGTGCGCCGGCTCGCGCGGGCCCGCCTGCGCTCCGTAGCTCGCGGCAAGCGAGCGAAGGAGGGAGGCCCGCGCCCCCAGGCCTCGTGCCTGGACTTCGTCAACGGGCCGCTAGGCGCCCGCGCAAAAATAATTGCGCAGACTCGGACCTCGAGGCTCCTGGGGGCGCGGCCCTCTGGGCAGCGCCCCCAGGCATCGGTCGATCCACGAAAATGCAGAGTAATTCTTGCGCGGGCGCTAGGGCGGCGTCGGACGCGGGACGGACTCCCAGATCTCCTTGAAGTATTTGCGGGCCATGTGGAGCCGCCACCGGAGGGTGGCGCTGTTGATTTTCAGCATGTCGGAGATTTCTTCGCAGGTGTAGCCCTGGATGTCGCGCAGGGTCATGACCATGCGGTATTTGGCCGGCAGACGCGCGAGAACGGAATGGACGTGGTCCTTCAGTTCCCGGGTTTCCGCGTGGTCCGCGGGCCCCGGTCCGCGGTGGCCGATGTCGTCGATCTCCTCGACGGACACCTTTTTCGCCCCCCCCTCCTTGCGCAGGTGGTCGATGCAGAGATTCACGACGACCTGGTAGAGGTAGGGAAAAAATTTGCGATTCGCGTCGATGGAGTGGATCGCCTGGTGGATGCGAAGGAACGCGTCCTGCGTGATGTCCTGGGCGACGTCACGCGAGTTGACGACGTTCTTCGCCGTCCAGAAGACCCGCTGCTGGTAGCGCTCCACGAGCTCGCGGAAGGCGTCGGGCGAACCGCCTTGGCAGTCGCGGAGGAGTTCCGCGTCGGTGCGGGGCATGCAAAGGGGCCCTTCCCGGGGATGCAGGGGGCCGGAACGCCGGGGAGGTCGCGACAAATGCCGGCGGCCGGAAACCGCCATTATAGCCTTGCCGCCGCCGGCGTCAATTTGTGCGTCGCGGGCGCGGCCCGCCTCACGGGTCGGCGACGCTTGCGCGGTCGCGCGAGGCGTGCTACCCTGGTCCGCGTTGCCGGCCGAGAACCGGAGACGGACTCCGGCGGACCGGCGCCTTCCTTGCGCCCCTCGCGTCTTCCGTCGCCGCCGACGGGGGCCGCGCGAGGGCGCTTCCGCGCAGGAGAACCCACATGCCCTCGTCGTCGCTTGCCCGCTTGGCACGCCCGGCCACGCTCACCCTCGCGCTCGCCGGCGCGGCGTTTCTCGGCCGGGGCCTTGCCCAGGAAATTTGTCCCCTGGCCTATGCCTCCAAACCCGGGCGCGTCACCAACTGGACGCTCGTCATCCGGATGCAAGGGGACATCGTGCTCTCGAAGGGAACGGGCGAGAGCAAGACCACGCACCAGAAAAACGACATGAGCGTGGACTACCACACGACGGAGGCCGACGCGCAGGGGGCGGACGGAAAGGGGGATGCGCGGGTCGTGTCGGAGGTGGCGATGGATCGGATGACGATGAAGACCGAGCAGGACGGCCATGGCGGCATGGACGTCGAAATGTCCGCGCAGGGAATGTCGATGGCGGGCGTGCTGCGCTCCCCGCACGCGGACCCACAAGTGAAGGCGATGGTCGAGGAGATGTTCGCGGGCCCGACGGCGAGGCTGCGCGTCCCCGCGACCGGAGTGGGCACCGAGATCGAGCGGCTGGGAACCGCACGCGGACCGGGCAGCGCCTTCGATCCGGGGGTCATGGTCGCGTTCATGCAGCCCTCCTTTCCGGCGGACGGCTCCAAACCGGCGGTGGGCGCGCACTGGAAGGTGACCCGCACGGTCCCTACGGAGGTCAAGCTGGACAAGGAGCTGACGCTCGAGCTCGAGTACGAGCTTCTCTCCGTGAAGGACGGCATCGCGAACCTCGGGGTGACGGGTAAATTCGAAGGCAAGGACATGGTCGGCTCGAACAAGATGGGCCAGGCGATGAAGCTGAAGCGGCTGGCGTACGACCTGAAGGGGACCGCGGAATTCAACACGGGCGAGGGTCGCCTCCAGTCGTCCACGATCGACCTGGGCGTGGAAATGGACATGGCGCCGCTGACCGAGGACGGGTCGGGCATGAGCGCGTCGATGAAGATGCCGACGCACTACGAACTGGCGAGGCGGGAGC
>JACPWG010000133.1 GCA_016197205.1 Planctomycetota bacterium
CGCGCCCCCAGGAGCCTCGAGGTCCGAATCTGCGCAGTTATTTTTGCGCGGGCGCTAGCTCGCCACTGGCGAGCGAAGGAGGGAGGCCCGCGCCCCCAGGCATCGTTTCTGGACTCCCAACGCTGCACTAGAGAGGTCGCGCGGTGCTGGACAAACTCAACGAACTCATGAAGCGGCTGACGGGGCGACGGGAAGTCTCGGACGAGATGACCACGCTCCTGAAGAACCCGAAGAAGCGCAAGGACGCGCTCAAGCTCGCACGCGAGACGCGCCACCGGCTGGAGGACAGCAAGGCGCGGGCGCTCGACGACGTGGGGGTCCTGACCGCGAAGGAGAAGGAGCTGCTCGAAAAGGGGCGCTCCGAGACCGGCGCGTCCCAGCGGGTGTATCTCGCGCGGCAGGTGCAGGAGGTCCGCGCGAAGATCGCCGAGATCAACCGTCGGATCGAGACGTCGCTCGCGAAGCCGCTCAAGGTCTACCAGGTCCTGACGCAGCTCCTGGAAAACCTGGTGGCGCAGGAGGAGCAGCCGATCCCCGAGATGAAGCTGGTGGAGGACCTGGCCATCGCGGACCGCGAGTACGGGGAAAAGATCGACCAGACGGTGGCGATGGTCGAGGGGCTCCAGAGCAGCATGAGCACGACCTCTCCCGATCAGGACCTCGAGGGCATCCTCTCCGAAATGGAAAAAGACGCGGGGGGGGAGCACGCGAAAGACGGCGAGGAGGAAGACCCGGACGACCTCTTCGGCGAGCCCGATGACCGCGAGGGCGCGGCCGGGGAAGCGAAGGAGCGCCGGGAGAAAAAGGAGAAGCGCAAGGCAGGGGAGGGGCGCGGCAAGGGTACGGAAAAGGAGATCGAATAACCGTGTGGCGGAAGGGGCTCTCGGAGTACGGACAGCTCTTCCGGCACGTGTGGGTGTTCGGGCTGCTGGCCGGCGCGGCGTGTCTGCCGTGGCTGAGGCAGAGCGTGCCGGTCCCGGGCGCGCCGCCGGGGGCCGGCGGTGTGGTTCGCCACGAGGAGCGCGTGTGGACCGGGTTCGAGCTCGCGACCGTGCGGGCGGGCTCGCCCCTGGGGCGCTATCCGGCGCCGGTCGCGGCCTCGCTCGTGGGCAGGTACCTGACGCTCTGGATGGCGCTCGCCTTCGCGCAGTACGCGGCGGGGGCGCGTGGCCGGGCCGTGGGCGGCTTTCTGGTGGCATGGCTCCTGCTGGCCTTCGTGGGCCAGGGCGCGTGCGTGTGCCTGGCGCTCGAGGTGGCCCGGGCGTATCGCGCCGCGAGCACCGTCCTCCCGGATTTACGGTATGCGGCCATTCTGGCGGCCGGCTTTCTGGTTCCGCTCGCGGCCGGGCTCCCGCTGGTCGGCGGTTTCTTCGTGAACGCGGACGCGCCGGCGCGCCGGGAGCTGGCCCGCTGGACCGCGGCGACGGTGGGTTTCCTGCTCGTCGCGCTCGTCGGCATCGTGGGGATGCGGGAGAGCGGTCCCGCGCTGGCGCTCGTCGCGCTGCTGCCGGCGCTTTTCGCCCCGGGGTCGACTCTGCGAGTGTCCGGCGCGTTTCTCCTCGGTCGGGACGAGGCGGGGAGCGCAGTCGATTGCTGATTGCCGATTGCCGATTCCTGCTTAACGAGCGGCAGTAGCACCGGCCGGGGCTGTCACGCACGGGGTTCGCCGGAGGACCGACGCGCCAGGCACGAGCAAGCGTTCACACGTCGCCGGTGAATCGTCAATCGTCAATCGCCAATGGGTGTGGCTACTTTTCGACGACAGCGCCCAGACCGCCTGAAGGCGGTACTACGAACAGTAGGTTTCGAGAGCAGCACCCACTGTTTGTAGTACCCCCTTCAGGGGGCCTACGAAAAGTAGCCACACCCATCGCCAATCAAAGCGATTGGAGCTGCGGGAAACGCAGGCCGTCGCCCAGATGGAAAAGCTGGAGGCCGAGAAGGAGTCGATCTTTCAGGCGGGCGCGAAAACCCGGTCCCTCGCCCGGCGGAAGCTCTATGCCCGTCGTTTTGGCGACCTCGTGGCGAGGATGGGGATGCTGGACCGGGAGCTGAACCGCGGCTCGAAGGAGCTTCTGACGCTCGGGCGGATCCGCGCCGCGCTGGAGCGGTCGAAGAGCCCGCTGTCGGCGATCCTGACCTCCGTGAACGACGAGAAGGCGGCGGAGCTGCTGCGGCTGCTCGAGGACGACCGGATCGCCGAGGACGTGTATCTCCAGAAGCTCGACGGCCTGCTGGGTCTCGCGACCGATCCGGCCTACGCCACCGAGGACGTGGGGCCGGAGGGCATGGAGGTGCTCAAGACCTGGGAAGCGATGGACGACGTCGCCGACGAGGACTTGGAAGGCCCGTCCCCTTCGCTTAGAAAAAAAAAGGAACGGAAGCCCCCCGAGCCGGAACGCGACGGGCGCACCCCGTGACCCCGGAACTTTCCGACCTTTTCCGCGAGCGATTACGCCATGTCGATCCAATTTGCCTGCGCGTGCGGCAAGCGCCTGTCCGTGCCCGACTCTCTGGCCGGGCAGGTCGTGCGCTGCCCGTCGTGCCTGAGCATCGTCCGTGCCCCTGACCCGACGGCGGCTGCGCCGTTGCCGCCCGCGATCGGCGGCACCCCCCCTGCGCTGGATGCCGCCTCGGGCCCCGGCCTGATGGTTTCATCGGACGCGCCCCCGCCCCCCCCGCCCCGCTTGTCTCTTCCTGAGCCCCCCCCTGTGCCCGGCGCCGGGACCCCCTTGCCGCCCGCTCCCGCGTGGGGGCAGCTCCCGCCGCCGCCCGTGCCCCCGCCGGCGAGCCTTCCGACCTTCCCGCCGGAACCGTACCCGCCCCTGCCCTCGCCCGGCGCCTTGCTTCCCCCCGCGCCGTCGCTCCCGCCCGCCGCCGGCGCCCAGGGCGCGCCCGCGCGCCCCGCCGCGACGCATCCGAACAGCAGCCTGGCCGTGGCCGGCCTCGTCTTCGGCCTCCTCTCGCTGCTCCTCAGTTGCTGCTTCCCCTTCGCAGTCCCCGGCGGCTTCGCGGCCGTCGTCCTCGGCGTCATGGGCCTCCGCGCCATCGCGCGGCCGCCGGCGGTGCTCCAGGGGCGGGGCATGGCCATCGCCGGCATCGTGCTCGGGTTCCTGGGGATGCTCGCCGGCTCCGGGGCCGCCGTGCTCTTCGTGCTCGGCGTGCGCGACCGCCACCACCCCGGGCCCTTCCGCGTGCGACCGACTCCCCCCGTCGTGCGGGTCGTCCCTGCGAGGAGCGGGGTCGAGGACGCGATCTGCCGTTCCCATCTCCTCGGCCTGTGGGCGCGGGTCAAGCTGGCGAAGCAACACCTCGGGCGGTACCCGGAGAGCCTGTCCGAGCTGTGCGCGGAAGGGGGGATCGCTCCGGCCGAGCTCTTGTGCCCGGCGGCCGGCGAGGGGGCCGCCGCGGGGGATCCGCCTTCGTCGTTCGTGTATGACGATCCGACCCACTCGGCGGTGGACCCCAGGCGGCTGCCCGTCCTCTACGAGAGGGCGTTCCTGCACGACCCGGACTCGTCGGACCCCAACTGCGGCAAGCGGAAGTGCGTGCTTTTTTTTGACGGCCAGGTGCGCCTGGTGGACGCCGCGGGCTGGGAGTCGATCGAGGAGGACAAGCACTGATGCCTCTCTTCGATTTCTTCGCCCGCGCCGGTCGCGCGAAGGCCCCTCCCTCGCTGGACGAAGTGCGGCGGGAGGCGGCGCGGCTGGACATCCGCGAGCACCAGTGCGTGGCCCGGATCGAGAAGCTGGAGCAGGAGAAGGAGGAGATCTTCGCCCGCGGCTCGAAGCTCAAGTCCCCGGTGCGTCGGAAGCAGCTTGCGCGGCTGTTCCGCCAGAAGAAGCTGCAGCTCGTCGACGCGGAGCGGGAGCACATGCGGCTCTCGAAGGAGGCGATGACCCTCTCGGTCGTGCGCCGGGCGCTGGAGCGGCAGCGGGACGCGAAGGAGGGGGTGATGGGCCTCCTGTCGCGGGTGCGCGAGGAGGAGCTGGCGCGGCTCCTGGAGGACGACAAGATCACGACCGACCTCTACCTCGACAAGCTGAACCAGCTCGTCGGCGCCGCGGAGACCCCGCTGGACGACGTGTTGAAGGAGGTCGGGAAGGAAGGCATGGAGCTGATCGACATCTGGCAGCGCATGGACGAGGGGGAGATCGAGAGCGCGGAGGAGGGGATCAAGCTGGCGGAGAAGGCGGTCAAGGAGAAGCGGGACCGCCGGCCGGAAAGCGAAGGGACGACGTAGCCCATGGACCTTCACGACCCGATCAAGCAGGCCCTGGCGCGGGCGAAGGAGCACGTCGACCGGCGCGAGCCGGCGAAGGCCGCGGCGGCGTACGAGAAGGCCGCGAACCTGATGGCCATCTACGCCGACCAGGCCATCGGGCGCGAGGCCGAGCTGCGCCGCAAAAAAAAGGTGCTTGAGTGGCGCGAGGTGGCCCGCCGGCTGCGGAGCGGAGAGGCCGCGCCGGAGCCGGGGGGGACGCCCGCGCGGTCGGCCGCCGCGAAATACCCGGCGCCGCGCCTCGCGTCCGCGCCCGGCTCGGCGGCGGGCGGGGGCTCGGCCGGGGAGCGCGAGCCGGCCGGCGGGGGCGGCGCGGGGGGCGAAGACGATCGGGACGACGACGCGGGCGCCGGGCCCGGCGCGACCCCGGGCGCGGGCGCGAATCCGGAGATCCGCGCGGCCGTCTCCCAGCTCATCACGTATTCGCCGCTGACCTGGGAAGACGTGGGCGGGCTCGACGAGACCAAGAACGGCATCAAGTACGCCCTCGGCATCACCCTCGCCAAGCCCCCGGAGGGGCTGCTCCTGTCCGCTTGGACCCGCATCCTCTTTTACGGGCCGCCCGGCACGGGCAAGACGCTGCTCGCCGCCGCGACGTCGAACGCGCTCCGCAACTCGGAGGGAGTCCCGGCCGTTTTCTTCAACGTGAAAGTCTCGTCAGTGCTGTCGAAGTACTTCGGCGAGTCGTCGAAGATCGTCTCCGAGCTGTACGGCATGGCCCGGGATGCGTCCCCGTCCGTGATCTTCCTGGACGAGTTCGAGTCCCTGTGCGCGCGGCGCGACTCGGGCGACACGGGCCCGGAGCGGCGCCTCCTCTCGACCCTCCTTTCCGAGCTGGACGGCCTGGAACAGAAAGGCCGGCGGGACATCTACGTCCTCACGATCGCCGCGACGAACCGCCCGTGGGACCTCGACCCCGCGATTCTCTCCCGCTTCGAAAAAAAGATCCTCATCCCGCTCCCCGACGCGGAGACGCGCCGGCGGATCCTGTTCCTGCACCTCTACAAGCGCGGCTTCCGCTCCTCGGCGAATCCCGAGATGCTGGTCCGCCTTACCGAAGGCATGAGCGGCCGGGAGATCGAGGGCTTCTGCAAGGAGGTCTCGAGCCGGATGGTGGCGGAGATGAACCGCGACCTCCCGCGCCTGGTGGACGCCGGCCTCGACGAAGTCCAGAAGTATCAGATCCGCGTCCGGGACCTCACCCCCGAGGACTTCGACCACGCCCGCGCCCGTATCCACCCCCAGACCACTCCCGAGGAGATGCGCAAGTACGTCGACTGGAGCGAGGCGCACACGGGGTAGCGGCGACCGCGCAGGATCAAGAACCGAACCGCGACCGTAAGGGAGCGGTCTGAATACCGCTCCACGGAAGTCGGTGACCAATAGCCGAAGGCAAGTTCGGCCGCCCGCGAGGCGCGCGAGCGAGGGGTAGTAACGGAGAACTCCGACGAGCGAGCGCAACGAAGCAGGCGGCCGAAATCGCCGAGGAAATTGGTCACCCAATGCTGTGGGGCGGTACTAAGGGCCCGTCAAGAAACAACTCATGCCGTTCGGAAACCAGGGAGTTCCTCGGGAAAAGGCTCAAGGCTCAATGCTCAATTTTCAGACAATGCTCAAAGTTCAAGGCTCAGAGTCCGCAATCCCGTGCCCGGGCTGCGTTCCGTGGTGGTCATGGAGAATTGAACCTTGAGCCTTGTCTGAGTCTTGAAAACGGAGCATTGAGAATTCATGTCGCCCTCCTGCGCGTCAAAGGGGCGAGTTATTTTCTTACGGGCCCTACCCATCATCACTCTTGACAACCCGCCTCCATGTCGTAGGATAGCCGGGTGGACTTTCGCGACGCGAGAGCCTACTCTCTCTCCGGCAACGGCGGTCGCTCGAAGGCCGTGCTCCGGCGACGACGAGGCTGCGGAGCAGGACACGGGGGCCTTGCCGAAGCCATCCCCTTTTCAACGGTCGTGGGGCCCGGGCCGGCCGGCGCTCGGCGGGCGCGGTGGGTGCTGCTTGAGTAGCGCCCCACGGAGTGCGCGCGAACGGGTCCCCTCGGCGGCATAAGCCCGCGGCCCCTTTTCCCGCCAACAACCCGAACTGAGGCTAAACTCGACCGACGCCGGCAAATGGCTAGATGATGGCTCCGCGTCCCAGCTAGACGCGGGCGAAATTTGACTTTTTGCAATTTGAAATTCGACCCGGCCGCGTGGGGCGAATGCGAGACTCTTACACAGAGACGCGGAGACGCAGAGGCCGGGCGCTGAGTCCACCGTCCTCTACCGGCGAGGATCTCTGGCAACGCGCGGAGAGATCGGTTTTAGCTTCACTTCGGCTTGTTGTCTCCCACCGCGTCCAGCGCCGTCCCCGGGACGCCCCACGCTCGCGGCTTCAGCCGCTCGAGGCAGATGGCCGACAAGACCCTGCTCCTCTTGACCGATCGCACGTCCCTCGAACAGGAGGTCCGCCGCCTCCTCGCCGGGCAGCCGGGAACCGTCGTCCGGCGGGTCGGGACCGCGCTCTCCGCGCTCGAGGCCTTGCGCGGCTCCGCGATCGAGCTCGTGCTCGTGGATGCGGAGAGCGTGGGGCTGGAGGCCGTCCACCTCGGGCGCATGATGAAGTCCCCGGATGTCCCGTGGCTGAACGGGATCCCTGTCCTCCTGGTCGTGGAGCGCCAGCGCTCCGGGCTGCTCGGCCTCTGCCTTACGGAGGCGAAATTCGACGGCGAGCTGCGCCTGCCGCTCGCGGCCGAGGAGCTGGCGGCGCGGCTGGCGGGGCCGCGCCGGCCGGTGAGCGGGCCGACCGCGGCCCAGTTCCGAGGACGGGTCCTCCTGGTCGAGGACGACGACGACACGGCCCTGACCTGGTCGCACGTCCTGGCGGGGGCCGGCTTCCGGCCTGCGCGCGCGGTGACGGGGGAGGAGGCGTTCGAAAAGATCCGCTCCGAGCGGCCGCACGTCCTCGTGGTCGACTACCGCCTCCCCGGCGGACAGGACGGCCTGTCGGTCGTTCGGTACGGACGCGAAGTGCTCCCGGCCGTCGGCATCATTGTCGTGACGGGCTTCGGCTCCGAGGAGCTCGTCGTGGAGATGATGCGCGCGGGCGTCGACGACTACATCCGCAAGCCTGTGGACATCCAGACGCTGCTCGCCGTTTGCGAGGGGGCGATGCGCCGCGGCATGTTGCGCGATCTGGCTTCCCGGCTCTTCCACCTCGAAAAGGAGATCCTCGCGGCGCACGAAGAGGTCGTGCGGACCGAGCGGCTCGCCGCCCTCGGCGAGCTCGCGCTCGCCGTGCGGCATCAAATGAACAACGCGTTGACGGCCCTTCAAGGCAACCTCGAACTCCTCGTCCGCTGCCGGGAAGAGTTGGCGCCGCGCGCGCAGAAGCTGGCGGGGGCCGCGCACGCCTCTTGCCAGCGCATGATCGAGGCCATGAAGCGGCTGGCCGACATCCGCGACGACCGCACGATCGAATACCTGGACGGACAGAAGATGACGGACCTGTCACTGTCCGGAGACGGGTCGGACCTCCCCCCCGCCTCGCCCCTCTTCGGCTCGCCGGCCGAGGCGCCGCCCGCAGCGGCTCCGCCCCAGGTCCCTCCCCTCGACACGCAACGACCGACCGGCGCGCCTCCGGGCGCCGCCCCCGCCGATCCCCACCCCTGACCTCCGCGGCCCGCCCGGCGGATTCCCCTCCAGTCACCCGCCCGGCTTGCCGATCTTCCGATGGAGCCCTCTCCGCGTCGTCCCGGAGAGCCAGGTCGCATTTGGGCATGGATCAAAGCCGGGTCACAGCTCGCCGTCGGCCGATCTCCGTAGGGGCACTACGTCGGCGGCGATTTGAACCATGCCCGCATTTTCCTTGACTTCCGTACCGGACGCTGGGTAGAGTACGCCCCCTTCGGGCCCCAAACGGTATGCGCCTCTAGTGGATAGGAGGGTCCATGTTCCAGTTTCCCCGGTGGGCTTGGTCCACCGCGGCGCTCGCGTCCCTCTTCCTGGCCCCGTCACTTTTCGCCCAGGACGAAGCGCCCGACCGCATCGCCCAGGTCAATGACTTCTCCGGCGAGGTGAAGATCAAGAACGCCAAGACCGGCGAGCTCAAAGCCCTGGCCAAGGTGGGCTCCAAGATCAAGAACAGCGCCATCTACTCCGGCGACGAGGTGCTGACCGGCGCCGACGGCACCACGAGCATCCTCTTCCCGGACGGAAGCCTCCTGCGGGTCGACGCGCCCCAGAGCGACGTCGTGATCTCCGAGGGCGGACTCGACGAGAAGGCCCGCGTGGGCCGCGCCGCGGGCAAGACCGTGGGCCGCAAGGTCAAGGTCCTCGCCGGCAAGATCTGGAGCGACGTGAAGCCCCAGACGTCGATCTTCACCGAATTCGAAACCCCGAGCGGCGTCGCCGCGGTGAAGGGCACGACGGTCGCCGTCAGCGTCACCGGCACGACCGCCGGCGTGCACGTGGACGGCGGTTCCGTGCTCTTCTTCAACACCGCGGTCAACACGAATGCGACGCTGCTCTCCGGCCAGGAGATCTCCGTCAACTTCAATCCGGTGAGCGGACTCCTCAGCTTCAGCGTCGTCAACGACGCGGGCGCGCCCCTCAGCGTGGTGCTCCCCGGCGGCACCATCAACATGACGACGGGCGACGGGGTCGGCATCACCCTCAACGCGAACGGCACCTACGGCATCGCGGTGACCTCCGGGACGGTCGAAGTGACGCAGCAGGACGGCACGACCGGCACGTTCAACGCGGGCCAGTCCACGACCACGGGGACCGCCTCCGAGCAGCCCGGCGGGACACCCGGCTCAGACAGCGGCTCCACCCCCCCGAGCCAGGGGACGGGCGAGCCCGCCCCGGCCAAGGAACCGTCGACCCCGGCGGAGATCACGCCGAACGACACGAGCCCCGGCGGGTAAACCGCGCCTCCGCTCCGCCCAGGCTTCCGTGCATTGACCCGTCCCCGGTGACCCGGTTCGAGGCAAGAAGTGAAGATGGAACGCTGGTTCGGCAAGGCCGCCCTGGCCCTCGCAGTCGCAGGGTCCCTCCTCGCAGCCCAACCCGGCAGGCTGCGCGCCGAGGACAGCCAGGACCGGCTCATGAACCTGGGAAGCGACAAGTTCAAAATCCTTCCCACGTTCAATACCATGATCGAATACGACTCGAACATCGCACGCGCCCCGCGGGGGCGCACCGCCGACATGATCACCCACTTCAGCCCGGGCGTGTCCTTCACCTACGACCCGTCCCCCACCGTTTCCTGGGACGCGAACTACACGCTCCGCGGCAACGTCTTCGCCGACAACGGCGACCAGGACTCGACCGAGCACTTCGCGGGTACCGATGCGCGCTGGAACCCGGGGCCGATGCACATCAACGTGGATGCACGCGTCGAGAAGACCGAAAGCCCCATCGACCTCACGCGCTCCGTCGAGAACGTCGGCACCCAGTTCTCCGACCGGCTCTCCGTCGAGCAGTACTCGATGGGCATCGCCCTGGGCTTCGATCTCCACACCTTCGGCGTCGAGTTGGCCTACCACCGCGACCAGTTCAACGTCCTTCAGGGGGATTTCGCGGACTTCAACCACCACGTGGACACGTTCCTCGTCAACGGGACGTACCACCTGACCGCGAAGACCGACCTGATCGGCAACTTCACCTACTCGGACACGGAGTTTGAGCACGGCTTCAAAAACAACTACACCGCCTGGGAGGCGACCGTGGGCGTGCGCGGCCAGGTGACCGAGAAGCTCCAGGTGCTGGCCCGCATCGGCACCCGTTCCGCCCAGTTCGATTTCGACGAGGCCGGGGCCGTCGCGCAGAACCGCAGCCCGGACGACGAGGAGTTCTCCGACGTCGTCGCCGTGGGCTCGGCCAACTACCAGCTCACCGCGAAGGACAACGTCGCCTTCACCTACCTCCGCGAGCAGATCAACTCGGTGCGCAGCAACTTCATCCTCGTCAACCGCGTCAGCCTCGACTGGAGCCACACCATCGACGACAAGTGGTCCACGACCGCGGGCGGCTTCTACTCGAACGAAGACGAGTCCCTCGAGGACACCGTGCTCCTGGGACTTCCCTTTGAGGGCGCGGCCGACACGGAGAGCATCGGCCTCACCGCCGGCGCGTCCTACGCGTTCCGGAAGTGGTGGATCTTCGACCTCAACTACGCCTTCGAAGCGAAGTACTCGCGGGACAACAATCGCCAGTTCGACGACAACCGGGTCATGGTCAGCACGACGGTCAACTTCTAGCGTCCCCAGCGCTTCACCGGCGGCGACCCACACGAAACACCGCGGCCCGGGGGCGTCTCCCACGAGGAGGCGCCCCCGCGCCCGTTTTCGGGTCGGGGGCTGTCGGCGCAGCCGATGGGAGCCACCGAAGAGACGAGCCACCGAAGACGCCGAACACGCCGAAGGACGAAAAGAGCGCCAAGCGAGCGCAGGGCCAAACGGAACCGCGACCGTGAGGGAGCGGTCTCAGCGTGTCCGACGTCTCCGTCGGGTTCACTCCTGCTTGCGGTCGGCGAAGAACGGGCCACGACTTTCCGCCTGTTTCGCGAATCAGGCTCCGAGAATTCGTTCCCCCAAGACACGCCCTTCGGCCTCTGAGGCGCCGGCCAACGACCATTTCGCAAATTCGCAAGGGGTATCCTCGCGTGAAATCCGTGGTTTCCGTGGCGTTCCATCCCAAGCATGACGGGCACAGGAGCCCGAGCCCCCTGCGAACCCGCGCCCAACACGCCGGTGCCGCGGCGCTGCTCCTCGCCTTCGCCGGAACACTGCTCCTCGTTACGCCGGTTGCCGCCGACCCCTACGTCGTCTACCCGGGCGACACGCTGCGCATCCGCGTCGTCTCCCACGACGAGTTGGACGTCACCGCGGTCGTCCCGCCGGACGGCATTCTCACCTTTCCGCTGATCGGCAAGCTGCACGTCGCCGGCCAGGCCCCCGAGGCCGTCGAGAAGGAGGTCCGCGACAAGCTCAATGCCGACTTCCTCGTGGACCCCGCGGTCTCCGTCGCCATCACCGCGTACGCGAAGAAATTCGTCTACCTCCTCGGCAGCATCAAGACGCCCACGCCCCACGAGCTGCCGAGCGAGCGCACGCTCTCCCTCATGCAGGTCATCAGCATGGCCGGCGGGTTCGCCTCCGATGCCGCCCGCGACCAGGTCCGCATCTTCCGCAAGAAGTCGATCTCCTCCCAGGAACGGATCACGCTCGACGTGAACACGCTCGAGATCACCGAACAAGGGCTCGTGGAGAAGGACCTCGCCGTCCTGCCCGACGACGTCGTGCTCGTCCCCGCGCTCAAGAAGGTCTACGTCCTCGGCAACGTGAACAATCCGGGGGCGTACGACATCCCCTCCGACAAGAAGCTCACCGTCACGCAGGCCATCAGCATGGCGGGCGGGTTCAACAAAGTCGCCCGTGAGAGCAAGACCAAGATCCTTCGGCAGAAGGAAGGCGGGAAGCAGGAGGTCATCGTCGTCGACATCTCCGAGATCGTCTCGGACGGCAAGCTCGACAAGGACGTGCCTCTCCTGCCCGGCGACATCGTGTACGTGCCCGAATCGATCTTCTGAGCGAGGCCGACGCGGCCATTCGGAACGGAACCGCGACCGTGACGGAGCGGTCTGAGCGCGCCCTTCCGCCCCCTCCGCTTCGGCCTCGCGGCCACACTTGTTCGATCCACCAAAACTTGCTTCCGATCACGGCCGACGGAGGGCCTCGCGACCCATGGAAGAGAGCGAACTCGGCCTGCGGGATTACCTGCGGGTAGTGCTCAAGCGGCTCTGGGTGGTCGTCACCGTCGTCACGCTCTTCTTCGTGGGCGCCGCGTTCCAGACCTGGCGTACCATCCCGATGTACCGGGCCGCCTCGACGATCCTCATCGAGCGGCAGACCCCGCGGCTGACGACTCTCGACGAGCTGTACAAGTCCACGGCGGCGTCGGTCGATTTCTACTCCACCGAGATCCGGCTCATGCAGAGCCGCTCCTTCGCGGAGCGCGTGGCCGCGCGGATGGCGGCCGCCGGCAGCGGGGGCGGCGCGGCGACCGCCGGCGCGGTCCAGGGCGCGCTCCGCGTCTCGACCGTCGAAAACAGCCGGCTGCTGAGCGTCACTACCGAAGGAACCGACCCCAAGCTCATCACGGAGATCAACAACGCGGTCGTCGACGCCTACATCGAGGACGCCCTCGCGCGCCGGGTCGGGGACGTGCGCGCCCTCACCACCCAGCTCGCCAAGGAGGCCGAGGACCTGCGCAAGAAGCTCGACGACGGCGAGCGCTCCCTCCAGGAGTTCAAGGAGAAAAACAAACTCGCGACCCTCGGCGAACAGGCGAACGTCGTTTCCACGAAGCTGGACGAGCTGGCGTCGGGGGTGACGGCCGCGGAGAAGGAACGGCGCTCGCTCGACGCGACCCTCGACGCGCTCAAGCAGGTCCCCGCGGACGACCCCAAGATCCTTACCTTCCTCGAGGTGCGCGAAAACCTCGGCATCGCCGCGCTCCGCACCGAAGAGGGGAAGCTGCAGCAGGATTGGAACGAGGCCGCGAAGAAGTACCGGCCGAAGCATCCGCGCATGATCGCGCTCCAGTCGCGGCTCGAGACCGTGCGCAAGGCGATGGTCGCCGAGGTCAAAAACGTCATCGACGGCTTGCGCGCGCGCTACGACGCGGCGCTCCGCAACGAGGAGAAGACGCGGCAGGCCTTCGAAGCCCAGTCAGGCGCCAAGCTCGCCAACGACCGGCTGGCGACCGCCTACGCCTCGCTGTCGCGCGAGGTGGAGACCACGCGCGCGCTCTACCAGAATCTCGTGAAGCGCATCCAGGAGGCGGCGGTCACGTCCTCCGTCGATGCGAACAACGTGAGCGTCGTCGATCGCGCGCTCCAGCCGACCGTGCCTTTCCGCCCGCAGCCCGGCACGAACATGACCCTGGGGCTCGTGCTCGGCGTCGTGCTGGGCGTCGGGCTCGCCTTCCTGATCGAGCACCTCGACAACTCGGTCAAGACGCCCGAGGACGTCGACACCGCGCTCAAGCTGCCGTACCTCGGCCACGTCCCGATGATGGAGGGGAAGTCCGACGAGAAGGACCGGGACCGCGTGGCTTTCACGGACGTGAAGAGCCACATCTCGGAGTCCTTCCGCGGGATCCGGACCGCGGTGCTCTTCTCCGCGCCGGCCGGCGAGACCGTACGGACCGTCCTCGTGGTCAGCTCCGGCCCGCGCGAGGGAAAGACGACGACCTCGATCAACCTGGCGATCGCGATGGCGCAGGCGGGTAATCGCGTGCTGCTCATCGACGCCGACCTGCGGCGCCCGCGCATCCACAAGGCGTTCGCCGCGGACGACGCGATCGGACTTTCCAGCCTGCTCGTAGGCGAGTCCACCCTGGAGGAGGCCGCGCAGAAGACCGACGTCGAGAACCTCGCGATCATGCCGAGCGGCCCGATCCCGCCGAACCCTTCGGAGCTCCTGGGCTCGCAGCGGATGCGCGAGGTGCTCGCGCGGGCGCGGGAGCGGTTCGATCGCGTCGTGATCGACAGCCCGCCCGTGATCGCGGTGACGGACGCCTGCGTGCTGGCGCCGCTTGTCGACGGCGTGGTGCTCGTCGTGCGCGCCGCGCACATCGGGCGGGACGTGGTGGGGCGAGGGCGCGACCTGTTGCGCGCGGTGAAGGCCCGGATCCTGGGCGTGGTCCTGAACGGGATCTCGCAGCGCCGCGGCGGCTACTACTACGGCGCGTACGACTACTCGTACTATCAGTCGGAGGACGCGGCCGGCGGCGGGGGCAAGGGCCGGTCGTCGAAGCGCTCGGGTGCGGCGGCGGCGGCGGCGGTGGACAAGGAAAAGGCGTGATCGACCTCCACGCGCACGTCTTGCCGGGCGTGGACGACGGGCCGAAGGAGCCGGCGGACGCGCTCGCGATGGCGCGGAAGGCGTGGGCGGACGGCATCCGGACACAGTTCGCGACCCCGCACACGCTGAACGGCGCCTACACCACGCCGCGTTCGCTGGTGCTGCGCAAGGTGGCGGAGCTGCGAGAGGCTCTGCGGGAGGAAGGGATCGGGCTGGAGCTGGTGCCCGGGGGGGAGGTACACGTCCACGAGTCGATCCTCGACCTGCTCGCGTCCGGCGAGCTGCCGACGCTCGCGGATCGCGGGCGGCATCTCTTGCTGGAGTTTCCCTTCGAACGCGTGCCGGGCGTGGTCCCGGACCTTTTATTTCGGCTGCGCTTGAAGGGCGTGACCCCGGTCATCGCGCACCCGGAGCGGAACGACGAGCTGCAGTCGTCGCCGAAGGGGGTGGAGTCGCTGCTCAGGCAAGGCGCGTGGATGCAGGTGACCGGCGGGTCGTTCACGGGTGATTTCGGCACGGCCGCGCGGGACTTGGCGTTCCTGCTGCTGGATTTGGACCAGGTGCACCTCATCGGCTCGGACGCGCACGGCGTGTCGTGGCGCCCGCCGCTGCTGGCGGCCGTCCGCGACGTCATCGTCCGTCGCGCGGGGGCGGAGCGCGCGAGGCGGCTCTTCGAGGAGAACCCGCGGCGCATCCTGGAGGCGCGCCCGCGGGGGGCGGGCGGGGGCGGGATGCCCGCGGCGCCGGCGAGGTGAGCCGTCGCCGTTCCGCATCGGTGCGGTGAGACAGACTCACATCGCGGGCGGTGCGGCGGCACGAAGACGAGCGCGGCCGGGAGAGTGGGGCGTCGAGCCCGCGTTCGAGGGCACGGCAGCGCTGTGGCCCTACCGGGGAGGGCGGGGAGTGTTCACGGCGTGCGCACTCGGACGACGCGTCAAGGACCCCGGCGAAGACCCTGCGACTTCGCAGCTGTAGGGGGCACGGCGCCGCCGTGCCCCATGCCCGCAATACGCAAAGGTTGCGAGCCTGCCTGCTGAGTTCCCGCAGCACGCGGTGCACGGCAATGCGAAGTCGCGGGCCTTGGCATCCGACTTGGGAGACGGGGCGCTTAGCGCCCGCGCAAGAATTACTTTACATTTCCGTGGATCGACCGATGCCTGGGGGCGCGGCCCAGAGGGCAGCGCCCCCAGGAGCCTCGAGGTCCGAATCTGCGCAGTTATTTTTGCGCGGGCGCTTATCGCCCCGCGCCGCCGCCTTGGGCCGCGGACGTCTCCACCCCCTCCAGCGCTACGCGGGCCGCTTCCTGAACGGAGACGTCGGCGTCACCGGTGGCGGCGAGCAGCAGCGTTTTGAGCGCGGAGGCCTTCGGCCCCAGATTGCGCGCCGCGCTCACGGCCCAGAACCGAACGCCCGGGTCCGCATCCAGGAGGGCCTCCTGAAGCTCCTGCACGGGCGCAATGCCGATGCAGCCGAGGGCCCAAGCACTCCAATCACGTATCCAGGGATCGCTGGACCGGAGGGCGCGGCCGAGGTCGGCGGCGGCGGCGCTCGCACTCGGGCCGAGCTTCGCCAGGGTCACGACGGCCCAAAACCGGACCTCGGGTCGGGGATCCTCGATCGCCTGTCGAAGGTGGGGAACCGTGCGGTCTCCTGCAACCTGGAGAGCATCGGAGACCGCGTATCGGACGTCCGCGTTCTCGTCCCTCATCCCGCCGAGGAGGGCCGCCAGGGCGGCATCGTCCTCGCCCGCGAAACACCCCAACGCGGAGGCCGCACCGCACCGCGCGGCCAGGGTCTCATAGTTGCCTGCCTCTTCCAGCAGGCTCGCGAGCACGGGCACGACGCGGGCCCCGTCCTCGCGAATTCGTCCCAGCGCCACGGCGGCCTCCCCGCGCTCACCGTCTCCCGCAAACGCGTCCTCGACGATCCGCGCCAAGGCCGGGACGGCCGAGCGCGCCTGGGGCCCGATCCTGCCAAGCGCCGCGGCACAGGCCTCTCCCGCCCCGCCTTCCTCGCTCTCCAGGACCGCAACGAGCGCGTCGACGGAGTCGCCCGCGCGGGGACCGATGCGCCCCAGCGCTGCCGCGGCATAACTGCAACGGAACGGATCTCCGGACATGAGGGCTTGCACAAGCCGCGGCACCGCCTCGGCCGCCGCCTCGCCGAGCCGCCCCAGCGCGTCTGCGGCTTCGGCGGACACCCGATCGCTTTCGTCGCACAGCGCCGCCGCGAGCGGGGCAACAACGAGCCACGGCTCAGCCCCGATCATGCCGAGCGCCGCGGCAGCCGCAGCCCGCACGCGCTCGTTATCATCCCGAAGGAGTCCGACAAGGGCCGGAGCCGCGGAGGCAGCGTCCCCGCCTCGGTCCCCCAACGCGCGGATGGCGATCCCGCGCACCTCCGCGTCCTCTTCTTGCAAGCCGTGCTCGAGGGTCGCGATCCCCACTCTTCCAGAGGCGACGGCGGCCGACAGGGCCGCGCGGCGTGCGGGCGCTTCGTCCGCACGATCGCCGAAGACCTCCAGCAGCGCGGACAGCGCGTCCTCCGACTCCACGCTGCTGGAGGCAAGGAGGCTCAGCGCCGCTTCGCGCACGCAGGTCTTCGCCGTTCGGTCCTTCGCCAGCGCGACCAAGGGACCCGCCGCCTCGAGGCCGGCCCGCTGCAGGAGTTGATACGCCCTGCGCCCAACACCTGCATTCTCGTCCGTCAGGAACGAAAGGAGGGTCTCCGCCGGGAGGAGGCCGAGCTTCGAGAGGAATTCCAGCGCCTGGATTCGCAGGGAAGGATGCGGATCGCAGAGGAGACGTTCGAGGGCCGCCCTCGTTTCGGGTGCAGCGCGGGCCACCTCGAAGAGCGTGGCCGCGGCCGAGCGGCGAACTTCCGGGTCGGGATCGTCGCACGCCGCCTTCAACGCCACGAGCACGGCCGTGGTTGCCGGGCCACCGAGGCGCCCCAGGGTGCACGCCGCCGCCGTGCGGGTCGCAGGATCGAGGTCGTGCAGAAGTTCGGCGAGGCTCGGTTCGGCCGCCTTCGCCTCCGGCCCGAGCCGCGCGAGCAAATCGAGAAGCTCGAAGCGAAGGCCGCCCTCCGCGCGCTTCAGACAGAGTGCAAGAGCGGGAACGGCCGGCAGAGCCTCGGCGCCCATCTCCGCAAGCGCCTGCACCGCCCGTTCGCAGCGCGGCGTCCGCCCGGAGCGGACCATTTCCGCAAGCGCCGGAACGGCCGACCCACCGATCTGCGAGAGCGCGGCGGAGGCGGCGGCCGTCAGGTCCACCGGCACGTCACGCGATGCAAACCCCGCCAGGGGAGCGACTCCTCCTTTTTTTTCCGCCTCCTCCGGGAGAGTCTCCAGCAGCTTCAGCAGCGCCGGCACGGCGGCGGAGCCCTTCCCCCTCATGGCGCCGAGCGCATCGATGCAGGCTTTCGCAACCAAGGGAGACGCGCTCTGCATGCCTTTGAGCAGGTCCGGGACGACCTCGCCTGCGCCGGGGCCGATGCGGCGAAGGGACTCCGCGGCCGCAAGGGCGACCTTCTCCTCAGGATCCCGCAGCGCCTTCGCGAGCACTCGTGCGGCTGCGTCATCGCCCATGGAAAGTGCGCTCGCCGCAGCGCACCGCACTTCCGGAACGGGGTCGTCGAGCAGCTCCAAGAGCGCCGCCGGAGCGGGCGCGGCGTATGCACTCGCGCCCCGGAGCGCGTCGGCGGCGCCCCGGCGGACGATTGGGTCCGGGTGCCGGAGCAGCTCGACCACCGTCTGGGCCTCGGTCCCGCTCCTCGGGCACCAGCAGGAAAATCCCGCGACGGCCGCGGCGCGCACCGCCGCATTTTCGTCCCAGGCCGCAGCGAGCAGGGCGGGGCCGGCCTCGGCCGCCCGCCACCCAAGGTCGGTCAGGGCTTCGGCGGCCGCTGCGCGCACCGCCGGTTTCGAGTCTTTCAGCCGCTCGAGGAGCGCCGGAACGACTCGGCGCCCGAGTTGCACTACCACCTTCCGGGCGACGGCTCTCACCTCCGGGTCCGAGTCGCACAACGCTTCGAGCACGGCCGGCGCGGCATCGCGGACCTTCGGACCCAGTTCAGCGAGGACCAGGGTCCCCGCCCGGCGCACCTGCGGGTCCGGATCGGAGAGCGCGCGCACGGCGGCCCTCGCGATCTCCGCGCCTCGCCGGCCCAGCCGATAGACATTCAAGTAGAACCGGCGTTCCGGCCCTCGGTCCGAGGCCGCCTCGGGGAAAGAGACCGCAAGGGCGTGCATGTCGGTCGAGTCGATGCTCCAAGCGGCGAGAGCCGCGGCCCTGCGCAGCTCGGTCGCCGTCCCGGAGTCCGCGAGCAGCGTCCGGAGCGCCGGGAGGGCCTCCGACGCCGCAGGACCCCGGCGTCCGAGGGCTTCCACGGCGGCGAGGCGCACGCCGGCTTCTGGGTCGGCAAGCGCCGCGAGCAAGCCCGTCACCACCTCAGGTCGGGAGCCGTCATTCCCGCCAAGGGCGCACGCAGCGGCCTCGCGCACCTCCCGGTCCCTGCTCCGCAACGCCTCCAGCAGAAACGGCGCGGCCGCATCGTCGCGACCGCCCCCAAGGTGACGAATCCGCGCGGCGGCGAAATGCCTCACGTCGGGGTCCGCGTCCCAGAGCACGGGGGCAAGCACCATCCGTGTGTCGTCTCCCCAACTCTGAACGTCAGCGAGGACCTCGACCGCGCACCGCCGGATGCCTGCCGCCGGATCCTTGAGCGCCCCCGCGAGCAGGCCCCGGGCGTCTTCCAGATGGCGGCCCAGGAGGCCGAGCGCGGCGACCGCGGCACGCCGGGTGTCGGGATCCTCGTCCGAAAGCGCAACTCGAAGCGCGCCGACAAGCCGCAGGGGATCTGGGCGGGAGCGGCCGGACCCCCAGCGGGAACGATGGTCGGTTCTCGCCCAACGCGCGGCCTCGGACGCGCCGAGTCGCACGAGCACCCGCGACGCACGGCGTCGCGTCTCGCCCCCGGGTGCCCGGAGCGCTTCGACCTGTGCAAGGACTTCGTCCGGGCCGACGCTCAAGAGCGCACGGGCAGCGACCTCGCAGAGCGGGCCGTCCGCGCCGTCCAGGAGCCGAAGGAGGACCGGCAGCGCCTCTTGCGCCTCCGGCCCGATGCTCGCGAGGGCCTCCAGGGCCCGGGTTCGCGCTTCGACCGAGCGCGTCGGGTCGGCGACGACCCGCGCAAGGGAGGCGACGGCAGGGCGGCCGATGCGCTCGAGGCGCCGGGCGGCCGCGTCTCGGGCGTTGTCATCCCCCTTCTCCAGCCGTGCGACCAGTTCCTTCACCAAGGAGTCGGTCGCGGCCGACCGGTCATCCGCGAAGGCCCCGGCCATCGCTGAGAGCAGGGTGCCGGCGAGGGCGAGGTTCCGCAATGTACGCATGTCCCATGGCTCCTTCGGTCGTGAACGAGCATGGCTGGAGCCGCAGCCCGTGGAGCACGGGCTGCGGGAATTCTCCCCCAAGAGCAGTGTCGCCGAGGTATTTTAACGCATGACGATTCGCCACTCCAGGGCGAGGCGGTGTGCGGCCTGTCGTCAGGGCTCTTGGCTTCGCACCCCTCCTGCGTCGATCAACCGCGGCCGCAGTGCGGAATCGCCGAGGCCGCCGTTCGTAGTTCCGCCTTCAGGCGGCGCGTTGGGCGCCAGGGCCAGCCCTTTCAAGGTGTCTGGAACCACTCTACCATTGCGAAACAACGACCCGAACAAAGGCTAAACGAGACCGAGGACGGCAAGTGGCTCGATCATGGCTCCGCGTCCCAACCAGCCGCGGGCGAATTTTGAATTTTGCAATTTGAAATTCGGACCGGCCGTGTGGGTCGAATGCGGGACTCTTACACAGAGACGCGGAGACGCAGAGGCAGGGCGCCGAGTCCACCCTCCTCTACCGGCGATCATCGCTGGCAACGCACTAAGAGATCGATCTTAGCTTCATTTCAGCTTGTTGTTGCGAAACGGGGCATAGGATGCCCGGGTCGGGCTCAAGCCTGCCCTTCGTCGCGAGCGGCGTGGCCCGGCGCTGCCACCCGCAGGCTCTTGACCGCCTCCATCACGCGCGCGATCGCGGCGTCGATCTCGGCTTCGGTGGTGAACCGCCCCAGGGAGAACCGCACGCTCCCGCGAATGCGCGCCTCGTCGCAGCCAAGGGCGCCGAGGACGTAGCTCGGCTGGGCGAGGGCGCTTGTGCAGGCCGAGCTCGAGGACACGGCCAGCTCGGGCACGCTCTCCATCAGCTCTTCGCCGTCCACGCCACCGAAGCTCAGGTTCGTCGTGCCGGCCAGCCGGGTGGCCGGGTCGCCATTGACGCGGACGTCCTCGAGGCCGGACAGGAGACCGCGTTCCAGCCGGTCCCGAAGCACGCCGATCCGTGCCTGCTCCGCGGACCCCTCCGTGCGGCACAGAGCCGCCGCGGCCCCCAGGCCCACGATTCCCGGGACATTCAGCGTCCCTGAACGAACGCCTTTCTCATGGCCGCCGCCATGCAGAAGCGCCTCCAGGCGCACGCGCGGATCGCGCCGGCGCACGTAGAGAAACCCCACGCCCTTCGGCCCGCAAAACTTGTGGGCACTTGCGCTGAGGAGGTCGATCCCCATGGCGTCCACGTCGATCGGCTCCTTGCCGAAGGATTGCGTCGCGTCGGTGTGAAAGAGGACTCCCCGCGCCTTGCAAAGCGCGCCGATCTCGCGGATCGGATGCAGCACGCCCAGCTCGTTGTTCGCGTGCATGACGGAGACCAGGAGGGTACGATCCGTGAGGGAATCGGCAAGCCGTCGGAGGTCGACATGCCCGCCGGAGTCGACCGGAAGGACGGTAACCCGGCAGCCTTTCCCCTCCAAGTACTCGGAGGGCTCGAGGACCGCGCGGTGTTCGGTGGCCACCGTGACGAGGTGGTTGCCGCGACCGGCGTAGGCCGGCGCGGCGGCCACGCCCTTCACGGCCAGATTGTCCGACTCGGTCGCGCCGCTGGTCCAGACGATCTCACGCGGGTCCGCGTTGAGGATGGCGGCGACCTGTTCGCGCGCGGCCTCGACCGCCTTCGCGGCGTCGCAACCAAGTGCGTGATGCCGGCTCGCGGCATTCCCGAACCGGTCGCAAAAAAAAGGCAACATGGCCTCGAGGACGCGCGGGTCGACGGGCGTGGTCGCGTTGTAATCGAGGTAGATGGGGGGAGCGTGTGTCATGGACGTGCAGCCACCCGGCCCAGCGCGGACACCGTGAAGACCAGCGGGTAAAGGGCCTCCGAATACCAGAGGCCGGCGAAATAGAGGCCGATCGGCGTGGACGGGAAGACTGTGCCCTCGGCCGTCCGCTCGACGAGCCACCGAGCGCCGCGGGCGGCGGCCTCGCAGGCCGCCGCGTTTTCCGGCAGGCCCGCGAGCGCATCCACGGCCAGCGCGGTCTCCTCGATCGACGAAGGCACGCCCGGCGCCCCGCCGAAGCCGCCCTCCGCCCCTTGCGCCGCGACCAGCCAGGCCACTGCGCGTTCGATCGAGCGGCGCCATGCGACGCGCAGCTCGGCGCGCGCCGGCGCGAGGGCCGCGCACTTCAACACCCGCGCGGTCCCGTACACGGGATTCGCCTGCCCCGGCGCACGCTGGTTTCCGAACCAGAGCGGGATCCACGCGCCGTCCGCGCGCTGCGTCTCGACGAGGTAGACGAGGGCGCGGTCGCGCGCCCTGTCGAGCCGCGCGCCAAGAGCGGCCGGCAGCTCCGTGACCCACGCGCTCCAGGCGCGCACCGCGTGCGCCGTGAGGTCCGGGCTGCTCCGATCGAAGGGGAGCTTCCCCCACCCCCGACAAAAGGTGGGGATCCCGCCGTCCCGGTTTTGCAGTCCGAGGAGCCACTCCGCGCCCGCGGCGGCCGCGCCGCGCACCTCCTCGCCGCCCCCGAGAACCGACAGTGCCAAGAGCGCGCCGGGCGTGTCGTCCGCGTCGGGCACCCCGCCCGGCAGATCCGTCCACGCCCAACCGCCGGGGGCGGCGCCGGTGTAGACGTGCTCCGACCGGGTCTGCTGCCGAAGCAGCCAAACCCGGATCACCCGCCGTTCGTCCTCCGACAGCGTTGCTTCCAGCCGGCCGCCAACGGCGAGCGCCTGCACGGACAGGGTCGTGACCCAGGTGGCAAGGTTCACGTCGATCGGCCAGCTCCCGTCCTCGCGTACGCCCGCCGCAAGGAACGCCACGCCCCTTCGCGCCACGGGGTGGCCCGCCTCGCCGCCGGCCGCCAGTCCCATCGTCACGAAGCTCGTGAGCGGCGTCGCCTCGAGAAAGCCGCCCGACGAGGGTTGGATGGCCTCCAGCACGCGGAGCGTTCTCTTCCGCGCAAGCGCACGCGCGAGCCGCGCGATCGGGTTGCGCGTGGGGCAGTGGCGGTGATGGACCTGACCGAGCGCGATGAGCGCCGGCAGGGCGTAGCTCACCACGGGCAGGCCGAGCCACCGGAACCACGAGCGGGGAACCGCGGCCAACTCGAAGGGGAGTCGCGGGATGCGGTCCCACGCGCCGCGGCCCTCGCCGAAGCGACCGGCCAGCGCGCACAGCGTGAGAATGGGCACGGAAAACGTGCGGTCCACGCCATACCGACGTCCGATAACGCCCGCCAGCGAACCTGCGGTCAATTCGCCGACCTCGCGACGGAGCCAAGCCTCCGTTCGGGCGAAAGCGGCCGAAGCCTCGCCGCGCTCAGCGTGCATCCCCAGCGCGGCCCACGCAAGCGTCGTCGTGCTCACGTTGCTGGGGCTGTCGAGCGTGTCGCCGAAGCCGCCGTCCCCATTCTGATGGGCGACGAGCCAGCCGAGTCCCCCGCCGACGAGGCGCGCGATGTCGTCGCCTCCTGCCCCGCCCTGGCGGCGCACCAACTCCAGCGCCACGATCGCCGTCGCGGTCGAGAGCGCGCTCGACGACAGCCGCCCCTCCCAATGACCGCCCCCCGCCACACGCGCCGTGAGAAGCCGGTTCCGTGCGTTGTAGAGCGTTCGCTCGATCGCCTTGCGAGCTTCCGCCGTACGGCTCGACTGCGCTAGGGTCCCTGGCACGGGACTCCCTGTTTTTCCACCACCAGTATCGAACAGGAACTTCTCCCCCGGCGTAACACCAAAAAGTGTCCGTGGTGATCAGCCCTTTTGCCCACATCGGCGAAGAGGAGGTTCTATCGACTGAAAATCCTCTGCGCCTCCGCGTCTCTGTGTTTCGTTCCCCCCAATCTCAGGCCACGGGTATCCACTTTATTCAATTGGGGTTCTTGATCCGGCCTCCGGCCTCGCGATTTCCGTCATGTCTCAAATTGCCGCCGACGTCGCGCCCGGCCGACCCGGACGTTTCGCTTCGTGGGCACGGCAGCGCCGTGCCCCTACGAATTCCACCCATCGCCGAGTGCCACCCAAAATTGAACCCTGCCAGACTTCCTCACACCAAGCTCAGGTGCCCCAGCGCCAGCAACCCATAGTACGTGTACTCGCAGTCCGGCTCCTCGTCCGCCCACGTCCCGCAAAACCCTCTTCCCGTCCAGAGCGTGTCCACGAAATCGAGCGCGGCCTCCCGCAAATGACCGACCGGCACGTGCAGCCCGGCCAGCGAGTGGAGCGCGGTCGCCGTGGAGAGCAGGTCCGGGATGGGCGTCTCTTTCGCAGCCGCGAACCCGCCCTCGGGCCGCGCGCGCGCCAGCAGCCAGTCGCCGGCGCGCGGCGGGACCGGGGCGCCCAGGTTGCGAAGCGCGGTGACGGCCCCGGCGGTCGTGGGCGTGGTCCCGACACGAATGCCCGGCCGGTTCGCGAACGACCCGTCCTCGAGCTGAAGCGCGGCGAGCGAACCGGCGAGCGCCACGGGCTCCGCGGGCCCGACGCCGAGGTCCTGCAGCGCGCCCAGCGCCAGGAAGCCGTGGTAGGCCGTCCCGTGGCGCGCGCCCGGCGCCGGCGCGTACCCGCCGTCCGCGGCACGGCAGCGCTCGATCCGCTCCGCCAGTCGCCGCGCGGTCTCAGCACCTCCGGCTCCCCCACCGCCTGCGCGAGGCAGCGCGGCGCGGCAGCGCGCGAGGCACGCCAGATGAACGAGGTCCAGCCCCTCCCCGTCACCGAAGCCGTCGAGGTAAGGGCGGAGCTTCGCGAAGGGGGGCTCGTGCTGAAAGGCCACGAGCCCCTCGATGCCGAACACCGTGTAGTAGAGATCGCTCTCCCCCGCCCGGTCCTTGACCCCGCCCTCCTCGCTCCACTGCCCGTGCAGGTACTCGACGACGCGCTCAGCGGCTGCCGAGAGGAGCTTCGGCGCCAGCCGCGCGACTTGCAGCATTTCGAGCCTCATACTCACTGCAATATCCTTCGAGCAGGCGCTCACCGAAGATCTTGCCGACCACGCGGCGCAACAGTCCCTTCAGCGTCGCGTTCGAGAGGAAGCGCAGGCTCCGGATCGCTTCCTCTTTGTAGGCCTCCAGCAGGTCGTCGGCCTTCTCAAGAACGCCGCGCGCGTCGAGGATGCGCCGCAGCTCGCCGGCGACTTCCGCGTACCGGCGCTCGCCGCGAAACAAGGCGCCCACCAGCTCCCGCTCCGCGTCCCCCTCGGCCCGCTTGTGCGCGATGGCGAGGACCAGGGACGGGCGCAGGTCCTCAAGGTCGTTCGAGTCCCCCTCGCCACCGTAGTCCTCCACGTCGTCGCGGATCTGGTAGGCGATCCCCAACGCCTCGCTGTACTTTCGGAGGACGTCGTGCGTCGCGTCGTCCGCGCCCCCGAGGAAGGCGCCGAGCCGGAGCGCGACTTCGAACGCGGGCGCGGTCTTTTTGCGGAAGATGTCGAGGACCTCCATCGAACCGAGCGGCCCGGGCGCGCGCGCCCAGAGCAACTCCTGCCCCTGACCGCGGCTGAGCGTGACGTGCCCGGCCGCCGCGACCCGCAGCATCTCGACCCGCACGCCCGCATCGACCGAAAGTTCGCCGAGCAGCCGGTAGCCCTCGCCCAGCAGGAAGTCTCCGACGTTCAGCGCCACGGGCACGCCGACCTCCGCATGGAGGGTCCGCTCCCCGTAGCGCGTCTCGTCGCCGTCCTCGATGTCGTCGTGCACGAGCGAAGCCTTGTGGAAGCACTCGACCGCGACGGCGAGCTTGCGCAGGTCCGGCGACGCCGCCGGCGACTCCTCGCAGCGTCCGCGCCACAGCGACAGGTACGCGCACGTGGCGAGGTACGGCCGCCACCTCTTGCCGGCCTTGGCCAGCCAGTCGCGTGCGAGCCGCGCGGTGTCGTCCCCGGGCTCGCCGAGCAGCTCTGCCAGGCGGTCCTTTTCAAACCAGCCCTGCACCTCGCTTTTCAAGGCGTCGAGGTCCAGCCGGTAGGCCTTGTCCTCGGAGGTCAGATGGATGACGTCCCAGACCCAGTCCAGGTCCACGGTCGTGTTGATGCAATCGTCCTGGAGGAGCGGAATCGCCATGCCGGGGATCGCCGCGGCTTCCATGTGGGGAAAGCACTTCTCGAGCACGTTGATGCAACTCACGCCGACGACCGCCTCGATCTTCCCGGTCTCGATCATCTGCCGGACGATGGCCGAGCCCTCGGCAACGAGGACCGCGTAGCCCAGCCGCTCCGCCTCGACGGTGAGGTCCTGGATGGAGCAGAGGCCGCACTCCTTGCAGAGCAGGCCGAACTCATCGAAGGGGGCGGGACACTTGTCCTCGACGCGCAGGCACTTCGGGAGGAGGAGCAGCCGGCGGTCGTACGGGATCCGCGCGAGCGTGTCGCGCCAGGCCCAATTCGAGACCAGGATCGCCGCGTAGTTCTGATACTTGCGGTCGAGACCGAGTTCGTCGAGCACCCGCGCGGAGTGCTCGCGCAGCTCCTGCATCGTGAGCGGAGGCACCGCGCCCGACCGACGGACGTGTTCCGCCGCGGCGCGTTGGAGGCGGACGCGGTCGCGCTTGTCGTCCGGGATGTTCGACTGGGCCCGCCGGTAGCGCTGCTTCGGGACCCGCGGCGGGAGCGCGAGCGGCGCGCCCGTGCCGAAGAAGCCCGGCGCGGGCGGCGCGGCGGCGGCCTTCTCGGAACTTTTCGATGGCTCCTGGTTCACTACGTGTACGCTCCAAACCCGAAGAACCAGTTTTTTTTCGCAAAACGATAGGCCCAGTTTTCCTCCGGCAGCTCGTGTCCCGGGTTGTGCTGGCTCGGCCGTGAGCTCATGGCCGCCAGCTCCGGGAGGGCCGTGCGCCGGAGCGTGGTGTCGCGGGCGCCGTGACGCGTCACGACCTCCCGGAGGAGGTCCGGTCGTTCCAGCACGATGCACCCGCGCGTGGCCTTGGCCGCCGTCTTGCGGAAGTCCTCAAGGAGGCGCGAGCCGGTCATCGTCTGGAAGATGTCCCCGCCGTTGTCATGGATGGTCTCGGTGGCGAACTGGACGATCGGACAGGGCTCGACGTCGCCGAACGGGCTGATGTGGTGGCTGATCCCGGTCGCGGCCGGGCAGAGGGCCTGCCCCTCGTCGTCGTAGTAGGCGTCGACGATGCCGATCGGCTTGCGGTTTCGCATGTCGAGGACGAACCGCCGGAGCTGGAGCACCTGGTCGGGACGCAGCGCGAGGTCGGGATTCGGCGAGGGGCCCACCGGCCGGTAGGTGTGGAACCAGGTGTAGTGCACGCCGAGTTCGAGGAGCCGGTCGATCCAGGATTCGCGGACGAGGTCGTCGAAATTGCTCTGGCAGACGCTCGTGGCGACGCCGGTGATGAGGCGATGTCGGAGGCTCGCCTCCAGGCCGGCAAGCGTCCGGCCGAGGACCCCCTTCCGGCCGCGTCGGACGTCGCTCACCGCCTCGCTCCCCTCGATGCTGATGAGGGGCGTGGCGTTGCCCACGCGTCGCAGGTCGGCGGCGACGGAGTCGGTGATATAGTGGCCGTTCGTGAAGATCTGGAAGTAGCAATCGGTGTGGGCGCGGAGGATGCGGAGCAGCTCCGGGTGAAGGAAGGGCTCGCCCCCGAGGATGCCGAAGAAACTGTTCCCGTGCCGCTTCGCATTGCGCAACAGTCGGTCCATGTCCGCGAACTTGATCACCGCCTGCGGCCGATCCACGTCCACCCAGCAGCCCTGGCAACGGAGGTTGCACCCGTTCGTGATCGAGATGTAGAGGAAGGGGGGGAAGGTCTTCCCTTCTTTGAGCCGCGCCTTGAAGCGCTGGACGGAGAGCATCCCCTTGAAGCCGAAGTTGTAGGCGATTTTCCAGAGCAACCGCGGCTCGCTAGAGCGGTACATGCGCCAGGCGAGCTGCCCCATGACGCGCGAGAAATCCCAAATCCCAAATCCCAAATCCCAAAGACGCTTCACCGGACGGTGCGATACGGTGTGCGAGTGTCCACTCACAACGCGCGGACTGGGCCCGGCCACGTCGACGCAGGCGACGTCGTCGTCCGTTTTGGGATTTGGGATTTGGGATTTGGGATTTTGCAGCATCAGATCCCCCATTCCTCCGGCGACGGCCCCGCCGCCGGTCGAGTGTCCTTCACGGTCTGCGAGCGCGCCTGGCGCGCGGCGAGTTTGGAACGGGCGCGTTCGGCCCGGGCCTGGATGTCCTCCACGCTCGGGAGGCTCATGAGGACCTCGTCCGGGATGTCGAGGCCCTTTTGCAACTCTTTCAAGCAGCGCTTGCGTTCGAGGAGCGCGCGCGACTCGTCCCGCTCCGTGGAAAAGCGCTTGCGGGCATCCTGCGTCCGGGAGCGCAACGACGCGTAAAGGTCGCCGCCGAGGAGGGCGGAGATGTCGACCTTCATCGCCTCCCTGCGGATATCTTCCTGCCGGACCACGTCGCCGTTGATGGGCCCGCTCCGGTATTTCGGAAACAGGATGGCGACCTCCGGACAGACGCGCGAGCACGCCGGGCAATCGGTCTTGCAATTGGACGAGTTTTGGACCGCGATCCGACTCTCCGAGTCCACGCCGTAGACGTCGAACAGGCAAAACGTGAGGCATTGCATGCAATTCGTACAACGCTGATAGTCGATCACGGGGAACCAGGGCTTCCACTCGCCGGGCTTGCGCGCGCCGCTGCGGTCACGGACTTCGCGGGCGACGGCCAGGATCTGCTCGGGGCTCAGCGTGGTGACGTCGCGGGCCTGCACCTCTCCCTGCATCGGCGGGGGCGAACCGCCGTCGAAGCGGCCGAGGACGAGGACGGGCGCGGCGTCGGCGCGCGCCACTTGCCCACCTTGGGCGGGGCGGCTCACCTCGAAGCCGTGCTCGAGCAGCGACGAGACCGTCCGGAAGCGCTCGTCGGCGGGGAGCGGAGCGCTGCCCGGTCCTTCGTAGAGCACCACGCGCAAATTCACGCCGTCCGTTCGACTCACGCCGTCCCCTCCTGCGGTACGAGGGAGGAGTGGGCCGCGGAGTCGGGCAGCAGCTTGGCGAGCACCGCGTCGGCGGTTTGCGTGCGCATGTTGAGCACCTCGACGCCCGCTTCGGGGAGCGGCGCGCCCGCGGCATGGAAGAGCCACCTGACCGCGCGCGGGTAGCAGGCCGCGATCCGGACCGGGCCGGAGCCGACGAGGGTCTTGAGCGCGGGGTCCTTCCGCGCCGACAAGTCACAGAGGTCCGCGACGGCGTCGAAGGCCGCCCCGGACTCGCACAGCCGGCGGAGCACGCCCTGCTTCACCTCGGGCGGGACGACCTTCGCGTAGGTGCAGTTGCAGTAGAGGATGCGACCGCCGGTCGCAGGAACGGCCGAAGTCGCAACGCGGTCACCTGTCGGTTCGCTCACGCGGGCTCTCCGCTCATGCGATGGGTGGGGACGGGTCGCCCGGGCCGGAAGCACTCCTGGTGCTCGACCGTCACCCGGAGGCCGCGTGCTGCGCGTCCCAGCTCCGCCAAGGCCGCCTCGGTCACGACGCTCAGAAACTCAGGCTCGGCCTCGGCGCGCAGGTTGAGCACGAGGACGCCGCGGTCCACGCGATCGAAGAGCGACTCCCGAAGGTCGGGCTCGGCGTCGCTCCGAACCAAGCTGACGGCGGCGAGCGTTCCGGCTGCATCCTCGGCGTCGAGCGTCAGTTTGAGGTGCGCGATTTCGACAGCGCGCGCCGCGATCCGGTCGCGGAGGTCGCGTGCGAGGCGAAGCAGGGTCTCGTTCGCGTCGAACGGCTCCGCGCTCTCGATGCGCACCGTAGCGTTCAGCCAGCCGAGGAGCGCCTCGCCCTCGGCGTACTGGTCATAGTCCAACTCGAGGTCGGCGTCCCGGCGCGGCTGCGACTCGAGGACGAACGAGAACCAGGGCTCGAGTCCGGCGCCGTCCAGCGCGGAGGCGACGAAGACCTCGGCCCGCGGAAAGTGCTCGCGGATCGCGGACACGAGGCTGTCCCGGAGCGGCGCGGCGAGCTGGTCGCTCTTGTTGACCACGATGGCGTCCGCTTCCTCGAGCTGCTTCCTGTAGACGTACACGACCTTTTCGGAGAAGGCGCGGCCGGTCTGCTCCAGCCCCAGGACGCGGGCCGCGCGCTGCGGGTCGACCAGGACGCTGAGGGGGGCGATGTCGAACCGGTCGCCGTAGATCCGCCGCAACGGATAGGAAACGGTGGCGACGAGGTCGGTGCAGCTTCCGACCGGCTCCGCCACGAAGACGTCGGGCCGGCTTTCGAGCGTGAGCTTGCGGGCCGCATCGAGGAGGGAGTTGAACCGGCAGCAGAAGCAACCGCCGGCGATCTCCTCGACGCGGAAGCCCTTGGCGCGGAGGAGGGCGGTGTCCACGAGGCCGCGGCTCTGGTCGTTGGAGATGAGGCCGACGCGCCGCCCCCGGTCGGTCAGGAACCGCGCGAGCCGGGCGACCGCGGTGGTCTTGCCGGCCCCGAGGAATCCGCCGACCATGAGGTAGCGTGCGCGCGTCCCGTCCGGTGCATGCGCCTGTGCCGGTTGCGTCATGCCGAGTGACCAGAATGCAGGCGGCGAGCCTTGAGGAAGAAGCTTGGGAGTCGTCGCCCTCGGCGACGGCGGCACATGATAACAGCCGTTGGCGTCCGGCTCAAGGGGCATTCCGAGCGCGGGCGCGCGGAGACCGGCCGGCTCGACGGTCGCGTCCTCACGGGCCCGGAGGACACGCTCTGCGTGCTGGAGGTCGCGGACAGCTCCCTCGGGTACGATCGCACGCGAAAGCTTGAAGTCTATGCCCGCGCAGGCACCCCTCAGTACGTCATCGTCAATCTCGTCGACAACCGGCTGGAGATCTTCGAAGAGCCCGTCCCCGCGGAAGGCCGGTATGGGCGTACCCTGAGTCTCGAACCCGAGGCGTCCCTCTCGCTCCATGTCGGCGCGGGCAACCACCTCGAGCTTTCCGTGCGAGCCATCCTGCCGTGAAACGGCCCCGGCACTTCCGGGAAAGTGACGCGCGAACCGCGCGACTCGACCACCACAGCCCGAAGAAGGCATGGATCCGCGACAGGCGACTCTGCTCCGGGTCGCTCCGCCTCCGCGTGGTCGCTTCCTTCGCGCGGTAGCGCTCCGACCTCACCCGGCTCACACGCTCCACAACGCTCGGCTGCGTGCGCAAGAACTCGTGGACCTGCGCCTTCCCGATCACGACCCGTTCGCTCTCCTCCGGTCCACCGCAGCGCGACAGGTGGGCAGCCGCGGCCTGCCCGAGGAGACTGCCGCCTCTCGACAGGCCGGTACGGCGGGTCAGGCGCCGGCCGGGTCGTGCCGCTTCCCGATCATCTTGTCGATGGTCGCGTCCAGGACCGCGACGTAGCCGTCCATGTCGAGACAGCCCGCGCCCGGGCTGCCGCGGACCGCGTACAGCCACCCGCGTTCGTAGGGGTCGGTCTGCACGAGCTTGATCGCGGAGTCGAGCGCGGGGTTGCCGCCTTCGAAAAGCCCGGCCAGCGGCGCGAACAGGTCGGTCACCGCCTTGAAGCCCTCGCTCCAGCCGAGGATCTGCCCGGTCTCGAGCCGCGCCCCGGGCTTCACCTCGAACCCGACCTCGACGACCTCGCCGAGCATCCGGGTGGCGAACCGGGTGAAGCCGACGCGCCAGAGGTCCCCGTCCACGCGCCGCAGCCAGTGGTGTCCGGCCGTATAGAGGCGGTCCCCGGTGAGGCGGGTGGAGAAGCGCGAGCGCTTGTAGTGGAGTGCCTCGGCGCCCATCGTTTTCCTGATCGGAATCGGCTCGGGGGAAACTCGTCGGCTGTGAACGGCCCGACTGCGCGGCACGTTTCGCGGCGCACGCGGGGCCGAGTGCATGCACGGGGTCGCGCCGCAAGGACCGCACGCCGCATCGGCGCCCACATGATAACAGCCGGCGTGCTCGCTCTCCAAGGGCATTCCCGGCACGCGGCGTTTTGGGTTCGGTCTTGCTCCCGGCCGTCAAAGGGAATAGAATCGCCGTCACGGTTCACCGGGGAGGCACGGAGGAAAGGATGCCTCGCGGATGACTTTCGACCGCTTTACGAGCACACGGTCCTCCGAGAGCAAGGGTGTCGGCTCTTTTTCTGACAGGATCACAGGATCAACGGGATACGGCATCGGAAGATCCTGTTGATCCTGTTATCCTGTCAAAAAAAAGAGTTGCAAGCTTCTTGAATCGGGGTGTCAGTCGGTCCGTGCCTCCTCCGGAACTTCGTGCCTCCATGGTGATACGCACCTTCCCATGAACGGCTACGAATCGCCAAAGCGATCCGAGCAGGTCGGGCCCTGGCGCGACGTCACTCGGCAGCGGCGGAACCGGATCCCGCACTTCTCCATGCCAGGTTGTGGACGGAAACCATCGTGGGCCAGGCTTCGCTGTGCATGAGCGTCGTGGTCTCCTCCATCGGCGCCGGCGTCTGCCTGTATGGTCGGCGGCAACGCCGCGGTCTCCACCTCCTGGTCGGCTTCGTGCTCTGTTTCTACCCCTACTTCGTGGAAAGCGCGCCGGCGATGGGGCTCATCGGAGCCGGGCTTTTGGGCATTCTCTGGCTGGGCCCGCGCCTGGGCGTTGACTTTTAGGCGCATCCGGCGGAGCCCCGCGAGTGCGGGCACTCGAGCGCGGCGGCACCCGCGGCCGGAGGCGTCACGCTCGGCGAGCACCGGGCGAACGACCGGCAGCCCCGCTTTCGCTCGAAGCATCGGTATTCTCCGCCGCGCCCCCGGGAGCTCGCTTCACCCAGGACGGTCTCACTGCTTCGCGCGCGCGGCCGGCCGGCCGCCACCGTCTCTCTCCACCTCCGCCATCGAACGGGTCTCCTCGTGCTCTTCACGCCGGGCCAGGCCATCCCCACGCTCCTCTTCGTCACGCTGGTGGGCACCGTCTTCGTGCTTCAGTTCGGCGCATGGGGAAGTGCCCTCACACGCCGGCTCCTTCGGCTTCCAGCCCCGCCGCCGCCCCCACGCTGGGTCGTTGTCCTCGGCCGGGTGCGACGGCCGCTGTTCTGGGTCGGAACGGTCTGCATCCTCTACGGTTGGCTCGTGGAGCCACGGTGGGTGCAGGTCACGCACCACGAGGTCGCGATCCGCGGAGCCGACGCGGCGACCGACCCTCGACTCCGTATCTTCCACCTCAGCGACCTCCACTGCGAGGCGAAGCGTGGCCCCTGGGCGGAGGCGGTGGTCGCCGCGGCGCGCGAGGCCGCGCCCGATCTGGCTGTCCTCACGGGCGACTATCTGAATGTCGTGAACGTCACGCCCACCGCGGGCAGCCTCCCCGGCATCGTGGATGACCTGCTGCGAGCGCTCCCGCCGTCCACACCGGTCCTCGCGGTCCGCGGGAATTTCGACATTTGGGGTCGCGCTCTCGAAGTTCTCCGCGAACGTGGCATTCGCGTGCTCGACAACGACGTCGAGGCGCTCACCCTGCGCGGGGTACCGGTCGACGTGGCGGGGCTCCGCGTGTTCGATGAGGCAAAGCCGCTTGCGCTCGCCGCGCGCTTCCGGCCGGGCGCGTTGACGGTCTTCCTCCACCACATGCCCGACTTTCTCCCGGAGGCGGCGGAGACCGGGGCGGATCTCTACCTGTGCGGACACACGCACGGAGGACAGGTTCGCCTCCCTCTCTACGGGGCGCTGCTCACGCTCTCGCGGTACGGCAAACGGTTCGAGATGGGGGAATACCGGGTGGGCGGGACCTGGGCCTACGTGAACCGCGGCCTCGGGCTGGAGCCCTGGCCCGCGCCCCAGGTGCGCTTCCTTTGCCGCCCCGAAGTCGCGATCATCGACGTCCTCGTGAAGCGACCGTAGCCGGGACGGAACCGTTCAGCGGTAGGCGCGTTTCACCACGGAGGCACGGAGACACGGAGGATACACGGAGAGAACGGGGAACCGAAAGAAAGCCCTCCGTGAAGTCTCCGTGCCTCCGTGTCTCCGTGGTAAGATGGCCCTGCCAGGGAACGGTTACGCCGGGACGACCGTACCGCGCAGGAGGCTCTCGCGACAGCCCGGGCACTTCCAATGTAGGTCGCCGTTCGGGTGCAGGGCGGAAGCCCCGCCCTTTCAAGGTGGCTGGAACCACTCAACCGTTGCGGAGCGGGGCATAGGACGCTCGAGCGCCTGAGGTCGTGCACTTCCCAGTGTTTTTCTCACCCGACCACGAGGTCGACTCAGGTTGCAGAGTCAAGTGAGTAGGCAACCTACGGCCGGCCGAGGGGCGGAACAGCCCCCTTTGAAAGGGCAGGGCGTAAGCCCTGCACCACAATCGCCGAAGGGAGCCGGCCGAGAGTCGGCGGTCTTGCATCCATCTTTTCGCCGGGCTTCTGCACTCCACCGTCGGCTCGAGGGGTCTGGAGTTTCGCGGATCGCGAACAGCCTCCCCACCGGACACGCTGGTTCTCTTGCACTCGCCGCACCCGCCTCTTCCTGTCAGCGCCCTTGACACCACGCGCCACCGCTGGTATCCTCCGCCCCCTTTGGAATCCTGCCGAGGACGCCCCGCCGGGGCGCCAGGCTCATCGGTTGCGCGGAGGATGGAGTCGATGCGAGGAATGCGGAGCGTCTGGTTCTGGCTCATACCGGTCTGTCTGGTCGTCGACGCGGCGGCGACCGCGCGCCCGGCCGCGGCTCAGGAGCTCGCGGGCATCTACGCCGTCAGCGGCACCGAGGCCGGAAAGGGCGCCTACGCCGGCACGGCCGAGCTGCGCTGGACCGGCGCGAGCTACGCCTTCGTCCGCACGATCACCTACTCGACCTATCTCTTCCAGGGCTTCAAGGTCGCCGCCGCCTGGGAAGGCAGTGCCTCCGGAGGCGCCACCGCGCCCGGCCTGACGGTGACCGTCCCGCTCCGCCGCATGGGCTGGATCACCGCGGCCGCGGGCATCACCCGCACCGCGGCCGACGCGACGCCCGACATCGTCACCGGCCACTTCAGCGGTTCGCCCCTCGCCGGCTCCTTCGGCGGTCCGGGCCTCTCCGCGACCGAGACCTGGAGCTACGTCTCGGCCCCGGGCCCCGCGCCCCACTTCGCCCAGGACGTCACCCGCACGCCCCTCCACGGCGACCTGCCCTCGTCGGTCAAAGCCGCGCTCTTCGCGCTCTACCACTCCTACCACACGCTCTCGGCGATCGCGCCCTACCTCTCGCGACCCGAGTTCCAGGCGGCCATCCACTACAACGTCATCGATCACACCGATTTCGCCTTCCTCCGCTCCCATCCCGACACGATCCGCGTGCTCGACGCCGTGCTCGATCCGATCAACCTGCTCGAGGCCCGGGTCCGCTCCGACGCCTACCGCGACACGCTCGCGGCGAAGGCCGCGGCGCTTGACGCCGAGGCGCCCTCCTACGTGAATGCGCTCGGCGTGCTCGCCGAATGGAAGACGATGTCGACCGGCGCGCTCGACGGTCTCGGGGACGCCGCGCTCTGGGGCGGCTGCTACATCGCCAGCCAGGCCTGCCGCTACTTGGTCACCGGCGACCCCGCGGCCCTCGCCAACGTGGAGCATGGCCTCGACGGCCACCTGCTCCTCGTCGACATCCCCGGCGTCCCCGGCGTGTTCGCCCGCGCCGCCAAGCCGGCCGACGGGCCGCTCACCGGCACCTGGCTCGCCGGGACCGGCGCCTTCGCGGGCATCCACTGGCTCCCGCGACACAACAACGACATGCTGAAGGGCCTCATGTACGGCTTCCTGTGGGCCTACGAGGCGCTCCCCGCCGGCCACCCGAAACGCGAGGCGATCCGCACGCGCGTCCGCACGATGTGCGCCCACTCCGACCTGGTCCGGGACGGCGAGATGAACGAGGCGCTCTGGAATCGCATGGCGGCCTACATGACCGGCGAGGCGAGCTTCCACGACCGCTACCGCGCGCTGATGCGCAAGCCGAAGAATTTCGCCTGGGTGCTCGCGGGGAACGGCGCGATGGGCGACCCGTCGATCGCCGACTGGAGCGGCAACCACCTCCACACGGTGCACCAGATCACGATCGGCCTGCTCGCGGGCAAGCCGCCGCTCGACCCGTATGCCGGCATCCATCGGCTGGGCTTCCGCAACGCCTGGCTGCGCGTGCGCCGCGACCGCCCCGCGCTCCTCACGCTCGCCTACAAGGGCCTCGGCGGCTTCACGGTCAAGCCCGACGACGCGAGCTGGTTCGAGGACGCCCGGTGGTTCCTGCGGGAGATGCCGGAGGTGCGGGCGAGCTACCCCGTGGACCACACGCTGCGCGGCGACTGGTGCTACAGCCCCTTCCCCTCCCTGCCGTGGAAGGGGGACTGGATGACCAACGAAGGGCGGCGCGAAGGTCTCTTCGCCTACTCCCCCTTCCAGCGCCCGGTGTCCGGCTATGAATGGAAGGACGCGCCCATCCGCTACCGAGGCGGCGGCGCCGGCGACGCGATGCACAACCACGGCGTGGACTATCTGCACGCCTATTGGCTCGGCCGCAAGCTCGGCGTGATCGCGCCTACGGAGTAGACGGGCACGGCGGCCCTCGCCGGCATTCGAGTCGCGCGGACGACTGGAGTACCACCTTGTCCGTACAAAGCGAGCAGCCGCGGCTACGTTCAGGGGCGGCGGCGTTTATGGCTCCCGTGCCGATCGCCGAACGGACGCATGGCCAGTGCTACTCTGTCGAGGATGCGAGCCACTTGCCTCATGTCGCGCGACGATTCGGCGCGGCCTCCGCCCGTTTCTTGTCGCAACTCCTCCGCCTTTCGCCGCGACGCTTCCCTCACTCTCCGCCACGCCTCCACTTTTGCGATCCGCTTTTCCACTCGTGCGATCCGTGCGTCGAGCTTGCGGAGGTGCGCCTTCGTGCCCTTGTTCTCCAGCCGGACCTCCCTCAACATCGCACGTAGCGCGGTCGTCCCATCGCCCTTGCCGCGCGGTCGCGTCATGGGGGAGTCTCCGTCCGGTCCTGGAGGTTCAGTCGTCTCCTGACATTCTACCGAAGCTGGGGGCACCGACACAAGCGGCGAGCTGGACTCCTTCGCATCGCTCCCTGGCGGTGGCGCGCGGGGAGGCGAGATCGAATCCCAGGACGACGAAGGGCACTCCCAGGCCGCTCCCTCAGTACCGCTCCACGGAAGTCGGTGACCAATAGCCGAAGGCAAGTTCGGCCGCCCGCGAGGCGCGCGAGCGAGGCGTAGTAACGGAGAACTACGGCGAGCGAGCGCAACGAAGCAGGCGGCCGAAATCGCCGAGGAAATTGGTCACCCAATTCTGTGGGGCGGTACTCAGGGTCGCGGTTCGGACTTCAATTGCCCGAGGTCGTTGGCCAGGGGGACGCGACTCTCCAAACGACCCTGCGCTTGAGTTCAGCGAACTGAGTGACCCATCGAGGCGTCCCCTCCCGTGAACTCGCCAACCACCGCCACCGGCGCCGCCACCGCGACCGCCCCCCCTGCGGCGCTCGTCGCGCGCCTTCTCCTGGGCTGTCTCGTCGTGCAGGCCGCCTGGATGGCGTGGGCGTGGAGCGACCTCCAGGCGCCGCTTGCCCCGGATGACCACGGCTGGAACCTCTACGCGTTCTGGCGGGTCGCGGAGGGGGAGGCGCCCTATCGCGATTTCGGCTGGAGCTACGGCCCGCTCATGCCGTATCTCTACGCTGCTGCCTTTCGTCTCTTTGGCTTCAAGATCACCACCGTCCTCGCCACGCACGGCGCGCTGCTCGGGCTCGCGGCGGTCCTCGGCTATGCGCTGGCTCGGCGCGTCGCCTCGCCGGGCTGGAGTTTTCTGGCCGGGACGGCGCTCCTCTCGATCGGGCTGCCGTTCCACGCGTATGTCCACGTGGGCACGATGCCCCTGCTCCTCGGGTCGATGCTCGCCTTCCTGCGCTGGCTGGAGGACTCGCCTCGTCGGGCACGCTGGCTGGCGCTCGCCTGCGCGCTCCAGGTCCTGCAGGCCGGCGTCCTCTGGACCCTGGCCGGTTCCTCCGCCGCTGCGCTGACGCTCGCCGCGTTCCTGGTCGAGTTCCACGCGGGCCGCGCCCCCGGAGGCGCGCTCGCGCCGCCGCCCGTCTCCGACGCTCGGCGACTGGCGCGCGCGACGGGCGTCGCGTGCTGCTTCGGTCTCGCGTGGGCGCTCGGGACGATCCTCCTGTATGCGCCGTTGCTTGTCGGCGTTCCCGCCGGGCACTTGCGTCACTGTTTCGGCATTCACGGGGGGGAGATCCCGAAGCAAGGGCTTCCCTTCTATCACCTGTTCTCGGTCCCGCTCGGCGTCTGGGACCACTTCGCCGCGCCCGCAGACGCTGCGCCTCCGTGGTCCTGGATTCTACATCGCGACCGACTCACCGCCTTTCTTGGGCTGCTGACGGGCGTGGCCGGACTCGCGGCCACGTTGCGCCTCCTGCTCACCCGCGCTCCGGCCGGTGCCCGCGCGCTCGCGCTCACGACGCTTTTTCTCGTCGGGCTTCTCACCAGCCACCAGTACCTCTGGCAGGGCGCGCCCTACTCCCTCTTCTGGGGCCCCTCGTGCGCCATCCTGCCTTTCGCCGCCTGCCTCGGTGAAACGGCCTCCGCCTACGTCCTGCGCCGCGTGCCGGTCGACCTGCGCCCGCGGCTACGCGCCGTCGCGGCCCTCGCGGCGGGGGTGGCGGCGCTCGCCGCGACGCTGGTCTGGCGCCAGACCCTCCCCGTCGTCGAGCAGCGGCGCGAATCCCTGCTCCGACTCGACCGCGGCCGCGTCTACGGCGGCGGCCCGGCGCTGAATCGCGTGCTGGAGGGGGTGGTCGGGTCCGTGCGCGCTCTCACCGCGCCCGGCGAGAAGATCGCCGTCTTCCCCTACGCCCCCATCTATCCCTACCTCGCCGACCGACCGAGCGCGGTCTACCATCAGCAGTTGTCGCAGGTGGGCGACCTGACGCCCGAGGAGGAACGCGCCGTCATCGACGCCCTCGAGAGCGCCCACGTGCGCGTGGTGCTCCTGACCAACCAAGCCAGCATGGCGCGGGGCGTGGAGGACCTCTTCGGCCGCGACTACGCGCTGGAGCTGGCGGCCTACCTCGCCACGCACTTCGAGCCGGTCGAACAATTCGGCGACGGGCCGTGGACGCCCACGCGCGCGTGGGTGGCCGGGCATCAAGTGATGGTGCTGCGGCGGCGGGAGTAGCCGCCCCTTCCCGGCCGCTGGGCGGGCGGCACAGGCGCAGCGAACGAAGCATGGCCGTCCGCGCGACCGAGTGCAGCCCCTCCCCCCCCCATCCGCTTGCCATGCGGGTCCGGCGCTGCTATCATCGGCGGACCCGATCGTTCGGCTCGACCGAGGTGCTCATGTCTTCACCTATCCCCGCGCGCGCCAACCTCCCCCGCGTGGGGCAGGGGACCTCCGCGCGAATTTCGCGCGGCGCGACTCAACCCGGCAAGCGGCTCGCGGAGAGCGGGAGAAGAGCCAGGCGTGAGCACTGAAGGGCTGACGCGTACCCTGCCGCGGCTGCTGGTCGCGCTGCTCGTCCTCCAGGGCGGGTGGATGGCCTGGGCGTGGAGCGACTACCAGACGGTGCTGGCGCCGGACGACCACGGGTGGAACCTGTACGCGTTCTGGCGCGTAGCCGAAGGCGAGATGCCCTACCGGGATTTTGCCTGGAGTTACGGCCCTGTGATGCCCTATTTCTATGCCTTGGGCTTCAAGCTTGCCGGCGTCCGCATCCCGACGGTGCTCGCCCTCCACGGAGGGGTGCTCGCGCTCGGTTCGCTGCTGCTGTACTTCGTCGCGCGGCGCGTGGCCGGACCGGGGTTGAGTTTCCTCGCGGGCGCGGTGGTCCCTTCGATCGGCCTCGTCGTCCACTCCTACAACCACGCCGGGATCGTCCCCCTCCTGCTCGGCGCGCTTCTGGCCTTCCTGCGGTCGCTCGAGGACCCGCGGCGGCGCGTGCGCTGGCTCGCACTCGCGGCGGGACTCGAGGTGCTCGCCGCGGGCGTCCTGGCGAGCATGGCGGCCGCCTCGATGGCGGCGCTCTGCCTCTCCGCCCTCCTGGTCGAGTTGTACTCCAACTCCATTCCGGGAGCGGGGTCCGCGGCGCGCCTGCGACGCGGCGTCCAGGTCTCGGTGGGCCTGGGGCTGGCGTGGCTCGCCGGCACGGTGCTCCTCTACTACGCCGTGCTTCGCGGCGTGCCCGGCCCCCATTTGCGCCACTGCTTCGGGATTCACGGCGGCGAAATCCCGTACATGGGGAACCCGCTCTGGTCCATGGCCCATGTGTGGGCGGGCCTTTGGAGGCTGGCGACCGACCCGGCGCACGCCCCGACCTGGTGGTGGGTCGTAAATCGCGAACGGGTCATGGCCGGGCTGCTGCCGATCGCGGCGCTCGGGGGGGGACTCGTGACGCTCCGGCTCTGCTTGCGCCGGCGGGTCGCGGATCCGCGCGGCCTCGCCGTTCTCACGCTCTTCCTGGTGACCGCGTTCACGAGCCACCAGTTCCTCTGGACCGGCGGGGCCTACACGCTGCTCTGGGGTCCTGCCTGCGGCATCCTCCCGCTGACGGCTTGGCTGTTCGAGGCCGGGCTTGCGCGCTGCCTGCCGTCCGACGAGCGGGGGAAGAAGCTGCGGCTGCTTGGCACACTCCTCTTCGCGGCGGCGTGCGCGCTCGCCACAGGGCTCTTCCGACAAATCGTCCCGAGCAGCCCGCAGGACCGGAGCCTCTACCTCCCCCTCGAGCGCGCCCGCGTGCACGGAGGCAATCGAGAGCTCGACAAGGTGCTGGAGGACGTGACCCGCTACCTGGAGGCGGAGACGGCCCCCGGCGAGGCGGTCGCCGTCTTCCCCTACGCGCCGCTCTACCTGTATCTCGCGGCGCGCCCGAGCGCGGTCTACCACCTCCAGACGCTGCTCCCGGGCGACCTCACGGACGAGGACGAACGGTCCATCATCGCGGCGATCGAGGCCCGGCACGTGCGGGTGGTGCTCTTCACGAACAAGGTCACGGCGCTGCCGGAGCGGTTCGGCGAGGACTTCGGGCTGGCGATCACCTCGTACCTGGCGGAGCGCTTCGCGCCGGTGGCGCAATTCGGCGACGGCCCGTGGCGGCCGGCCAGCGACTGGGTGGAGGGACATCAGGTGCTGGTGTTGCGGAGGCGGGAGTGAGCGGCCGAGGCCGGCCTCTTCGCGCGGCTTGGCGCACGCGCAAAAATAATTGCGCAGATTCGGACATCGAGGCTGCTGGGGGCGCGGCCCTCCGGGCCGCGCTGCGCGGGCCGGAGGCCCGCGCCCCCAGGCAACGGTCGATCCACGAAAATGTAAAGTAATTCTTGCGCGGGCGCTTGGCGCCGCCCGGAAATCTGTTGAATTCTCGCGGGCCGACGGCTAGGATTCCGCCCCTTCGGGCGCGGGCGCGCCGGCGACGGGCCGGTGCGCCGCGGCCGGGACAGAAGCAATTCTCACCGGAGGTCGAAATGAAGCAGTTCCTGTTGGCCGCCGCGTTTCTCGCGTCCACTGCGCTCACCGTCGCGGCGGAGGAAACGAAGAACACCTGGGCCGCCTTCAAGCCGGGCTCGTGGTCGGTGGTGAAGATGAAGACGGTCTCGGAGATGCAGGGGCAGAAGACCGAGTCGAGCAGCGAGACGAAGACGACGCTGCTGGAGATCACGGCCACCGAGGTGGTCCTCGAGGTCGAGAGCGAGACCACGTCGGTGGTCGCCGGACAAGCATACAAGTCGCCCAAGACCAAGAGCACGATGAAGCAGCCCCTGAAGTACGAAGGGACCGCCCAACCCGCCGATCCGGCGGCCCCGAAGCCGGAGACGGGAGAGGAAGAGGTCTCGGTGGGAGGGAAGAAGGTGAAGTGCAAGTGGTCGAAGCTCTCGTTCGAGGCCGCGGGGAACAAGACGACCTCGAAGTCGACCTACAGCGACGAGGTTCCGGGTTCGATGGTAAAGATGGAATCCAAGACCGAGGGCACGGTCAAGAGCGAAACGACGATGGAGCTGACGGCCTTCGAGGCGAAGTAGGCCCGGGCCCAACGCGGGTCGCCGCAATCGAACTCGGGCGCGGGTGCCACGCCCGCGGCACCCCTCACCCCGACCCTCTCCCCTGCAAGGGGAGAGGGTGGCTATCGTCCTGCAAAGGTGCGCTCGCCGCGCAAAGGTTGCAGGGCAAGAACATCCCGCGGGAGCGCAGGGCGTTCCCCTCCCGCGCACAGCCGGCGCAGCGCGTTCCTGGAAGAGCGGTTCCCTCGCGGAGCCGCTCTTCCTTTTTTTTTGGGGGAGGCGCCGTGGCTTGGAAAAGGAATGCCCCGCGGGGAGTGGTGGGAACCCCGCGGGGCATTTTTCCATGACGGAAGCAGAACGATTGCGAGGGGAAGTCCGAGGGAGGACTTCGCCGGAGCTCTTACGGGTTCTGAGGCTGGGCGGGGGTCTGGGTGGCGGCGTGGCCGTAGTACTGGCCGGAGCAGGGGCAGGCGACCAGGCCGAGGCGGTAGGCGCCGGCGAAGAGGCCGGACCCGACGGCGGCGGTGAGGCCGATGATGGCGGCGATCTTCTTGGCTCCGGTGAGCTTGGCGCAGCAAGGACCGACCATGGGAATTCCTCCAGAAAAAAGGGGGTGTTCTTCAGCGGCTCGACACCAGGGGGCTGAGACTCTCGTCTCCGGCCGCGCGAGGTCCGGCGCGGTGCGGGACCCAGGCGCGGCATTGTATCAGGATCGCCGCGAAAATTCGCTAGCGAACGTACTCGACGAGGACGAGGCCGAGGATGGCGATGAAACCGAAGACCAGGGCGGCGACGGTGGTGACGGCGGCGATCATGGTTGGCTCCTTTTGACGTTTCGGCACTTCTACAATTGGCTAGTTAGGCAACCATCTAACAGTTCGGCCCACGAAAAGGGGCCTTCCTGCGACGTGCGGTTGGCCCCTACTTGCAGCACTTCAACGTGAGCTTGGCGAGATACCCGAGCCAGCACTCGTGGATGTTCTCGGGGATCAGGGTGTAGATGATGTTCTGGCCTTCGCGACGTTCCTGGACGAACTCCGCATCCTTCAGGATGCTCAGGTGGTGCGAGATGGACGGCTTCGACATTTTGAACTGGTCAGCGATCTGACCCGCGTTCATGTCCCCGTCCTTCAAGAGTTCGAGGATCCGGCGTCGGGTCCCATCCGCGAGGGCCTTGAAGGCCTTTCCGAGGTTGTTCGCCATCGGTTGTCCCTCGCGTCCTTCGTCCGTTCGTTCGTTTGTTTCTTCCAACGCGGGGAATTCTATCCTGGGAAGGGGGGGTTGTCAAGCGGATTATTCGAAAATTGTCTAATTATGCAAGCGTCTCTCAAGGGCAGGGAAAACGGGACGCATAGAAATACTGCGTAGGCGATCACAAGACATTTACCGCAAACAGATTGCGTGCGTGTCGAGGGTCGCTTGGCAACAGAGGGACGACGCAGCTACGAACCGTGGAGACGAGGATATGCTGACGATTTTCGATCAACCGAGGCTCCTCGGGGCTCCAGACCCATGCCCCAGCACGAGCTCGGGCGGCCTGCTCTTGACAGGGAACGACGCTTCGTGCTGAAATCGCCGCCACAACCCGGAGGATGCCTCGATGAGCCCCCCAACCCACGAAACGGCAGCCGCGGACGCGCACACGGACGGCCCCGATGCTTCCGCGGGGCGATCGTACGCCATTTCCCCTGCCCGCCGCCGGCTCTTCGTCCTCGTCCTCTCCGCCTTTTGGCTCGTCGTATTCGCAGTCCTTGGCCTCCTCCTTCATCGCAAGCTGCACCCGTCGTTTCCCGTCACGCGGAACGTGACCTGCCGACCCCGCCCGCTGGGGCAGCAGGATCCCGCGCTCGGCTGGCGGGTCTTCCCCGGCGACTTCGAGTTCGAGGCCGCCGCGGTCGGCGCGGACGCCCCGCCCCTGCGCGTCGCGTGCCGCATCGACCCGGACGGGCATCGCGTCACCTCCGCCGATCCCGCCCGCTACTTGGGAAAGCCCGAGGTCTGGATCTTCGGCTGCTCCTTTTCGTGGGGCTGGCTCCTGCCCGACGAGGCCACGTTCCCCTGGCTTCTCCAGGAGCGCCTCCCCGACTGTCGCGTCACGAACCTGGCCGCCAGCGGGTACGGCAACCTGCACGCCCTGCTCCAACTCCGACTGCTCGCGGACCAGGCGCGGCCGATGCCTCGGGTCGCCGTGTTCGCCTACTGCGCTTTCCACCAGGAGAGGAACAGCTTCACGCCGACCTGGCGGGGCGCGTTTTTCGGAGGCTCGACCGTCCCCCACGAACAGCGGGACCTGCTCTATCCGAAGGGCGTGCTCGACGAACAGGGCCGCCTCTCCGTGCGCATGGTCCACGTCTTCTCGGGGCCGGCGGCCGACGCGCCGCGCGAGGAGCAGGAGGCAGTCACGCGCGCGATCTTCGACGAGCTCGCTCTCCTCTGCAACGAACGACACGTCCGCCCCGTGTTGGCCGTGCAGCAGGCCTCGCTGGAAGATCCGGTGGTCGCGCGGTGTCGCGAACGCGGCTTCGAGGTCGTGGACCTCAACCTCGATCTGACACGGCCGGAGTACAGCCTCCGGCCCTACGATCCCTCCCACCCCAACGCGGCGGCCCACCTCGCGTACGCCGAGCGCCTTCTACCGGCCATCGAGCGCTTGCGGTAGGGAAACGCCTCCCCCCGCGGCCCCCGTCGGCTCCTCTTCCGCGGCTCCCCGGAATTGCGTTGACAACCCTTTGCGGGCGGATTAGAATCCGGCTCATGACGCACCGCGTTAGACGCACTGCGTCAAATCGCGGCTCGCCCGACCCTTTCCCCCTCACTGCGGAGGTCCCCTCCATGGCCGCTCGCATCGCCATCGTCGACGGCGTTCGCACCCCCATCGGCACCCTCGGCGGCGCGCTCCGCGACCTCTCCGCCCAGCGGCTCGGCGAGCTCGTCGTTCGCGACCTCCTCCGGCGCACCAACCTCGCCCCGGCCTCCGTCGAAGAGGTCATCTTCGGCTGTTGCGCCCAGTCCAGCGACGCCCCCAACATCGCCCGAGTCATCGCCCTCAAGGCCGGCGTCCCCAAGGAAGTCCCGGCGCAAACCGTCATGCGCAATTGCGCCTCCGGCATTCAGGCCCTCGTCACCGCCGCCCACAACGTCCTCGCCGGCGACGCGGACGTCCAGCTCGTCGGCGGCGCCGAGTCCATGTCCTCCGCCCCCTACCTCAACCGCGACCTCCGGTTCGGCCGCAAGCTCAAAAACTCCGAAATGATCGACTCCCTCTGGGAAGGCCTCACCGATCCGGTCTGCAACCTGATCATGGGCCGCACCGCCGAGAACCTCGCCGAGGAATTCTCGCTCGGCCGCGAAGAGCAGGACCGCTACGCCGTCGAAAGCCACAAGAAGGCCTTCAAGGCCACGCGCGAAGGCAAGCTCAAAGAGGAAATCGTCCACGTCGAGGTCCCGAAGCGCGTCGCCGGCCGCGAGGTCGCCCCGGAGCTGGTCGCCCAGGACGAGGGGCCGAACGTCGCCCTCAACCTCCAGACCCTCGCGCTCTACCCCACGATCTTCAAGGAGAGCGGCAGCGTCACCCCCGGCAACTCCTGCCCCATCTCCGACGGCGCCGCCGCCGTCCTCCTCATGTCCGAGGAGAAGGCGCGCGCCCTCGGCTACAACCCCCTCGGCTACCTCAAGTCGTGGGCCTTCGCCGGGCTCGAGCCCGAGCGCATGGGCATGGGCCCCTGCTACGCCTCCCCCAAAGCCCTCAAAAAGGCCGGCCTCGCCCTCGGCGACATCCAGCTCATCGAAGTCAACGAGGCCTTCGCCTCCCAGACCCTCGCCTGCGAACGACAGATGGGCTGGAAGCGCGAAATCGTCAACGTCAACGGCGGGGCCATCGCCCTCGGCCACCCCGTCGGCATGACCGGCATCCGCCTCGTCCTCACCCTCCTCAAGGAAATGAAGCGACGCCAGCTCAAGTTCGGCCTCGCCACCCTCTGCGTCGGCGGCGGACAGGGCGCGGCCGTCGTCGTCGAACGCTGACCGCCCCCGGTCATCGGCGCCTCGGCGCCACGCCCCCTTCGCGCCCTCGAAAAAAAGAGCAAGACAAGGAGACACGATGTTCATCTACAAGGCCGGCGTGGTCGGCGCAGGGCTCATGGGCTCCGGCATCGCCCAGGTCATCTCCTTCTCCGGCCTGCCCGTCGTCCTCAAGGACGTGTCCAAGGAGTTCGTCGACAAGGGGCTCGCCGCCGCCCGCAAGGTCTACGAGGCCCGCGTCAAAAAAGGCAAGATGTCCGCCGAGGAGCTGGAGCAGAAAATGGCCCTCATCACCGGCTCCACCTCCTGGGACGACTTCAGCGACGTCGACATCGTCATCGAGGCCGTACCCGAGGACCTCGCCCTCAAGAAGGAGATCTTCGCGGCCCTCGACCGCGTCTGCCCCGAGCACGCGATCCTCGCCACCAACACGTCCGCGCTCTCCGTCTCCGCGATCGCCTCCGCCACGAAGAGGCCCGACAAGGTCGTCGGCATCCACTTCTTCTACCCCGCCCCCGTCATGAAGCTCATCGAGGTTATCCCCGGGCTCGAGACCTCGCCGGAAACGATGGAGTCCTCGCTGTCCTTCTCCGAATCGCTCCGCAAAATCGCGGTCAAGGTCAAGGAGTGCGACGGCTTCCTCGTCAACCGGCTCCTCATGCCGTACTTGAACGAGGCGGTCTACGCCCTCGCCGAAGGCTCGGCCACCGCCAAGGAAATCGACGACGCGATGGTCGCCTTCGGCATGCCCATGGGTCCCTTCACCCTCGCCGACAACCTCGGCCTCGACACCTGCTACCACGTCGGCAACATCCTCCACGAGGCCTACGGCGAGCGCGCGAAGGCCTCCCCGCTCATGAACAAGCTCTTCGCCGCGAGGTGCTACGGCACCAAGACCGGTTGCGGCTTCTACGTCTACGACGACCGCGAGAGCCCGCTCCCACGCTTCCTCGACGAGGTCCGCAAGGAGACCGGCGTGACGCGCGGGTCGTTCACCCCCGAGCGCCTGATCTACCCGATGATCAACGAAGCGGCCTTCTGCCTCGAAGAGAACGTCGCGACGCCCACCGACATCGACGTGTCGATGCTCGCCGGCACGGGCTTCCCCCAAGCCAAGGGGGGCCTCCTCCGGTACGCGGACACGGTCGGCGTCGACGCGGTGCTGGCCGGCCTGCTCGAGTTCCGCTCGCGCTACGGCGCGCGCTTCTGGCCCTGCCCGCTGCTCCGCCGGATGGTCGGCGCCGGCCACGTGGGCGCGAAGGGGAAGAAAGGGTTCTTCGATACGCTGTAGGTCGAACGACGCGTGCGAGAAGAGCGCCGAAGTCCGGGCGGGCGACACCCGCGGGTTCCTTTCGCATTGCTGATTGACGATTGCCGATTGCTGATTGGGGAGCGACAGAACGCGCTGCGCGGCTGCGACAACCAGGCCTCGCGCGCAAACATCGCTCCCCAACTCGCAACCATCCGTCGTTCGTCGTCCATCAGCGATCCGCAATCAGAAATGGGTGTGGCTACTTTTCGACGACAGCGCCCAGACCGCCTGAAGGCGGTACTACGAACAGTAGGTTCCGAGAGCAGCACCCACTGTTTGTAGTACCCCCTTCAGGGGGCCTACGAAAAGTAGCCACACCCATCAGCAATCGGCGTCTTCCGCTCCGACCCGAACGTCCGCGGCATCATCCTCACCGGCGAAGGGATGATGTTCTGCGCCGGCGCGGACCTCAAGGAGATCATGAAGATCCAGAACGCCAACCAGGCGCTCGAGGTCGTCCGCAAGGGGCATGAGTTCTGCCTGGAAATCGAGGCGATGAAGCTCCCGGTCATCGCGGCGATCAACGGCCCCTGCCTCGGCGGCGGCAACGAGCTGGCCATGGCCTGCCACATCCGCGTGGCGAGCGACAAGGCCCGGTTCGGCCAGCCGGAGATCAATTTCGGCCTCATCCCGGGCCTCGGCGGCAGCCAGCGCCTGCCCCGCCTCGTCGGCCGCGCAAAGGCCCTCGAGCTGCTCCTCACCGGCGACATGCTCTCCGCCCAGGAGGCGAAGGCGCTCGGGCTCGTCAACCAGGTCGTCCCCGAGCAGATGCTCCTCAAGACCGCGACCGGGATCGCAAAAAAAATCGCCGCCAAGGGGAAGGTCGCCGTCGGCGCCATCCTCGACGCGGTTAACCGCGGCATGGCCGTCCCGATCAAGGACGCGCTTGCGATCGAAAGCGAGCTCTTCGGCAAGATCTGCGAGACCGAGGACATGAAGGAAGGCGTCTCGGCCTTCGTGGAGAAACGACAGCCCAAGTTCAAGGACCGGTAGCGCCAGGCTGGTAACGACTCGAGCGTCTTCCTCCGTCCCCCACAGGGAGTCGTGCCCATGGACTTCACCTTCACCGAAGAACAGCAGATGCTCCGCGAGATGGTCCGGGACTTTGTGAACCAGGAGGTGAAGCCCCGGGCGGCCCAGATCGACCGGGAGGAGAAGATCCCGAACGAGCTGCTCCGGCAGGCGGCCGAGCTGGGGCTCTTCGGCGTCTCGTTCCCCGAGGAGTACGGCGGCGCAGGGGCCGGCAAGATCGGCTACTGCATCGCCGTCGAGGAGCTGGCCCACGGGTGCAACTCCCTCACCACGACCATCGGCGCCAGCCAGTCGATCGGCGCGATGGCGATCTACCTGGACGGCAGCGAGGAGCAGAAGCAGCGGTACCTGGTCCCGCTCGCGAAAGGCGAGAAGCTCGGCGCCTTCTGCCTTTCCGAGTCGAACGCGGGCTCGGACCCGGCCGCAATGTCGACGACCGCGGTCAAGCAGGGGGACCACTACGTCCTGAACGGCAGCAAGAACTTCATCACGAACGGCGTCCGCGCGGACGTGCTGATCGTCTTCGCGATCACCGATAAGGCCCTGCGCGCGCACGGCGGCACGACCGCGTTCATCCTGGAGCGCGAGTATCCCGGCATTCGCGTCGGCAAGGTCGAGGACAAGATGGGCCTCCGGGGTTCGGACACCGCGAGTTTGTTTTTCGAAGACGTGCGCGTCCCGGCCTCCAACGTCCTGGGGCAGCTCGGCAAGGGCTTCGTGACCGCGATGAAATGCCTCGACATGGGCCGGCTCACGCTGGGGGCCGGCTGTCTCGGCATGGCGAAGGAGATGCTGGATCTGTCCGTGGCGTACGCGAAGGAGCGGGTGCAGTTCGGCGAGCCGATCGCGACGAAGCAGGCGGTGCAGTTCATGCTGGCCGAGATGGCGATGCGGATCTACGCGATGGAAAGCCTCGTGTATCGCACGGCGTGGGCGCACGAGAACGGGCAAAAGATCTCGCGCGAGAGCGCGATCGTGAAGTGCTTCTGCACGGAGGCGGCGGAGAAGGTCGTGGACCTGGCCCTCCAGATCCACGGCGGGATGGGCTACATGAAGGAGCTGCCGATCGAGCGGGCGTACCGCGATGCGCGAATCAACCGGATCTTCGAGGGGACGAACGAGATCCAGCGGCTCGTGATCGCGCTCGACGTGATCAAGAAGGGGCGCTATTAGAGCTTTCTGGAATCGAACACCACGAAAACCACAGATTTCACAGATTTTTCGGGATTTCACAGATTACGAATCTGGGAAATCTGTGGTTCCGTTTGGGTTTCGGGCGCGAGCGCCGAGTTGGCGATTGCTGATCGACCGAGCCACGCACGCGAGCCGTGCCGCATCGATGAGCCGGGTGAGCGGACGATGAACATCCTGGTCTGCGTCAAGGCGGTCCTGGACCTTTCGAACGTGAGCGTATCGAGGGGGCAGGGGAAGATCTTCGAAAAGGGCAAGCGGCTGCTGAACCCGTTCGACGAGCACGCGGTGGAGCTGGCGCTGCAACTCCGGCAGGCCGCGGCGGGCACGGTGACCGCGCTGACCGTGGGGGAGGGTCGGGACGAGGACGCGCTCCGGAAGGCGCTCGCGATGGGCGTGGACCGGGCGGTGTTCGTGAAGGGTCCGGAGCTGGACGGCAGCGACCATGGCGTGCGGGCGCGGGTGATCGCCAAGGCGATGTCGGCGTTGGTCGCGGCGCCGGGCGGCGCGCCCTTCGAGCTGGTGCTCTGCGGCGAGCGATCGCCCGAGCACGGCGGCGGGCAGGTCGGGCCGGCGCTGGCGGAGGCCTTGGGCCGGCCGCAGGTCTACCGGGGCCTCCGGGTCCGGCTCGACGCCGGCCAGGTCGTCGCGGCCGTGCGCACCGACGACGGCGAGTCGGAGGTCCGCGTGCCGCTGCCCGCGCTCGTGGTCGTGGACGCCGCCGCGAACCACCCGCGCATCCCGAAGGCGCTGGACATCATGAAGGCGGTGAAGCGGGAGGTCCGCATCCTCGCGTGCGTGGAGCTGGGCCTCAGTCCGGAAGACGTCGGCGTAGCGGGCTCGCGCCTCCGCCTCGCGCGATTCGAGATCCCGGAGGTGAAGGAAGACGCCGCAATGGCGTAGGGGCACGGCGCTGCCGTGCCCGCCGATCCCGCAACTGGCGGGCGCATCGCGACACCATGCCCGCCAACCCCGCACCCCGTAGGGGCACGGCGTTGCCGTGCCCAGCGATCCCGCGACCCGCGCGCGCCCGGCGCGGCCGTGCCCGACCCACGCGCGCCGTAGGGGCACGGCGCTGCCGTGCCCAACGATTTCGCGACTCGCTGACGCCCGGCCCCGCCGGGGGCTCGTCGGCCGAAAGCCCGTGGAGACGCCATGGAGATCCGCATCCTCGAAGAGACGTGCACCGGTTGCGAGCTGTGCATCCCCTCCTGCCCGTTCGGGGCGCTCACGATGGAGGACCGGCTCCCCGGGGCGCCGCCGCCGCCGCCCGACAGCGTGACCGCCAAGGTCGCGCGCGTGTGGGAAAGCTGCGTCGATTGCGACCTGTGCCTCCCCGTCTGCCCGCCCGTCGCCATCCTCCACGACCGCCCGGAAGGGACCGCCGCCGTGCCCTCCACTCCTGGGTCCGGCATCCTGGTCGCCGGCGACCTCGGCCCGACCGGCCTCCGCCCCTCCACGCGCCGCGTGCTCCGACGCGCGCGCGAGCTGGCGAACACCCTCGGCTGCTTCCTCACGTGCCTCCTCACGCCGCGCGTGGACCCGGGCACGGCGTGCAAGGACGCGATCGCCTGCGGCGCCGACCGCGTGCTCCTCGTGGACGCCACGGACACGAACCCGGAGGACGGCCTCGGACTGCCGGCCCTCCTCGCCCCCATCCTCGCCAAGGAGCAACCCGAAATCGTCCTCTTCCCGGACTCGATCCGGGCGGCCGCACTCGCGCCCCGCCTCGCCGAGCGCCTTGGCGCCGGCCTTGCCTCCCCCTGCCACGAGGTGGACCTGGACCTGTCGACGCGCCAGCTCCTTCAGCGCGTGCCGCTCTTCAAAGGGCTCGGCCTGGGCGAGCTGGTCTGCGCCGCCACGCGCCCCCAGATGGCCGTGCTCCGCACCCACCAGCTCCCCGATCCCATGCCCGACGGTTCCCGCGACGGGGAAATCGTCCAGTGGAATTTGAGAGCTGAGATTTGAGAATTGAGATTTGACCGCGAGTCCGCTACAATGCGCTAGCTCCGGTTCCGCCCCAGCCCCACCGCTGCCCGGAAATCTCAATTCTCAATTCAGAATTCTCAAATGAAAAACACCGTCCTCGTCACCGGCTGCTCGACCTTCCTCGCGCGCCGCCTCTGCGCCGTCCTCCTCGGCGACTCCGCCTGCAAGGGCATCGTCGCGCTCGCCGCCGCGCGCACCGAGGTCAAGCTCCCACGCACCCGCACCCACCACGTCGACTACCGGGGCGCGGACTTTCCGGCCTTCCTGAAAAAACAAAAGGTCGACGTGGTCTACCACCTCGACTTCGCGCCCGCCCGCCGCTCCAACGAGGAGCTGTTCGAACGAAACGTCCTCGGCACGATGCACTTGCTGTCGTCCTGCGCGGAGGCCGGCGTGAAGAAAGTGGTCCTGGCCAGCTCGACGTGGGTGTACGGCGCGCTCCACGACAACCCGACCTATCTCGCCGAGCGCCGTCCGCTCCGCGCGCGCCCGTATCTCCAGTATCTGAAGGACCAGGTCGACATCGAGCGCTACGCGGCGGAATTCCGCGCCGGGAACCCCGAGATCGTGGTCACCGTCCTCCGCTTCGCCCCGCTCGTCGGCCCCTCGGCCGACGGACCGATCATGCAGTACCTCGCCCTGCCGCTCGCCCCGGTCCTCCTCGGCTTCGAACCGCTCCTCCAGGTGCTGCACGAGGAGGACGCGGTCCAGGCGCTGCATCGCGCCCTCCACGTCGATTGCCGCGGCGCCGTCAACATCGCCCCGGACGGCGTCCTCCCACTCCATAAGCTGCTGCGCATGGCGGGCGTGCAGTCCGCGCCCATCCTCCACCCGCTCGCCGAGGCCGCCTCCTCCTGGCTGCGCGGCTTCCCCCTCGTCGAAAAGGTCCCGCTCGAGGTGAACTACCTCAAGTACTGCTGCATGGGCGACACCACGCGCATGCGTGAGGAGTTCGGCTTCTCGCCCGAGCGCTCCGGCCCGCAGGCCCTGAAGGCCGCCGTCGAGGCGAAGGCGGTCAAGGCGGCGACGGTCGCGGTGTAACGGCGCGAGGGGGCGACAGACAACGCGAGCGCCCGAGGCCTCGCGACTCCGGGCGCCCGCGCTGCACGCTCAGGTCCTGCCGCCCGCCCCCCTCCGCGTCACTCCTTCTTGTGGCACGACCGCTTCGCCCAGTCGCTGTCCGGGTACGTGCTCACCAGGCGGCCCCACGCGTCCTTGAACCCGGCGTCGTCGCCGCCGAGCGCGCGAGAAACCCCTTCGAAGTAGAGCGCCTCCGGAGCCAGTTCCGTCTTCGCGAACTGCTTCGCGATCTGGCCGTACACGATCGCCGCGCCTTTGAAGTTCTTCTTCGGATTCATCTCCCGATTCGCCGAGGCCAGGGCCAGCCGGCCGCGCAGGTCCGCGGCCTTCTGCTTGTCGAGCGCGTCCAGCTTGACGACCCAGTCCTTGCACGCTTTCTGGTCGTCCTCCACGATCGCGATCCAGCTCAACCCGAAGAGCGCGGTCGTGGTCTTCCCCTTCGCGTTCTTCGGATCGGCCTGGACGATGGCCTGGAACGCGGCCTTCGCTTCCTTCACCTTCCCCTCGTTCCGGCACAGCTCCCCCAGCTCGGCCTGCCCGTCGACGTCCGTGGGCGCGGCCTTCGTCAGTTCCGCGATCCGCTTGTGGCCGTCCACGCCCTGCTGGAGCTCCGCGAGGAGGTCGGCGGCGGCGCGGTAGCCCGTGATCATGCGCAGCACCGTCACCTTGCCGTCCGCCTCGAACAGCATGACGATCAGGGTCGGCGACCAGAGCACCTCGAGCTTCTCCGCCATTTCCTTCTTCTCTTTGAGGTCGAAGCGGACCGGGACGACCTTTTCGCCGAAGAACTTGACCACGTCCGCGTTGGCGAAGGTGTCCGCGTCCAGCTTCGAGCAGGCCGCGGAGCCCGCGGAGACGAACTGGATGACGACCAGCTTTCCTTGTGCCTTCGCCTCGGCGCCGGCCGCCGCAAGGTCGTTTTTCCAGACGATCCCGGGGGCCGCCGCGGGCGAGGCGTCCTCCGCGTGCGCCGACGCGGGGAAGGCCGCCGCCGCGAGCGCCAGCAGCAGGAGCGAGAGCGGAACCGATCGGGTGCGTGTCACGAGAAGCTCCTTTTTTTTCAGCAAAGGGAGACCGCGGGCGGGGGGCCGCCTGCGGCGCGACCGAGGGGGCGGATTCTATACCGGGCTTCCGACCCCTGTCAAGGCAACTGCTCCGGCGTCGGGACCGGAGCCGAAAACCGCTTTTCTTCGGCGGGCGGGGATGCTAGAATCCGCTGGCTCCAGGTTCCACTCCCTTCCAACGCCTCGAAGCGAGGGACTATGCCCCGAAAGGAACGCGCCGCGCCCGATTCGGCCGCCCGCGCCCCGCACCGCTGCCTCGCCGGCTCCGCCTCGGGCGCCCCGTGCCGCGGGCGCGCCGCGCGCGGCTCCCAGTACTGCCGCCGGCACGCGTCCCTCGGCAACGGCTCGAACGGGGCGGACGCCGCGGACCTGACCGACGAGGATGAGATCGACCACAGCCAGGCCGCGGTCGAGGCCGCCGCGGCCCGCGTGGCCGCGGCGATGGCCGGCGCGGCCGCCGGGGGAGGCGGGCGCGCACGCCGCGAGCCGCCGCGTGAAGCGCCGCGTCACGACGAGAAGCCCCTCTCCGCGAAGGCCGAGGCCGCGCTGCGCGACCAGGTCGAGCGGATCGTCCGCGAGACGCTGAAGCAGCTCCCGATCTCGCGCCTCTTTCCCGGCCTCTCCCCCGGCGGACTCATTTCCGCCTTCCGCGAAAACGTCAAGCGGTTCGCGCCCGACGACCGCGCCGACCTGCTCTCGACCTTTCGCGACCTCCTCGGCAAACAGCGCGAGGCGCTCACCGCGGAGTCGCTCCAAGGGCTCTGGCAGATCCTCCAGTCGTTCGTCTCGGGGGCGAAGGACACGCTCGAGCGCCGCGTGCGCGGGGACTACGAGGTCGACGAGTACGGCCTGGACGAGGAGTTCCTCGACCTCTGCCGCCCGCTTTTCAAATTCCTCTATCGCTACTACTGGCGCGTCGAGACCACCGGCGTCGAAAACGTCCCCGGCCAGGGCCGCGCGCTCATCGTCGCCAACCACTCCGGCGTCCTCCCCTGGGACGGCGCGATGGTCGCCGCCGCCATCCAGGAGGAGCACCCCGAGCCCCGCTACCTGCGCACCTTGTACCTGGACTGGTTCACGCAGTTGCCCTTCGTCTCGACGCTGCTCACGCGCACGGGCCAGGTCCTGGCCTGCCCGGAAAACGGCGAGCGGCTGCTCGGCCAGGACCGCCTGGTCGCGGTCTTCCCGGAGGGGCTGAAGGGCGTGGGCAAGCTCTTCCGCGACCGCTACCGCGTGGCGCGCTTCGGGCGGGGGGGGTTCGTGAAGATCGCGGTCCGCACCGGCGCGCCCATCATCCCGGTTTCGGTGGTCGGAGCGGAGGAGATCCACCCGACCCTCTTCCGCGCGGAGCTGCTGGCCAAACTGCTCGGATTTCCGTTCTTCCCGATCACGCCGACCTTCCCCATGCTCGGGCTGCTCGGCGTGATCCCGCTGCCGACCAAGTGGTACATCCATTTCGGCGAGCCGATCGAGACGAAGCATCTGAAGCCGCGCGACGCGGACAACTTCGTGAAGGTCGACGGCCTGGCGAACCGCGTGCGGGACACGATCCAGGGAAAGATCAACGACCTGCTGGAAAAGCGACCGGGCCTGTTCCGGTGAGAGGGACGATGGCGAACGACGCGCTGCCGGTTTCGATGGGGACGGCCGAGGGTCTATACGCGGCGCTGAAGCCGGTGTTCGAGGAGCTGATCCGGGCCGGGGAGGGCGTGGAGCTGGCGTCGCAGGCGAAGCTGATCATCCGGTTCAAGTTCAGCGCGCCGGAGGCGGAGCTGGTGCTGAACTGCCGGAAGAAGCCGGTGGAGCTGGGGTGCGGCGCGTCGCAGGTGCGGTCAAACCTGGACCTCGTGATGCCGGCGGCGACGCTGCACGGGATCCTGACCGGGCGGACGAAGCTCGCGGACGCGGTGAAGTCGGGGGGGCTGAAGGCGAAGGGGGAGGTGCTGCGGCTGCCGCGGCTGTCGCCGGTGCTCGACGCGGCGGCGAAGCTCTACACGGCGCGCCTGGCGGCGGGTGGCGAACCCAAGTAGCGGCGGGGCGGGGCGGGGCGCGTGCGGCTACTGCTTGTCGCCGCTCGGTCTACCCTCGTTTGCCGCGGCATTCGGCTTGGCGCCGCGCCCGCGGCGCTTGCGCGCCCGACTCGCGCGAGGACCCTGCGCTTCGAGCGCGGCCATGCGTTCCTCGAGGTGCTCGACGAGGCGGGTGAGCTTGCGCAGGTCGGCCGGGGCGGGGAGATCGAGGCGGGCGAAGCCCGCCTGGACGCGTGCGGAGATGAGGGCTTCGATCTTTTCCCAGTTGACGTGGACCTGCTCGGCCAGCGCGTGGCGGAGCGCGTCCACCTGTTCCTTCCCGAGCTGGCCGGCCTCGACCAGCCGGGCGACGGCCTCCTCGAGGCGGACGCCCATGCCGCCGTCCTCGGTGGCGAACCACCCGCCGACGACCTTGCGCGCGTAGTCGACGAGCTGCCGGCCGCCGCGCTGGATGATGTCGGTGAGGACGGAGCGCGGGAGGGAGGACTCGTGTTTTTTTTCCTGCTCGAGCAGGATGTTCGAGAGGGTGACGGTCGTGAGGTCCTCGCCGGTCTCATGGTCGATGACGCGGACGTCCTGCCCGTCGCGCACACGGTCCTCGATCTGGTCGAGGGTGATGTACCGCTTGGCGCCGGTGTCGTAGAGCTTGCGGTTCGGATAGCGCTTGATGATCAGGGGCTCGGAGGCGGCCGGCTCGGGCATGGGCTTCCTCGCTTCGATCCGTACGTGGCGGGTCCCGGGCGGCGGCCCCGGGGTGCGAGGCGGCGCGGCGCGTGGGCGACGGCCCGGCGCGCCGCGCCGCGTGTTCGGCGAACTACTTGGCCGCGGACTTCTTGACGAGCTTGTCGAGCTTCTCGTTCAGCTCTTCGATGCGCTGGGCGAGCGTGGCGACGTCGGACTTGGTCGGGATGTGCATCTTGTGGAAGATGCGCTCGATCCGGTTGTCCAGGGCGCCCGTGAGCTTGCCGGCGCCGTCCTTGGCGGCCTTCTTCTGGCGGCTGAGCAGGTCGGCGAGAAGCTGCTTGCCGTCCTTCTCCGCGATCTCGCCCTTGGCGACCAGGCGGCTGATGAAGGTCTCGTACTCCTCCTGCGCGACGGCGACGGCGCCGACGCCGGCGAGGACGATCCGACGGAGCTGGCCGGTCCAGGTCTTCGACGTGCCGTTCACGGTTTCCTTGTTCATGGCTCGATCTCCTTCTTGACAGCCCTACCGGGCCCCCGGGTTCCGGAGGGCCCCTGGCGCGGCGCGCCGCCCGTCCGCCGCCGTCACCGGCGACCTGACGTGCTTCATGACGCACTGCATCATGGCCGTATCATAACGCACTGCGTCATGACTGTCAAGCGGAATCTTTCAACTCAGGTATTCACCGTAGACGCGCCCTACTCGGCGAGCGCCCCGTAGCCCTTCTCGCGCAGGAACACCGGATAGAGCGCGTAGGCCGGCCGGATCGCCGGCAGGAGGGCCAGCAGTTTCGGGATCGGGCCCCGCGCCTTGATCTCGCCTTTCGTCAGCGCGAAGAGCAGGTTCACGCGTCCCAGCCAGAACCGGTGCGCGACGTCGGCGGACATCTCCATCTCCACGGTCGGGGTCAGCCCGCCGTCCCCGCGCATCCAGGCCACGAAGCAGTCCGGCTCCGCCGGCTTGTCCACGCAGTTGATCGTGATGACCGCGTCCGGGTCGCGATACTTGAAACGGATGAGCAGCTTCGCGTTCGCCAGCGTCCCCCCGATCTTCGGGTCGCGCCGCAGCACGTCGAAGAGCCCGCCGATGCACTCGTACAGGTGCTCGGCGTCACGGAAGACTCCCATCGGTCGTTCCCTTCGTTGGGATTGCTGATGGTCGATGGCTGAATGCTGATGGACCGCCCAGCCCTCGGTTGCTGGTCCGGGTAGCGCCGGAGAACGGTTCGAACGCCATCCCGGTTTTGTCCTTTTCGACGACGGTTGGCCGCGTACCACCCGCGCACGCGCCCGGCTTCCCCGTCACCGCCCTTTGGGATTTGGGCTTTGGGCTTTGGGATTTCGCGCCGCAGCGCCGTTCCCTCCCCCCGCCTTCGCCCGCCGATGCGCCGCGTCCAGCTTTTTCGGATAGTCGCGCCAGATCCGGTCCAGCCGCGTCAGCTCCCGCTCCATCACCGCCGAGTGGAACGGCTCGAGGTTGTCCACGGTACGGAACGTGTCGTACCCCTCCTGCATGAAGTCCGCGAGCTGCGTCGCGCCTTTCAGCTTGGCCACCATCCGCACCAGGCGCAACACGAAGCCCATGGACCGCCAGCGGCTCATCTTGTGAAAGTACGCCATCGTCTCGCCCAGGAGCTCGATCTGCCGTTTCCGGTCGTCGTAGTTGTCGGGCAGCCGGTAGGCCAACTCGTACTGCTCCCGCGTGAACTCTTCCCCCACCTCCAGCCGCTCGAGCTGCTCGACGACCAGGTCGTCCAGGCGATCCGTCAGATCGTTCGCCGCGACCAGCTTGCCGAGCTGCTCCACCACTTCCCCCGGCAGCTTGTCCTGGAAGTACTGGTACAGCTTCTTGAAATCCTCGTCCCGCTTCGCCTTGTCCCCGGTCGAGTAGAGCTTGTCGAAAAAAAACGCCCCCATCACCCCGTAGAACTCGTCGTTCATGAAGTCGCGATAGGTCTCCTTGAGCCGCTCGATCTGGTGGAGAATGAGCGCCTCTTTCAGCTTTTTCGACGACATGCTCGCTGTCCGTTCGCTCAGTACGCCTCGCGGAGCAGGCCGAGGAGATCCTCCTCGGCGGCCTCGCGCGGGTTGTAGAACATCGACCCGTCACACATCGCCGCCTGGGCGACCGCGGGGAGGTCCGCCTCCGGCACGTGCCAGTCCCGCAGCCTCGGCGGGATCCCGCAATCGACCACGAGCTGCCGGATCCGCGCCACGATCCTCTCGACCTTCGCTTCCGGCGTCCCCGCGCCCGACACCCCCAAGGCCTCCGCGTACAAGTCCGTCTTCCCCGGGCAGGTCGGCAGGTTGAAGCGCGCGCCGAGCGGCAGCAGGATCGCGTTCGCGACGCCGTGCGGCACGCCGTGCAGGCCGCCGAGCGCGTGCGCCATCGCGTGCACGCAACAGACGCCCGCGTTCGAGAACGCCGCGCCGGCCATCGTGGCCGCCACGACCATCCGGCCGCGCACGCCGAGGTCGCTCCCCTCCTGCACCGCGCGCACGACGTTTTCCGCCAGCATGCGCATCGCCAGGAAACCGATCGCGTCCGTCATCGGCGTCCCGCCCGCGGAGAAGCAGGCCTCCACCGCGTGCGTGAGCGCGTCCATCCCGGTCGCCGCGGTCAGGCGCGGCGGCATCGAGACGGTCAGCTCCGGGTCCAGGAGCGCGGTGGCGGAGGGGAGGTGGGGGCTGACGAACGTGACCTTCTGGTGCGACTCGTTGTCCTTGATCACCGCGAAGCGCGAAACCTCGCTCCCGGTCCCCGCCGTCGTCGGGATCGACACGAGCGGCCACAGCGGGCCCGGGATGACGTTCACGCCCTGGTGGTCGAGCAGCTTCCCCCCCGCCCCGAGCAGGACGTTCATCGCCTTCGCCGTGTCCATGACGCTGCCGCCGCCGAGCGCGACGAGGGAGTCGGCGCCGGCCGCCCGCGCCAGCTCCGCGCCCCGCTCCACCGCCAGCACGTCCGAGTCGCGCGGCGTCTCGTCGTACACGCCCGCGACCTCCACGCCGCTTCCCGCCAGCCGCCCCAGCACGCGCTCGACGACGCCCGCCTCCCGGAGCGGCCGGTCGGTGATCACGAACGGGCGCTTCCGGCTCAGCTTGCCCAGCTCGTCGGCCAGCAAACCCGCGGCGCCGTTCTGGAAGACGATCCGGGTGGGGAGCTGGAATTCGAAGAACTCGGGCAACATGCCGGGACTCTCCCCTACCATGAAGACGTGCGAGCGGCATCCGGCGTCCGGCGTCCGGCGTCCGGCGTCCGGCGTCCGAGAGCCCCGCTTGGGGGGGGGAAGGCCGCGCCGTAATGAATATTCGTTCTAATAACGCAGTGCGTCAGGGTTGTCAATATTTTTTTAGACAGCCCCGCCGGGCGAATGCTAGACTCGCCTTCGACTCGGCGTCGACGTCGAGGTTCTCTCCTTCCCGCCCGCGGGAACTCCGCGGCGCGCACGGCCGGAGGTTCGTTTTCATGCCTCACATCGACATCCGAGGGGTCTCGCTCCATTACGAAGACGCCGGGCAGGGGCCCGTCGTGCTCTTCGTCCATGGCTGGGCGGCCTCCTGGAAATTCTGGCGCTCCGCCGCGGCCCTGCTCGCTCCGCGCTTCCGCACGATCAGCGTCGACCTCGCGGGCTTCTGCGGCTCGGCGAAGCCCGCGGGCGCGGCCCACTACACCATCGAGGCGCAGGCCGTCCGGCTCCGCGGGCTCCTCGACGCCCTGGAAATCCCCAAAGTCCACCTCGTCGGCCATTCCATGGGCAGCATGATCTCCGCCGTCTTCGCGGTCTGCTTTCCGCACCGGCTGCACAGCCTCACGCTCGTCAACGGACCGGTCGAGGGGCCCACCTGCCTCTTCCCGAAGTCCCGCCTGCTCGTGCTCCCCGGCGTGCGCCGGCTGATGTTCACGCTCGCGCGCATCCGGCCCATCCGGCGCTGGGTGGCCAAGGACTTCACCCACGCCTGCCCCCTCCCCGACGAGCTCGTCGACGACATCATCGACACGACCTTCGAATCGGCCTTCGCCTCGCTCGACTCGATGATCGCCACGAACGTCGCGCCGCGGCTCGCGGAGATCGCCTGCCCCACGCTCGTCGTGTATACGGACCGCGACCTCGTGATCCGCGCGCGGCAATCCGAGCTGGCCCGCGAGCGCGTGGCCGGCGCTCGTTCCGGCTACGTCGCCGACGCCGGGCACTGCCCGATGATCGAGCGGCCCGCGGTCTTCGAAAAGTACCTCCAGAACTTCCTGTCGTCCGTCCCGTCCGTACCCCCGACCGCCGCCGCGTCCGGAACCGCTTCCGCCGAGTCGTCCGCGGCGACGGGCGGCGCGAATCGCGCCGAGGCGGTGGCGGCGCCGAGGCCACGGTGAGCCCGCTCCCGCCGGCGCCGGCGTCGCCGCGAACGTCCCCGACCGCGCGCGGCTCCCGTTGCCACGGCGTTTTCCGGCGCGGACCCTCCCCTGCCCGACGGTTTCTCGCTTGCTGGGTCGCCTTCATGCTGCTCGTGCCCTCCTACGTCGCCGCCGCGGCGCCCTCGACCTGGCGGCAGCGCCAGCGCGAGCTAGGGGTCGCGAAGACCGTCGCCGTCGGTCCCCTGGAGGTCCACTACCTCGAGCGCGGCTCCGGGCCCGCGATCGTCTTTCTGCACGGGTACGGCGGCTCGGCCTTCGACTGGCGCCATCAGCTCGAACCCTTCGCGGCCGCGGGCTTCCGCGCCCTCGCCCTCGACCTGAAGGGGGCGGGGTACACGAGCCGGCCGCCCGACGGCCGATACGCGGTCGAGGACCAGGTGGAGCTGGTGCTCGGTTTCCTCGAGGCGCTGGGCATTCAGCGCGCGCACTTCGTCGGCAACTCCTACGGCGGCGGTATCACGCTCGCCCTCGCGCTCCTCCACCCCGAACGCGCGGACAAGCTCGTCCTTCTCGACTCGATGAGCTACCGCCAGCGCTTCCCGCTTTTCGTCGCCACGATGCTGCACCCCGTGCTCGCGCGCCTCTCCGCGGCCCTCGTACCGGACGCACTGCAAGTTCGCTACGTGCTCCACCTGGGCTACTGCGAGCCCCGCAAGATCCCGCGCGAGGTGGTGAGGGAGTACGTCCACGATCTCCGCATCCCCGGGAATCGGGAAGCGCTCGGCTGGATGGCGCGGCAGCTCTTGCCGGCGGACATCGAGGAGCGGGAGCGGGCGATCGCCACCGTGAGGAAGCCGACGCTCATCCTCTGGGGGGACCACGACCGGATCATCCCGATCGCGAACGGCGAGCGGTTGCACCGCGACATCCGGGGCTCGCGCTACGTCGTGCTTGAGAAGTGCGGGCACATGCCGAACCAGGAAAAGCCGGAGGTGGTGAACCCGCTGATCGTGGAGTTCCTCCGGGGCGACGGCCTCTGAGTACCGCTCCACGGAAGTCGGTGACCAATAGGCAAAGGCAAGTTTGGCCGCCCGCTAGGCGCGCGAGCGAGGCGTAGTAACGGAGAACTACGGCGAGCGAGCGCAACGACGCGGGCGGCCAAAATCGCCGAGAAAATCGGTCACCCAATTGCGTGGGGCGGTACGGAGGCGAGGGGAGGGCCGCCGGAGGTTGGGCTGCGGCCAAACGGGAACCGAAAGGACGAGCCACCGAAAACGCTGAAGCCGCCGAACGTCTTCGATCCCTGTTCGTGGAATTTGAAGTTTGCCGGTCTCTTGTTACGCGTCCGATAAAGAAGTAGGGAGCCATGCTCGATCCGGCGCTGACGCAGTTCCTGGACTATCTGTCGGTGGAGTGCGGACTCGCGGCGAACACGCGGCTCGCGTACGAGAGTGATCTGCGCGCGGTGGAGCGGTTTCTCGACGGTCGCGGCCGGGGACCGGTGGGACCGGGTCAAGTGACGCCGGAGGACGTGATCCGGCACTTGGAGGCGGAGAGAAGGCGCGGGCAGGCCCCCAACTCCGTCTCACGGGCCCTGGTCGCCACCAAGATGTTCTTCCGCTTCTGCGTGACCGAGCGCCTGATTCCCTCCGATCCGACGTCCTTCCACGAGTCGCCGCGCATGTGGCGGCACTTGCCGGACGTGCTCGGGCTCCCGGAGGTCGAGACCCTCATCGAGGCCACCGACCCTTCGACCGCGGTCGGCCTCCGGGATCGCGCCATCCTGGAGATGCTCTACGCGACCGGCGCGCGGGCCTCGGAGGTCGCGTCGCTCTCCTTTCCGAACCTGCACCTCGCGGAAGGCTACGTCCGGCTGTTCGGAAAGGGTTCGCGCGAGCGAATCGTGCCGGTCGGCAGGCGGGCACGGGAGGCGGTGGAGGCGTACGTGCGGGACGGCCGGCCGGGGCTCGCACGGGACGCTGCCGGCAAGGCGGGGGACGCGGTTTTCCTTTCGCGCCGTGGCGGCGCGATCACCCGCAACACGATCTGGCGGGTCGTCGAGCGCGCGGCCCGCGTCGGCGGCCTGCGGGCGGGCGTGCACCCGCACATCCTCCGACACTCCTTCGCCACCCACCTCCTCGAGCACGGCGCCGACCTGCGCCACGTCCAGGAGCTCCTGGGCCACGCGAGCGTCGCGACGACGCAGCTCTACACGCACGTGGACCGGGAGCGGCTCAAGTCGATCCACCGGAAGTTCCATCCCCGGTCGTGACGGCGAGCGAAGGGCAGTGCGCCACGGGGCTCCAGCGACCCCGCACCGTGATCGGTACTTCGGCCGTCGGAACCTACTTCCCCCCGCCGGCCTTCGCTCCCCCGGCGTCCTTCCCGCCGGCGTCCGGCGGCTTCGGCGTCTCACCCGGCTTCAGGCCCTCCGGCGCCGCCGCGGGCTTCGGCGAACGCGGCAGCGCGGACGCCCACTTGTACCACGCCGCCAGCTCGTCCTTCGGGTTCGGCGGCAGGTCGTGGGCGATCGGGTACTCCTTGTACAACAGCGACACGCCCGCCCCTTCCGCGTCCGCCTTCGCCTGCCGCGCCTGCGGCAGGAACTTCGCATCCTTCTCGCCCGCGAAGAGCGCCACCCCAAGGCCCGCCGCCTTCGCTCCGACCAGCGCATCCTTCATCCGCTCCGAGCTGTAGTCCCCGCACATCGACAGCACGCCCGCGAAGGTCTCCGGCGTGTGCAGCGCGACTTGCAGCGCCGTCGTCCCGCCCAGCGAGAAGCCCGCCAGATACACGTGCGTCTCGTCCACCTCGTAGTCGTCCTGCACCTTCGAGATGACCTCGATGAAAAGGTCCGGGCTCGAGCCTTCCCAGGAGAAGCCCGCCCCGGGGACCGCGTGCGGCCCCTGCGGACAAGCCACCATGACGCCCGCCGATTCCGCCAGCTCGCGCCACAGGTTCGCGAAGACCTTCGACTCGCCGCCGTTGCCGTGCAATGCGACGATGAGCGGGGTCGGCTTCGTCTTGTCGATCATTTTGGGCACCACCAGCTCGTACTGCAGCTCGCCGGGCGGCGCGGTGTCGGCCACGGCCGCCTTCAGGCCCGCCAGCGCGTCTTGGTAGCCCTTTTCCGTGCGGATCGCATCGAGGTCCGTGTCCTTCTCGATGTGCTCGACGTCCAGGAAGCCCTTCTCGACGGACTTCCGCAGCCACTCGATCGCCTCCGGCTTCTTCCCGAGACGCGCGTAGCAGCATGCGATGTTGTAGTACGAGGTCGGGTCGTCCGGCGCGGCCTCGATCGCCTTCTTGAAGGAGGCGATCCCCTCCTCGAACTGTCCCTTGTCGATGGCGTCCATGCCCGCCTGGAAGTTCGTGTCGAAGGCCTTTTCCCGGGCGTCGCCGCCGGCGGCGCCGCCTCCCGCGCCCCCGCCGCCGTCCGCGGGCGCCTGGGCGAAAAGGGGGAGCGCGCAGGCCAGAAAGAGCGCCGGCAGCAGCAGCGAAACGGATCGAATACGCGGCATCGGGCGAACTCCTTTTTTCATTTCAGGCTCTCGACGTTGCCGTTCTTGAGCACCGTCAGAAAGACGTGATCCGAACCCTGGTTATCCTTGGCGTCGAACTCCAACTCGAAGCCGCCGAGGTCATACTTTCCGGAGTGGCGCACCGTCTGGAGGAAAGCGGCGCGCGTCGGCTCCCCTTCCATGCGGGAGAGCGTCTCGCACACCAGCCGCGCCGCGAGGTAGCCCTCCAGGGCCACCGGGCCGATGTCGGCCTCCTTCCCCGCCTTGCGCATGTCTTCCTGAAACTCCTTGACGAGGGGAAGCGCGGGCTCGCTCGGATCGGGCACGACCTGCGAGACCACGACCCCTTCCCCCATGCAACCCAGCTCACAGCAAAGATCGCCGGCCCCGGTGAAGGAGTACGCGAGATACCGCGTCCCCTGGAACGCCTCGTTCATCCGCGCGGCCTTCACGAACGTGGCCAGCGGACGATAGGTGCCGACCATGACCACGGCCTCGGGCTTCGCCTCCGCGATCCGATTGATACCCTCCGCGATCGCAATGGTGTTCCGAGGGAAGTTCCCGGTCGCCACCAGCTCGAGCTTGCGTCGGCCGAGCGCCGCCCGAATCGCCGCGAGGCCCGCCTCCCCGAACGAATCGCTCTGGTACAGGCAGGCAACCCGCTGGAGTTCCGAGCGGTCCACCAGGAAGCGCGCCATCTCCTCCCCCTCCTGGTCGTAGCTCGCCCGCAGGTTCACGACGAACTCCTGGCCGGCTTCGCGCAGGAAATTGGCGCCGGTAAGCGGGGCGACAAAGGGAACGCGGTCCTTGGTGCAAAGGGGCAAGGCGACCTGCGACGTCGGCGTGCCCACTTCCCCCACGAGCGCGAACACGCGGTCATCGTGAATGAGCCGCTCGGTGTTGACCTCGGCCTTCTTGGGCTCGTAGGCGTCATCGTAGGTCACCAGCTCGAGCCGCCGGCGTCGGATGCCTCCGGCCTGATTCACGCGCTGGAAATAGGCGAGCAACCCGCTCCGCATGCGAAGCCCGAGACCGGCCGACGGACCGGTCAGGGCGCAGGACTGGCCGAGGAGGAGCTGCTCTGCCGTGACGCCGTCCTCCGCGCGGGCCGCAGGCGCAATGCCGAGCGCGAGGAGAAACAGGAGGAGCGTCGCTGGGGGCCAGGCGTTGGCTCGGAAACCATGGAGCATCCGGCGTCTCCGCTTTGCGCCCGCGCAAGAATTACTTTACATTTTCGTGGATCGACCGATGCCTGGGGGCGCGGGCCGCCGGCCCGCGCAGCGCGGCCCAGAGGGCCGCGCCCCCAGGAGCCTCGATGTCCGAGTCTGCGCAGTTATTTTTGCGCGGGCGCTTTGCGACTCGGCAGGCCTGACGCGAGCAACCGCGGCCACTACCTGCCTGGGTCGCGGCCCTCGGATGTTCGTAAGCTGTGAAATCGTCGCTGCTCGGTGTCACGACCGCGCGGGAGCTTTTGCTGCTTCGGCAACGGATTTTCCCCTGCGGGCAATCGGTTGCGAGCCCGAACCCGAGGGAACCGAAGGACGCGCTGAGACCGCTCCCTCACGGTCGCGGTTCGGATCGGCTGTACCGGTCGATTCGCAAGCGTTTCGTCCTTCGGTGTCTTCGGTGGCTCGTCCCTTGGGTTGCGGCCGGCGGCTGCGCTGGGAAGTCCGTGGTTGCCGTGGTGCTCGATCCACTCGCGAGCCTCACTTCACCGGCACGACCACGCGAAACCCGACGTCGGGGCCGCGCGCGTACGACGGCAACCAGAAACGCGCCGCGGACCGGGCGAAGAGCGCGCCGTAGTTCCAGGCCCCGCCGCGAAGCACGCGGTTGTCCCCGACCGTGGGCGCGGCGTCCTCCGAGGGGCCGAGGTCCGCGTACGCGGTCTCGGCGTACCCGTCCTCGCACCATTCCCAGACGTTGCCGTGCAGGTCGTACAGGCCCCAGACGTTCGGCGCGAAGGTGCCGACCGGCACGGTCCGGTTGCGGAACTCGCCGCGCGGCGCCGCGCCGTAGACGTACTGGCCGTGGACGTTCGCTTCCCTCGAGCTCAACGTGGCGCCGGTGGAAAAAGGCGTCGTGGTCCCGGCCCGACAGGCGTACTCGAATTGCGCCTCGGTCGGCAGCCGCACCTCGCGACCCGTCGTCCGGCCGAGCTTGAGGCAGAAGCCCTTGGCCTCGTCCCACGAGACGTTTTCCACGGGCGACATGGGGTCCTTGAAGCGGCTCGGGTTCGAGCCCATCACGCGGGACCATTGCGTCTGCGTGACTTCGTACCTGCCCATGTAAAAGGCATGCGAAATCGTGACCTCGCGAAGCGGCTCTTCATCGAGCGAACGCCCGAGCTCGTCGACCGGGCTCCCCATGGCCAGCTTGCCCGCGGGCACCCAGGCGAGGGGAATGCTCACGCCGCTGCCGAGGTCGAGCGCGAGCTCTTTCGCCGCCTCGGGTCCCTGCCCCGCGGTCGGAAGCCCGGGCGCCACCGGCGCAGGGTGCGTAGGCGGTTTCGCCTCGTGCGTCGAGCTCGGCCGCATCGCCAGGTACACGCCCCCTGCGGCGAGCAAGGCGACCGCCGCGGGCAGCAGCGCCACCGGCACGCGTCGCGCCGCGGGCGCGTACACGGCCCCCGGCATGGGCGTAGGGGCGGCGAGCGGGCCGGGCCCAGGCGCGGCGGAAACGGCGGGCAAGGGCGTGGCAACGGCGGCCCCGGCGGCGGGCGCCACCCGACCGGAGGCCGACGCCGGCGCCGGGCTCGTTCCGGAGCTCATCGGCAGCGGGCCGCGACCCAGCTCCGCGTCCAGCGTCGTGACATCCACTTGCCCCTTCCCGACCTCTTGGGCCTCGACCAGCGCGTGGATCTCCTGCACGGCCTGCACGTGGGTGTCCGGGTGGGCTCGCAGGGCGTTCGCCGCGACCTTCAAGGCCGCGAGCAGCGCGTGTGCGTCCACGAACCGCTGCTTCGGCTCCTTGGACAAGCAACGGTCGAGGAGGGCGACCGTGAGGTCCGAGACGTCGGGCCGGACCTCGCGGAGGGGCTGGGGGGGCTGGTGCAGCGTGGCCAGGATCGTCTGCATCGCCGTGCTCCCGTGGAACGGCGCGCGGCCGGAGAGGAGCGCATGGAGGGTCGCGCCCATGCTGAAGACGTCGGCGGGCTTGCCGGCGCTCCGGGCATCCATCGCCTGCTCCGGCGCCATGTAGCCCGGCGTCCCCATCGCCGCCTGGGCGCCCGTGAGGGACTGTCCCAGCTCGTCCGAGCGCGCGAGCCCGAGGTCGCACAGCTTCGCCTGGGCGAAGTGCGGCGCGCCGTCCGGACCGAAGGGGAGCATGACGTTCTCGGGCTTGACGTCCCGGTGGATGATCCCCTCCGCGTGGGCCGCGGCAAGCCCCTTCGTCGCCGCGATGCAGATCTCGATCGCCGTCGCCTCGTCGAGCGGGCCTTGACCCGCCTCGACGCGCTCCCGCAGCCAGCCGCCCGCTGTGGTCCCGCGCACGAACTCCATCACCAGGTAGAAGAGCCCCCCCTCCTCGTTCACGTCGGTGACGGCCACGAGGTGCGCGGAGCGGACGCGCGCGGCGAGCCGGGCCTCGAGCTGGAACCGGCGGACGAGCTGCGGCTCCCGCTCCGCGAGGTCGAACGGCAGGACCTTGACGGCGACCTCGGTGCCGAGTCTCGGGTGAACACCGTAGTAGACCGCGCCCATGCCACCCTGGCCGAGCTTGCGCAGAAGCGGGATGCCTCCGAGGGACGGGACCGACTGGCCCTCGTGCTCGAGCCGAGGCGCCGCGAGGAGGAGCTTGTCCTGGGCCGTGGCCGAGGCGGAGGGCGGGAGCGTGGAGGCGACGGCGACGACCACGACGGCCTCGGGCGCGGGGGCGGGGGCGGGGGCCGCGACGAGCGTAGCGGGGCCCGGCAACGCACCCGGCGAAGGCGAGGGGATCGGCGCGTCCGCCTTGTCCACTTTCTTCGTCACGGCGAAGTGGAGGGTCGGGACGGTCGGCGTGTCCTGGGGCGCCTTGCCCGGATCCGGAACGGGGGAGGGGGCGGGCGCACCGTCGGCGGGACGATCCATGGGAAGCGGCTCCTGGGGTTGAAGGGCAACCGCCGATTCTATCCCGGAGGCGAGACCGGGGGCAACGAAAAGTGCTGTCGAACGCGGGACAGGATGGACCCGCTCCGGGCCATGCACTCGAAACCAGGCGCCGGCGGCCCGCGGACCAAGTTTTGACCGCCGCTCCGTCGGATGGCTCCGCGATCCACTGCCCTGACGGCCCACGGTCCGCCTGAAGGCGGGACTACGAACGGTCGTTTGGCCTTCCTGGACCGCGTCCGCACTGGGTCATCAGTACCGCTCCACGGAAGTCGGTGACCAATAGGCGAAGGCAAGTTTGGCCGCCCGCTAGGCGCGCGAGCGAGGCGTAGTTACGGAGAACTACGGCGAGCGAGCGCAACGACGCGGGAGGCCAAAATCGCCGAGAAAATTGGTCACCCACTTCTGTGGGGCGGTACTCAGGCCACCGGGGAAGGCGGCAAGCGGCGGGACCGAGCCTTGGCAGAGGGCGCGCAGCCACGGAATGACAACTTTATTTTCGTGACACCTCGCGGCCTTGTGGTGCAGGGCTTCCGCCCTGCACCGGGCCACTCCACGCGGTCGAGTCGCCGCCCGACCCGCCCTACCCCGCCTCGTCCAGTTCCAGGTACCGCGCCAGCAGCCGCTTCAGGCCCTCCCGCCCCCGAAAGAGGAGCGACTTCACCGCCGGCGTGGAAAGCTCCATCCGCGCGGCGATCTCCTCGTACGACAGCTCTTCGTATTTGTCCAGGATCAGCGCGAGC
>JACPWG010000193.1 GCA_016197205.1 Planctomycetota bacterium
GGGCCGGTTCGCGAAACACTTCGACAAGGACGGTCGCCCGTCCGCGACGCTTTTCGCGGCGCGCGAAGACCGGCTGCGGAACTGGCACGTACTGCAGGAGCTGGCGGGGCTCGCGCGGAAGGAGGGGGTTGGGGCGGCGAGTGCCGGGGCGGGCCTGAAGCCCTCTTGACGGGAAGGGGATGGGAGGGAGGCGGGAGGCGGCGGATGCGGTGCGCCCGCTGTCGCGGGCGTGTCGCTGGCCTTGTGAAGCCGGTCTTCCGGCCGGCCCTTTCGGGGCGGGTGAACGAGTCGACGGTTGCGGCACCGAGGCTCTGGGTCCGAACGCGGGAAGGGGCAAGCTCCACACTGCTCGTCTCCGCCGTCCCCGAGCCCTTGTGGTGCAGGGCTTCAGCCCTGCACCGACGGGACGGCTCGGGTGGAAAGCTCTCAGCCGGCAGGGTGCGGAGAGGGGAGCTGCGAGAGAGGCCCTGTGCCGGCCGGCCGGAAATGCAAGCTGCCCGGGGCTCTTGGGGGACACCGGGCGGCCGCGTGATTTTCGCCCGGTTGGCGTTCAGACGGAGGTACCCGGTCCCGGTCCCCCTCGCCCGGACGCCCCTGACCGGTGGAGAAGGCCGGAAACACTTCGGCGCCAGCCGGTGCGCGGCTCACTCACGTCGGAGCCGCTCCAGGATCGCCTTCGCCTCCGCGGCGATCGCGGCGTCCTCGCCTGAGGCCGCGGCCTCGAGCGCGGGGACGACCTCCTTGCCGAGATGAAAGAGGGCCGAGGCCGCCGCGTCGCGCGTGAAGTGGTTTCCGCCGCCGTGGGCGTGGAGGAGCGCCGCGTGCGCCTCGGGGCCAGCCCTTTCAAGGTGGCGGCTCCGCCCGGCTGCCAGTCGCAAGCAGCCTGTTCACTTGACGATGCGACTCGAGTCCGCTTTGTGGTGCAGGGCTTCCGCCCTGCACCCGCACTCGCCCGGAACCTCCGAAGCACTTCCCCGCTTCCCGTTGAGCCAGCCCCGCACGCAACGGGCTGCGCAATTTCCACCCGGGTTGCCCCGTCGGTGCAGGGCGGAAGCCCTGCACCACAAGGGCTCGTGGCCATCCGAAGAGAGGAGCGGGAAGCTCGCCCCTTCCCTCACCCGGCATCTGCCGCTCCGTCTCACCGGAGCCGATCCGTTCTCTGCACCTTGAAAGGGCTGGCCTCGGGGCCCAGGCGCGCGAGGGCGTCGGCGAACGTGTCCGAGAGGAAGCTGCCGCCCCCTTCCTCCTGCAATCGAGAGAGCGGCTCGATCGCCTCCCTCGCCGAGGCACCGAGGCCGGCGAGCGCGTTCGCCGCGTAGACGCGCACGAGGGCCCTGTAAACCGGGGACACCTACCCGATTTCCTACGCAGGGACCCTGCGGAGGCCGAGTTTGAGGCCCACCGCCGCCACGGCCGCACCGGCCGCCTGCCCAAGCGCTCTTCCGCCTCGGCGCGGACGCCACGACTGCCGCCAGCCGGGTCGAACTGGAAATCAGTACGTGTCCCCTGTCCCCTGACTTCCCCCTGAATTCGCACCGCACGTCTCACCGCGTGCGAGCGCCGGTCGTCTGTGATTGGTAGCGGGCGGCAGCCTCAGTCCCCGGCTGGATATGCTCGTGGTGGCCGTCGAAGGAGAGGCATGACCATCTCTTACCACCATTCGCGGGAGGCGTCGCCCAGTGATGAGTCGGGAGGGAGGCGGGACCGTCGGCGACATCCCCCCCGATGCAGGCGTCGCCTCGCGTGGCGTCGCTCAGCCGGCCCCCCGGGAAGACTGGTGCTCCGGATGACCAGGTTGCGGCGAACTGCGGCGCCGAGTAGGCCAGGCCGGTGCGCGTCGGCATCTCCATGCAGACATAGAGTCCATCGTCCCCCGGCCGCTGGGACACCGCGTTAGTCTGATTCGGTACGCGATAGAGGTGTGCCCAGAAGACGCCGTTCGGGCCGGCGGGTACCGGCGCGCCGCTGCCGCCGACGAATGCGGTTCCCGGATAGTCGTGATCGCTGCCGTAGCGGGAGACGTACAGCGTCAAATAGTTGCCCAGGTTCATGAGGTTGCTGCAGCAGTGGAGCGAGCTGGCTCTGGGCCGGAGAGCGGCAAGGACGTGGATGCCGATGCAAACGCACAGGCTGAGGACCAGAACCACCGCGAGCAATTGGCGTAGCGTGAACGTAGAACGGCGAATGACCGCCATGGCGCCCTCCGGTGAACGATCGGACGCCGCGCTCCGAGGTCGGCCAACGCCAAGGACTTCTGCCGACGCTGCCGGTGCGCAAGCGGCAGCGGGGCAACCCATTTGGGCGCGGCTGAAACCGCACACCACGAACGGGTACGCGATCACCAGCAACTTCGTCGATTTCGCTGCACGAGAGCACGGTTGACGAAGTCCAGACGGCCTCCCTGGGAGCGTGGGCTTCCGGCCCGCACGCGCGGCCACACGGCTTTCGACTCGCCGTGACTCGACCGACGACTGTGTCCAAGGCTCATCGACGGGCGGCTACTTGCCTCCACCTGGCCCCCCGCTCCCGCCGCACTGGCCGCCGCGGCCGCCGGGCAAGGAACGGGACCGGTCACTTCGTCGCCATGTGCTGCACGCCGTCCCAGCCATCCCCAGGCGGATGGGCTCGGTACTCCTCACAGCGTTGGCGCATCAAACGTGCCGGCACATCGGCGGGTTGCAGCCGCAACACCGCATCGAACCCGGCGATGGCCTCGTCCCACCGCTGTGCGCGATAGCGCGTGAGCGCGTCGCCGTGCCGCGCACTGAGTTCGAGGACGGCGGGGTCGACCTCGCCAGACAAACCAAGAAGCTCGTAGATCGCGACCGGCTGCGCACGCCCCTTCACGGAGACCCAGTCGATCGGGCGCAGGACGAGCGCCTCGGCCGCCTCCGCACGTGTTTCCTCCCCAAGGAGGATCTTCGTGCCGTAGTACTTGTTCAGCGCCTCGAGTCGGCTCGCGAGGTTCACCGCGTCGCCAATGACGGTGTAGTTCATGCGCGTGTCGCTGCCCACATTGCCGACCACGACTTCGCCCGTGTTGACTCCCATCCGCGTGTGCATCTCCGGCTTGCCCGCGGATGCCCAATTGGCGTTCAGGCGCACCAGCTCTCGCTGGCAGGTGAGCGCCGCGCGACACGCCTCAAGGGCATGGCGGGGGTTCACTGCCGGCGCGCCCCAAAACGCCATGATGGAATCGCCGATGAACTTGTCTACCGTTCCCTTGCCGGCGAGGATCGCGCCGTTGAGTGCGCCGAGATACTCGCGCAAGTGCTCGACGACCGCCTCCGGCGCCATGCGTTCGGAGATCCCCGTGAAGCCGACGATGTCCGAGAAGAAGGTCGTCACGCGCCGCCGCTCGCCGCCGAGCGCGGCCTCTCGATGGGACGCCATGAGCAAGCGTACGAGGTCCTGGGGAACGTACTTCTGAAAGGAGCGCAGGCCGGTTTTCATTTCTTCGCTCGCCACTGCCACGCGATCGACCTCGAGCACGAAGGAGTGCGCTATCGGTCGGGGTTCGAGGCGCAGTTCGGAGATCGCGCCCATCTCCTTCGAGAGCGACTCCAGAGGCCGCGCCACCTGCCGGGCGACCCGTGCGCCCAGGAACATCGCGAGGGCGAAACTGGCGATCGTGATGAGGAGGCTCATGTGATTCGAACGATCGACACGCCCCAGTACATCTTCCTCGGGGATGATCATGCCGATCGACCATGGGGGCGGATGGTCGCCGCTGAGTGGGCGGAAGGCCCCGATCCACCGCTTCCCCTCGACTTCGAAGGTGTCGCCGTGGGCGCTCATCAGCGCCACCGCCCGCGCATCGGAGCCCTCGCTCGTGGGGTGCGCGATGATGCGATCCGTCCCGTCCTTTCGGCGCTCGACGACAAACGCATACCCGCTGTTTCCGAGGCGCAGCGTGCGGAGAAACGCGGTGATGCTCTTGAGGTCGAAGTCCGCGATGAGGACGCCGAGAAGGGTGTCCCCCTCGTAGATCTGGGTCGCATAGGTCACGCCTTGGGTCGGCGTCGCGCCGGCCACGCCGAGAAACGGATAGGTCTCCGTCCAGACGGGCCGACGGGTTTCGCGTGCCGCCCTGTACCACGGACGGCTGCGGGTGTCGGGCGTCGGCTTGTCCGGATCGTACGCGTAGGGCTTCGTCGGGTAGTCCTCAGGCCAGAAGTCGCGCTGCTGGTAGAGCCCGGTCCTCGGGTCCCGCGCGGACTGCCAGATGGACAGTTTGCCCTGCAAGCGCGAGACCCCGGTCGACTCGCCGGTGGCCTCGATGCCGATGAACAGCGAGGTGAGTCCGGGATTGATGCGCAGCTCCTCGAGCCAGAATGCGATCAAGCCCGGAAAGTCGGTAGGGCGCAAGCGGCCGGCTGCGAGCAAGCGCCGCGTGAGCGTGCCTTGGTCCACCGCCTGCGCCACCAGCCGCTGCACCTGGCCATCGACGCGCGCAGAGGTCTGCTCGAGAAGCTGTCGCGACAGATCGTCGGCGGTGAAGCGGGCGTTGAAATACGAGACGATCGCGACGAGGCCGACGGAGGCCGCGATGAACGTGAGCAGGATACCGAGAAACGTCGACCGAAACTTGATTCTCATCGGGCACTACGCATCCCTTTGCATGGAGGTGTAGCGAGACGCAAGCGCAGCCATAGGACCGGGCTAAACCCTGTACCCGCAGACAGGGCTCGGCGGGGGGGGGGAGCGGCATGACGTCGCCTCTACCCGGTGCCTGCCCCGAATAGGGGCGACGAGACCTCGCTGTGCCGTGCACATGCACGATTCTACCCATCCGAGCGGGTTCGCGCAACCACGAGCTCTTGTGCGAACTCCGACGACGGCGGGACCGACGGTGACGCCCTTCCATTGGGTGCGACCGCGAAGTAGAATAGAAACCGGGTATCGAGACGTGCGGACGATCCAGGCGCGCGCTCCGGCCCTCCACGTCCGATGGAAGCAAAACACGACGACCTGAAGCCCAAGCTTCGCTGACCTTGCAAAGTGGATGCGTGAAGTGCGCGGGTTGGGCACAGTGGGGCGGAGACGGAAGCTGGACGCTTCGCGGAGAACTGCCATGCTCGTGTCGCGGTGGGCGCGCCAGGCAGCGCGATGGTTCGGACGGGGAGGCGTGCCGATCTGGTACGACCCGGCCTATCGCCTTCCGATCACCGCGCTCGGCGGGCAGGGGGACCTGGAGCCGCGCCGGGCGGATTACGCCGCGTGGTACTTGCGCGAGGCGGGCGCAGCGCGCGGCGCGGACTTCCGGGCGCCGCGCCGCATCCCGTACGCCGACCTCGCGCGGGTCCACACCGAGGAACTCCTGGACTCGCTCACGCACGCCGAGACGCTCGCGCGGATTTTCGCGACCGACCCCTCGGACGTCCCCGTCGACGAGGTGCTCCACACCGTGCGGCTCGCGTGCGGCGGCACGCTGGCGGCCGCGCGCGAGGCCCTGCGGCGGCGCGGCCCAACGCTCAATCTGCTCGGCGGCTTTCACCACGCGTATCCGGGACGGGCCGGCGGCCTCTGCCCGGTGAACGACGTCGCGGTCGCCGTCGCCGCGCTGCGGCGGGAGGGCTTTGCCGGGCGGGTCGTCGTCCTCGACTTCGACGCGCACCCGCCGGACGGGACGGCGGCCTGCCTGCGAAGCGATCCCGCGGCCTGGGTGGGCTCGCTCTCCGGCTGCGACTGGGGGCCCCTCGAGGGAGCGGACGCGCGCACGGTCGATGAGTCGGTGCTCCCTGAAGGCGCCGGCGACGAGGCCTACCTCGCCGCGCTCGCGGCGCTGCTCGGGCGCATGCCGCGACCGACGCTCGCCTTCGTCATCGCAGGCGGCGACGTCCTCGCCGGCGATCATCTGGGAAAGCTCGGCTTGACGCTCGACGGGGCGCGGCGACGCGACCTTCGGGTGCTCGAGACCCTGCGCGGCGGCGCGAGCGTCTGGCTGCCGGGGGGAGGACGCCACCGGGACGCGTGGAAGGTCCTGGCGGGGACCGGTCTCGCGCTCGCCGAAGGCTCACTCCAGCCGATCCCGGAACGGTACGACCCGATGCAGACGCGCTTCGCCTGGGTCTCCGCTCATCTGCAGAGGCGCGCTCTCTCGGGGATCGAGCACGACCGTGACCGCGAAGATTTTCTGACGACTGACGACCTCGAAGAGGCGCTCGGGCTCGGCTCGGCCGGCCGCGACCGCCGCTTCCTGGGCTTCTACACGGCCGAAGGCATCGAGTACGGCCTCTTCCGACTCGGGATCCTGGAGCTGATCGAAAGGCTCGGGTACACCCACCCGCACGTCGCGACCGACCGGGTCCCCGAGGGGCACCGCTTGCGACTCTTCGGCTCCGCCGAGGGGAAGCAGCATCTGCTCGTGGAGCAGGTCCTCGCGCGCGAGCGGATCGCGGGCGGGGAGCTGCTCTTCGTCCACTGGCTCACGCTCCGCAACCCCCGGGCACATTTCAGTTCGAGCCTGCCGCAGCTCCCCGGCCAGGACGTGCCGGGCCTCGGGCTGTCGCGGGAGTTCGGCGAACTGCTCCCCCTGGTCGCGCGCCGGCTCGGCCTGGACGGCGTGGCCTTTCGACCCGCGTGGTACCACATCGCCTACGCCGCGCGCCACCACTTCCGCTTCCTCGAGCCTGGCCGCCAGGGCCGCTTCGAGGCCCTCGTCCGCGACCTCGCGGGCACGCCGCTCCTCACGGCCACGCTCGACGTCGCAGCCGGCCGCGCGCGACTCGACGGCCGGCCGTACGCGTGGGAGGCGGAGACGATGGTCGCCTGGCTCACCCCGCGGCCGGCCGACCTCGCCACAGCCGCCGCGGAGCGCGAGCGCGTCCGATTCACGATCGAGCGCGTAGAACGGCCGCTCAGGTGACCGCGGCGCTGCGGCGCTCATTTTTTTTCGGTGCGGCCTTGTCCTGGTCGCGAGGCAGGCGCCGTGCCGCTGCGGAGGAGTCCCCGCCACGCGCCCGGAGGGGTGGAATCCGCCCCTACGCCCCGCGGGCTGCGCCGGCCGTCCTGAAGCCCGCCCGGCCGCTCCTCCGGTCCCACCAACGCTTTCGTTCCGTTCCGCGAGGTCTCGCGCAACCCGTTCGGTGGCACGGTTGCTGCGTGCCCAGGGACGACACGGGACGCTTCGCTCCGAGGCGACGGGCCTCGCAGCGCGGTTCCGAGAGGAGGAAGCCATGCTTCGAAAAATCCTCGTGCCACTTGACGGCTCCGCGCTTGCCGATCGCATCCTGACCCACGTCCGGCGCATCCTCCTGCGGGAGGAGGCCGAGGTGATGCTCCTGCGCGTCATGCCCCCTCCCACCTCCCAGCGGGACGAACGGGTCCAAAGGGAGGAGCTGGAGCTGGCCTCCGCCCACCTGGAGGAGCGGCTCCGCGCTCTCGCCGCCCTCGGCGCGCGCGTCCGCTTCGACCTGATGACCGGAGATCCGGCGGAGCAGCTCTTACAGTTCGCGGCCGGCTACGCCCCCTCCCTCATCGCCATGTCCACCCACGGCCTTACCGCGCAGGATCGCTGGCCCTATGGGAGCGTGACCGCGCGCGTGCTCCGGCGCGCCCGGCACCCGCTTTTCGTCTCCACGCCCCTCGGGTTCGCCGATGCGGATGCCGACACGCCGGCGGTGCTGCCGTTCCGCGTGCTCCTCGTCCCGCTCGACGGCTCGGAAACGTCGGCCCGGATCCTCCCGCTCGTGGAACACATGGCGCACCTCTACGAATCCGAAGTGGTCCTCGTCCACGCGAGCGATTTCCCAGCCGAGGAGTCGCCCTCCCCCGGGCTCTTGCGACAGCCCGTCGATGACGCGATGCGCGCAGTCGTCCGGCCTTTCCGGGAGCGACTCGAACGCGCCGGCCTGCGGGCGCGCGTGCGCGTCTCGTTCGGGCACGCGGGCCTGGCGATCCTCGACGCGGTCGCCGAGGAAAAGGCCGATCTCATCGCGATGACGACGCACGGTCGCTCGGGGATCTCGCGGTGGGTCTTCGGTTCCGTGGCCGAGAAGGTCCTGAGCCGGTGCCCCTGCCCGGCGCTGTTGCTTCGGACGAGCGGCCACGCGGACGCGCACTGAGAGGCCGCGGGAGCATTCCCTGCGCAGCCACCGACCTCGCGGTCCCAGGGGATGCGCCCCTCGCTGCTTCGCTCGCTCGCCGTGAGCTACGACGCGCACGCAGGGTAGCGCAGCGCGGGCCGGAGGCCCGCGCCCCCAGGAGGTGGTTGGCCTACCAACGTGTGGAGTCAAACTTGCGGGGGTCCTCAGCGCCGCACGTGCGACTGAGCGTCAGGAGCTCGCCGAAGTCCGTTCGGCTTTCGCCGTCGTGTCCGGCGCGGGCGTAGTCTCCTCCGGTCCCGACGCATTCGCCGGCTCTGTCGCTGTCGCTGTCGCTGCCGCTGTCGCTTCCGCCGACGCCGGCGCCGGCGCCGGGACCGCGCCCGTCTCGCCCCCTGCCGCCGCCGGCTCCGCGACCACCGCGAGGCCGCCCTCCGACCGATCGAGGCTCAGCGCGCCCGCGTCCCCCGGCGCATCGGTAAGCGTGAGCTGGCCCGCGCCCGCATCCTCGCCCAACCGCTCCTGAATCGCACGCGCCGCGCTACGCGCCCGCTCGCGCAGGTCGCCACCCCCGAGAAGCGGCGTCGCCCGCGCGCAGGCCAGGAGCGACTCGACCGCGCGCACCGTGCCGACGTTTCCCAACGCGACCGCGGCCGCCTCCCGCACGTTCGGCGCGGCGTGTTCCAGGAGGGGCAGGAGCGCCGGCTCCGCGCACGAGTCTCCGATCTTCCCCAACGCCTCGGCGATCGCGAGGGTCGCGGCCGGGTCCGCCTCGGGCAGTCGCCGGAGCATCGCTTCCAGGGCCGGGCGGTGCCTGAATTTCCCGAGTGCGCGCGCGGCCGGCGCCCAAAACGCCGGTCGATCCGCGGCCAGGACGGACTCCAGGATCGGCACGAGCCGCCCCTCCGGCCCGTAGTGGATCCAGTGTTCGAGGGCCGCCGCGCGGATTTCCTCCGACGTGCCCTCCGCGGCGAGCACCTCGGCAAGTCGGAGCAGGCCCGCGCCACCCACGTGGTGCGCGGCGAGGCGCAGGAGCGCCGCGTCCTCCGCCGCATCCAGGACGCGTTCGCATGCGCGCCGAGCCGCGGGGTGGTTCGGGTAGCCGTTGAGCAGCCGCTCGAGGTTGTGGCGGCGCACCCCCGGCACGGCGTCCTCCACCGCGTTCACGGCCAGCCTCTCCGGAATCGACGCGCGGGAACACGAAAGCTTCTGGACCAAACCGACCAGCTCCCGCACGCGACCGACCAGCGCGTCGGCGTCGTCGACCAGCCCGGGCACTTCCACGCGAGCCTCCCCGTCGACGATGCGCGCGCGGCCGGCGGCGATGAAGTCCACCAGTACGCGACGACTTTCGGCATCCAGGACCGCGAGCACTTCGGACTCCGCGCCTCCGAGCTGCACGAGATCGTCAAAAAGCTCGTCACCGACCTGGACGTCCGGGAAGCCGAGCGCGTCGCGCACCTCCGAGAGCCGGCCCTTGGCCCGCGCGGAGAAGCCGTGGGGCAGGGCCGTGCCGCGGACGACGAACCGCGTACAGGTCGTTCGTTGGCGACCGCCGCTCCGGACGGTGTCGACCCCGACGCCCAGACCGTCGCAGGCGCCCGAGAGCTTGAGCCCCGCCGGCCCTAGGGCCCTGGGACTGACCATCCCCAGGCGGCGCGCCGCCTCCCGCCACGGCAGCCGGACCCGGCGATGCAGGCGTTGCGACCGCCAGACAGCCAGGCCGAGGCCGAGCACACCCAGGGCCGACACGCCGAGTACCAGGTTCCAGAACGACAGGAGCCACTGCATCGCGGCTTCAAGGCCCAAAAGAAAACAACGACCCGAACAAAGGCTAAACGCGGCCGAGGGCGGCCAGTGGCTAGATCATGGCTCCGCGTCCCAACTAGCCGCGGGCGAAATTTGAAATTTGAAATTTGACTTTTTGCAATTTGAAATTCGGACCGGCCGTGTGGGTCGAATGCGGGACTTTTACACAGAGACGCGGAGACGCAGAGGCCGGGCGTCGTGAAACTCGCGGGCTTCGTGTCCTTCTCGGATCGTAGTTCCGAGGGCGGGTGAGTAGGCAGCCCGTGACGCGACAGGACAGCTCAGGTCGGGAGGGGAGAGGAGGGCGGAATCATAGCCGCCGCGCGAAGGGGGGAAGCGGGCGGCCAAAATCGCCGAGAAAATTGGGCACCCGATTGCGTGGGGCGGTACTAAGTACCGCTCCACGGAAGTCGGTGACCCATAGCCGAAGGCAAGTTCGGCCGCCCGCGAGGCGCGCGAGCAAGGCGTAGTAACGGAGAACTACGTCGAGCGAGCGCAACGAAGCAGGCGGCCGAAATCGCCGAGGAAATTGGTCACCCAATTCTGTGGGGCGGTACTAAGGAAGCGCGGCACAGCCCCCCTCAGGCCTTCTTCCGCCCGGCCAGCACCAGGAGGACGATCGAGAGAAGCGCGACGCCGCCCAGGATGGCGGGGAGCGGGTCGCGGGAGGTCGCGCCGACCTGGAGGGGAAAGACGACCGTCTGCTTGGTGATCCGGCCGGAGGCGGCACCCGGGGCGGGGATGGGCGTGAACTCCACGGTGGCCTCGAAGGCGCCGGGGCTCGTGAAGACGTGGAGCGCGCTTGAGGCCTCGCCCGCCGAGACGAGCGGCAGCACGAGGGCCTCCGCGGCGCCCCCTTTCGGACGAACGGAGAACTTGACCTCGCCGGTGTACGCTTCGCTCGACCCTTTGGGCCGGATCACCAGGCCGAGGCGGGCGAGGCCCCGGGGCGCGAGTGCTTGCGGATACCAGGTGAGGGTCACGTCGTGGTCGGCGATCGCCTGGGTCGCGGTCGCGAAGTCGGGCTTCGGGTCGAAAAGGGCGCCCATGCCCGACTCGCGCGTGGAGGGGTCGCCGTGATCGGCGAAGGCGGGGGTCACGGGGCCGAGGGCGGAGAGGAGCAGGAGCGCCGGCGCCAGTCCGAGCAGGAGCGCGGGCACGGACGACCGACGCAGGGGCGGGCGGCTACGCACGACGCGGCGGCTATGCCACAGGTGCTTTCCGGATTCGATGCCCATCGAAGTCAGGCCTCCGATGCGGTTCACTGCGGAAGTCTCCCGAAGCCACCCCGACACGGCGGCACGTGCTGTGGTGAGATCGAACGCGGGGAGGACGACGAGCGCCTCGAGGCCGCTCCCGAACGGTCGCGGTGCGGTTCCGGCCGCGGGCGCGAGAGGCCGGTCACTTCTTCCCGTCGCCGGCTGCGGGGGGCTTGTTCCCGACGGGTCGCCGCGGCGCGACGTAGCGCTTCCACTCCACCTGCGAAAAGGAGAGGCTCTTGCGCGAGAGCGAGAGCGAGAGCGTCGCCAGCGCGGTCGAGTAGGCGCGGCCGAACACGCGCGACCCCGGGTCCGCCGGGTCCCAGCTCCCGAAATTCTCCCCGGCACGGCGCTGATGCGCCAACAGGACGCGGCGGATCTGCGCCTCCCATTCGTACCACTCCTCCTCGCCGAGCAGGAAGGTCGCGAACGTCGCGTGGAACCAGTACTCGAAGTTCACGATGTCGTCCTTCCACGGGGCCGAGAGCGACGCGAGGGCCGACGCCTGGGTCGGGGGCGTGTCCGAGGCCCCGGCGGTCTCCTCCACCGGCGGGTGGCCCGCCGGGCCGACGATCTCGTAGAACGCGTTCCACGTCGGCGGATGATGCCGCACGGTCGCGAGCCGAGGATCGATGAAGTTGTCGATCGGGACCCCCGCGACGCTCTTCTGGCTGAGCAGCACCGCGGAGATGATCCCCTGGCAGTTCGCGGCGTGCGACCGGAACCAGTAGTGGCCGTCGAAGTCGAACGGGACCTTGATCGTCGTCCCGCTCTGGACCAGCTCCGACAACAGGTCCGCGGCCCGCTTGAGCGCGGCGTCGCCGAGCTTTGTGGTCTCACGCGCCGGCGCGCCGAGCTTCGCCGACGCGTAGCGGCACATGGCGACGAGGCAGAGTTTCGAGATGTCGACCGTCTTCTTGTTGAAGAGGTCGTACTCGTCCGGGAGCCCGCCGTCCTTGATCGCGTCCAGCGCGAGCGCCGCCGCCGCGCGCAGCTTCGGGTCGAGCGCGGGCCGGTTCTCCGGCGCGACGAAGGGATCGGTGGCGTTCTTCACGTTGTGCTGGAGGCACTCGACGACCGCGAGCGCCGGCACGAGGTGATTCATCCCCCACGCATACTGCACTTGACGGGGGTAGTTCGGATTCGGGGCCTTCGGCGCGGGCATCTCCCGCTCGGCCTTGAAGAGCCCGTTCGGCTTCTGCAGGGACAGCAGCCACGCGACGCCCCGTCGGACCGCGGCCCGGTGCGGGCCCTTGTCGAGGTCGCTGCCGGAGGCGACGAACGCCAACACGACCCAGCCGGTGACGGCGGTGTCGTAGTACAGGTCAGCGTCGGGCGGGAAGAGCTGCGGGAAGCCGATGCGCCCGTGCCAGGGATTGCCGCGCGAGGAGGACCAGCGCCCGTCCGGCTCCTGGTTGCGCACGAGCCACGAAAGCGCCGCTTCGATGCCGGCGTCCTGCTCCCACGGTTCGGAGGCGAGCGGGGGCGGCGGGGCCTTCAGGTCGGCGGCGAACTCCAGCGCGGCGACCGCGTGATCATTCTTTTTTTCCTTCGCCAGCGCGGAGAGGTCCCGGAAGGCATCGTCCGAAAGCGGGGCGAGGCGCGTCGCGAGCGCGCCCGCCGCCTCGCGACGCAACCGGTCGCTGCCGGTGCGGAGGATGGGCAGGAGCGCCTCGGCCAGGCCTTTGCCGCCCAGCGACGTCGCGGACCAGAGCGCGTCCACGCGCAAGTCCTCGCTAGGGTCCTTCTGGAGGATGGCCAAGAGTGCCGGCAGATTCGCCTCCGTGCCGGCGCGACCCAGGGCCCGGAGCGCGAGCGAGCGCAGGGGGGCGGGCGCGTCCGCCTGCTCCGCGCGCACGGCGAGGGCGTCGGTCCCCTTCCGCAGCAGGCCGAGCGCATCCTCGGCCGCGGCGAGGAACGCCCCATCCTCGACCGGGTCCGCTTTGCGCGCGACCTCGAGCAAGGCGTCGACGAGGGCCTGGCCCGTGCCCTTGGCAAGGAGCTGGAGCGCGGCCAGCCGGAGTCTCGGCGGCGTGCCGGGCGCGAGCAGCGGGAGCAGCGCCTCGCGCACCTCCGGCTGGTCCGGGGTGGAGGCGTCGGCGACCCGATCGATCGCCTGCACGATGCCCCAGCGCACCTCCCACCAGTTCTCCCGCAGCTCCGGAAGGAGGAGCGGGATCGCTTCCCGGCCGCGGCAGAAGGCCAGGCCGAGCGCGCTGTAGTACCGGACCCAGCGGTCGGGGAAGCGGAGCCCCTCCTTCGCCAGCCACTCGCGGGCCTCGGGGTCGGTCATGCCCACGAGGGCCTGCTCGAGCGCGAGGCGCACCCCCTCGTCGGCGTCCCCGGCGGCGGAGAGCACCAGTCGGGTCTGGAGCGGTCCCGGCTGCTTCGCCAGCTCCCGGATCGCCTCCGCCCGCGCGGCCGGGTCCGGAAGGAGCAGCTTCGTCTGCAGCGCCGCAAGAGACTCCCCGCCACCCCCAGCCCCCTGCCGGGTCAGATCCCAGGCGAGGACCCCGAGGGAAGTCACGAGCAGCAGGATGGCCGTGGTTCGCATCCCCACCTCCGGTCACGCGATTACGGGCGCGGGTAGGTTCGGGTCGGTTTCGTCGAGCGCACGAGTGGCCCGTTGAGGCATTTCGGAGACCATCGTCCATGCGGTCGCGGCGGGTCGCAGCCCATGTGCCGTTCGCGCGGGCCAGCCTGCGCTCCGTAGCTCGCGGCGAGCGAGCGAAGGAGGGAGGCCTGCGCCCCCAGGCATCGTGCCTGGACTTCGTTAACAGGCCACTCGGGTCGGATGGGGGTCGGCACGCGGGCGCCGTGCGCCCCTCGCGCCCGACCCCAGTTCGGTTCCTACGACTCCTCTATTCCTCGGTCACGACGACCGACTTGAGCACTTCGTCGAAGGCGTTCCCGCACTTTCCCTCGTGCTCCTGGGTCACCGTCTGGACGAAGACGAGGACGTGCTTCGAGCCCTCGAGCAGCACCGTGCGGAGCGTGCACGGCTGCCCCACTTCGGCGGGCGTGCCCGTGCAGGTCATATCGAACCCGGACAGGCCGCCGAAAGCCGCCGCGGTCGGTCCCTGGCGCACCATCACGAAATTCTGGAGGCCGTCCTTCAGCCGCAGCCGGCACTCCCGCGCGACTTCCCGGAGCGAGGTCTCCTCTTTCGCCACCGCGTGAATGCGAATCACGGAAGCCGCGTTCTGGCACGACACCTCGGCGCCGTCACTCCGCCCCTCGAACCGGCAGCAGGAGGACGGCAGCGAGAGCTTCAGGGAAAGACCGGGGGTCGACCACGCGACGGTCCCGGCCGCGGTCGGGTGCGGGGCGGTCTTGCCGTCGGACGCGCCCGTCACCTTCCCGGCGGGCACCGAGGTCTTCGCCACGCCGGCGCCGGCGCCGTTGTCCCCGCCCTTGTCGGCCCCCTTGGACGCTGCTTTCGAGGCCCCCTTGCCGCCGGCCTTCGAGCCCTCCTTCTTGGCGGGCTTCCCCGCCTCCGGCGCAGCCGCGCCCGGCGTCTCGGCCTTGGGCTTCACGCGCTCCACCTTCTTCAGCGTCTCGCGCGTCGTCTTCTCCCACACCTGGTTCCGCACCGCCTCCAGCCCGGCCCCGTCGATCCCCTCGAGCACGAGCACGTCGTTCTTGCGGCGTTCGACGAGCATCTGCGTCCCGTTTCGCGAGAAGCGCACGTGGCTCCCCTTCTCCTCCTCGCCGCGCTCCGCGTCGTCGAATTTCTTCTGCACGAGCTTCGCGTACCCGCTCAGGAATTCGCCCGCGTCCTTCTCCGTGTCCCAGGTCGTGAGCCACACGAGGAGGAGCTGGCCGTTCTTCTCGTACACCGCGTACTGGTCGCCCCCCCAGCCCGCGCTCACCTGGTTGATCTGGGACTGCTTGGTGTTCGTGAAGAAGGTCCGGAAGAGAAGCTGCGTGTTCAACTCCCCCATCCGGTTCGCGGCGAGCTTTTTCCAGGACTTGTCGAGCGTGCCGTCCAGGTCCGGCAGCGCGATGAGGACCGGACAGTCGCGCTCCGCGGCGAGGTACTTCTCGGGGTGCAGCACCTGCTCGGTAGACGCGGGCGGGTCGTTGAAGGCCTTGCCGACGGCCTCCCAGCCCCCCTTCTTCTTGACGGCCGAGATGAACGCGAAGCCCTTCATGTACGGGAACACCAGGCTTTCGCGCAGGTAGAGCGGCGCCTTCGAGATCTGCTCCGAGCCCGGGCCGCCCATGCCGCCGCCGGCCGACTCCATCGCCTTCATGATGTTGCCGGGCAGGTTGTCCAGGTCGACGCCCATCTTGGAGAACGCGTCCTTGTACATGACGTAGGTCGCCTCTCCCTCGACGATGGACTTGATCGACTCCACCATGTCGTCGTTGGTCTCGTCCTCCATGGGCAGGGTGAGAAGGTCGAAGTGCTGGTCCTGGAGCGCGTGGGTCAGCTCGTGCACGGTGATGATGCGGTTCATGTCCATCATACCGCCCATCATGGCCTTCGCGGCCTTGGCGGACGAATCCTCGTCTTCGCCGTCCTCGTCGTCGTCGTTCTTGCCCGTCCACTCCTCGATGAGGAAGAGCTGCTTCGCCTTCGGGTCGTAGAAGCCGCCGATCTGCTCGGTGAGGACGTCGAGCATCAGCTTGCCCAGGTCCGCATCGTGCGGGATCAGGCCGAGCGCGCTCAGCGTCTTGCTATAGAGCGCGGACTTCTCCGGCGGAAATTCCTTCTGGAAGTCCTCGACGAGCTTGGCCCGAAGCTGGTCCCGGGTCTTCAAGCCGACCGTGACCGGCGTCTTGAACTGCAGGCCGCGGATCGTCTCGACGACCTTCGACAATTTCTTGGCCTCTTCGTCGGGGCGCTTTTTTTCCTGGGCCGAGACCGGAACCGCTCCGGCGACGGCGAACGAGAGGCACAAGGCAAGGATGAAGCCGCGCAGCATGAGGTCTCCTCCAGCGGTTTTCGAAACCAATTATTGGTCCAGGGTGGCAAAACTCTCCAGGATCCGGTCGACGGTCTCCCGTACCGGCTCCGTCGAGGACTCGGGGGAGCGGGAGGTCAGCAGATACCAGCGGCCCCCGGCGGCAAGGGCCGTGTACGCGACGCGCAACGGGAGCCGAGACCGCGGCGCGAAGGCCCGGAACACGACCGAATACGCGGCCCGGCCCCCGACCAGCAGCGGACCATTCCAGACGAGACGGTCCACGGTGAGTTCGTCGCCGGCGCGCGTGCGGCGCGCGAGACGGAGCGCGAGCAGCGGCAGCGGAATCGCTTCCGGCAGGGCGCCCGACTCGACCGCGACCGCTGTCCCGAGCGGGTCGCCGGAGCGCAGAAGTCGCACGGCCGCGCCCGGGGCGTCCTTCGCCTCCTCGACCAGCCAGTCGTCCGGACGCGAGATCGCGAAGTGGAGCGTCGCGTTCGCGTAGCGGCCCCGTTCCTCCCGCCCCGGGGCGCGCTCGGAGGCCAGGCCCTCGAGGTTCGCGCGCTTGCGCGCCGCGGCCCAGCGCTCGACGGCCGCGGTCGCCTCCGCCGCGTGCGGACGCGTCGCCGGCGGCTCCGCGCGCGACCACGTGGTGCTCCACAGCCGGCTGCGCAGGGACTCCGCGTTCGCGGGGGGGCACCCCTCGAGCACGACGACCTGTCGCCCTTGCCGCTCGACGGAGATCCGCCGTTCGATGGTGTCCGCGACGTAGCACGTAGCCGAACAGCCCGGGGCGTCCGTGGGCTTCACGTAGCGCCGGCCGAGGCTCGCCTTCCACGTCTCGAAGAACTCCCCGGCGTCGGCCTCGGTGTCCCAGCTCGTGACCAGGAGGAGCAGGAGGGCCTCGCTCCGCGGTTGGCGGTACACGACGAGGAGATCGCCCCCCCAGCCGGCCGCCGCCTGCCGCGCCTGCTCTTCCGGGACGGACTCGCGGAGCAGCAGGAACAGCTCGGCCTCGCCGAGCACCTCGCGGTAGACCTCCGACCAGCCGGCGGGCAGGCCCTGCTGGAGTTCGGGCAGGACGGCTTCCTCGGGTAGGTCCCGGACGCCGAAGTATTTTTCGGGATGCAGGAGCTGCTCGGTGGAGCGGGGCAGGTCCTTGTAGATGCGGTTCACGCCACGCCAGCCGCCGAGCGTGAAGGCGACCTCGGCGAAGGAGAGTCCACCGTGCGCTCCGAGCCGGGAAGCGTCGTGGAAGTAACGGGGAAGGGAGGCCGCGGACCTCCGGCCGAGGTGCGGGGGCAAGCCGAAGACGACACCGGGCTCGGGCACATCCTCGAGGCCGACCTTGAGTTCCTCGGCGACGAAGGCGAGAGAGGAAAGGAGCGCGTCTCCTTCGCGGAAGGCGGCCGCGGCGCGCGGGGCGTCCCCGAGGAGGGGGAGCCGGCCTTCGGCCTCCGAGACCGGGAAGTTCTGGTCCTGGAGCGAGTGGACGACCTCGTGGAAGAGCCGTGCGCGCTCCTCGATCGAGCCGTAGGCGCCGGGCGGGGAGGCCGTGCGCACGGCGGGCGAGGCGCCGGAGCCCGGCGCTTTCGGGGCGACGGCAGGGGACTTTCCTTCGCCGGGGTTGCTGCGCCGCTGAGCCTCCTCCGCGCTCAGGAAGAGCGCCTTGGCGAAGCTGTCATAGCGGGCGACGGCGGCCTCGGCATGGAGGTCGCGGAGGAAGTGGTGTTGCGTGTCGGGGGATTCGATGGCGACGCCGAGCTTGCCCAGCACGAAGTGGCGGCAAGTCTCGAGGTCGTGGACCACGCGCTGGTCGTACTGGGCGCCGAGGGCGGACTCGAGCGCGCCCGCGGAGAGGAAGGTCCGCTTGAGGGGGCCGCCGGCGGCGAGGCCGCGGAGTGCGGCGGCGCGCCGGACGAGGTCCGAGGCCTGGAGACGAAGCTGCACGATGCGCTCGGCCGGGATGTTGTTGACCAGCTCGACGTCGCGGTAGCGGAGCGCCACACGGCCCAGGGGCTGGTCGACCTGGATGAGCAGGGCGTCGTCGGCGTCCTCGACGATCCGCCCCTCCATTTCGCTGCCGTTCTTGAGGAGGACCACGTCCTGCGCCGCCGCGCCCCGCGCGGACGCGAGGAGGCAGACGAGGCCCAGGAGCGGGAGGAGGAGTGGGCGGGGGTGACGGTGCGGGCGGGGACGAACCATGGGGAGGAGTCTCCGGGGAGTGCGATGGGGACGTCGCGGTTGAATACGGGACGGCCGGGAAATCATTTGGTCGCGGCGGCCCGGCCGGATAGAATGAGCCGGTCTCTTCCCCGGCAAAGGGCGGAAATTCTAGCAGCGCCTCCGCCGGGGAGTCAAGGGATTTGGCCGAAGCGCACGCTGACCGTGCCGTGGAATTTTCAAAAAAAAGTTCAAGAAGGCGGCCTGGCCCGCCGATACTCTTGTTGTGGGAGGGGACGCGGGGCTGAGTCGGGCCCTGGAGGACACCGACACGGCGCGGGCAGGACCCCGACAGATTACGAATTTTTTTGAGGAGAGGCGAGCCATGGAAATCAACAAGACGGGGGGAGTCACGGGACCGGCCAGGATCGAAGGCAAGCGGCTCGAAGCGCCGGCCCGCATCGAAGACTCGACGCCTAAGGGAGTTACGGACAAGGTCCAGATCTCGGAGGAGGCCCAGCTCCTGAGCCGGCTCCGCGACGTGCCCGAGATGCGCATGGACCGAGTCGCGGAGCTGAAGCGGCAGATCGAAAGCGGGGAGTACGAGACCACCGACAAGCTGCGGGTGGCGGTGGACCGCTTCCTGGAGGAGATCGACGGGAAGTAGCCGCCCCGGTCCTGGAGACGAACTGGCGATCAAAAAAAAGGAAAGCGGTGCAATTCGGCGCGGGCGAGTCGCGGGGACGCGGCTCGCCCGCGGCATTTGTGGGCCCTGACCCGATTCGCTTCGTCCCGGCGCTTTGCCGCCTTCGCCTGAAACCGGGCCCGAGGCCGAGGCAGGGACGCGGCGTACGCGGAGGCCCACGCTGCGGCGATCAGGGTGGAGAACCGCGGGGGCTTCGCGGGACTGGACGAAGTCGTGCGGACGCGGTAGCCGGCGAGCGCGGACGGAAGGGAGGGGCCGTTCCGGGTCAGGCGGGTCCTTGCTGATCCAGCTCGGCAAAGAGGTCGCGCAGGGGCAGGGTGAAGCCGGGGAGGACGTCCGCTCCGTCCAGGGCGTCGAGGCGCGCTAGCGCCAGGTTGCGGTCGCGGGTCGCGTGTACGACCGCGGTGCGAGTCTCCGGGTCGACGTACCACACGAGCCGCACGCCGGCCGCGAAATACTCGTCACGCTTTCGCGCCATCTCCGCCGCCGTGTTCCCAGGGCTCAGGACCTCGACCGCGAGATCGGGCACCAGACTGGGAATGGGCTCCGAGGGAACGCGACGTCCTGGGATCCGGTCCCACGAGACGAAGGCGACGTCTGGGATCCGCACCAGCCCTGGAAACAGGCGGAGCATCCCGTCGGCCCCGGTCACAAGACCCGAACGCCGCACGCGAACATGGGCCCGCAGCAGTTCGGCGATCGCGCATGCCAGCAGGGATTCCTTGTAGCCCCTTGTCTTCTCCACCAGGGCTGCGTCCACAAGCTCGCAGAGACGGTTTTCTTGCCGTTCGATCGCGAGGACGTCCGCTTCGGTCGCCGTTCCGGGATAGGGCTGAAGTCGGACCCGATAGGCAGGGATCCCGCCCAGCCGATCCAGGAGATCCCCAAGAGTCTCGACGCCCGGCAGGGCCTGGTGCGGGTCGCTCACGCGGAGGTTCTCCGACTGCGCCTGGATCCGTCTGCTGGAGGACTCGTTGTCCTCGTCGGTCGTTCGCCTCGCTTTGCTCCCCAGTGTAGCAAGGCGGCGCGCTCCGCGGAAGGGGAGTCGAATGGTTGACCGGGGATCGAGGAACGAGTAGCATTTGCCCTCAGTACCGCCCCACAGAATTGGGTGACCAATTTCCTCGGCGATTTCGGCCGCCTGCTTCGTTGCACTCGCTCGACGTAGTTCTCCGTTACTACGCCTCGCTCGCGCGCCTCGCGGGCGGCCGAACTTGCCTTCGGCTACTCCGGCAGCTTCGTCAACATCCTGGACCCCCGCATCCGCGAGTACGTCGACAAGACGGTCGGCGAGGGTTTCCTCTGGCCGGACCCGCTCCTCCAACTCAACCCCGCCTTCGCGCCCGGCGAGAGCATCGACCAACTCGTCGATGCCGGCGTCCTCCACGACGACTGCCGCGCGGTTTTCCGCATCAAGCCGGAGCCTCGCGACGCGGGCAAGCCACTCCGCCTCCACAAGCATCAGGCGGACGCCGCCAAGATCGCGAGGACCGGCGCGAGCTACGTGCTGACGACGGGGACGGGTTCCGGCAAATCCCTGGCCTACATCATTCCGATCGTCGACCATGTCCTTCGGGCCGGGTCCGGCCGCGGCATTCAAGCCATCATCGTCTACCCGATGAACGCCCTCGCCAACAGCCAGCATGGCGAACTGACGAAATTCCTTTGCCACGGCTACCCGGACGGAAGAGGACCCGTCAGCTTCGCGCGCTACACCGGCCAGGAATCTCCCGAGGAGAAGCAGAGCATCATCGGGCATCCGCCCGATATCCTCCTGACAAACTACGTGATGCTCGAACTGCTGCTCACCCGTCCCGACGAGGTCCCCCTGATCCGCTCCGCGCAGGGGCTACGCTTCCTCGTCCTGGACGAAATGCATACCTACCGCGGCCGTCAGGGCGCCGACGTCGCCCTTCTCGTTCGACGAACCCGGGACCGCCTCGCGGCGGTCGAACTCCAGTGCGTCGGAACGTCGGCGACGCTGGCCGGATCCGGCACGCGACGGGAGAGGTGCGCGGAGGTTGCCAAGGTCGCCACTCTCCTCTTTGGAACCGAGGTGCGACTGGAGCACGTCATCAGCGAGTCCCTGAGCAGGACCACCCCCGACCGCGATCTCAAGGATCCATCGTTCCTGCGTGAGTTGACAGCACGAGTTTCCGATGCCTCCGGGAAGCCCCCGACGGACTTCGACGCGTTCGTGAAGGACCCCTTGTCCGTCTGGATCGAGACGACCTTCGGCATCACGACCGAGCAGGACCCCGAAAACAAAACCGGCCATCTAGTCCGAAACTGCCCGAAGCCGATCTCAGGAAAGCAGGGGGCCGCAGCCAAGCTCGCCGGTTCGACCGGCCTCCCCGTGGACGCCTGCGCCGGAGCCCTCCAAACCGCGCTCCTGGGGGGCTATTGCGTGAAACACCCGGAAACCGGCTTCCCGGTCTTCGCCTTCCGACTTCACCAATTCATCAGCCGCGGCGACACCGTGTGGGCCTCGCTCGAACCTGAAAGTCAGCGCTACCTCACGGCGCACGGCCAACAGTTCGTCCCAAACGACCGCAAGCGCGTCCTGTTGCCGCTCGTGTTCTGCCGGGAATGCGGTCAGGAGTATTTCTGCGTCCAGGCTCGCCTGGACGGCGCCTCCGGCTCCAGGGTCTTCGAACCGCGGGAGCTCTCTGACCACCTCACGGGAGATGACGCCGAGGCGGGTTTCCTCTTTTTCAACACGAGTCGTCCTTGGCCGAACGACGTCAAGGCTGAGCTCCAGCGTTTGCCCGATGACTGGATCGAAGACCATCGAGGAGGTTCGCGAGTCCGTGCGAACCGTCGCGAGCACGTTCCGCGGACCCTCCGCATCACGCCGGAAGGTCGCGAGGTCGAGGCGGGAGCGCTGGGCCTTTCGGTTCAGTACTTCGCGGCCCCCTTCCGTTTCTGCCTGAACTGCGGCGTCGCGTACGGGGGGCGTCAAGGATCGGACTTCGCCAAGCTCGGCACGCTCGGCTCCGAGGGCCGCAGCACGGCAACGACGATCCTCAGCATGTCCGCCATCCGTCATCTGCGAAAAGAAAATCTCCCCGAGCGAGCCCGAAAGCTGCTCTCGTTTACGGACAACCGCCAGGATGCCTCGCTCCAGGCGGGACATTTCAACGACTTCGTCCAGATCGGAGTCCTCCGCTCGGCGCTGTTTCGCGCATGCAGGGACGCGGGCGCGGATGGCCTTCGCCACGAGGTTCTGACGCAAAAAGTTTTTCGCGCCCTGGAACTTCCCGTGGCCCTGTACGCAAGCGACCCGGACGTTCGGTTCAATGCCCTCGCGGAGACGCAGCGCGCGCTACGGGACGTCATCGGGTATCGCCTGTACGTAGACCTGCAGCGTGGGTGGCGCATCACGTCGCCAAACCTCGAACAGACAGGCCTACTTCACCTCGACTACCTCTCGCTGTCCGACGTCTGCGCTGCCGAGGACGTGTGGCGGAAGACGCACCGCGCCCTTTCGCAGGCCGCGCCGGCAACTCGGGTCGACGTCGCCCGCACGCTTCTCGACTTCATGCGGCGGGAACTGGCGATCAAGGTGGAGTACCTTGAACGTCTGACGCAGGAACGCATCCGACTCCAGAGCAACCAGCGCCTGATCCCGCCGCTCGCCATCGACGAAAACGAGGGCCTGTTCCAAGAAAGCCGTGTCCTTTATCCGCGGGCCGGCGGCGCAGAAGACGATCCAGGCCATTTGTACCTCTCCCCTCGGGGCGGTTTCGGGCAGTACCTCCGTCGAGCCTCCACCTTCCCGGAATACCGCGAAAAGCTCGAGGTCAGTGATGCCGAACAGATTTGCACGCGACTCCTCGAAGCTCTCCGAGTGGGCGGTCTGGTCGAGATCGTCGAGCAGCCACGTTCGAAGGGGGACGTGGCCGGCTACCAAGTGCCGGCATCGGCCATGGCGTGGGTCGCAGGAGACGGCACCCAGCCCTTCCATGATCCGATTCGCACCCCGAGTCGCTCTTCGACCGGTGGGCGAACCAACAGGTTCTTCGTCGAGTTCTACCGCGCGATCGCCGCGGAGGCGCGTGGCCTGGAGGCGCGCGAGCACACGGCCCAGGTGCCGAACTACATTCGCCAGGATCGCGAGGATCGCTTCCGCGATGCAAGGCTGCCCGTCTTGTACTGCTCCCCGACCATGGAGCTTGGCGTCGATATCGCTGAGCTGAACCTGGTGAACCTGCGAAACATCCCTCCCACGCCGGCGAACTACGCGCAACGCAGCGGCCGCGCAGGCCGCAGCGGCCAGCCGGCGCTCGTCTTCACCTACTGCGCGGCGGGAAGCCCGCATGACCAGTACTTCTTCAAGCGGCCCGAGCTGATGGTGGCCGGCCAGGTGACACCGCCGCGACTGGACCTGGCGAACGAGGACCTTGTTCGGGCGCATATCCACAGTATCTGGCTCGCGGAGACCGAACAGGGGCTCGGGAAGTCGCTCAGGGACGTCCTGGACGTCTCCGGTGACAAGCCGAGCCTGGCTTTGCAGGACGTCGTTCGGGATAGCATCGGTCGAGAGGAGGCCGCCGCGCGAGGGCGAGTCCGTGCCCACCAGGTCTTGGCCACCCTTGAGGGCGAACTGCGCGCCTCCGATTGGTTCACGGATCGCTGGGTGGGTGATGTTCTGGCCCAGGCGGTCCGGCAGTTCGACCAGGCCTGCGAACGCTGGCGGGGTCTCTTCCGAGCCGCTCTTGAGCAGGCCGAGGCGCAGGATCGGATCATCCGCGACGCGTCGCGCAACCCGATGGACAAACGCCAGGCCGAGCAGCTCCGTCGTGAGGCTGAGGCGCAGCTCAAGCTCCTTGCTGAATCCGAAAACGTGATCCAATCCGATTTCTACAGCTACCGCTACTTCGCCAGCGAGGGTTTCCTCCCCGGGTACAGCTTCCCTCGACTGCCGCTCTCCGCCTACATTCCAGGCCGTCGCCCGATCAAGGGCCGGGATGAATTCCTCTCGCGTCCTCGCTTCCTCGCGATCACCGAATTCGGTCCTCGCGCGATGGTGTACCACGAAGGCTCTCGCTACGTGATCAACAAGGTGATCCTGCCGGTGAGCAACGACCAGGTCCTTACGAGCTCGGCTAAGATCTGTGACGGGTGCGGCTACTTGCATCCGGTGGCGGGCGGAGCGGGCCCCGACTTGTGCGAGCACTGCGCCGCTCCGCTTGGGAATACTCTTCCCAATTTCTTCCGACTCCAGAACGTGAGCACTAAGCGTCGGAATCAGATCAACTCCGACGAGGAAGAGCGGCTCCGGATGGGGTATGAAATCAAGACGGCCGTGCGCTTCAGCGAGCGCGACGGTCGCCCGCTGTACCGTTCGGCGGCCGTGAAGCGCGACGGGAAGCGGCTAGGCGACCTGGCCTACGGCCACGCCGCGACGCTTTGGCGCATCAACCTGGGCTGGACTCGACGGAAGGACAAGGGCCAGTACGGCTTTGTCCTCGACATGGAGCGGGGCTTCTGGGGGAAGAACAATCAAGTGGCGATCGAGGAGGACGATACGGACCCCATGAGCGGCCGGGTGCGGCGGATCATCCCGTTCGTGGAGGACCGGAAAAACTGCCTGATCTTGCGGTTCGACGGGGTGGAAGCCGGGGCGGTTACGACCAGTGGGTATGGGGCTGAGGGCAGCGCAGGAGCGTCGAGGGGAGCGGGCTCGCGGAGCTACGCCGCCGCACATGAGGTGATGGCCTCGCTCCAAGCGGCGCTCAAGACCGCGATGCAGGTCCGGTACCAGCTCGAAGACAACGAACTCGCCGCGGAGGCTCTGCCCGACAGCGAGGATCGACGCGCGATTCTGGTCTACGAGGCCGCCGAGGGCGGGGCCGGCGTCCTGCGGCGTTTGCTGGATGACCGCGATGCTCTCGCCGAGGTGAGCCGGGTAGCGCTGGAGCTTTGCCACTTCGACCCTGCGTCGGGCGAGGATCGCCGACGAGCGCGCCCCGACCGGGAGGAGTGCGAAGCGGCCTGCTACGATTGCCTAATGAGCTACGGGAATCAGCGGGACCACAAGCTGCTCGATCGCCGGGCCGTGCGCGACATGCTCCTGGCACTGGCTTCGGCCACGGTCGAGAGCGCACCGACCGCGGCCCCGCGTGGCGAACACGTGGAAGTTCTGTCGCGGCAAGCCGGCTCGGATCTTGAACGGCGCTGGCTGCGCTTCTTGAACGAGAAGGGCTACCGACTGCCCTCGCGCGCCCAGGTCCTGATTGGGGCGTGCCGGACTCGGCCCGATTTCGTGTACGATGAGGCGCAAGCCGCGATCTACATCGACGGGCCGGTCCACCGGTATCCGGAACGGGCCGCGCGCGACGCGGCGCAGACGGAGGCGCTCGCTGATCTGGGGTACACGGTCATCCGATTCTCGGATGAGGAAGACTGGGCGGCGAAGTTGGGGCAGCACCCCTACCTGTTTGGGAAGCCTTGAGGACCGGCCGTGCGGGACTTCTCCACACGCGATGCAGGTTGCGACCGGGCACATGGAAAAGACTGGCTGGCACGTCGCCGACGTGTCTGCGGGCAAGGTGGGGTGGGACCTGACCTGCACGCGGGGAAGCCTAGCACTCGGGCACGGCGTGCAGCGCAGCGCGGCCCGGCGGACGGGAGTGAACGTTACCGCCCCCCGACGCATTTCAACCGCGAGGCGGTACACCTCGGCGAGGATTGAGCCGACCGCAGCGGGCGTGGTAGAATGACCAGCGATGGGGTGCTATCCGCCAACGGCGTCGTGCAGATGCCGCGCATCGAGATCGAGAGGTGGCATCGTGAGACGAGATGAAGTGATGTCTTTTTTTGAGCGGAGGCCGTTTCAGCCGTTTCGAATGCCCATGGTGAGCGGAACGACCACGGACATTCGTGCCCGAGAACAGGATCGGTCCCCATCATGTTGCGTTTCTCAACAAGCGAGGCGTGATCGAGGTGATCGCAATGGAGTTCATCGAGTCCCTTGAGCCACTGGGCGGGAGGCCGGCGAATGGCGGGCGAAGAGGAAGGGCCGGGTCGAGGTAACCTCCGTTTTGCGGAACGATCTCATGAAGCGCAAGTACGCCGTCGTTTACCAGCCCATCGAAGACGGTTGGATCATGGCGACCGTCCCAGACCTGCCGGGCGCTGTGACCCAAGGGAAAACCATGGCGGAAGCCCGCGCGATGATCAAGGAGGCTGTCGAGTTGCTCTTGGAGAGCTATCGCGCAAACGCCGAAAAGGACGCGCCCGGCAATGCCGTCTGGGAGACCTTGACCGTTGAAGCTCCGACGACATGAAACGGCGCGAGATCGTTCGGCATATCCGCTCGCACGGCTGCTACCTCGACCGCGAGGGGGCGAATCACAGCATCTACCGGAATCCTGCGAATGGTCGATGCTCCGCTGTTCCCAGGCACACCGAGGTGAAAGACACCCTCGCTCGAGCCATCTGCGACCAACTGGGCATTCCTCGTCCTTGATTCAGGACGGTCCCCCATGCCCTTCGCCGTCGGCTCCCTCGTCCGCGCCCGCGGTCGCGAGTGGGTCGTCCTCCCCGAGTCCGCTCAGGCCCCGGAGCTCCTTGTCCTCCGCCCGCTCGGCGGAACCGAGGACGAAGTCACCGGCATCTACCTCCCCCTCGAGACCGTCGAGCCCGCACGCTTCGACCTCCCCGATCCCGCCCAGGTCGGCGACTTCCGCTCTTGCCACCTCCTGCGCGACGCCATCCGACTCGGCTTCCGCTCCAGCGCCGGCCCTTTCCGATCCTTCGCCCGCATCGCTGTCGAGCCGCGACCCTACCAGCTCGTTCCCCTCCTCATGGCACTCAAGCTCGACCCCGTCCGCTTGCTGATCGCCGACGATGTCGGCATCGGCAAGACCGTCGAGGCCGGCCTGATCGCGCGCGAACTGCTCGACCGCGGCGAAGTTCAGCGCCTCGCAGTCCTCTGCCCTCCCCACCTCGCCGAACAGTGGCAGACCGAGCTGCGCGCCAAGTTTCACATCGACGCCGAGGTCGTCCTTCCCAGCACCGCAACCCGCCTCGAACGGAACTGCCGCGTCGGTCAATCTCTCTTCGACCTCCACCCCCACGTCATCGTCTCGCTCGACTTCATCAAGACCGACCGCCGCCGCGACGAGTTCCTCCGCACCTGCCCCGAGCTGGTTATCGTGGATGAAGCACACACGTGCACCTGGGGTCAGGGGGGCCGCAGCTCACGGCATCAGCGGCACCAGCTCCTCAGCGGATTGGCTGCGGATCCCGATCGCCACCTGCTGCTCGTCACCGCCACGCCCCACAGTGGGAACGCGACCGCGCATCGCTCTCTCCTGCTCCTCCTGAATCCCGACTTCGGCAACCTGCCCGAAGACCTGACGGGAGCGGAGAACGAGTCCCACCGCCGCCGCCTCGCCGCCCACTACGTTCAACGTCGCCGCGGTGACATCGAGCATTACCTGGATGCCGACACGCCGTTCCCGAAGCGGGAAGAAGCCGAGGAAACCTACAAGCTCTCCGCCGATTACAAGAAACTCTTCGAGCGCGTGCTCGCCTACGCCCGCGAGACCATCATAGATCAGTCCGGCCCCGCAGCCCCCGCCGGCGCCCGCGGCCACCGCCAGCGGGTGCGCTGGTGGTCGGCGCTCGCGCTCCTGCGTTCCCTCGCGAGCAGCCCCGCCGCCGCGGCCGCCACGCTTCGCAACCGCGCCGCGTCCGCCGACGCCGCCAGCCCCGAGGAGGCTGACGAAGCCGGCCGCCGCGCCGTGTTCGACCAGGAGCCGGAAGATAGCGGAGAGGGCGTCGATGTAACGCCGGGCGGCGACATGGGGGAGTTCGCGGACGACGAGACCGCGAATCAGCGCCGACTCCGCGAGATGGCCGCCGCCGCCGAGGCACTCCAGGGCGCGAAGGACGAGAAACTCAAGCGCGTCCTCCGCGTCGTCGAGTCCGTGCTCAAGGCAGGCTACCACCCAATCCTCTTCTGCCGGTTCATCCCCACGGCCAAGTATCTTGCCGAGCAACTCCGCGCCAAACTGCCGAAGGACGTGGAGGTGGCCGATGTCACGGGAGCCCTGCCGCCCGCCGAGCGAGAGGAGCGTGTGGCGCAGCTCTCGAAAGCGAAGCGGCGCGTCCTCGTCGCGACCGATTGCCTGAGCGAGGGCATCAACCTGCAGGACCACTTCAGCGCGGTCGTGCATTACGACCTCGCCTGGAACCCGACGCGCCATGAGCAGCGAGTCGGCCGCGTCGATCGGTACGGGCAGCCGGCCAAGAAGGTGCGCGCGCTGACCTATTATGGCGTCGATAACCAGATCGACGGCATCGTCCTGGACGTCTTGATTCGCAAGCACGACAAGATCCGCAATTTTCTCGGCGTCTCCGTCCCGGTTCCCATCAACACGGACACCGTCATCGAAGCCATCCTCGAGGGGCTGCTGTTACGGAAAGGACCTGACATTGGAGAACAGCTCCTGCCCGGTTTCGAAGCGGTAATCAAGCCGCATCGCGAGGCCCTGCACGCTCAATGGGAGCAGGCGAAGGAACGCGAGAAGCGGTCGCGCACCGTCTTCGCACAGGAGACCCTCAAGGTCGAGGAAGTCGGACGCGAGCTGGTGGCGGTCCGGGCGGCGATCGGCTCGAGCGTCGATGTAGCCTCTTTCACCCAGGAGTCGCTCCGTGCCCACGGGGCGGTGGTCGAGGACAGCGTGGTCGCTGCGACACCGACCGTGCGCTTCGGTCTCGCGGAGGCGTCGCAAGCGCTTCGCGAAGCGCTGGGCAGCGGGGACTCCATCCACGCCCGCTTCGAGCTACCGGTTCCGGAGGGCGTGGTCCATCTCTCGCGGACCCACCCCTTCGTGGAGGGCCTCGCCGCGCACGTGATGGACAGCGCGCTCGACCCGCTCGCCGCGGGAATCGCCCGCCGCTGCGGTGTTATCCGTACGCGCAAGGTCCAACTCCGGACCACGGCCCTGCTGGTGCGACTCCGCTACCACATCGTGCGCGTCCACGAAGATGGGGAACGGCCGCTTCTCGCGGAAGACTGCCGGCTCGTCGCATTCGTCGGTTCGCCCCGTGTCGCGGAGTGGCTTCCTCCCGCCGTCGCCGAAGAGTTGCTCACGGCCACGCCCGAGGCCAACGTGCAGCCCGACCAGGCGTCCGAGTTCGTCCGCAAGGTGATCGAAGAGTTCGATGCGCTGCGGCCGCATTTGGACGAAATGGCCCGAGCGCGCGGCGAGGAGCTCCTCGACGCCCACCGTCGCGTCCGCGTTGCCTCGCGCCTGCGCGGAGTTCGATATCGCGTCGAGCCGCAGCTTCCGCCGGACGTGCTGGGCGTGTACATCTACCTGCCGATCGCGTGAGCGCCGGCCGTGGACCGACTTGAACTTGGGCGCAGGAGCAGAGCATCGTGAGCACGTCAGCCATCTTTGTCAGCAGCGTCCAGAAAGAGCTCACCGAGGAACGCCGTGCCCTGAAGGCGTTCGTTGAGGGGGACGCGCTGCTCCGTCGCTTCTTCACGGTGTTTCTTTTCGAAGACCTGCCCGCCGCCGACCAGCGGGTCGATGCCGTCTTTCTCGACCAGGTGGATCGCTCGTCGGTGTACGTCGGACTTTTCGGCAACGACTATGGCTTCGAGGATGCAGAGGGCAGATCTCCTACCGAGCGGGAGTTCGATCGAGCCACTCGCCAAGGAAAGCCCCGCTTCATCTTCGTCAAGGGCGCGGACGATCGCGCGCGCCACCCCAAGATGGCGGCGCTCGTCAGGCGGGCCGGTGATCAGTTGATTCGTCGCCGGTTCGCCGGCGTCTCGGAGCTCACCGCGGCGCTCTACGCGAGCCTGGTCGAGCATCTCGAACGCACCGGCCGCCTCCGGACCAAACCGTTCGACGCAGCCGCCTGCCCGGACGCGACGCCGGCCGACTTGTCGGCCGAGAAGCTGAACTGGTTTCTCGCGCGCGCCCAGGCGGAGCGGGCCTATCCGCTTCCGCCCGGTACCCGCATGAAGACCGCGCTGGCCCACCTTAATCTCCTCGACGGTCGCGAGCCCAGCCATGCCGCCGTACTCCTCTTCGGCCACCGCCCGCAGCGATTTCTACTCAGCTCCGAGGTCAAGTGCCTGCACTTCCATGGCACCGAGGTGAGCAAACCGATCCCCTCCTACCAGCTCTACAAAGGCACGGTGTTCGAGCTGGTCGATCATGCGCTGGACTTCGTAATGTCGAAGATCGCGCGCCGGGTCGGCACTCGTGCCCAGGGACCGGCTGCGCCCGTGGACTATGAGCTGCCACGAGAGGCGGTCGCCGAAGCCCTTGTCAACGCGGTCGCGCACCGCGATTACGCGAGCAACGCCAGCGTGCAAGTGATGCTCTTCGCCGACCGGCTGGAGGTATGGAACCCGGGCGAGCTGCCGCTCTCGCTCACGCTCGACGAACTTCGTCGTCCCCACGCATCGATTCCCCGGAATCCGCTGATCGCCGAGCCGATGTTCCTCGCCCACTATTCGGAGAAGGCGGGAACCGGCATCCTGGACATGATCGCGCGCTGCCGTGAGGCGGGAACTCCGCTGCCGGAGTTCCGACAAAGCGGCGGGCAGTTCGTTCAGGTCCTTGGCCGCCCCAAGGTTGCGGAGACCCCCGAAGTTACCCCCCAAGTCGCCCCCCAAGTCACCACGGGAGTCGCCCCGGAAGTCCGGCTGGCCCGGCTGGTAAGTGGAGAGATGACACGTCAACAACTTCAGAAGGCTCTCAGGCTGAAGGACGCGAAGCACTTCAGGGAAGCTTACCTCCAACCCGCTCTGGACGCGGGCCTGATCGAGATGACGATTCCGGACAAGCCCCAGAGCAAGCAACAGAAGTTCCGCTTGGCCGCCGCGGGGCCCCAGGCCACTTCGGGGGTTCCCCCCCATGTCACCCCCCATGTCACCCCCGAAGTCGCCCCCGAAGTGAGACTGGCCCGAATCGTACGAGGAGAGATGACGCGCGAGCAGCTTCAACAGTCGCTCGCACTCACGGATGCCAAGCATTTCAGAAAGTCCTACCTACAGCCCGCTCTGGACGCCGGCCTGATCGAGATGACGATCCCGGACAAGCCCCGCAGCAGCAAACAGAGGTATCGCCTGACCGCCAGGGGGGCGGCGAAGGGCGAGCCGTCATGAGCGCCGGCAACCGGAGCATCTTCACCACCGTCCGCACCGAAGGGGCCATCCTTCCGCCGGACCTGCTCCAGCGCGTCGTCGAGGGGGATCGCTCGCTCGGCGGCTTCACCCCCGCGGACTACCACCTGACCGAAGGCGAAAAGCTCAACGAGGCCATCAATCGCTCGTGGACGCGGCTGCGCGGCGCCTGGCTGGGCTTCAGGGGCGCCGAGGCGAAGCTCCCGGCCGCGGACCCGGGTACATCCCTGACGCGCGAGCGCTGGCTACTTGCCCTCTTCCAGGAGTTCGGCTACGGCCGGCTCGTCGCGGCAAAGGCGATCGACCTCGGGGACAAGTCCTACCCGATCTCCCACCTCTGGCAAAACACGCCGATCCACCTCGTCGGCTGCCGCGTGGATTTGGATCGCCGCTCGGCCGGCGTCGCGGGCGCAGCCCGCGGAAGCCCGCACAGCGTGGTCCAGGAGCTGCTCAATCGCTCGGACGCGCATCTCTGGGCGTTCGTGTCGAATGGCCTGCGCCTGCGCATCCTTCGCGACAACGTGAGCCTCACACGGCAGGCGTTCGTGGAATTCGACCTCGCCGCGATGATGGAGGGGGAGGTCTACTCGGACTTCTCGCTGCTCTGGCTGGTCTGCCACCAATCGCGCGTGGAAGCCGAACGCCCGGAGGCGTGCCGACTCGAGGCGTGGTCACGCGCCGCGCAGGAGCAGGGCACGCGAGCGCTCGACCAGCTTCGGCAGGGCGTCGAGGCCGCGATTGTGGCGCTGGGGCGCGGCTTCCAGGCGCATCCGGCGAATCCCGTACTTCGCGACAAGCTCCGCACCGGCGCCCTGTCGGGCCAGGACTACTACCGGCAGCTTCTGCGGATCGTGTACCGCATGCTCTTCCTTTTCGTCGCCGAAGATCGCGAGCTTCTGCTTGATCCGCGGGCGGAGGCCGCGGCGCGCGAGCGCTACACGCGCTACTACGCGCTGGCGCGGCTGCGGCGGCTGGCGGAAGCCCGGCGCGGCTCGAAGCACGCGGACCTCTGGCGCGGGGTCGTCCTCGTGATGGGCAAATTGGGAAAGGACGAAGGGTGCCCGGCGCTGGCGCTGCCGGCGCTGGGGAGCTTCCTCTGGTCGGAGGCGGCGATCGGGGTCCTGGGCGGCTGCGAGTTGGCGAACCACGACTTGCTCGCCGCGATCCGCGCGCTGGCCTTCGTCCAGGACGGCAAGGTGCGGCGCGGCGTGGACTACAAGAATCTCGGGGCCGAAGAGCTGGGCAGCGTCTACGAGTCGCTGCTGGAGCTGCATCCGGTGATCGATGCGGGCGCGGGGAAGTTCGAACTGGCGAGCGCGGGCGGCAGCGAGCGGAAGACTACCGGAAGCTACTACACGCCGACGAGCCTAATCACCTGCCTGCTCGACTCAGCGCTTGACCCGGTGCTGGACGAGGCAGTCAAGCAGCCGACTGCGGCGGCCGCGGCGACCGCGATCCTGAAGCTGAAGGTCTGCGATCCGGCCTGCGGAAGCGGGCACTTCCTGATCGCGGCGGCGCACCGGATCGCGAAGCGGCTGGCGGCGGTGCGGACCGGGGAGGAGGAACCGGCGCCGGAGGCCATGCGCACGGCGCTGCGCGACGTCATCGGGCATTGCCTCTACGGCGTCGACCTGAACGAGATGGCCGTGGAGCTGTGCAAGGTGAGCCTGTGGATGGAGGCGTTGGAGCCCGGGAAGCCGCTGTCCTTCCTGGACCATCGCATTCGCTGCGGGAACAGCCTGCTCGGCGCGACGCCGGCGCTGGTGGCGGCCGGGATCCCGGACGCGGCGTTCGAGCCGATCGAGGGGGACGACAAGAAGATCGCGTCGGCGCTACGTCACGAAAATCGAGACGCGCGAAGAGGGCAGGGCAACCTCTTCAGCGCGCTCGAACCAAAATCGTTCGCGAGTGCCCGGGCGCTCGCGGACACGGTTGCGGCTCTCGATGCGTTGCCCGAGGCGACGATCTCCGATGTTCACCACAAGGAGGACGACTTCCAGCGGATGGAGCACACCGCTGGAGTCGTGGCGCTCCACCGGGCGGCGGACGCCTGGTGCGCGGCATTCGTCGGGGCCAAGGCACCGGATACGCCTCCTGCGATTACTCACGCGACATTCGCGCGTCTCGTGAAAGAGCCGGCGGAAGCTCCGAGTGCGGTCCTTGCCGAGGTGGCGCGACTCCACGAGGCCTACGGGTTCTTTCACTGGCACTTGGCCTTCCCCGAGGTGTTTCGAGTTTCGGAGGCCGGGGCCGCTGAGTCGCCGGATGATGCCCGGCAGGGGTGGCGCGGCGGTTTTGATGTCGTGCTCGGGAATCCCCCGTGGGACACACTGAGTCCGGATGCGAAGGAGTTCTTTTCGAATTACGATCCGGACGTGCGTTTCCGAGACAGCGCGGGGCAGAGGCGGATCATCGATCGCCTGCTCGAACAGTGCGAAATCGCCGAGCGCTGGCGGCTGCACTGCCGCCGGCTCTACTCCCAGGTCCACTTCTTCAAGGACAGTGGTCGGTTCCGGCTCTTCGCCCCGGGCAACCTCGGCAAGGGGGACTTCAACGTCTATCGCATGTTCGTTGAGACCGCCCTCCAGATCGCAAGGTCCGGCGGTCGTGTGTCCCAGATCGTGCCGGAGGGCCTCTACAACGGCGCCAACTGCATGGCGATTCGCAAGGAGTTGTTCGAGTCGTGCAGGCTGGATCGGCTTCTGGGCTTCGAGAATGCGAACGAGACCTGGTTTCCTGGGGTCGATACGCGCGCGAAGTTCTGCATCTATTCCGCAGCAAAGAGCGGCACCACCACCTCGTTTCGGACCGCCTTCAACATCCGGAGCGAGGCGGCACTGGCCGCGGCTGCCGCCGCGGGGGGAGGGCTGGACCTTCCCGTCGCCATGATCCCCGAGTTTTCGCCGGACGCCCTTGCGATCATGGAGTTCTCGGATCAACGAGACATCGACATCGCGTCAAAAATGTACTCTCGCTGGCCGAAGTTCGGGGACGAAACGGCCGGTCCGCCGCGCCGCCTCTATATGCGCGAAATCGACATGGGGAACGACCGGGATCTCTTCGATGAGGCCCCAGGCGGGCTGCCGCTCTATGAGGGGCGGATGGTGGATCAGTTCGACCATCGCGCGAAGGGGTATCGATCCGGCCGCGGACGCGCGGCCGTGTGGGAGGAGTTGCCGTTCGGCAGCGCGGGCAAGTCGATCCAGCCGCAGTGGCGCATTCCCGTAGCGAGGGTGCCGGAGAAGACGCGCGAGCGGGTCCAGCAGTTTCGCGTCGGCTTCTGCGATGTAGGCAGCCCGACGAATGAACGAACGCTGGTGGCGGCGCTGATCTCACAGGAGGCCCTTTGCGGACACAGCGTCCCCACCATCACTTTTGGAGCTGCCGAGGATTGGGCCTACTGCTTGTGGCTCGCGGTCGCGAACTCCTACGCGATGGACTTCCTCGTGCGTCAGAAGGTCAGCCTCCACATGACCTACATCGTCTTGGACAGCTTGCCCTTCCCGCGCCTGCCGGCCTCCGACCCGCGGGTCGCTCGAATCGTGCGGCTCGCCCTTCAACTATCCTGCACGGGCCCCGAGATGGCTCCCTTCTGGAATGCGATGGCGCAAGCGGGCTGGGTCGAGCATGTCCCTGTCGCCGGGCCGTCTCCAGGAATCGTGGAGGAAGCGGCCCGGCTGGAGGCGCGAGCGGAGCTGGATGCAATCGTCGCCCGCGATCTCTTCGGCCTGAGCCGCGCGCAACTTGCCTACATCCTGGGCACGTTCCCGATCGTTGAACGGCGAGATCGTGAGCGCTACGGCAGCTTCCGCTCGCGCGATCTCATCCTCGAATTCTTCGACCAGGCCGCCCCCGCCGCCGCGCCTCCGGAACTCGACGCGGTACAGGTCCCACCTCCGGCGATCTCCCGTGCTGCAGCGGCGCCGCCGGTTCCCGTCGTCGCGCTAGGCAGGGTTGCGACTCCGGAGCCCTTTCTGCGTGTCCGGCCGAGACCCGGCGATCGCTACCGAACCTGCGTGCCGTTGCTCTCGCTCCGAGCGGCGGCCGGCGCCTTCAGCGACGATCAAGCCGTGGAGTTCGACTCGTGGGTCGAGATCGCCACTACGCATCCTCTGCGCAAGGGGATGTTCATCGCCCAGGTCGTGGGGCGCTCGATGGAACCCCTGATTCCAGATGGCGCCCATTGCTTGTTCGTGCGCCATCCGGGAGGCACCCGAGAAGGGCAGATCGTCCTGGTTCAGCACCGCAGCATACAAGACCTCGAGGCGGGCGGCACGTACACGATCAAGGAGTACCACAGCGAAAAGCAGCGGACGCCCGACGGGAGCTGGCACCACTCGCTCGTCCGCTTGCAACCGCTCAACCCGAGCTACACACCAATCGTAATTCGTTGCGATTCCGAGGACTCTGGAAACGACCTGAAAGTGATCGCGCGATTCCTCGAAGTCCTACACTTCAGCCCTTGACCTCAGACGTAACTCATTCCCGCAGTGAACCTTTGGCCACTTCGACCGACAACATGTACGCCAAAGACTTGGAGATCACTCGGTCGAACAGCCCATTCCTGGTGGCCCAACTTGTCAGCCAGCGTTTCGATAGGCACGCCGTGGTTGGGACGTGAGCGGGCCACGACGGGGGCGAACTTGTCCCGGAATGGGTCTGGATCGTTCGCTCGGAGAGGATCCAGGGCCATCCATCGGAGGCGGGCAAAGTCGCCGCGCCTGAAAGAGGGCGCACCGCCCCTGTCCTCGTGGTAGAGATCCCCCGGCATTCGCTGGGGGATGCCGAGCCGATTGCGCACGACCACCCGCATCCACAACGGATCATCGAGCGGGTAGGAGCGGGCGGCCGACGCCGACGCCCATGTCGCTCCCTTCGCGCGCTCCGTCGCATTACCACCGGGGCGGGGCAGCTCGAAGCCGTCTCGCCCGCCGTCCGATCCCTGCGAGCTCTCGCTGGGCTGAGAGCCACATCCCTGCAGATGCTGACGAGGCCGGGGACTCTTCGGTCGGCGGTGTCCCCAAACCCCGGAGCGGGTCGCGGCGGGTCGAACTACAGGTGGACACGCGCGCAGACCGGCAGCCAGCACCCGCCCACGGACTCCTTCGCCTGCAAACACACGCGCACCCGGCCGCGGATTCCCCTTGTCTCCGGCCGACTTGCCCGCTAGACTCCGGGTGGTGCTTCTTCATTCTCTCGTACGCATGGACTTGCGAGTCCGGGCCCGCTCGGCGCGACGAACGGTCGCAGGACACTCCGGGGAGACCACCGATGACCGTCACGGCGCAGCATCGAATCTCTTCCGACCAGCGCTTCCTCCTTGGGTCCGCGGACTGGGGGACCTATCGGAGGATCCTGGAGGCGTTGGGCGACCGTCACGTGTTCGTCACCTACGATCGCGGGAGGCTGGAGATCATGTCCCCGTCGCCGAAGCACGAACGAGTCAAGTCGCTGCTGGGCCGCTTGGTCGAAATGTTGTGCTTCGACCTGGACATCGAGATCCAGCCCGGGGGTTCCACGACGTTTGGCCGGAAGGACCTTGACCGCGGCCTGGAGCCGGACGAGTGCTACTGGATCCGGAACGAAAAGAGGGTACGCGACCTCGTGGAGTTCGACGCGCGTCGCGATCCGCCGCCGGACCTGGCGATCGAAATCGACATCTCGCGGAGAACCCTGGATCGACAGGCAATCTACGGGGCGCTCGGCGTTCCAGAGTTGTGGCGTCATGACGGTGACCGCTTGCGCATCCTGCTCTTGCAGCCGGACGGCGCCTATGCGCCGGCGACGAAGAGCCTCAGCTTTCCCTTTCTCCCGATGCGCGAATTCGAACGGTTTCTGCGTCCGCAGCGTGGGCTGAGGGGCAATGCACTGCTCCGGCGCTTCCACCTCTGGGCGCGTCGTTTCCGGAAGCGGAAGTAGCGCGCGGGCGGCTGGAGACGCAGGACCCCGGTTCTCCCTCCCTTGCAGGACCATCACCCTCCCCCACCAAAGCGGTGGCTCGAAAGGGGAGCGGCCTCCGGCTCGGCCACAGAGGCGGAACGAACTCATCGAACGCTACCTCCCGCCCGCGCGGCGCAGCACCGCCTGGAAGTCGGCGCGGGCGCGGAGCGCATCGAGCGTCGGGTCCCCCTGGGCGTCGAGGGCGAACCGCGTGGCCTCCTGGACCCGCTCCGCCTCCAGGCACCGGCCGAGCGCCTCCACGGCCTCCGGCGCCCGGCCCGCGAGCGCGCGGACGCTCGCCAGGTTGTACCAGGCCTCCGCCCACCACGGGCGGAGCGCGAGGGCCGACCGCAGCCGCGCCTCGGCCTCCGCGTACCGGCCCGCCCGGCCGTACCATTCCCCCAGCCGGCCCAGCGCGAACGAGCGCAGGCGGTCGCTCATCGGGACCTCGCGTTCGCACGCGAGCACGCCTTCCAGCGCGGCCAGCACGACCGCGGGCGCCGCCCGGCCGGCGCGCCCCAGCAGGTGCAGCGACCGGGCGCGGAAGTGCAGCCCCAGGAGATTGCGCGGATGCGCGAGCGCGAACGCTTCCAGGTCGGGGAGCAGCCGAAGCGCGAAGCCCACCGCAACCCGCCCGCTGGGGTCGACGAGCGCGTGCGCCCCCGCCTCGCCGAAGTGCGAGGACAGGTCCAGCCCCGCCTGCAGCAGCTCTTCGAACTCCGCCCCCTCGAACCGTTGGAGGCATTCGTCGTAGGCGGCGACGAAGGCCGGGAGGTCGGAACCGCGGCGGGCGACCGAACGGAGGCGCACCAGGTCCGAGCGCACGGCGTCCGACAGGGCCGCCGGCGGCGAGGTCGGCGCGGCGCGCAAGCGGGGCAGCACCTCGCGCACCACGGCTTCGTCCTCGGGCGTCGCTCCGGGCATGGGCGACGCGGCGTCGGGGAAGGGTGGGGCGGCCGGGGGGGCGTCGAGCCTGCGGGCGAGCACGCCGCGAAGCGTCTCGTCCAGCGCGCCGAGCTCGAGCGCGGCCTTCTCCGGGGGCCGGGCCGCGAGGCGTTCGCGTAGACGCAGGAGAAGCGGCAGTTCCGCGGGGCCGCACGAACGCCGGTAGAGCCAGCGACGACCGAGCAGGGAGGCCCCTTCGGAGGCGATCTCCTCCTCCAGCAGCGAGGCAAGGCGCTCGCCGCGCAGGAGAAAGGCCCCTTCGCGGTCCTCCTCCTCGGCGGCGGCTTCCGGGTCGGGACCGGCGGCGCGCAGGTCCTCGAGCGCGCGCGCAGCCGCCTCACGAAGCGCAATGGAGCCTAGGGTAACTACCTTAGACAGCGCGGCGCCCCCCGCCTGCGTACCGAAACGGCGGAGGTTGGCGACGAGCGCGGCACCCACCTCCTTCGAGTCCTCCTTGGCCGGCCGTGCCTCCAGCGCGGGGAGGGACGCGGGGGCGCGGAGAAGGCCGAGGGCCTGGACCGCGGCGAGCCGGACGGACGGCGCCGCGTCGACCAGCCCCGGCAGGAGCAGCTCCGGCGCGCGCACGCCGCCCGCGTCGCCCAAGGCGGTCGCGGCGGCGGCTCGCACGCGCGGGCTCGCGTCCCCCCGGAGCGCGGTGGCAAGCGGCTCGAGTCCCTCCGGGTGGCGAAGGCGGCCGAGCCCGCGCGCGGCCAACGCGCGCACCCCGTCGTCGGCGTCGGCGGCGAGCGCCCGCGCCAGGCCTTCGACCGCCGCGTCATCGAAGGGAAGCGGAAGCGCACGCGCCGCCGCCCGGCGCGCCAGCGGCGACGGATCGACGAGGCCCGCGAGCAGGTCGACGGTCGCGGCACGGCCCGCCGCCAAAGTCCGCCTCCAGGCAGCATCGACTTCAGGGTCGGACCGCTCCCCCGCGCCGGCGGTCACGTCAACGGCGCGGAGCTTCACGCGAGCCAGGAGCTCCGCCGCGGGATGCGAGGGAGGGTCGGCGTAGGCGATGAGGAGCCAGGGGAGAGCGAGGGAGAAGGCGAGGAGGGTGGAGGCGCGCGGTGGGGAAAGGCGGCCAGAAAAGAGGAAGGAGGGTGTGACCCAGGAAGGGAGGACGATTTCAAAATTCAAATTGCAAATTTCAAATCTCAAATTGCGAATCTTGGAGATCACTTCTGATTCATCCGGAAACCGAGTGCCCCAAAGGACCCGAGCCGCGGGCGCCAAAAGCCGGCCACGCCGCCGCGATCAGCGATCAGCGATCAGCAATTCTCAATTCTCAATTGCCCCCTCGCTCCAGCCCGTGCTTCTTCATGAGCGTCTGGAGGTGCTGCCGGGAGATGCCCAGGGCGCGCGCGGTGTGGGTCACGTTACCGGCGTTGCGCGCGAGCGCGCCCTTCACGTACTCGGCCTCGAAGCGATCGCGCGCGATTTCGAGCGTCGGCGCCAGCGGCAGGTCGGAGCGCAACTTCAGGTCTTCCGGGGTCAGCATTTCCCGCTCGGAGAGGATCACCGCCTGCTCGACCCGGTGCTCCAGCTCGCGGACGTTGCCCGGCCACGGGTGCCGGAGCATCGCCTCGAGCGCCTCCGCGCTGAACCCTCGCACCGGCCGGCCATGCTCCAGGGAGAAGCGTTGCAGGAAGGAGTGCGCGAGCAAGAGGCAGTCGCGGTCGCGCTCCCGGAGCGGCGGCAGCTTCACCTGGACGACGCACAAGCGGTGGTAGAGGTCCGCGCGGAAGCGCTCCGTCCGCACCGCCGCTTCCAGGTCCGCGTTCGTGGCCGCGACGAAGCGCACGTCCACGCGGATCCGCTCCAGGCCGCCGACGCGCGTGAACTCACGCTCCTGCAGCACCCGGAGGAGCTTCACCTGCATCTGAAGCGGCAGCTCGCCGACTTCGTCGAGGAAGAGGGTCCCGCGGTCCGCCTCTTCGAATTTTCCGATCCGGCGGGCGACGGCGCCGGTGAACGCCCCTTTTTCGTGGCCAAAGAGCTCGCTTTCGATGAGCGTCTCCGGGATCGACCCGCAGTCGACGATCACAAGCGGGGCGGAGGCCCGCGGAGAGAGCGTGTGCAGCGCATGCGCAAGGGCTTCCTTGCCCGTGCCGCTCTCTCCGAGCACGAGGCAGGTCGCGTCGGTCGGCGCGACCTTGCGGACGGTCTCGTAGACGGCCTTCATGCCTTCGCTCTCGCCCAGGACCTGGGCCCGGCGGCCGAGGGAGTCGCGCAGCGCGGCGTTCTCGGCCTCGAGTCGTCGACGGTTCGAGTCGTGGCTGCGCTCCCGCCGCTCCGCGAAGCGGAAATTGTCCAGGACGACCCCGACGTGCCGGGCCACCGCCTCGAGGAAGCGGAGGTCGTCCCCGGTGAACCGGCGGGAGGCGCCGTGACTGTCGACGTAGAGGAGGCCGAGCGTCCGGTCGGCCGCGCGGAGCGGGACGCAGAGCGCGGCGCGAAGCTGGAACTGCTCCATGCTCGTGGTGCGCCCTTCGGCCGGGTCCTGCCCGGCCTCCATCCGGAAGGCGCCGGTCCCCGCTTCCCGCACCTGGCGGAGGAGGCTTTGGCTCACGTCCTGAAAGGCCTCGAGCGTGCGCCCCATCCGATCGCGCGCGGCGGAGAGCCGGGTGCCGCCCTCGTCGTCGAGCAGCAGCATGCCGCGCTCGGTGTCGGTCACTTCGAGCACGCGGTCGAGGGTGAGCAGGGTGAGGGCCGTCAGGCTTTCCCCCGAGGACCCCGCCTGGATGATCTCGAGCAGGACCTCGACGTAGCGGAGGGCGCGCGCGGGTTCGCCGGCGAAGACCGCCAGCCGCGGGTCGCCGCCGCGCACCTCGGCCACGGCGACCGGCGCAGACACCGCGGGGAGACGCGGCCGTACGACCGGGGGTGGCGGCGGGAGAGGAGGGGCGGGAGGGGCCGGCGCGGGCGAGTGCGGCATCGGCATCGAGTTCGGCGCCGGCGCCGCCGCTGCGGGCTCAGGCGGCGGGGCGGGCTTTGCGGGCGCCACGGGCGGGCCGGCCGGAGCCGTGATCGCCGCGACGATGGGCGGCAGGTCCGCGGACGCCGGCGCGGGCGAGGGCCGTCCGGGTGTCGCCCCGCCGCCCTCCGACGCCTGCCCCGCCTGCGCGGAGATCAGCCCGGTCCCTTCCCCTCCGCTCCCAGTTCTTCCCTCGCCGCCGTCGGCGGCCGGCAAGTGGCCCGCGACGGCGGGGGAGACGGGCTGCGTCTCCTGGCGGGACCGCGCCGCGAGCGCCTCGGGCAGCACCGCGCAGAACAGCAACTGGGCCCGGCCGACCTCGATGGTGTCCCCTTCTTCCAGGACCTTCTCTTCGACGCGCGCGCCGTTCACGCGCGTGCCGTTGTGACTCTGCAGGTCCACCACGCGCCACCGCCCTCCGGCCTCCACGAGCTGGCAATGGCAGCGCGACACGCCTTCGGCCTCGATGCGAAGGCGGTTCGTGCGCGAGCGGCCGACGGTCGTGACCTCGTCGAGGAGCGGCACCGCCCGCTCGCCTTCCGCGTCCCGAATCACCAGGAGGGGAGCGCCCATCGAAGCTCCAACAAGCAAACGCGGCGGACTTCGGCAAAACAAACAACAACCCGAACCAAGGCTGGACTCGACCGACGGCGGCAAACGGCTAGCTCAGGGCTCCGCGTCCCAGCTAGACGCGGGCGAAATTTGAAATTTGAAATTTGACTTTTTGCAATTTGGAATTCGGCCCGGCCGCGTGGGTCGAATGCGAGAGTTTTACACAGAGACGCGGAGACGCAGAGGCCGGGCGCCGAGTCCACCCTCCTCTACCTGCGATGATCCCTGGCGATGCACGGAGAGCTCGACTTTAGCTTCACTTCTGCCTGTCAAAAAAAGACTAGTTCAGCCCCCGGACGTAGGCGATCCACTCCTCCTCGAGCTTTCCGAGGTCCGTGCCGGCGGCGGCCTCCCAGGCGGTCTTCTGCGCGTCGGGGGTCGAGTCCTTCTTGCCGAGCTCGCGGACCCAGGCGAAGAACTTGTCCGCCTGCGTGCCGGCGCGGCGATGGATCATGAAATGGACGAGCGCCCAGGCCTCGGCGTAGGCCAGGCCCGCACCCGTGTTTCCCAGACCGAGGTAGCCTTGCGCGTTGGTGTACTTCATCACGTCGCCGAGCTTGAGGTGGGCATGCTTGAGGAAGGCATGGCGGATGACCCCGACGTGCTCGGCCTGGACGGCGCCGGGCAGGCCGCGCACCCCAGCCCAGCCCTCCTGCCGCCCCCAGTACTCCGCCAGCCCCTCGGTGATCCAGAGCGGAAAGTCCTCGCGCTGGCCGAGGACCTCGCCGTTGTGCGCGAGCTGATGGAAGCCCTCGTGGAGGAGCGTGTCGATGGCCCCGAGGGCGCTCGTCTGGCGCCTCGTTTCGCGATTGAATACCTGGTATTCCTTGTACTCGGCGAGCTGCTTCTGGAGCGCCGCCTTCTCCTCCGGCGTTTTCGCGAGCGTCAGAGCCTCCTGGGTCCGCTTGATCGCCTCGTCCACCGAGTCCTGCGCCCCGACGATGTTCCGCGCATCGGACGATTTCCGCGGGTCCGGCAGCCAAAGCTGGCGGTTCCGCCCCATGTACACCCCGCCGCTCCCCGCCGGCGCCCCGTGCGCCTTGTACTCCTCCGGGCTCGCGAACACCACGGCCACGAGCGGTCGCGGCAGGAGTTTCGGATCGAACCCGCGGTCCTCGAAATACGGATAGAAGGTCGTATAGAGCTTTTCGAGGTAGCTGAGCCGGCCGAGGGCGAAGTCCTCGGGCGTGTCGTACACGACGACGTAGTGGTCGCTGCGGACGGACCGGAAGCCCTTCCCGAAGCTCGCGACCAGGGCCTTCTCCTCCTCCGCGGGCAGCGGCAGCCGTTCGAAGAATTTCCGGTAGCGGGCGAGCTCCTTGGCGGCGGGTCCATGGTCGGGCCGGGCCGCAAGGATCTTTTCGAGGAGGGCGCGGTACTCGACCCGCAGGTCGTTGTCCCAGGCGTACCGCGCGAGCCGGTAGAGGGCGTCCACCGCGTCCGGCGGCGTCTCGGCGAGCTTCTTCGCGAGGATCTCCGCCGGCAGCTCCTTGTACTCGATCTTTTCGACGTCCGCTCTCTTGAATCGGCTCTTGCTCTTCGGCGTCTCCACGACGATCTCGTCCCCCTGCTCGCGGATCGTCCCCTCGAACTTCGCTCCCGACTTGAGCGTGACGACCCCGGAGACGCTCTTTTTTTCGGCAAGGCCGCTCCCGCCCCCGTCGGTCGAACCGGCGCTCGCGCTGCCGCCGTCCTTGGACCTCGGGCCCGCGGAGCCGCCGTCCGCGGCCTCGATCCGCTCGACCTCCTCGCGCTTGAAACGGACCGTGCCGACCTTCATCTTGATGGAGACGATGCCGTCGGCCCCCTCGGTGACCTCTCCCTGGAACCGGCGACCGTCCTTCAGGATGACGGTCCCGGCCGCCGGAGGGTCGGCGCGGAGGGGGCGGGGCTGGAGGGACGCGAGAACGGCCGCAAAGGTCAGCGCGGCGACCGCGAGCGCGGCCACGGCGCGGTGGGCGGAGCTTCTCATCGGGGGGGCCTCCGGTTGAAGGGTCAGGACGGCTCCCTTTGTAGTCCGCCGAGGGCCGCGGGTCAAGGGAGATCGCTCGCGATGCCGCCCCCCCCCCCCGGCCGGCGGCGCACGTATCCTGTCGCCGGCGACGCGCCGCCGCGCGCGTTGGCGGGCTCTCGACGTCCTGCGCGAAACGCGAGCCGAGGGTTGACCCTCGCACGCAAGGGTGGTAGGCTGAGCATCGACGCCCAGCGCCGACCTCCGCAACACCGCACGACACCGCGCCCGAGCGCGCCTCTCGCGCCCTCGTTCCCCGTCCCCCGCCCTTCACCGGAGCCGAGCCCGTGTCAGACCCCGAACAGCCCACCCAGGCAGCCTCGCCGGACAGCCCCGGCATGCTCCCGGACTCCCTGCCCGTCACGCCCCCTCCGCGACAACTCGGGGAGTACTCCATCGTCCGCGAGATCGGACGCGGCGCCATGGGCGTCGTGTACGAGGCGATCCAGACCTCGATCAATCGGCGCGTCGCGCTCAAGCTCCTTCCCCGCGGCCTCGCCGCCGATCCCGGCTTTCGCTCGCGGTTCCGGCGGGAGGCCGAGTCCCTCGGCAAGGTCGAGCACCCCGGCATCGTCTCGGTCTTCGGCTCCGGCGGCGAGGACGACGCGCCCTACTACGCGATGGAACTCGTCGAAGGGCGCTCCCTGGACCAGGCCATGCAGAACGAAAAGCTCTCCTTCGCGCGCGCCGCCTGGATCACGCTGCAGGTCGCCGAGGCGCTCGACTACGCGCACACCCAGGGCATCGTGCATCGGGACATCAAGCCGTCGAACATCCTGCTCGTCCGCGCGCCCGAGCCGACGCCGGGCGCGGACGGAGCGCGGTCCTCCCGGCTCCGGCCCGGCAGCTCCCCCTCCTGGCGTCCCGACTCGACCCATTTCCTCCCGACCCTCGATCCGGCCGACTTCGCCGACACGATCAAGATCACCGATTTCGGCTTGGCCGTCGCCCGGGACGACCGCCGGCTCACGCAAAGCGGCGTCGTCCTTGGCACGCCCGCGTACATGTCGCCGGAGCAGGCGGCCGGCAAGGGGATCCGGCTGGACGGCCGCAGCGATCTCTTTTCGCTCGGCGTCGTCCTCTACGAGGTCCTGACCAAGCGCCTCCCCTTCGAGGCGGAGGACGCCTCGGTCCTGCTCGTGAAGATCCGGGAGGTCGAGCCTTCCGCGCCGGGGGAGCTGAACCGGCAGGTGCCGTCCGAGCTGAACACGATCGTCATGAAGTGCCTGGAAAAGGACCCGTACCGGCGGTACGCGTCCGGCGGCGACCTCGCCGAGGACCTGCGGCGCTTCCTCGAAGGCGAGCCGATCCTGGCCCGGCCGGCCGGTCCAGTGGAGCTGACGCTCAAATGGATCCGGAGGCACCGGACGGCGTCGGCGGTCACCGCGTCCTGCCTGCTCCTCGTCTTCCTCTTCACGGGGTTGGTGGCGCGCAGCTACGCGCGGCAACGGATGAACATCGCGGAGACGTTGCGGCAGGCCGACCTGTGCTACGGACAAGCGCGGTACGGGGCGGCGTTGAAGCTCTACCAGCAGGTGATCGGGATCGATCCCTCCAACTGGCGGGCGAGGCAGCGGGCCCAATGGTGCGAGATCGTGTCGGAGGGCTTCCGCACGGAGGAGCTGCAGCGGATGTCGACGCCGTTCCGGGAGGAGGGGCGCGTGCTGGCGGGCGTCGGCACGCGACTCTGGGCGGCGGTCCGGGGGGCGCTGGACGAGGCGGACAGCCTGCTGGCCGCCGGGGACGTGGAAGGGGCGCTCGCGCGACTCCGGAGGGCCGGAGATCCCGCGCTCGCGAAGGCGCTGGTCGGGGCGCAAGCGGAGCTGAAGATGGGCCGGCTCGCGACTTCCGCGCTGGCCCGTGAGGTGGAGGCGCGCGCGCGCGGCGGCGACGCGACGCTCACGGAGGTGGCCGGCATGGCGCAGACGGCGCTGGAACGGGCGCAAGGGGACCACACCGTGGTCCTGGCGCTGTGGCCTCAGGACGGCGAGACGCGACGCGGATTGGCGGCCGTCTATTGCGCCCTCTTCGAGTTGTGCGACCGCGCCCACGAGCCCGAGGCGCGGCAGGCCTATGCGGACCTCGCGCGGGCCTTCGACCAGGAGGGAGCGCTGGTCCCGCTGCTCACCGGCGAAGGCACGCTCAAAGTGGAGACGGACCCACCGGGCGCGCAGGTGTTCCTCGCCGCGTATCGGGAAGACGTGGACACGCGGGCGTGGGTGCCGGAGGCCGCGCTCGAGCTCGGCCCCTCGCCGGCGGAAGTCACGCGCCTCGCGCGCGGGACGTATCAGGTCATCGCCCGACTCGAGGGGCGCGGCGAGGCCGTGGAAAGCGTGGCGAACCTCGGCGGGGAGACGCTGCGCCTGCCGCTGCGGCTCCCCGCGCCGGGGGAAGTCCCCGCGGGTTTCGCCTACGTGCCGCCCGGGAGTTTCGTGGCGGGGAAGGACGGGTGGAAGGCGCTGTCGGAACGCATCCGGCGCAGGGTCGAGGTGCGTGCGTTCCTGATCGGGCGGCGCGAGGTCACTTCGGAGGAGTATGGGCGCTTTCTGGAAGAGACGTACCGGCGCGATGCGGCCGAGGCGGCGCGGTGGGCGCCCCGGGACGCGGACGGACGGGCGTGGCGGCGCGGGGAGGACGGCGGGTGGCGGCCGGAAGGCGGGGCGCCCGGCAAGGGGGGAGGCGCGGGTGCGGGTGGCGCAGCCGGCGCGGCGGCGTTCGACCCGAAGCGACCGGTCGCGGGCGTGAGCGCGGAGGCGGCCGACGCGTATTGCCGGTGGCGGAGCACGGTCGAAGGGCGGCCGGTGCGCCTGCCGACGAACGACGAGTGGGAGAAAGCGGCGCGCGGCGGGGACGGCCGGCGTTTTCCGTGGGGGGACGCGGGGGCCAGGCCCGCGGACGCGGCCTGCGCGCCCTCGGCCGGGGCCGGCGCGACGGCGGGGGCCGGGGGCGCGCTCGCCGCGCAGCCGCCCGCTCCCGGGGCATTTCCGCGGGACAAGAGCGTGTACGGCGTCGCGGAGGTCATGGGCAGCGTGGCCGAGTGGACGTCGTCTCCCGTTCGCGGGTCAAGTGGCCTGCGTTCGCTGCGCGGCGGGTCGTGGCGATCGCCGGCCCCGGACGGGCTGGACGCCCGGCGAGCCGTGCCGGCCGGCGAGGCCCCCGCGGACGCGGGTCTGCGGGTGGTGATGGAACTTCCCGAGTAGAAGGAAGCGACGAACGGCCCGTACCCGGTCTGGTCGTGCCGCTCCGGGCGCCCAGAGGCAGCACACGGAACCGCGACCCGTTCGACTCGGCCTTCGGGCCTCGCTCAGGGCGAGGGAGCGGTCTCAGCTCGTCCTTCCTCCGGCACGTCCTCGACCTTGCCAACCCCCGAACGATCGGCGGCCGTTTCCTGGAAGGAGTCGCCCCCATGAACGAGGGCCCGAGCCCGTACCGGAAGGTGCTCTTCGTCTGCGGCAACCAGCGGCAAGGCGGCCTCGCCGCGTGCGGCGACCGTGGCTCGCTGGACCTCGTCGAGCGCCTCAAAGCCTACGTCAAGTCCCACGGCCTCAAAAAAAAGGTCCGGGTCGCGCGCTCCGGGTGCCTGGACCTGTGCGAGCTCGGACCGAACGTCGCCGTCTACCCGGACAACAAGTGGTACTCGGGCGTCCGGGCGGAGGACCTCGAGACGATCATCCGCGAGCACCTCCGGCCGCTGGAGGAGGGGTAGGGGCTGGGGTGGCGGGACAAGAGGTGGAGGAGAGCGGGCGTGGAAGCGAGGGCGTGATTCGACCAGGGCCCACCCCGACCCAAAGCCCCGGATCGACTCCAGGAGCCACCGGGCTCCAACCCCAGGGTCCGACTCCAACGGGGGCGCGCGCGAACAGGCGCGCAAACAGGACGAGCGTCCGCTGCGTCCTCGGCGACCGTGGTCCGCTTGGCGCGAGGCTCCCAACCCCCCGAGCCCGACGGTGCGGGGCTTCTGCCCTGCACCCGTCCCCCCGGCCAAAGCCAGCTCCGCGAAGGCCTCCCGGCCGAGGACCTCCCCTGTGCCGATCTCGCCCCTTGTGGAATCGCGTCCGGCTTCCGATTCTCGCTGAAAGGGTGTCTCACGTGTCGATCATATTCGGAACGCCGCGCAAGTCATATTCATGCGGCGAGAAAAAACACGGGGGATTGAAGGTGCGGGAGTGCAACGGCCGAGGAGTGAACCCAAGGAGGAGCGCGACCATGGAGACACGAACGTTGGTCCTTTCCGTCCTGGCCGGGATCGGAGTCATGGCCTATGGCGCCGAGGGCATGCTTCACGGGCCGGACCCGCGGATCGGCGCCGCAATCCTGATCTTCGGCGCCCTGGCGCCATCCTGGACCCTGCTCGCCGTTCACTTCGGGCAGCGGCTGCTCCGCGGGCTATGGCATTTTCTCCGCCAGAGCTGGGCGTCGGCCTGGAACGGGGGCTATGCCGTTTCGTTCGCCGTGCTCGCCGGCGTGTTGATCCTGATCGCCCGGTGTTTTCCGGGACCCGCGCCCGAGGTGTCCGCCGGCCTCCTGCTGTTGACCGTGCTCCTGGTCCTTTCCGTTTTCTTCGCGGAGATCCTCCACATCCTGTGGGAGCGCGTGCTCGACTATGGGCGGGCACCCGAGGGGGAAGTCGTGGGTTACGTTGCCGCGTGGCTCACCGGGCTTTCGGCTACGACCCTGGCAGCGGTGGGCATCTTCCTGTGACGATCGGGCAGGCGAGGGGGAGGGCGGGGAAGGGAGTGGACGGGTACGCTCCGACGGCCTCCATTTCCTCCCCGGAGCCCCTGGGAAGCCGGCGGGGCCAGCGGTCATGTTAAGGAGCCGCGCCACGTCCGCGGAGATTTGGGAGCGCGAGTTTTCTTCCGAGTATTCGTTTCCAGAAAAAAAGCTCTTGCGCGATTGTGTCGCGGATTCTTCGCGATGACACGGATTACGAATCTGTGAAATCGTCGTCAATCCGTGAAAGCTGTGGTTCCGTCGTAGCTTGGCTGGGGCCCGCCGCGTTCTGATTCTACCGAACGAACCGAACGAAAGCCAAGCACTGTTGCTCCCTTCGCCCGACTCCATTCAGCACTTAGCAGCCTCCGCTTCTCGGGAGAGCCGCACCTGCGGCGAGCACGCCGGATCGAACTCCGGAACGAAAATGCCGCGGAATGCCGTATAATGCGTGAACGCGCAGACACACCGAAGTGCTCAACTCTCGGAAGGAGGCCCCCGGCTCGGAGGTGACGAAACTCTGGACTCGAGATTCGGAGGCGCGTTGAGCACCATGAACAAGCGACGACTTGCCCTGGCGGGGACCGCCGCGCTCCTGGCACTCGCACTTGCCCTCTCTCCCTTCACGCCCACGTCGTGGCGAAGCCTCGGCGGCCCCGAACCGAAACCGGCGTCCACGCTGGGCATCCTCGGTTCCGTGCGGACCAGCGTCTCCCTGTATTTCGTGAAGAACGCGCTGCCGCCGTCGTCCGGCGGGACGCGTCCCTGGTGGCCCCAACTTCGCGAGGGAGAACAGCTCGTCGTCGTCGGCCGCGATCGCAGGCCCGAGGACGACTGGAACTACCTCGTCTTCGACGGCCATGTCGAGACCGTCCCCGGACCCTACGCGCCCCGGCGGTCCCGGTGGGTCCGCCCCGCCGCGGCCGGCGCGCCCGTGGCCGGAGGACTCGTCGCCCGCCCACCCGGCGCACCGGATCGGGAAATCCCCGTCCCCCTCAAGCACACGGACGTCCAGGCGCACGTCAGCGGCTACGTCGGCACGGTCGAGGTCCGGCAGAGCTTCGAGAATCCGTTCGCCGAAAAGATCGAGGCCGAGTACGTCTTCCCGTTGCCCGACGACGCGGCAGTCACCGATTTCGTCATGACCGTCGGAGAGCGCCGCATCCGCGGCATCATCCGCCCGCGCGAAGAAGCCCGGCAGATTTACCAGGAGGCGCGCGCCCAGGGCTACACCGCGACCCTCCTCGACCAGGAACGCGCCAACGTCTTCACGCAGAAGGTCGCCAACCTCGAACCCGGCAAAGCGGTCGACGTCAACCTCACCTACTTCCACTGCCTCCCCTACGTCGACGGCTGGTATGAATTCGTGTTTCCCATGGTCGTCGGGCCGCGCTACAACCCGCCAAGCACGACGGACGGCATCGGCGCGGTGGCGCGCGGCTGCGAGGGCGCGTCCGTCCAGGCCACCGAGGTCTCCTACCTGCCTCCGGGCGCCCGCACGGGACACGACATCGCCCTCCGCGTGGACGTCGATGCCGGCGTCCCCATCGAAGAGGTGCGGTGCCCCACGCACGCGATCCTCGACGAGCGGCCCGCGCCTGAACGCGCGACCGTCCGTCTCGCCCCGCTCGACACCGTGCCGAATCGCGACTTCGTCCTTCGCTTCAAGGTCGCCGGCCGCTCGCTCAAGGCCAGGCTCCTCACGCACCGCGACGAGCGCGGCGGGTTCTTCTCCCTGCTTCTTTATCCGCCGGAGGACCTGGCGAGCATCGAGCCCAGCCCGAACGAGATGATCTTCGTGCTCGACTGCTCCGGCAGCATGGCCGGCGCGCCGATCGCCAAGGCGAAGCAGGCGATCGCCCGCGCGCTCAAACGGCTCCGGCCCGTCGACACCTTTCAGCTCGTGCAGTTCTCGACCACCGCCTCGCAACTCGGACCAGCGCCGCTCGCCGCGACGCGTGCGAACGTCCGCCGCGGCCTCGAGTACCTGGAGGCGCTCCAGGGGGAGGGCGGCACGCAGATGATCGAAGGCATCCGGGCCGCATTGGACTTCCCGCACGATCCGGAGCGCTTTCGCACGGTCTCGTTCTGGACCGACGGCTACATCGGCAACGAGGCGGACATTTTTGCGGAGGTCGAAAGGAAGCTGGGCGCGTCCCGCCTGTTCAGCTTCGGCATCGGCTCCTCGGTGAATCGCGAGCTGTTGGACGGACTCGCGCGGCTCGGACGCGGGGCGGCCGCCTACGTGGGGCTGGACGAGGGCTCGGCCGAGCAGGTGGACGCCTTCTACGCGCGTGTGTGCCGGCCCGCCCTCACCGATCTCCGCATCGACTGGGGCGGACTCCAGGTCACCGACCTCTCCCCCGGCCGACTCCCCGACCTCTTCGTCGGCCGGCACGCGGTCCTGACCGGCCGCTTCACCGGCAGCGGCAAGGCCGACGTCCGGGTCCTCGGCCGCAGCGGCGGCGAGACTAAGGTGATCACCCTACCCGTGGACCTGGACTCGGCCTCTGCTGTGCATCCGGGCATCGCTGCGGTCTGGGCGCGCACGCGGATCCGCGAACTGGAGGACGCCCTGGCGACCGGACGCGAGGCCGCGGCCGGGGAGCGCATCAGAAAGCTGGCGCTGGAACACGGGCTGGCCTCCACGTTCACGTCCTTCGTCGCGGTCGACACCCTGGCCGCGACGGCCGGCCCGTGCGACGTGGTCGTGCGCGTGCCGGTCCCGATGCCGGAGGGCGTGAATTTCTTCATGACCGCGTCCATGGCCGACAATCCCTTCACGATGGCCCCGGAGCCGCGGCCGCGGTGAGAGGTGCGCGCGTCGGATGCACCCTGCTACCGAACCGTTCTCTGCCGGCGTGCCACGATTCGCTCGACTCCGGCGAGTCGGCCCTTGAGCGCTCGTCCATAGGTCCGCGAGGTCGAACACTGCAGTGCGGCAGAACGCGCCGAGGCCGCTCCCTGATGGTCGCGGTTCCGTTTTCCGCCCCGGTGCCCAGCGGGGCGTCGACGACCTCATCGGGGGCGCCGCGGCGGCCCAGGGTTCACCTCACGACGCGCCGTTGGAGTTGGCCCTTGGAGTTGCGGGCACCCCCTCACCGCCCTTGCCGGCGACCGCCCCCGCTACCCGCGCCCGCCCCCTCCAGCCGCGCGAGGCGCGCCGCCGTCTCGGCGGCGATCACCGCCAGGTGCACGCGCGCCCGCGAGCAGCCCACGTAGAGCACCGTCTCCAGGTCCGCCTGGCTGATCGGCTCGATCTCCGCCAGGATCACCGCCGCGCGCTCCAGCCCCTTGAAGGCGTGCACCGAGCTCCACAACAGCCCGCCCCCGCCTGCCGCCGCCTCGGACTGCGTGACCAGCGCGTGCCCGCCGAAGCGGCGAGCGCGCCATACGGAGCTCTTCTCCTGCCCGTGCCCCGTCAGCACCGCGATGTCGCGCGGGGCGATTCCGTGCTCCTTCGTGAAGCGCAAAACCGTCCGCTCCACCATCGCCAAGAGCTCCGCCTCCGAGCGATAGACCAGGACTTCCGGCCGCTCGCCCGGCGGCGCGCGCGAAATGATCTTCCGGTCCGCCTTGTAGAAGCGCACGACGAGGTCGTGGATCCGCCGCAGGTTCCGGCAGTTCTCGGTCAGGTCGTATTGGCTGTCCACCGGCGGGAACGACAGCTCCTCCGTGTAGAGCATCTGGTTGTCGTCGTAGAAGACGTACAGGAAGCCCTTCCGCCGGTCGAGGAGGGCGCTCTCCAGCGGCCCCCACCAGGCGGCGTGAAAGTCCTGCCCCTCGTCCACGACGATGCCGTCGTACCGGTCGTCCGGTGAGCGCTTGACGGCCTCTCGCAACGCCTCGGGCAGGAGCCGGCGGTAGAACTCGACCTCCGGGATGGACGGGTCCTCGCGCGGGCCCGTGATCTTGAGCCCCGCCTTCAGCGCCCAGCGCACGCACAGCTCATGAAAGCTGTCCGCGGTGGCGTTCGGCCACGCCTTCAACTGCGCACGGCACGCGTCGCGCAGGTTCCTGTTGTAGCAGACGTAGAGCGGCCGCAAGCCCTGGCTCGCCAGCCGCCGGACTTTTTCCAGCGCAAGCATGGTCTTCCCCGACCCCGCGCACCCGCAGATGAGCGCGCGCCGGAAACGCGACAGCCCGTCCAGCACCCGGTACTGGTCCACGGTCAGCCGAGCCAGCTCGAACTCGTGCCGCGCGATCTGGGAGCCGACGAGGGGTCGGATCTCGAAGCCAACAGCGAGGAGCGACGACAGGACCTCCAGCCCCCGGCCCCCCGGCGGCGGCTGCCGCTCCCGCTCGGCCCAGTAGGCAAGGGCCGCCTCGACCCAGGCCCGCGTCGAGCCGAGCGCGCGCCGGTCGAGGAGGAGGACCGCCGGAACGCCGGCGGCCGCGACGAGCGCGGGCTCCAGCTCGATCTGCGGAAAGGCGACGGCGTGCCCCAGGAGCCACCGTCTGCCCGCCGCGGCCGGCAGGCCGCGCAGGCGCCGCGCGAGCGCGAGCTTCGCCCGCACCACCGCCTGCAACGGATCGTCTTCGGCCGCGCTCCGACCCCCTTCCGCGTCCACGCTGTGCCAGCGCCCCGCCCGCGCGTCGAAGGCCGCCCCGCCCGCCCGCGCCTCGAGCACGAGCACCCCCCGCCCCTCGTGCGCGAGCACAAAGCTCGCCACCCCGTCCCGCATCGTGCCGGTCGCATTCGGCGCGTGCCACGGCCGCCGGTGGAAGACCACGTACTCCTCGGGCAGCTCCCGCTGGAACTCGCCGTAGAGGCCGCGCTCCGCCTCGGCGAGCGTCTCGGGGACCTCCGGGTCGGCCCGGAACTCCTCGGGGAACATGCGGGCCATGCGGTCACGTCCAGGTGAAAGTCACTGGCTGAGCTTGTGGACCGTCACCTGCGGGTTCCGGAAGTACGCCTCGTCCCCCCCGATGAGACCGAAGCCCACCTTGCCCGACTTGCTGCCCGAATGCGAGTCCCGGATCGAGATGGATTCCTTCCGGTCCGGGCGTTGAATGACGACGTCCGAGGTCGTGACCGACACCCGGAAGCGATGGAACTGGTCCCGGGGGATCGGCGCGGGCATCTTCACGGGACACCAACCGGTGCCGCTGACGAGCACGATCACGATGAAATCACCCTTGACGCACTTGACGTCGAATTCGTAGTCGTACTCCAGCCAGCGCTCGCTCCCCTTGAAAATGGCGCCGCCCCCGTCCGCGCTTCCGTTGACCGCGTGGATCACTCCCGCCTCCGGGCACGACCACTCGACGGTGCTGGGTTTGTTTCCGATCCCGACGGTCTTCCAGCCGCCCAGGTCCGTCCCGGAGTGCAAGAGCAGGATGGTGTCCAGCACCTCCAGGTTCGCGCCGTCGGCCCCGCCGGTCGGCCCGTTTCCGCCGCCTCCGCTCCCATCGCCGCCGCCCGGCGGCTGGGCCTTCGGCGTTTCCCGCGCCCGTTCCCGCGCCCGTTTCACCTTGTCCTCGAGCGCCAGCTTCTTCGGATAGGACGGCGTCAGTTCGAACTTTTTCGGGAAGTCGTTCGTCCGTCGCAGCGCCTCCTCGAATTTCTTCGCTTCGATGAGGCGGTCCACGTCCGCGGAGATCTGCGCAAGGGCCTGCTCCGCGAGCAGGAACCACTGGGTCTCCAGCTCCTTGATCTTATTGAGCACCTGGGACCGGAGCGTCGCGTCGAGGTCGGGGATGTCGGTCAGGATGGCCTCGTAGCGCTTCTTGAAGGGCTCGATGCTCTCGACCTTCGTCAGGTCCTTGAGGTCCGCCTCCACCAACCGGATCGACTCCCGGACGTAGGTTTCCTGCAGCACCCGCCGCTCTTCCCCGACTTTCCGCGCGAACTCCCGTCCGAAATCCTCGCCGAGCTTCCCGGCCTCCGTGGGCAGGCGTTGCAGCTCCCGCAGCGCGGGCGGAATCGTCGCGAGGTCCCGCTTGCCTTTCTCCACCAGGTCGTGGAGGCGGTCGCGGAAGACCTGCTTCTGCAGAAACTCGTCTTTCTTCTTCTTCACCTCGTTCTCGAGCGTCACGAGGCGGGAGTAGTAGTTCGTCCCTTCCGCCTGCTCGGCCTTCGGCCGGCCCTGCGCGATTTTCGCCAGGGTCCCGTCGAAATCCTCCGGGTGGTCCTTGAAGTACACCTGGCACTCCTGAAGCGCCTCCACCGCGTTGCGCTCCAGCCGTTCCTTCCGCTCCTGTTCCGCCTTCGCGTTCATCGACTGCATCACGAGGACGATCACGATGACGAGCAGGATGCCGCCGCCGCCGACGATCGCGACGATGGCGTTCTTCGAGAGTCCCGCCCCCTGTTCATGGTTCGGACGGGAGTCTTCGTGACGCGAGCGCCCGTGGCCCCCGACGCCGGGGAGCGGCGACTTGAAGGCGTTCGGCGTGCCCGCCTTCGGCCGCAGGGAGGCCGGGGCCTTCGCAAGGCCGGAAGGAGGCCGCGGATCGGGCGCCTGCACGGCGGGCAGGATCCCCGAACTGCGCTTGACGCTCGGCATCATGCCCGAGCTGCGCTTCGAAACCCCCACCCCGCCGCCCTTCGGCAGGAGATGCGCAATCTCTGCCTTGCAAGCCTGGCAATAGTCCTTGCTCTCGAAGTGGACCGCCTTCCCTTTCGCGAAATCCTCTTCGGGGATCATCTCCCCGCATTTTTCGCAGTAGACGGTTGCCTTCCCCACCCCGGTCTCCCTCCTGTGCGGTGACAGTGCTTAGGCATGGACCTCCCCGGTAGCGAAGAATTGTAACCCTGCACTTCCGACGATTCAAGGCTTTTCCCCCCTGCAGGTCCCGCGCGGCAGGCCCGGGCCGACCGGGAAAAACCTTGAATCGACGGGGGTTGTCTGCTACCCTTTCGCGCCCGATGCGCCGCCCGCGCCCCGCCGCTGCGACCTCCCGGCCGAGTGTCCGGAAAGCGAACACAGGCGCCGAGGTCCGCCCGGCGGCGGGGTTCGCGACCGACGGTTCCACCTTCCCGAGAGCCCCGTCATGATCGCCCGACTCGCCCGTTGCCTGCGCGAACTCGGGAAGCCGCGGATCCTGGTCCTCGGCGACCTGCTGCTCGACCGGTACGTCTGGGGCCGGATGGAGCGGATCTCGCCGGAGGCCCCGGTCCCCATCCTCAAAGTGGAATCGGACCGCGACCTGCGCCCCGGCGGCGCGGCGAACGTCTCGCTCAACCTGCAGGCGCTGGGCGCGCGCGTCGCCTGCCTCGGCACCGTCGGAGAGGACGCGGCAGGACGCACGCTGGCCCGTCTCCTGGACCGTGCGGGCGTGGGCATCGCGGGTCTCGTCGTCGACCGCGCCAAGCCCACGCCCGTCAAGACCCGGATGATCGCGCACCGCCAGCAGATCCTGCGGATCGACGAGGAGGAGAGCGCGCCCGTGTCGCCGGCCATCGCGACCAAGCTGCTCCGCGCTTTTCGACGGGAGGCGCGCAAGGCCGACCTCGTCCTGGTGTCCGACTACGGCAAGGGCGCCCTCACCGACCCGCTCCTCGCCGCGGTCGTCGCCGAGGGGCGGAAGCGCGGGCTCCCCGTCCTCATCGACCCGAAGGGCAGGGACTACGCGAAATACCGGGGCGCCACGGCCCTGACGCCGAACCAGGCCGAGGCCGAGCTGGCGAGCGGCGTCGAGATCCGGAGCCCGGAGTCCCTGCGCGAGGCCGCGCGCCGGCTGGTCGACGGGCTGGCGCTCGACTTCGTCGTCGTCACGCGCGGCGAGCAGGGCATGTCCCTTTTCGCGCCGCCGACCGAGGGGGCCGAGGCGGAGCTGCACGTCCCGGCGCAGGCGCGCGAGGTCTACGACGTGACCGGGGCGGGGGACACGGCGATTGCGATGCTCGGCCTCGCGCTGGCGGCGGGCGCGTCGCGTGAAGAGTCGCTGCACCTGGCCAACCGCGCGGCCGGGCTCGTCGTGGGCAAGCTCGGCACGGCGACGGTCACGCGAAAAGAGGTGCTCGACGCGCTGGCCGCGGAGCATCGCGGTCACGCGGCGAAGATCCATCCGCCGGCGGCCCTGGGTCGGATCCTCGCGCGGCATCGGCGGGCCGGGGAGCGGGTCGCCTTCACGAACGGGTGCTTCGATCTCCTGCACGCCGGGCACGTGCAATCGCTGCGCTTCGCGCGCGCGCAGGCGGACCTGCTGGTCGTGGGCATCAACTCCGACGCGTCCGTGCGGCGGCTGAAGGGGGAGGCGCGGCCGATCCTTTCGCAGGCGGAGCGCGCGCAGGTGCTCGCGGCGCTGGAGGACGTGGACTACGTGACGATCTACGCGGAGGACACGCCCCATCGCGTGCTGGAGCTGCTTCGGCCGGACATCCTGGTGAAGGGCGGGGACTGCGCGTGGCGGAAGGAAGGCGTGGTGGGGCGGGAGGTGGTGGAGGGGTACGGCGGGCGAGTAGAGCTGGCCCCGTACGCGCAGGGGCTGTCGACCACGAACATCGTGGACCGGATCCTCGAACGGTGCGGCCGGGCGGCGGCGAAGGACGAAGCGCCGGGCGGCGCGACCGGGGGGCCGTCGTGAAGCGTGGGAGGACGGCAACGCCGGGCGCACGGGCGGGAGCGGCGGCGAGGGGGGCGGGAAGCGGGGCGGCGAGGCTTGTTCGCGCGCGGCTCGCGGAGAGCCTTGCGGCGCAGCGACGGCTCGCGACCGCTTGCGGCGCGGACCTCGTGCGGGCGGCGGAGCTGGCGGCGGACGCGTTGCGGGCCGGCGGCACGCTGTTTCTCTTCGGCAACGGCGGGAGCGCGGCGGACGCGCAGCACTGGGCGGCGGAGGCGGTGGGGCGGTATCGGCGCGACCGTCGCGCGCTGCGCGCCGTGGCCCTGACGACGGACACGTCGGTCCTTACCTCGGTGGGAAACGACTACGGCTACGACCGGATCTTCGAACGGCAGGTCGAGGCGCACGTGCGGCCCGGCGACGTGGTGGTCGCGATCTCGACCAGCGGCCGGTCGCCGAACGTCCTCCGGGGGGTCGCGGCGGCGCGCCGGCTCGGGGCCTGCGTGATCGGCCTGACCGGCCGCTCGGGCGGCAAGCTGGCCGCCAAGGTCGACGTCTGCCTGCGTGCCCCGACGGACGAGACCGACCGCATTCAAGAGTGCCACGGGGTGCTCGGCCACATCTTCTGCGACGTCCTGGAACAGGCGCTGGCGTGAGGATCGGTCCCAGTAGGCAGCGAGGCCTCTGAAGACACCGCAGAGCATCGACCTCGACGTCGCCATCTTCGGCGGCGGGATCGCGGGACTCTGGACGCTCGACCTCCTGCACGCCAGGGGGTACCGTGCGTTGCTCCTTTCGGCGGGCGACCTGGGCGCGGGCCAGACCATCGCGGCCCAGGGGATCGTGCACGGCGGCACCAAGTACTCGCTCGCCGGCCTCTTGTCGGGCTCCGCGGCTGCAATTCGGGAAATGCCCGAGCTCTGGCGCGCGTGCGTCGCGGGGACGGGGCCCGTCGACCTATCCGGCGCCCGCGTCCGCTCGTCGTTCTGCCACCTCTGGCAGACGCGGTCGATCGCCTCGGTCCTCGGCATGCTGGGCGCACGCATCGGCCTGGAGACGGCGCCGGTCGAGATCGCGGCGTGCGAGCGACCGGCGGTCCTGCGCGACTGCCCCGGGCCGGTGATGCGGCTCGAGGAGCCGGTGCTCGACGTGCCGTCGATCCTCGCGTGCTTCGAACGGCGGCATCGCGACCGGCTCCTGCGAATCGACGCGGAGCGTGGGCTCTCGTTCGGACCCGCGGACGCGGGCGGCGCGCCGGCCGTCCGACTCGCCGACCCGGCGGGTGGGCGTCCTGGCGTTGAGCTGTGCGCAAAGCGCCTTGTCCTCGCCGCGGGCGCCGGAAACGCCGCCCTTCGCGAAAGGCTCGGGCTGGCCGGTGCCGCGATGCAGCGCCGTCCGCTGCACATGGTGCTCCTGCGCGGCGAGCTGCCGCCGCTCTACGGACACTGCATCGAAGGGGCGGGCACGCGCGTCACGATCACGACGGTCGAGGGGGGAGCGACGGCGGCGCAGGGCGCGGGGGGCGGCCGGGTCTGGCAGGTGGGGGGACAGCTCGCCGAAGACGGCGTACGCATGGAAGGGCGGGACCTCATCCGCCATGCGCGCGCGGAGCTGGCGGCGGCCCTCCCCGGCTTGGCGCTCGCGGACATCGAGGCCGCGACCTACCGGGTCGACCGCGCCGAGGGACGCGGGCCGGCGGGCGGGCGGCCGGAGGGACCGGTCCTGCTCGAAGAGCGCGCAGTGCTCACGGCGTGGCCCACGAAGATGGCGCTGGCGCCGCGACTCGCGGAGTCCGTACTTGGGCGCTTGCCTGAGCCCGCGGGGAGGCACGGCGCGGGCGGAAAGCGGGGCGAAAAAGGGGGCTGTGTCGAAGGCGCGGAGAGCGCGCGCGGACCCGTCCTTGCGGACTGGCCGCGACCGTGCGTGGCCGCACCGCCGTGGGAAGAGGAGAGACCGTGGTCACCCGTCGGCTAGGCCGCACCGGCTTCGCGGCGCGGCCGATCGGCTTCGGCGCCTTCAAGCTCGGGCGGAACCAGAAGGCGAAGTACCCCGCCGCGTACGCCCTCCCGGACGATGCGGAGGCCGCGCGGCTCTTGCACGGCGTGCTCGACCTCGGCGTCAACTGGATCGACACCGCCCCGGCCTACGGCCTCTCCGAGGAGCGGATCGGCGCGGCCCTCGCTGGACGCCGCGGGGAGTTCTTCCTCTCGACGAAGGCCGGCGAGACCTTCACGGACGGTGTCTCCCGCTACGACTTCTCGGCGACCGCGCTACGGGCGAGCCTCGAGTCGAGCCTGCGCCGGCTCCGCACGGACGCCGTTGACGCGCTCCTGCTCCACTCGGACGGGCGCGATGTGGAGTTCGGCGGCGCGGCCGAGGCGCAAGAGACGCTCGCCGCGCTGAAGCGGGAGGGGAAGACGCGGGCGATCGGGCTTTCCGCGAAGACCGTCGAGGGGGCGCGTGCGGCACTGGCGTGGGCGGACCTTTTGATGCTCGAGTACCACCCCGCCGAGACCGCGTGCGAGGGGGTGCTCGCCGAGGCCCTGCGGCGCGACGTGGGAATTCTGGTGAAGAAAGGGCTGGGTGCCGGCAGCCTGGCGGCCGCGACCGCGCTTCCGTGGATCCTGCGGAACCCGGCGGTCGGCTGCGTGGTGGTCGGCACGCTCGACCTTGCGCACCTGCGCGCGGACCTCGCGCTGGCGGACGCGGCGGCACCGGCGGCACGGCTCGACCGCTGAGGGGGAGACCGTGGCAAGTCGGTTGGATTTTGACGCGTTTCGATGGGGGGACGACAGGGCAGCCCCGCTTCGACTGTGGGAGATCTTTCTTTTCCAGGTCTTTCTCTGCCCTTGGGTATGGCTCTTGTTAAAGGTGCACCGTGGGATGTTCGGGGAGCGCAATTTCTCCTACATTGCGAGGGGGTGTCCCTTTCTCATCGCCATTGCCATGCTTCCCCTGGTGATCCGCGACTGCTTCCTAGGGCCCCGCAGCCGGCTCCACTGGACGGGGGGAGTCTCGCTCTTGTTCAATGCCTTCGGCTTCTTCCTGCATCTGCATAGCAAGAGCAACTGGACTGCGGATTCCCCAGCTTGTCTGCTCTCCCTGCTCTCTCTTGCCGCGGCCATCGCGAACTGGCTTGTGACGGCGGGCACGCGGCGAGGCTGGGCGTGGGTGCCCATGAGCCCCTTCCTGCTGATGGGCGGGCTGGCACTGTCCCAGTCCCTGCGCTGAGCCGGCGCTGTCCGTCAATGCGTAGGGGCACGGCAGCGCCGTGCCCCTACGGTGAACACCGTACATGCCACTTCCCGCGACCACTCGCGACCCGTTTACGAGGTCCAGACCCGATGCCTGGGGGCGCGGGCCTCCGGCCCGCGCGAATGGCCACATGAGCTACGACTTGCCGAGACTCGATCGACGACTGTGTCTTCAGTTCGTCGACGGGCCGCTAGTGCGTCGCCGTCCAGTGCGCCAGGACCGACACGATCGCCGCGTCGGCGAGCGCGGCCCGCGGGTTGTAGTTCTGCGTGCGCCACGAGGAGCCGTTCAGGCCCTTGTCCAGGAAGTCGAAGTGGAACCGACCCAGCGGTTGGCCGTTCTGGAACGTGCCGGCGCACAGGCTGTTCGTCATCGACGGCCGCTGCGAGGGGTTCGAGAGGAGCGTCTTCGACTGCGTGTTGTGCCCGTCGTTCGAAACGAGGACCGGTTTCGGCAGGGTCGCCCACGACGAATGCGGGCTCTCGGTCGGCCCCAGGTGCATGGCCACCAGCGACACGCGCGAATCCGACAGCGCCCAGGCTTTCGTCGCCGCGTCGCCGGGCAGGTTGATCGAGATCATCTTGCTCCCGCCGTACAGGTTCAGCCGCGTCCGCAGCACCGTCACGACCGCCTTCTGGAAAGCGAGATTATCGTTGTCGCCGCCGTGCACGTTGGGTTCGTTCAGGACTTCGTAGATCACGTTGCCGAAGTTCCCGAGCCGGTCCGCGACGTCCTGAATGAGCGGCACGTTCACCTGGTTCCAGCACGGCGTCCCCACGTCGTCGAACTGGCTGGGCTTCGTCAGGTACGGCTCGGAGTTCCGCGCGTCGTTGTACGGATTGTTCACCCAGCGGACGTGGTGCGGATCGCGCGCCCCGCTGTCGAACTGGCAGCCGTCGAAGAGCGTCAGGTGGACGACGATGTTGCGCGCGTTCGCGGCCTGCACGAGCGCCACGAGGCGGGTCATGAGCGTCTGATTCCGCTGGAGCAGGTGGAAGCCCGTCGGCCGGCTGCCGACGAACGGCGTCAGGTCGTTCGCGTACGGGTAGCACAGCCACACGCGGATGTAATTGAGGTGCTTCGGGACCAGCGAGTGGTCGAAGAAGGCGACGTAATCGAAGTCGCGTTCCGCGAGGATGCCGAGGTCGCTGTACCCGACCATGCGCAGGGGCTGGCCGTTGGCGAGCAGCTTGCCGCCCGCCTGCGTGAGGAGAAGGTCGGCGCTCGCCGTCGAGGCCAAGAGCACGAGGCCGATCAGGGCGGAGCAGGAGCTGAGCCCCAGACTTCGCAGACCCTTCATGTCGCGTCCTCCTCTGCGTTGGAACCCGGTCCGCCCGGCACCGCCGGACGGGTGGGTTCAGCTCCCCGATCAACCGCGCATCGGGCCGCTTGGCGAGCGGCCTTCGAGGGGGTGGACGCGCAATGGACGTGCCCGCGAGGGGGGCGCAGGGTGGGCCACGCGCAGGTCCTCGCACCGACGCGGGTTAGAGCGGCTCGGACTGGATGGCCGGCGCGCGGCGGGCGTAAACCCGCGCTTACGAAGCCCCCGGCGGATTCGTTACCCGGCCCCCTTCCCCCGCGCCGGTCGCGCCCCCAGGGATGCCCGCCGAGCCGTCCTACCCGTAGCTCTCGTGCCGGATCTGCTGCTTCTGCACGCCGAGCTGTTCGAGACACCCCAGCACCGCTTCGAGGAACCTTGGCGCGGGCTGCTCCCCCTTCGCTTTTGCGGCCTGCCGATCCCAGACGCCGATCGCGGGTCCGCACGTGTACACGCGCACGGCGGACGGATCGGGCACGACCTCTTTCAACAGTTCGAGCGAGATTCGTCCATGGCGTACGCCCTGCGAGGCACGGATCCCGACCGAGTCGCGCGTCAGCGTATGCACGACGCGGAGCTGCTCGGGGTACTTGCGCTGCAGGTCGTCCAAGTCGCGGCGATAGATGATGTCGTCCCACGTCTTGTTACTGTAAATGACCGTGTGGCGCAGCTTCAACCCCGTCGCGAAGGCGTGCTTGATGATGCTCCAGTTGGGGACCATCCCGCTGCCCGCGCAGATGTGGACCAGGTGGTCGGTGTGACTCTCGATGTCGGGCGGCAGAAAGTACGCCCCGGTGAACCCCGTGATGGTCATCTTCGTGCCGCGCGGCGTGCGCTTGACGAGCGTCGGGGAGAGGAGCGGCGGGTACTTCGTCTGACCCGAGACGTAGTACTCCTCCTTGACCGTGATGGCAAGGTACTTCTCGTGCGGCGCGGAGGCGAGCGAGTACGCGCGCGGCGACTCGCGCTTCCCCTTCTGATCTTCCAGGAAGCGGAGCCAGCGGTCGAGCGCCGCGAACTGGTGCGGGTCGATCGTCAGGAAGTGGCCGGGCTTGTACTCGAGGGTGTCGTTGCCGGTGAAAAGGACCAGCGTCGTGGTATCGTCGGTCTCCGCGATGGCGTCCGCGACCATCGCCTCGACCTCCTTGATCTTCCGGCGCACGGGCTCCGGGGGCGGGGCGATGGGCGCTGCCGCGGCCGCGGCCGGGGAGGGGGCGGGTACGGGCGGCGGCGAACCGGCGGGCGTGGCCTCGGCCATCGGGATCCTCCTCGCAAACGGCGTATTCTCGGGTGTCTCGGCAGCGTCCGGCTCCGGCCCCATCATACTCCACGCCGCGTGACGGAGCAAGCGACCGACGTTCAAACCTTGACCTGCGCCCCGATCCAGAGTATACGGGCGCATCCTGCCCCGGGCTCATGGCCGTCCAATCCTCAAGGGAGCGCTCGCGCACATGAACGAAAAGCACGTCGCACGCATCGCCGAAGAGCTGAAGCTCCGGCCGAACCAGGTCCACGCCACCACCGCGCTCCTGGACGAGGGCTGCACCGTGCCCTTCGTCGCACGCTACCGGAAGGAGGCCACCGGCACGCTCGACGAGGTCGCCATCGCGGCGATCCGCGACCGCTCCGCCCAGCTTGCCGAACTGGACCAGCGACGCGATGCGATCGTGAAGTCGCTCGCGGAACGCAACCTCCTGACGGAGGAGCTGAAGGCGAAGGTCGACGGCGCTGCGACGCTCGCGGTCCTGGAGGACATCTACCTCCCCTTCCGGCCGAAGCGCCGGACGCGGGCGACGATCGCGAAGGAAAAGGGCCTGGAGCCGCTGGGGCTCGCGCTCTTCGAACAGGACCCGGGCTGCGACCCGGCGGCGGCAGCGGCGGCGTACGTCAGCGCGGAGAAGGGCGTGGCCTCGGTGGACGAGGCGCTCGCCGGCGCGCGGGACGTGATCGCCGAACGGGTCAACGAAGACGTCGACGCGCGCGGCGGCCTGCGCGAGCTTTTCTCCGGCAAGGGGACCTTCGCCTCGCAGGTGGTCGAGGGGAAGGAGTCGGAGGGGGCCAAGTATCGCGACTACTTCAAGTGGGAGGAGCCGATCGCGTCCGCCCCCTCGCACCGCATCCTCGCGATGCGGCGCGGCGAGAACGAGGGCTTCCTGGCGCTCCGCGTCCAGCCGCCCGAGCTGGAGGCGACGACCCGGCTGGAGGCGCGCTTCGTGAAGCCCGCGGGGGGCGCGGCCGCCGAGCAGGTGCGCCTCGCCGTGCGCGACGCCTACAAGCGGCTCTTGGCCCCTTCGCTCGAAGTCGAGATCCGCGTCACCACGAAGGAGCGCGCGGACGCCGAGGCGATCCGGATCTTCGCCGAAAACGTCCGGCGCCTGCTCCTGGCCCCGCCGCTCGGCGCGAAAAACGTCCTGGCGCTCGACCCCGGCTTCCGCACGGGGTGCAAGCTGGTGTGCCTGGACCAACAGGGGAAGATGCTGCACCACGACGTGATCTATCCGCATCCGCCGGAGTCGCGCACCGCGGACGCGGCGCGGAAGCTCGCCGACCTCTGCGCCAAGCTCGGCGTGGAGATGATCGCCATCGGCAACGGGACCGCCGGCCGCGAGACGGAGACTTTCCTGCGCGGGCTCGACCTGCCCGGCAAGCCGCCGATCGTCCTCGTGAACGAGAGCGGCGCCTCGATCTACTCGGCGTCGGAGGTCGCACGCGAGGAATTCCCGAACGAGGACCTGACCGTGCGCGGGTCGGTGTCGATCGGGCGGCGGCTGCAGGACCCGCTGGCCGAGTTGGTGAAGCTCGACCCGAAGTCGATCGGCGTGGGCCAATACCAGCACGACGTGGACGCGGGCGCCCTTTCGCGCGCGCTGGACGACGTCGTGGCGAGCTGCGTGAACGCGGTGGGCGTGGAGGCGAACACGGCTTCGAAGCAGCTCTTGACGTACGTGTCGGGGCTCGGGCCGCAGCTCGCGGGCAACATCGTGAAGCACAGGGACGAACACGGCCCTTTCAAATCGCGCCGGGAGCTTTTGGAAGTGTCGCGCCTCGGCCCGAAGGCTTTCGAACAGGCGGCCGGCTTCCTGCGGGTGCGCGGGGGGACGGACCCGCTCGATGCGAGCGCGGTGCATCCGGAGAGCTACCCGATCGTGGAGGCGATGGCGCGCGACCTGGGCTGCGCGGTGGGCGACCTGCTGCGTGACGAAGCGCTGCGGGCGCGGATCGACCTGAAGCGGTACGTCACGGAGACGGTCGGGCTGCCGACGTTGCAGGACATTCTCGCGGAGCTGGCGAAGCCGGGCCGAGACCCGCGCGACACGTTTGAGCCGGTGCGGTTCGCGGACGGGATCGAGAAGCTGAGCGACCTCAAGCCGGGGATGAAGCTGGAGGGCGTGGTCACGAACGTGACGGCCTTCGGCGCGTTCGTGGACGTGGGCGTGCACCAGGACGGGCTGGTCCACGTGAGCCAGCTCGCGGACCGGTTCGTGAAGGACCCGAACGAGGCGGCCAAAGTGCAGCAGCGGGTGCGGGTGACGGTGCTGTCGGTGGACCTGGAGCGGAAGCGGATTTCGCTGTCGATGAAGACGAACCCGCAAGTGCCGGGCGCGGTCGCGGACGGGAGCGGCGCTGCGAAGGGCGCGGCGGCTGCGGGTGCAGCGGCAGGAGCGGCAGGAGCGGCGGCTCCGGCGGCGGCGCGAGGTGCAGGTGCGGTAGGCGCCCCGCGTCCCACACGCCCGTCTCCGGCGCACGCGACACCGGCCGCGGGTGCAGCGGCGGGCGCGCCTGGCGGCGGGCGGAGAGTCGTCCCGGCAGCGGGGGCGCCGAACCGGCCGCGACCGGCGCCTGTCCAGGACACGTCCCGGGCCGCCTCCCGGCCGGAGGTCGTGCCCGGCTGGCTCGCCGACCTGGCGGCGGCGAACGAAAAGGCGCTGGCGCGCGGCGCGACGAAGTCAGGCGGCAAGGAGCCGGCGCAGCCGAAGCGCGGCTGAGGTTCGGACGCCAATACGCTCCCAATTCGCATCGCACGATTCGCTCGGCCTCGCTTGGTAGGGGCAAGGCGTTGCCGTGCCCGCGAAGCGAGGACCGATTGTCGGCCACGCGCGTCGGCGGCGGCGGACTGAAGGCCTTCGTGCGCGGGTCGCTGCTGTCCGCTTTCCGAACACGCCCAGCGCGTAGCTCCGTCACCTTCCTACCCACCGCGTCGCGCGCCTTCCCCCTTTCCCATCGCCCCTCCAGGCGCCCCCGCCACCACAAGTCGGGTTCTCATCGCGGCTAGTGAACAGGCTCACCCGTGCCATGTGTACCATTTGAACATCGGCATACCGGATGCAAGGCGTGCTTCCAAGACGGGGGCAAAAGCGGCGGCCGCCCACATCCACGGAGCGCGGCGGCACGCGGTCGAGGCGGAAAGGGAGGAGAGCCATGGCTACGGAGGGAGCGGCGCCCAAACGCGGGTCGGACTTGCTTCGAGCCCTGCTGGACCGGGAGCTTCGGGATCTGTTGAGCATCGCCCCGAA
>JACPWG010000194.1 GCA_016197205.1 Planctomycetota bacterium
GGTGGTTTTCGGGACCGGACAACTGCGGACCTAGTGGCCCGCCTACGCTCATGCTGCTCGTTCGCCGGGCGCTCCGTGGAGGTCGGCTGGCTCCCGTCAGGTAGAGCTTTCAGGGAACACGTTCGATGCGCTTGTCATCCCTTCGGCCCGGCTCAGGGCAGGCTCTGAGCGAAGCGAAGCGCCGCAGCGCGGAGCGAAGGGACGGATCCAAACCAAGCGTAGCGACCGCTTTTCTCGACAGGGCATTGGCTCGCCCACGACACGGTCCGAGGGCCGGTTGAGAAGGTTGGGCGTCCGTCCTTGCTTGGATCCTTCGCTTCGCGCTGCGGCGCTCCGCTCAGGAGGACATGCCGGGATGACGGGTTCGCCGAACGCGTACTCCGCTACAGCGGCGGACCCTTGGAATTAGCGTAGACGGGACACTAGTGGCCCGTGCACGAAGTCCAGGCACGATCCCAGGGGGCGCGGGCCTCCCTCCTTCGCTCGCTCTACGCGAGCTACGGAGCGCAGGCCGGCCCGCGCGAACGGCCGCATGGGTTACGATCCGCCGTGACAGAGTTGACGACGGTGTCCGAAGTTCGTCAACGGGCCGCTCGCGACCTCGCCCCCGCCCCGCGCCGAGAGCGCTCTGCAAAAAAAAAAGAGCGACTCGGACGTGGTCGGTCCGAGCCGCTTCTTGAGGAGTGGTCCAGGAAGGGTCCGCGCCGCCTTCGGTGCCGCGCGGGGGATGCTAGTGGGGCTTCAACGTCGATCCTGTGGGTGCGTCGCGGATTCAAATGTTCAAGGCTCCATGAACAAGGCTCAAGCAAGACTCCCTGTTCAAGGCTCAGGGAGGCCGGAGCCCCCAACGCCGATCTTCCCAGACCTGGTTCGTCGGCGGATTTCCGGAGATTCGGTCACGCACGCGAATCAGGCGTTGAGCCTTGAGTCTTGAGCCTTGCTTGAACCTTGATCCTTGAGCATTGAGCCTTCGTTCTCCCCGCCAGGCTTTCGAGGCGGGTCGGGACCGCGAGAGCCACCAAGAACCTACAGAACCTAGCTGGAAGCCCCGCTAGATGTCCTTCGGGATCTTCGCGCCCTTCGTGACCCAGGCGCCCGTGTGGTACGGCGGGAAGGCCTGCTTCACGTTGTTCTTTCGCACTTCGAAATGGCAGTGGGGACCGGTCGAGTTGCCGGTGGAGCCGACGTAGCCGAGCACCGAGCCGAGGTCCACGTGCTGGCCGCTGTGGACCGCGATCGAGGACATGTGGCCGTACAGCGTCCGGTAGCCGCTCCCGTGGTCCACGATGACGCACTTCCCGTAGCCGCCGTTCCAGGCCGCGAGGACCACGGTCCCCGCGCGGGCCGCGCCGATGGCCTTGCCGTTGTTCCCCGCGATGTCCAGCGCGCCGTGGTTGCCGTAGGGGCGCGAGGAGTAGTAGGTGCTCGTGATCGTGCCGGACACCGGGTAGATGAATTCGTGCGCGAAGACGCCGGAAACCAGGCAGCCGATGGCCGCCGTCACTCCCAAGGCCCACCGTGCAGCTCGCGTCGCGTTCATCGTGTTCCCTCCGGCGCTGTCCCCCGATCATCATCCCGTGTCGCGCGCCCGTTGCGCGCTACTGTCGCGGGACACGGGATACTAAGCAATTCTCGTGCCGCGAATATATATGCTGATGTCGTGGCGCATGTGGATGTGGCTGCGTGTGTTGTGTCGCCGAAGTGCGCGGAGCCATCACTCCGTAGCTCCCGTGTGGGTAGGAAGGAAACGCCCCCGACGATCCGACTTTACAGGCACTCCCGGCGGCGGACCGGCTTGACGGCGCTTCTTGACCATGGTCGCGTCGGGCAAGCTGGAGCGTTGATCTCCAACGCGGGTCTCGCGATCATTTACAGGGGAGCGCCCGGAGCGGATCGAAGCTCGAGCACAAGGAGAACGAGCCAGTGAGTACCGAGGCCGTCGTAGACACGCCTCTTCCTGGGGATGGGTCGGTTCCGCCGGACCGAACCGTGGCCGACGGGCGGCGGAGCGGGAAGAGCTCCCGTCCTCGCGCGCGCCAGGGCCGCGGCAAGGCGCGGCGCCGTATGCCGCCGAGGTGGCGCGAGGCCGAGTTCATCCACCTGGAGCTCCATTCTTCGTCGCTCATGCCTATGCTTTCAGCGCCGTGGTCCGATGCGGAGAAGGTGAAGGCTTGGCGCGAGATGCTCGCCATCTGCCCCCGGTTCTACCCCGCCCACATGGAGCTCGGCACCCACCTCCTCTGCAGGGGAAACGCGGCTCGGGGCAAGGAGCATCTCGACCGGGGTCTTGGGGATCTGATGGCGCTCGCGGAAAAGCCTGACGAGACGCTCGCGATCGTGGTTGAAAACCTTGAGAGCCTCTGGCGCTACGACGTGCTCCGGCCGCTCCTGGAGCGGGTGATCCAGCGCTATCCCCGTACGGCCTGGTATCACGACGCCCTCGCGCTCGCGGCGGCCTGGACGGGCGACCCCGAGGCGGCCATGAAGTGCGGTCAGAGGGCGCTTGAGCTCGAGCCGGGCAGCGCCGACTATCTCTCCAACCTGGGCTTCTTCGCGCTCATGGCCGGCCGTTTGGAGGAGGCGGACCGGTTCCTCACCCGCGCCCTGTCGAAAGGGCGCAAGCACAAGACGGCCCGAGGAAACCGGCACGTCCTGGACTTCCTGCGCAAGCACGGCGGGACCTACTTGGATTACATCCTCCGCCCTGCGGACCGGGACAAGCTGGATGCACTTGCGAATCGCGAGGACGTAGAGGCCGTCGACCGCGTCTCCGCAGAGCTGAACGAATGCCGCCTCGAAGCCTTCGCCCAGGACGCCCTCGCTCGGTGCGCCGCCGATCCCCTTCCGAACCGACTCTCTACGCTTCGGGCGTTCTTCGGCTTCGTGAGCCGGGTGTCGGCGGATGCGTACTTCCTGTACGAGGACGTACGCTTCGTGAGGGAGCATTTCGTAGCCCTGATGAACAAGTTTATCTTCAAGTTTCGGGACGTCGACGCGGAACTGCTCGAGGACATCGATGAAGCGCTGCGCGCCTTCTACGGTTTTCTGAGCAGCAAACGGGTGGTTTCGAAGCGGGACGCGTCCGCGCTTGCCGGACGTCTGGGGGCTCAAAGGAAGCCGCTGCTCCGCAAGGTCGTACGCTACAACGCAGCCCGCAACGACCCGACGCTCGGAGAGGAGGAGCGTGAAAAGCTCCAGGACAAGCTCTTCGACGGCGACCACGTCTGGCCGCACATCTGAGACCGAGTGCGGAGTGCGGACCGCGGTGGATGGCCCTCCGCGCGCGGCGGCGGCGCGCCTCCGCCCTCGCGCCGCCCGACCTCAACCGGGCGCAGCACCTGCTGCCGCAGAGCGCACCCCCCAGTCCAATCCGCAGCGCCATTTTGTTTTGCGTCCAGCGAGCTCCGCGCTCTTCCGCGGCGCTGGAAACTCTTGCCCGCTCCGGTCGCGCCCGCTAGAATCGAGCGCTGCCCCGGCCGCGACGCGCGGCATCCCCTGTACAGGTCCCGCCGGACGACCAGTCGACTGAGGAGGTGAGCCCCATGTTGCGAACGGGCGTCGCGAGCCTGGTGCTTTTCGCGGTGGTCGTCGGCGCCCTCGTCGGCTGCGAGGGCTGCGGAAAAACCGGGACCGGACCGGGCACGGGCGGCGGCAACGGGACCGGCGGCGGCCAGGTAGGCGCCGCGGCCGCGGTCGCCGCGGTGCGTCTTGCTCCCCGCTCCCCGCTTACCCAGGACAATTCCGTCATCGACGCCGGAAACGGCGCGGCCCTCTTCCGGCCCAACTGCGCCTCCTGCCACGGCTATGCCGGGGACGGGCAAGGGCCCGCCGCGTCGTACTTCGAGCGAAGGCCGCGCGACCTCACCGATGCCAACTACCTGAACACGCGCACGGACGAGCAGCTGCTCGAGATCCTCGCGAGCGGTGGGTCGCACATGAAGCGCTCCGGCATCATGCCCGCCTGGGGGACGTTCTTCACCGTCTACGAGCGGAAAGACCTCGTGGCCTACGTGCGCACCCACCACCCGAGGGTCGGCCCGCAGGTCCCGGGCGCGGTCGAGGGCCGGCTGCGCTGGGCAACGCTCTCCGCGGAAAAGGCGGCCGGCCTGGGCGTCGCGCTCGCCGACGACGAACGGCGTCTGGCCTGGTGGCGGCTCTATTCCGAGGTTGCGGCGGGCAAGCCGCCCGACGACGCGAAGCTCGTGGGCTTTGCCGTCTTTGCCCGCGCCCGACTCGGAGGCGACGGCACGGCCGCGACCGTTCAACTCGGCTTCTCGAAGGACTTGAAGCTCGCGAGCGCCGGGGTGCATCCCAAGGTGGTACTCGTACGCGGGGAACAGGCGGACGAGAACGCCGTGGACGCCTGGCTGTCGCAGTTCGCCGGCAAGACGCCGGCCGAACTGAAGGAACTGACGGCGCCGCCGTCGCCGATCGCGGACTTCGCGGACGGCTGCAAGGCCCTCTTCGAGACGGTCCGGCGCCTGGCGCTCCAGCTCGGGCCCGCCCTCGAGCAGGACAAGGCCGACTACGCCGCGCTCGCGGCGTATGCGGACCCGAAGAACCTGCCGGCCACGAAAAGCGACGGGGAGCGCGTATTCCGCGAGAAGAAGTGCTGGGAGTGCCACGGGCACCTGGGGAACGCGAAGAGCCTCGGCGTGCTCACCACCGACCCCGACCCGCGCGACCTGACCGATCGCGCCGTCATGAGCAAGCTGAGCGACGACTTCCTCCGCGACCTCATCAAGAAGGGGGGGCGCTACGTGAATGCGAGCGCCACGATGCCCGCCTACGGCTCGAACGTGACCGACGCGGAGGTGGACGCGCTGATCGCGTACCTGCGGTCGCTGTCAGGCCCGGCGGGGAAGTAGCGACCGGCCCGCGGCTGAGGGTGCGGAACCGGGCGCCGACTCAAACCGCAGGAAGACTCGGGCGAAACGCTGCATCGGTTCTCGCGGTGTGGGCACGGCAGCGCCGTGCCCCTACCGTCGAGACCGTGCGTGCCTTAGCGACGGGGGAGTCCGGCGAGCGGAGCCCGAGTACCTGGTAGGGGCACGGCGTTGCCGTGCCCCGGCCTCGCAAGGCGCTTTCGATTCTGCTACGCCCCGGCGGCTGGCGCACCCCAAGCCCCTTTGACGAAGTTCAACCACGGTTCCTGGGGGCGCGGGCCTCCGGCCCGCGCGAGCCCGCACCTGGGTTGCAATTCGCCGCAGTTGCGGGGACGAAGCTGTCCAAAGTTTGTCGACGGTGCACTCGTCTCCTTCCGGCCGCTGTGGACGACGTCGCCCGATGCCCAAGGACCCCAAAGAGCGCTTCACCGCCGCGGCGGACAACTACGACCGGTGGCGCCCGTCCTACCCTGCGGCCCTCCTCGCCTGGCTCCTGGCCACGACCGGATCCGGGCCGGGGACGCGCGTGGCCGACGTGGGCTGCGGCACCGGGATTTCGACGCGGCTGCTGGCGGAGCGCGGACTCGAGGTCGTGGGGATCGATCCGAACGACGCGATGCTGGAGTACGCGAGGCGGGCGGGGGGCGCGGCGCGTTACCAAAAGGGAAACTGCGACGCGACCGGGCTTCCCGACGCGAGCGTGCATCTCGTCCTGGCCGCGCAGGCCTTTCACTGGTTCGAGCCCGCCGCGGCGCTGCGCGAGTTTCGGCGGATCGCGCCGGCCGGCTGGGCCGCCGCGATCTGGAACGTCCGCGCCCGCTCCCCGTTCCTCGCCGCGTACGAGGCCCTGCTCCGGTCCGCGAGCGGCGAGTACGACGCCCTGCCCAAAGCGGAGGAGACCCTCGCGGCGATTCGGGCGCTGGTGCCGCAGGTCGTCGAGGGGGAATTCCCGAGCCGGCAGGCGTTCGACCGCGAAGGGCTTCGCGGCCGGGCGTGGTCGTCGAGCTATGTCGTGCATGGCGTCGGCGATGCCGCGGCCTTCGATGCGGCGCTGGACGCGCTCTTCGACGGCCACCAAGTTGACGGCCGGATCGAGTTTCTCTACCGGTCCGTCGGCATCGCTTGGCGGCTGGGGACGTAGCGCCCGCGCAAAATCAACGCGCAGTCTCAGGTCCAGCGGTTCCTGGGGGCGCGGCCCTCTGGGCTGCGCCCCAGGCATCGGTCTACGAAAATGTGAAGTAATTCTTGCGGGCGCACGGAGTCCCCGCCGGCGTGGCGCGTCCGCGGCGGCGCGCCGCCGCTTGGCCGGCAACCGGAGGAACTTGCAGGATGCCCGCACTCGAGGTGCTCGCCTCGCTGGGCTACGAAGTCGCGAATGGCCTTGCCCTGGGCTCAGGGGCCTTGCAGGGACTCGCGATGACGCGGGACGCCGTCCTCGCGCTCGTGCGGAAGCATTTCAAATCGCCTGCGCGACTGAGCGAGGCCTATCGGCGCGCACTCGCGGACGGAGTGCGCACGGTTGAGGTCGGGCTCAAGGGACCCAGGCTCTACTCGCCCGGCGCGGACAAGGCCTTCGCGCGCGAGTTGGAGACGCGGATCCTCGCGCCTTTCGCCGCCGCCCATCCGCGCCTTGGCGGCCCGGAAGCGGCGCGCGCCGCTTGCGCGAGGGACGTGGAAAAGGTGCGGGTGGCGGGCGTGCTCGACCCGGGCTCGCTGGGGGAGGAGGGGGCGGCGGATGCCTTCTATCATGCGGTACAAGTCGAGACTTCCAGGGCCGGGTACGTCCGGTTGCGAGACGAGGCGTCGGAGTGGGTGCTCCAGCGAGTGTCCGCGGCGCTGCGGGACCCCATGGCGCCGCTCGTCCTCCTCCTCCGCCATGAGAACGTGCTGCTGGGGGCGGCACGGGATCACTTCCTGCGCCTTGCCGCGGCGGACCCCGAGCTGCGCGCGCTCCTTCAGGCGCTCGACAGTCAACGCATGCGGGTCGAGCTCGCGCTCGCGCGCAAGCGCGAGGAAGAGACGTTGCGTCTCGTGAAGGCGACGGCCGACTCCGACGCGGGCCGAGCCGCCGAGCTCCGTGCCCAGGCGAAGGCCACCCACGCCGAGGTTGCGCGCTTGGAGGGGCTCGTCGTCCGCCTCGAGGTGCTCCAGCGGGGGGCGCTCCAGGCTGCGCGCGAGGATGCGGCGGAGGTCCGCGCCTGCTTCGGCCCGATCGCGGCGCGGCTCGAGGAGGTCTGGGAAGTCGCGAAAAACCTCCACCTCCAGCTCGGCGAGCTCAGCCAGGGCATCGGCGAACTGAAGGAGGGGCAGGCCGGCATCGCGGAGGAGCAGCGGCTCCACGGCGACCTCCTGCGCCGCATCGAGGACGGCCTGCGCGAATTGATGGAGAAGCTGGAAAGGTCCCAGAGGGCGCGGGGTGTCGAGCCCGGCCGCAGGCTTTCCCAGGACGCCGTCACCGTGCCCGCCTCGGCCTCGGAGGTCGAGCAGGCCGAGAGGGTTGTCGCGGAATTGGCGGCGCTCGGCGCGGGCGAGGGGCTCGAGGCGATGGACCTCGCGACGACCACGCTCGTCTCGGCGGGCCGCCTGGAAGAGGCCGAGAGCCGGATCGTTGAGGCGCTCGCTCGCGCCGCGTCCGGCGGGCTGCCGGCAGGGCCCATCCTGGCTCGGCTGCTGTACAAGCTCTATCGCATTCGCATCGCCCGGCGTCGGCACGCCGAGGCGTTCCAGGCCTACCGGCAGGCCGTCGCCCTCGACGGAGCCGTCGCCGACTTCCCTCCGAGGAAGTACGCGGCGGAGGCCATCCTGGGCGCGGGCGGCACCGGCATCGTCTTCCTCGCGCGCGAGAAGACCGGCCGGCAGGTGACGGTGAAGGTGCTCCTCCTGCCGCGCCGCGAGCTGCGGGACCGGTTCCTTCGGGAGGCACGGGCGGGCGTGAGGCTGGACGACCCCCGCATCGTGCGCGTTCACGACTACTCGGACGACGACCTCGAGCGCCCCTACCTCGTGACGGAGCACGTCTCGGGCGCGCGCGACCTGGCCGCGTACGTGCGGGAGCGGGGCGGCCGACTGGCGGAAGTCGAAGCTCTCGGTATCGCCCGCGAGATCGCCCTTGCGCTCGCCGCGGCCCACCGGGCGGGCGTGCTACACCGCGACGTCAAGCCGGAAAACGTGCTGGTGTCGGCGGCGGGCACGGTGAAGCTCTGCGACTTCGGACTCGCCAAGGTGGCCGGCGACCCCGCGCTCACCCAGGCGGGCGATCGGCTGTACACGCCGCTCTACGCGGCTCCCGAACAGAAGCGCGATCCGTCCACCGCGGGCCACGCGGCCGACGTCTTCGCCTACGGCATGACGCTCTACTTCCTGTTCACCGGCCACCCGCCCGAGGGTATGCCGGACCTGAACGAAGTGCCCGAGGGCGTGCGCCCCGTGATTCATCGTGCGACGAGGCCCCGCCCCGAGGAGCGCTTTGCCTCGTTCGAGGAGGTCCTGGCCGCGCTCCCCCAGCCCGTGGACGAGGCCGCGGTGCGACGCGACGAGGCCGAATATCGCTTCGCCGTGGAGATGGCCGCGGCGGACGGCAAGATCACGGCGGCCAGGCGCGCGATGCTCGAGCGAAAGGCCGGCGATCTCCGCATCCCGGCGGGGCGCAGGCGCGCGATCGAGGACGAGGTCGCCCAGAGGGCAGACGTGTCCTCCCCTTCGAACGCGCCGGTCCGCTCGCCGGAGGGCGCAAGCAGCGAACCCCCGGACGCAGGCGCCCACCTTCGGCGCGCGAATGAACTGCTGAAAGCGGGCGAGGTTGACGGGGCGATTGCCGGCTACACCCGCGCTCTGGAAATCGACCCGCAACTCGTGGAAGCGTGGAAGGCCCGCGGGGACGCGAGGGAGCGGAATGGAGACGAGGACGGGGCGCTTGCCGACTACCGGAAAGCGTCGTCGCTCACCAGCCCAGAATATCTATTGCACGGTGGCGTGGGGGGCGCGATTGAGCGCCTGCATGACGATGTCTGCGAAGCGTGCGGAGCTTGGAAGGACATCGAGGACCTGACGCAGGCGCTCCGGGAGGATCCCAACGATTGGTGGGCGCAATGGGACCGCGGCTGTGCAAGGGAGGCTATTGGAGACATCGCAGGAGCCGAGCAGGATTACCGCGAGGCCGCCACGTCGTATGACTACTCGGGCACGGAGGACTTCTCCGACACCGTGGATGACTTCCAAGATCGCTTGGATGCCATCCGCGAGCTCACGCGGACGATCGAGTCGGATCCGGACGATTGGTGGGCGCGGTGGGACCGAGGGTGCGCATGGGAGGCCATCGGCGAATACCACCGTGCGGAGCAGGACTACCGCGAGGCCGCCGACCTCTATGGGGCGAATGCGCGCGAAAGCGAGAACCCCGATGACTTGGACTGCGTAAGCTGTGTGTTCTGCGAGACGATGTTTGACATCGGGTTCGCCGATGCCTGGCTCCAAGCGCAGTGGTGGGTCCAGGATCGGGGTGAAGCCCTGGAACAGGCGGGCCTCCTGCAGGAGGCCATCGCGGCCTATGACCGCGCGCTCGAATTGGTCCCGGGTTTCGCCGACGCGTACTACTACCGAGGCCGGACCCAAGAGGCCATGGGGGACTTGGACGGCGCAGTCGCGAGTTTGACCGCGGCCCTTGACTGGGCGTGGCCGAAGTGGACCCTTCGCACTCAAACGGCAAGCGCCCTGGCGCGCCTACGTCGGGCTATTGCTGAGGAAGACGACCCGGGCTATCGCCGAAAGGCGAGAGCCCCCCACGACCCGCCGTAGCCCACCGCCTCGAGGGTGCCCACACCGGCTCTCCCGCCGCGGCTGCAGGTACCAGCCCCGATGTCTCCGCGGCCGCCGGATCCTCGCCCCCGGCAACGCCGGCGGGCGGGGGGGGATCGAACTCGTCCATCCTCGCGGAGGACGCCGAGCTGGTCGCAGGCTTTACCCGGGGGTCGGCCCTTTCAAGGTGGTGTAGTCACGCTTCCGCCCGCCGCAAGCAGATTGTTCACTTGATCCTGCGGCTTGAGTCCGCTTTGTGGTGCAGGGCTTCCGCCCTGCACCCGCACGGAACCTCCGAAGCGCTTCCCCCTTTTCCCGTCGAGCCGCCCCCGCACACAACGGCCTGCGTAATTTCCACCCGGGTTGTCCCGTCGGTGCAGGGCGGAAGCCCTGCACCACAAGGGCTCATGGCCGGCGAAGGCGAGCACTCGGGTGTTCGCCCCTTGCCGCGCTCGGACCTTCAATGCACTGTGCCGCAAGGGTCGATTCGATCCCCCACCTGGATAGGTTCGCCAAGGCGGTGTGGGCTCGGTGGCGCGGCGCTCTCGCTGAAAATGCCGCCTCCGAGCAAAGCGCAACCCGCCGCGTCGCTGGGGTCGGGCCCTCTTGTCACGACGGCGAAATCGCGGTAGACTCTTCGACGCAGGGGACGCAGCGCGCTACCCCCCGCCGCCGGCCGCTCCCGCCGCCCCCTTCCACTTGAACGCCTCGAGGTCGAACTCGGCGGCCATCGCCTTGCGAAAGGCTGCGGCCGTGAGCGCGCCCGCGGGCGCGCCGGTGCGCTCGGCGAGCGCCGAGACGAAGCGCGTCCATTCCCGCTCGCGGCGCGAGATCTCGTCCAGGTCCCGGATCGCCCCGAAGTTCTGTACGTAGCGGTTGTGGCGGCAAAGCATCCGGAAGACGTGCTCCGTGTTCGGGCGCGGGAGCGGCAGCCCCAGGATGTCCACGTCGTTGCCGACTTCGTGGACCGGTTGCCCCCACTCGCTGTAGCTCCCGAAAATCGACCCCAGCGTCTTGAGCGCTCCGGCAAGCTTCGGCTGGTCGAGGGAGGTCAGCACCTTGGTCAGGAGCGGCAGCGTGACGTTCCGATGAAGCGTCGGCTCCGCGAGCTTCACGGACACCTCGATCTCCTCGGCCGCGACCTGCTGGATCGTGCCCGACGTCAGCCGGTGGTCCGTGGCGAGATGGATGCGCGAGCCGACCGCGTCGGGCTTGCGCAGCGCGGCCAGGATGCCGGCCACGACGCGGTCCACGGGGACAAGGTTCAGCTCCGCGGACGGGTCGGCGGGAAAGACGCAAGCCATCCGGGCGATCACGCGGGCGCGCGACCGGTCGGCCCACGAGCCCTCCTTGCATTCGAGCGCCTGCTTCGCGCGCCCGAAAGTATTGATCGGGGCGTTCACCACTTTCGTGTCGCCCCGGTTGTTGCCGTTTCGGGAGTCGCCGATCACGATGGCCGGGCAGAGCTGCGTGACCCGGAGCCCGCGCTCGGCGAGGAAGCGGTCGGTCTCGATCGAGCCCATCGCCTTGGTCAACTCGTAGTAGTTGTTGTAGAAATTCCGCGGGAAGACCAGCTCCTCCTCGCTCGCCAGCGCGCCGGCCTGCCGGCCATGGACGTAGGAGGTCTCGATGCTCAAGTGGCCCACGAACGGGCTGCCCGCGGCTTCCTGCAGTTCGAGCGAGAAGCGCAGGGCGTTGAGCGCGCCCAGGACGTTCGCGCGGAAGGACAGGTCGTACGGGTCGTCGAAGGAGACGCTCGCGGCGCAGTGGATGACGTGGGTCAGCGTGGAGCGGAGCCGGGCGCGCTCGTCCGCGGCGATACCGAGGTGCGGGGCCTCGATGTCCCCGTCGACGAACCGGAACTTCGCGCGCTTCGGGTGGTCCTCGAGCCAGAGCTGCCGGAGCAGTTCGGCGCCGCGTTCGGCCGGCGGGACCACGCGGAGGACGGCCTTCGTCTTCCGGTCGCGGAGTTCCTTGCCGCGGATCACGACCACCAACTCGCGGATGTCGTCGTCGTCCGCTGCCTGGGCCAGGATCTCCTTGCCGAGGAAGCCCGTGCCGCCGGTCAGGAGGACGCGGTAGGCGGGCCGGCCGTTTTCGCTCGCGCGCCCGAGTTTGTCCCCCGCCGCCTTGCGGAGCGCCGCGAGGCGGGGCTGGGTCTCTTCGGCGCTCCGCTCCGCCCGCTTGAAGCGGAAGTAATACTCTTTGTCCTTGAGGCCGAAGAGCCGTTTGCCGATGCTCGTCTTGTCGGTGGTGCCGAGAACGGACGCGACGACGTCGACGGCTTTCTTGCCGAGCTGGCGGGCCTCCTTCATGCGGCGGAGGACGAGGTCGGGATCGCCGGTCTTTTGCACCGCGCGGGCCATCAGGTAGCGGGCGTAGACGTCGACCACGTGGAAGTCCCGGTGATTGTGGACGAGGAGCTGCTTCGGCTGGATGTCGTCGGGCAGCACCTCGCCGGTGAGCAGGCTCACCTTTTCGATGTAGCGGGACGGCGGGAGAACGTCGGACGGCAGGGGGGCCTCTTTCATCGTGGGTTCTCCGAGCGACACGGCCGGATCGAAAGCCGGAGGTGGGCGTGCACCAGTCCTGGCGCAAGAGCAAAAGATAGCGCGGAGGCCGGGTGGAAAGCGAGAAAAAGAAGAGGCACGGGAGTCGAGGACGCGCCCTCTCCCCGGCCCGTGGACCCGTGCGTCCTCACGCGCGGGCGCGGGCGCGGGCGGGAGCCGGCTCGACGGCGGCCTCGCCGAGGGTCGGCCCGTGGTTCGTGTATCTGCTTCGCTGCGGGGACGGTTCGCTCTACTGCGGGATCACGAACGACCTGGCGCGGCGCGTGGAGGCGCATCGACGCGGAAAGGGCGCGCGGTATACGCGGTCGCGCCCGCCGGTGCGCCTCGCGTACTGGGAGAGCAGCGGTTCGCGTTCCGCGGCGCTCCGCCGGGAGCATGCGCTCAAGAAGCTGCCGCGTGCGCGGAAGCTGGAGCTGGTCGCAGGCGGGGGCGCCGCAGCGGGGGGGAGCGGGAGCGCGGGCCGGCGTGAAGTGGGAACGGGGATGCGGTCGAAGAGACGGGCCGCGCGTGGAACGGAACGGGAGGCGGGAGGCGGGGCTACTTCCTCGAGCCCGGCTTGCCGGTCCCGGGGCCCATGTCCTGGACCTGCTTCTGGAGCGCGTCCAGGACGGGCTTCGAGCTCCCCGCGGTCGCGATGATCTTCCGGAACGCGGCCTTCGCCTGTGCGTCCTCGAGGATCTCGGCCATGAGCATGCGGAAAAGCGTCGAGTTGTCGATCGGGACGACCTCGTAGAGCTTCTTGTACCGGCCGGCGGAGAGGATGACCGTCAGGTCGGTGTACTTGACGGCGAACTTTCCGTCCGCGGTCTTCTCGAGCGTGAGGTTGCCCTTCTTCTTCGTGACCGGGCCGGGGACGTCGACGGGCCCCTTCTCCGGCTTTTTCGCGACCGCGGGGATCTTCACCGTCGGCTCGGAGCCCGTCAGCGCCGCGCCCTCTTCGCCGGGTGCGCCCACCTTGCCCGTCTCCTGCTTCTTGCCCGGGGGGGCCTTGATGCCGGTGACGGTCGTGCTCTTCGAGACGGCGGGGCCGGTCTTTCCCGTGCCGGCGACGGTGGGCGTCCTGGAGGTGGCGGGGCCGGGGCCCGGCATGCCCGCGACGGTCGGCGACTTCGACGTGGTCGGCGCGGGCACGCCCGCGAGGGTCGGGGTCTTCGAAGTGCCCGGTGCGGGCACGCCCGCGAGGGTCGGGGTCTTCGACGTCGCCGGAGCGGGAGCGCCCGCGACCGTCGGTGTCTTTGAAATCGTCGTGCCGGGTTTCGGCGCGCCTGCCAAGGTCGGCGTCTTGGACACGGCGGCGGCGGGGGCCTTCGCGGCAGTTTTTTCGGTCCCCTTGTCGGCCGGCTTCGGCGCCGTTTTCGCCGTCGACTTCTCGGCGGTCTTTTCCGGGACCCACGCCTCGAGTTCCGGTTCGTCCTTCTCGGACGGCGCCTCGGCGGGCTTGTCGGCCGCCTTGCCGGGGGGCTTGCCCGTGGGCGTGGTCCCCTTGTCCCCCTTCGCGGCGATCCCGGCCTTGGCGGGCTCGGCCTTCTTGCCGGAGGCCTTCTCCGCCGCCTTGGGCTCGGCAGCTTTGCCGGCCGACGCGGCGCCCGGCGCCGTGATCTGCGTGTCGGCCTCGCTCGCGTTCGGAACGGGTTCTCCCAGCATCGGGCCGGGGGGGGCGCCCTTGGGCACGACCTTGGTCACGGGGCCCGGGATCTTGGCCGCGGGCTTGGCAGCGGGGAGCGGCGCCTTCGTGGGCGGCTCGATTTTTTTTGCCCCGGCCTTTTCCGCGACCTTGGGGAGCACCGGTTCGTCCGCGGGCTCAGGCGGCAACGGCGGCTCGGCCTCCGGCTCCGATGCAGGAGGCGCGGCCTTCGGGGAAGGCTTGGCGGCGCCCGCCTTGCCCGCCTGCTTTTCGCCCTTCGCCGAGGGCTTGGGCGCGGGTACTACGGGCGCAGGGGGTGGTTCTTCCTCCAGCGCGGCTTCCGCGGGCATCGCCTCGTCGAACATCGGATCGACCGGCAGGGCTTCGACCGGGAGCTCGTCCACGGGAAGGGCTTCCACGGGCAGCGCTTCGACCGGGAGGGCTTCGACCGGGAGCGGCTCGGAGGCTTCCCCGCCGGCCGGGAAGAGTTCTTCCGGGGTCGCGGCCGGCTCCGCCTTTTTCCCCGCGCCCTTCTTGCCGGCGGCCTTCTTCGCGGGCTTGGCCGCTGGCGGGGGTGGCGGCTCGGCCGGGACCGGCGGCGGCTCGTTCACCTCCGCCGAGGGGATGGCCTCGGCCTCCGCCCCCATCGAGAGTTCGGCGTCGAACGCGGCGAATTCGTCCATCGCGGTGGACGCGACCGGCAGCTCCTCTGCGGAGGCCCCGGCGGGCTCGGCCGCGGGGAGACCCTCGGGCTCGACGCTGGGGAAGTCCTCCGCGCCGCCGGCGGGCGGAAAGAGATCGTCGGGGGACGTGCCGGCCGGTTCGCTGCTTACGGGCGCGACGGGGATGTCCGACTCCTCGATCTCCTCCTCGACCACACCCTCCTCCGCGCCGGCGACATTGACGGGGGCCTCCTCCGGGGGGGCATCGTCGGGGGAGGCCTCCTCGAACACGACCTCGGGTTCCTGGTCGGGGCTGCCTTTGACCGTGACGTGCACGAAGCCTTCGTCCTCCGGCTCCTCAGCCTCTTCGGCGACGGAGCCGTCGTCCGAGGGCGGATTCAGCGCACCAGCGGGAGGATGCTGCTTCACTTCCTCTTGGAGAAGATTCATGGCGGGCTCGATCCCGCCGATCCGATCGCTCATCCTGCGGAGGGCCGTGCGCGCCTCGGGCGAGTCGAGGATGGTGTCGTTGAGGAGCATGAAGAGCGCGCCGCTGTCCAGGGGGATGCAGTAATAGATGTCCTCGAAGTTGGTCTGGTTGAGGTCGATGGAGTCCTCTCCGTCGGTGAGTTGGAACCCACCGTCCGCGGCGGTCTCCAGATGCAAGGGCATTCGACAAATCCCCGGAAGTGTCGAGCGTGGTACGCGGCCTTCCGCCGCGGACGCAACCATCTGCCGGCTGCCGAGTTGAATTCGGCGCCGAGGGGAGTGTCCGCGAGAGGAGGCGTTCAAAGCGTACTATAGCGGATGCACGGAGGCTTGTCAACAAATCCGGCCGTGGCCCCCCAACGGCACGTCAAGGAACAATTCACGCGGTTCGGAAACCATGTGAAAAGGCTCAAGGCTCAATCAAGCCTCAATGCTCACGGAGGCCAGAGACGTGAACGCTGACCTTCAGCGAGTCAGGACCCGTAAGAAAATGACTCGCTCATTTGACGCGCAGGAGGGCGCCATGAATTCTCAATGCTCAATTTTCAAAACTCAGACAAGGCTCAAGGTTCAATTTTCAATGACCACCATGGAACGTAGCCCGGCCACGGGATCGCGGACTCTGAGCCTTGAACCTTGAGGTATGGTTCAAACGTGGGTTACAGCCTGCCGTCGGCCGCCTGCCGTAGGGGCGCCCCTTGTGGGCGCCCACCAACCCTGAGCCTTGCCTGAGAATTGAGCCTTGAGCCTTGAGACTTGCTTGAGCTTTGAGCCTTAAGCCTTGAGAATTGAGTCTTCGTCCTGCACGCCTCGTTCGCGCGCCTCGCGGGCGGCAGAACTTGCCTTCGCCTACCGGTCACCGACCTCCGCGGAGCGGTACACTGTCCCGCGGTAGCCACCCGAAAATTTCCACCCGGATAAGCCCCTGCCCCGGGCCCGCTTGCGTCCTTGACGCTCCGATTCGCAGGCTCCGCCTTGACTTCCAGGTTTTCTAATGTATAATTATGCGTGCACTTAGAATTGTTCTGTTCTCGCGCGGACCCACGAGGAAGTCAAGCATGAGGCGCGTCGTTCGGTCGGGTTGTCACGCCTTCAGCCTGCTGGAGCTCGGCATCGCGGGTTCCGTCCTCTCCGTCGCGCTCCTGGGTCTCCTCGCTACAATCGCCTTCACGACCCGCTCGGACATCAACTGCGAGGAGTCGACCATCGCCCTCCACGGCGTCCGCGAACGACTCGAGATCCTCGAAGCCTCCCCGTTCGCCTCCCTGGCCGCTGCGAGCGGCACGACCTACGCCATTGACAACACGAATTCCCTCCTCGATCGCCTGGTGCCCGCGCCCGGAAGGAGCCAGGTCGTCAGCGTCACGGTCAGTCAGGTCACGTCAGGAAATCCCGACCTGCTGGAGGTCGTCGTGCAGGCCGACTGGCAGGGCGCCATGGGAGTTCGTACGCTGCGCGTGCGAACCCGCATCGCCAACCACTGAGGGATCCCGTGAGACGCAGCCGCCCCATTCCACGACGGCCCAGGCCGACCGGGTTCACGCTGCTGGAGCTGGTCGTAGCCTTGGCCATCCTCCTGGTCCTGCTCGGCGCCGCGATCCAAGTGACGCTCCAGGGACAGGCAGGCTACGAGACGGACACGCTCGCCCTCACCCTCGAGGGGGATGGTCGTCGCGTCATCGACCAAATCGCCCACGAAGTGAGACAGGCGGCCGCCTCGACGCTCGTGCCCGCCACGCCCGCCGCGAGCACCAGCCTCTCCTTCAAGATGAACACGGGCTATGGCGCGAGCGGCGTCCAGCTCGGACCCCTCTTCGCCTACGCCTTCGCCCTGGAGTCGGGTGAGTTCGACAACGGCCTCGACGACAACCGGAACGGGCTGACGGACGAGGGGGTCGTGACCCGGCAGGTCGCCGGCGGCGTCCCCGTGACGATTGCGCGCTACGTCCGCAAGAACGGCCTGACGTTTACCTGGAACGCAGCGACCTCCACTCTCCAGCTCGCCCTGGTGCTGGAGAGGCTCGACTCCCGCGGGCAGCTCCTGTCCCGCACGGTGAAGACCTCGGTCAAACTGAGAAACTGAACGGAAGGCACGAACGCCGGGAGAACGGTCATGCAGTGCGCTCGAAGCGCTCGACGGACGCGCAAGGACAGGGGCGGGGCGCTCCTCTTCGTCACGATCCTGATCGTCGGCATCCTCGGGCTCTCGGCGGGGATGCTCGCGCGAAGCCTCTCCGAGGGGCGAAGCGTGGAGCTGTCCCTCCTGGAGGCCTCCGCCCTGGCGTGCGCGGAGGCCGGCGCGCACGCCGCCCTCCACAGCCTGAGTCACGGCGGGACCGGCGTGCTGGGATCGTCCACCGCGCCTTCGGCGTATTGGGCCGGGAGCTACTACACGGAAATCTACGACGCCACGAGCCCGCCGGACGGGTCGAAGGCGATCGTCTCGCGCGGCTCCTGGGGGAAGAGTTGGCGTGGCGTGGAAATGATCGTCAAGCAGACGCTGACTCCCGTCAGCTTCAACGCGCGTGCAGGCATCACCACCAAGTCCGACGTCCAGACGCTGGGCAATTTCACCGTCGACGGGCGCGACTGGAACGACACGGGTACCGCCCTGGTCGATCGAGGGACCTTCGGCATCAGCAGCATGCGCTCGATCGCCGCGGGTGGAGCTTCCGCCGTGGGCGGGAACGGCAGCCCGCCGACCGGCGCTCCGACCTCGGGCCTGGAGATCGAGCCCAACGCGGCGTGGCCGTCCGGGTTCCCGCCCGGTCCCGACGAGGCCGTCGGCCTCCCGCCGGATACGCTGAAGGCCGCCGCCAAGGCAAGCGGGACGTACTGCGCCTCCGCCGCGGAGTGGATCGCGCTGGTCGCGGCGAACGGCGGGAAGACGCCCTCCGGCAAGGTGATCTATCTCGACTTCGACGGGATTACGCCGATGGAGTTCGGCACGCCGCTGAACGCGGACCCCTCGATCCTCGTCATGCACAATGCCAAGAGCTCGGCGTACATGAAGAACCTCCATGGTTATTTCAAGGGACTGCTGCTCGTGGACGACATCGACCACGGAAACGCCGGCACCCTCATCCTCGGGGCGATCATGACCTTTCGCCCCACGACGGGCGGGAACGCCTTCGGGAACGGCGACGCGGACTTCAAGTACTCGAGCGCCGTCCTGTCCCGGCTGCCGGGCACCAGCTCCGGCGACTTCTCCATCGTCTCCTGGCGGGAGTTCCCCGCCTTTCTCCAGGGCAAGCCCGCCTGGGCCACCGGCGGCGCTTCCAACGGCGGGTTCTGATGCGGCGCACACGCCTCCGTTTCGCCACCCGCTTCGCGGCCGCGCGCGCCCCCGCCACGGCCCTCTTGGGACTCGTCCTCGGCGCGGGCGTGCCTTCCCCGGCCCCCGCGGACCAGGTGCGCCTCACGAGCGGGGACGTCCTCGAGGGGGAAATCGCGGCCGACGACCCGGAAGCGGTGGTCGTCCGGACCACCTACGGCACGATGCGGATCGAGCGGAACCGCGTCGCGGCGGTCCTCCGCTCCCCCCGACGACCGTCCCCCTCTTCCAGCCGGCCCGCCCCCACCCAGCACGAAACGCAACCTCGCCCGACCGAAACGAAGCCCCTCGATGATCGGGCGTCGACCCTCGCCGCCCGGGCGGTCGCGGAGGAAGACGAGGGCCTGCCGCAGGAGCTGCGCGAGCGTGTCGCGAAATTGGCGGCCAGGCTCGCGGGGCCGTTGACCGCCGGCGCACGCGCGCAACTCCGCGACGACCTCGAGAGCCTGCCGGCGGTCGCCTGCTCCCTCGTTGCGCGGCTGTCGCGGGAGGCCCGAGAGCCCGCGACCGTCGCCGTGCTGCGCGAGGCGGCGGACACCCTGCGTTTCCGGCTCGACGCGGCCCGCGCGCGCCCGGAGCTGGGCGGCGACGACCCACGGGCGCGCGCGAATGGACTCCGGGCCCTGGCCGCCGAAGCGGACCCCCACGTCGTCCCCTATCTGCTCCGGACGCTCGCGGTTGATCCCGCGCGCGAGGCGAAGCAGGAGTGCCTCCGCTCGCTCGCGCGGATCGGGGACGTGCGGGCCGCTCCCGCTCTCGTGCGGGCGCTCCGTGCGGACGAGGTGCGGCTCGTCGGCGAGGCTTCCGCCGCGATCACCTCCTGGGCGTCGAATGCCGCCCGGCCCGAGCTCCTGGAGGCGCTGCTCCGGGCATGGGAGGGCGCGCCCTCCCCCCGGTCGGCCGTCCTGCTCGAAGCCCTTGTGACGATCGAGCGGCCGGTCGTCGCGGAGGCGTTCCTCCGCTGCGTGTCCGCCCCGGAGGCGGAGGTGCGCGCCGCGGCCTTCGGGGGACTGGCCCGCGTCGGGACCGCGTCCGCGGCCGACGCGTGCGCTCGCGGGCTCGGGGATCCCGCTCCCTCGGTGCGGGCGGCCGCGGCGACCGCGTTGGGGCGGGCCGGCCGGCCCGAAGAGGCTGCGCCCCGGTTGATCGAAGCGCTCCGCGACCCCGACCCCGCCGTCATTCGCGCGGCCCACATGGCCCTCCAGGCCTCCACGGGAGAGCGCTTCGCGCCCGAGGCGGACGTGTGGACGCGGTGGTGGAGAACGAGGCCGGGAAAATAGCCGTCTTCCGAAGAAAAACCGGCTTCCCCGAAAGCTTGCGGCCTTCCTGCCTGCACCGACTGGCGTGCGTGTCTGACTTGTGCCTTTACGGGCACTGGTGTGCCCTCAACAGCTGGGGGTTCACGAGATGGGCACGATTGCGGCGAAACGGGTCTGCGACGGTCACACGGAACCGCGACCGTGAGGGAGCGGTCTCCGCGCGTTCTTCCAGAGCCGCGGATTCGACCTCGCTGCCCGATGGGTTCCCACGGCGTTCGCCTTCGGGTCGGCAGCCTCGAACCGGAGGTCATGGCAGGACGCCCCCAGACCGCTCCCTCAGTACCGCTCCACGGAAGTCGGTGATCAATAGCCGAAGGCAAGTTCGGCCGCCCGCGAGGCACGCGAGCGAGGCGTAGTAACGGAGAACTACGTCGAGCGAGCGCAACACCCCGCCCACCGAAGCGCCGTAGCGCGAAGGCGGGAAGCGGGCGGCCAAAATCGCCCAGCAGAGGGGTCACCCCATTCCGTGGGACGGTACCAGGCCGACTGTCCTGGTCATTGTCCGACCGGCGGTTGCCAGAGCTCCAGCTTGTTTCCTTCTGGATCGATCACCCAGGCAAACTTTCCGTACTCGGAATCGTCGATCTTCTCGAGAACGTTGCAGCCTTCTTCGCGTAGGACTTTGACCAGGGCGTGCAGATCCTCCACGCGGTAATTGACCATGAAACTTGCGGTGCCGGGCGCAAAGCGGTCATCTTGCGCCGAACCAATGGACCAGATGGTTGTTCCGGCCACCGGCTTCCCTTCACCGTCGGTCCAGGTGAAGGCCGTACCACCCCATTCCTGGACATCGATTCCGAGGTGCCTCTTGTACCACGCCTGTAGTGCCGGAGCGTCTTTGGCTTTGAAGAAGATGCCGCCGATGCCAGTGACTCGCTTCATAGAACCTCCGAGGCCGGGTTGTGCGGTACTCCTCCCCCCTGCGTCCTCCCGCCCTACACCCGGAGCTCCGGCTTCACCCCCAGCCGGTCCCGATATCGGTCGAGGCGCGGTCGGACTTCGCGCGCCAGGAACTCGTCCACCTGCGCCGGCGCGCGGCCGACGTAGCGGGCGGGGTCCAGCACCTTGTCGAGTGCGCCCAGCGCGGCGGCGAGCGACGGCTCGGCGCGCAGCCGCTCCAGGAGGTCGTTTTCGCCGGTCTCCCGCATGCCCAGGGCGGCCGCCATCGAGCAGCGGCGGATCACCTCGTGGAGGGTCTGCCGGTCCCCACCCGCCTTCACCGCCTCCATCAGCAGGTCCTCGGTGGCCAGAAACGCCATCTCGTCGCGCACATGCCGCTCGATTACCCGCGGGTAGAGGGTGAGCCCGGACGCGATGTCCTGGTAGAGGATGAGGACCGCGTCGGCGGCGAGGAAGCCCTCGGGCACGGCGAGCCGGCGGTTCGCGGAATCGTCAAGGGTCCGCTCGAACCACTGCGTGGACGCGGTAAGGGCCGGGTTCAGCGTCGAGACGATCAGGTGGCGGGCGAGCGAGGCCATCCGCTCCGACCGGACCGGGTTCCGCTTGTAGGCCATCGCCGAGGAGCCGACCTGCGTGGCCTCGAACGGTTCCTCCGCCTCGCGCAGGCCCTGAAGCAGCCGGACGTCGCTCGAGAATTTCCCGGCCGACTGCGCGATACCGGACAGGCACGTGAAGACCTGCGCATCGACTTTGCGCGGATAGGTCTGGCCCGTGACGAGGTAGCTCGCGGCAAAGCCGAGCTTCTCCGAGAACAGCCGGTCGAGGGCTGCGACTTTGGCGGCGTCGCCTTGAAACAGGGCTAGGAAGCTGGCCTGGGTGCCGGTCGCCCCCTTCGCGCCGAGGCCGCGGAGGCCGGCGCGGCGGAACTCCAGCTCGTCCAGGTCGGAGACGAGGTCCTGGGCCCAAAGGCTCGCGCGCTTGCCGACGGTGGTTAGCTGCGCGGGTTGGAGGTGGGTGAAGGCGAGAGTCGGGAGGTCGCGGTGGCGGGCGGCGAACGAGGCGACGGCATCAAGGGCGTTGACGAGGCGCGTGGCGAGGAGGTCGAGGGCGTCGCGCAGGAGGAGGAGGTCGGCGTTGTCGGTCACCAGGGCGCTCGTCGCGCCGAGGTGGATGATCTTGCGCGCGGAGGGGCACTGCTCGCCGAAGGTCCGGATGTGGGCCATCACGTCGTGGCGCACCTCGCGCTCCAGCTCCGCCGCGCGCGCCACGTCGATTTCCTCGGCCCGCGCCCGCAGCTCCGCGAGCTGCTCGGCCGAGATCGGCAGCCCCAGCTCCCGTTCCGCCTCGGCCAGCGCGATCCAGATCCTCCGCCAGGTCCTGAATTTCTTTTCGGGCGAGAAGAGGTAGGCCATCTCCGGGGAGGCGTAGCGCTCGGGCAGGGGGTTTTCGTAGCGGGTGGAGGGGGAGGTCAAGGGCGGGGCTCCGGATGGCATTCGCGAGGGCGACGGGAAACGGCGGGCCGCCGTCGGCCTACTCCAGCGGGTTGGCCTTGTGGTAGGCCCCGTCGTCGAACTTCTCACCGACGGTCTCGACGATCTTTCGGGACAGCGCTTCCCGGCAGACCGCGCAGAACGACTCCTCGTACTCGCGCATCTTGCAATTGCGCTGCGGCCGATACACGCCCTTGTCGCGGAAGTAGCCCCCCTCGAAAGCTCCGATGGTCGTGGAGGCGTAGGGGTAGTTCAGGAAGTGCCCCCACTTCAGCGACCGCTGGAAGGTCTTCCAGTTGAGGCGGTTCACCCGCGACGAGACCGTCAGGTTCGGGAACACCAGGTCCGACGCGCCCGGCGGCAGGGGGAAGTTCGTCGCGACGCTCAGGTCCGTGTATTCGTCGCCGAGGTTCGCGAAGCTGTGCCCCATTTCGTGGATGCCGACCTGGAAGGACTGCGTCCCGTAGGTCGAAAAACAAGGCGCGGGGTACACCTTGCCCGTCCTCGGGCAGGTCACCGTGCCGCCGCTCCCGCCGTAGCGCCCGTCGTTCACCATCACGAAGATGATGTCCGCGCTTTCGACGTTCAAGGCGGCCTTCACGACGGCGTCGGGCGACTGGTACTGCAGCAGCCGGTCGATCCCCTGGATGCGGTAGGTGGACTTGAACGCGGTGCGGCGGCGGTTCTCCCCGGGCCGGCTGTCCGCCCCGGCGTCCGGCGACTCGACGTAGACGACGTGGAGGTTGAAATACGAGGCGTAGCGGTCGAAAGGGGTCTGGCCGAAGAAGCAGTCCGCGAAGGCGCGTGCGTCCTTCTCGTACTTCCCGCCGGGCAGGAGGTGGCGACGCGTGTACCCGTCCCCGAGGAGGACGATGTCGACTTTTTTTGCGTTGGGGCCGTGGTCCACCAGTCGTTGGACCCTCAAGCCCTGCGACTCGGTCAGGGCCAGCGCCGCGGTGGGATCCTCGGCCCGGAGCCCCAGCGCGAGTCCCACCGTTGCCACGAGCACCGCGGACGGCAGGGCAAGGAGGATCCTTCGATCCTTCACCGGGGTCTCCCACTCATTTATATTCCGAACCAGGACGGGGAGCACTATACCACTGCGGTCTTCGGAAGTCAATCCCTAGAATGTTCATCGGAGAACAAGCGCGATAACTTGAAGAGAGCCAACAGGAAACGGATTATGGGTCGTTGGGCGCCTTGACCCCGTTCCAGGCCGCCCACTGCTCCGCGAGCGCGCCTGCCGTCGTCACCCAGGCGTCTCCATACGCGGCGATCCGCTCCACGATCCGCCCGTAGGCTTCGCGACCTTCCTCGTTGCCGCTGAATTGCGGGTCCGGGTGCGTGTTCAGGACCGCGACGCCTCCCACGCGCCGGATGCGCTCGATGGACGCTTCCCACACCGCGACCCTGTCGGCGAGCGGCACCCGGTGAAAAAGCAGGTGCGCGTCTTCGGGCACGGTGAGCGGCAGCTCGACCAACGACCCGATCCGGAAGGGAAAGACCGTGCAGCACCCGAGTCCCTCGCAGGTGTTGGGCACGCTCGCGTCGTAGCGGAAGAGGAGCGGCAGCGTTTCGAAGAGCCGGTCCGTGCGGAGGAGCGAGGGGGAGCGAAAGCCCCGGGCCGCATAGCGCTCGACCAGCGGGCGACAGACCTCGAGGCGCCGCCGCATGGCCGCCGGCTCGTCGAAAGCGATCCGGTTGTCGTGGTTGTCGCCGTGGCTGCCGATCTCGTGCCCGGCCGCCGCCAGGTCGCGCAGCACGCCGTCGTCGAGCCGGTAGTGGGCGGCGACCACGTTCCAGGTGGAGCGGAGCCCGCGCCGCTCCTCCTCCCGGCGCAGCAGGCCGAGCCGGCGGAAGCCCCCGCCCGTATCGATGTCGTGCGTGAGCGCGAGGGCGAAACTCTTGCCGCCGGGCCAGCGGGGGACGGACGTGGCGCCGCGAGCCTCCGCTTCCATCCAACCCAGCACGTCGGCCGCCGTGTCCACGGGCCACGTAGGAAAGGTCGGCCGGCCCTTCCGCGCGTCCAGCCAGGAGAGCACCCGCTGGATCCCGAGACGCAGCCCCGATGGGACCCAATGATAGTGGAAGGGAAGGAACCGCGTCACCGGCCGACGCCGCGGGGCGTACCGCTCCAGCCGCAGGAAGTCGACCGCCTCCGCTGCCGGGAAGCCGAGCCGGGGGCGACCGCCGTCGCGCCAGGCGGCGGGCACCGCGGAGCCGGCGGGGACCGTGAAGGAAGCGAGCACTTCGGCGCCCGCGGGGGGGCCGGCGCGCGAAAACGCGCCTGCGGTCGCCTGCGTGTCCGGCGGGAAGGGGAGCACGAGCCGCACTTCCTCCCCCTCGGCAACCCATGGCGGCCGCCAGCCTCCGGAGAAGCGAAGCCGGACCGGGGTCGGAGAGAAGGTCGTGGCCCGCGGGTCCGGACCCGGTGGCGCCCCAGCCGCCGATGCGTCGTTCCTCATCCGGTCATCTCCCCGGCCGTTCGAGCACCCCGCCGCCGCCCGCCGCGCTGAGCGGCTTCGTGCCCGCCGGCCCCAGCAGGAGGTAGCGTCCCTGCTCGGTTTCAACATCGCTCTTCGCCAGGCACTCGAGGCCCGTCCCCAGTTCCCGCTTGAACTCGTCGTACCGGGGCTGCGTCAGGATGCAGAAGCGCCGCTTGCCGGTGGGCGCGGCGAAGTACTCGAGGACGCTTCGGGCGCCCACGCGGTCCGGCTCAGGGCTGAGCGGGGGGAGTCGCCGTTGCAGATAGAAGGGGAGGGCGAAGGTGAAACCGCTGAGCAGCGCGATCTCCGAGGAGCCGTCCTCGGGGCCGAGGTAGGAGCGGACCGCGTGCGCGAACGGCTTGAGGGTCGTGTTTTCCCGGGCGGCGGGGAAGAAGTAGAAGGCGCCGGCGAAGGCGCCGGCCAGGGCGGTCAGCGCGAACGTGCCGGCGGCCGGCGCCGCGCGTCCGCGGCGCAGGAGCAGCAGGCAGGCCGCGGAGACGACGGCGAGGCAGAGGCCGAGGGTGAGGAGCGGGGCGCGATAGTCGAGCAGCGTATCGAGCCCGTTCTTGCGGGCGGGGAAGGCCAGGGCATCGAGGCCGAAGACCCGCGCGTCGCGGGTCCCGAGCGGCACGGGCAGCCTCTCCAGGCTCGCGAGTCCGAGCGAGCCGACGAGCAGCGCGAGACCAAGGCAGGCGATCGGGAACTGGAGGGACCACCGGTGGCGTTCGGGCGCGGACAGGGCGCGGAAGAGCCAGCGTCCGACGAGGAGCGCGAGCGCGGGGAACAGGATCACGAGGTAGTCGGGCCGCTTCCCGGCGGCCACCGACAGCCCCGAAAAAAAGATGAGCGCCCACGCGAGCGGAAAGAGCTCCTCCGCCGTGGGGCGTCGCAGGGCGCGGCTCGCCGAGGACGCGAGCGCGGCGGGCAGGAAGAGGCTCCACGGCAGGAAGACGAAAAGCAGGTAGGGGAGGTACCACCAGAACGGGTGCTGATGCCCGCCTCCCTCCTCCAACCCCAGCGGCATGCCGATGTTTTCTTTCCACAAGTTCACGTAGCGGAACTCGGGCCCGCCCGCGAGGGCCGCGGGGAGGTACCAGGCGCCGGCAACGAGGACGAAGAGCGCGCCGGCGGACACGGGGCGCATCTCCCAGAACACGCGAGCCTCTCGTTGCAGGGCGAGGGAGAGGCCGTCCATTTTCGGACCGGCTGGAGCCGCGCCCGCGGTGTCGGCGACGGCGTGTGCCGGGGGACGGTCCAGCAGCGCGCGCAGGCCGAGCCAGCCGAGGAGGGCGCCGACCGGAAAGACGACGCCGATCGGGCCCTTCGCCAGGGTCGCGAGGCCGAGGAGGCCGCCCGCGACGATGCCCCATACCCCGCGTCGCCGCGAGGACTGGTACGCCCGCAAGAGACAATACATGGCCGCTTCGATGAGCACCGCGAGGGACATGTCGATGCGCGCGCGCCGGGCGAGCGAAATCCAGCTCACGGCGACAGCCAGGACGAAGGCCGAGAGCCCCGCCTCGCGGCGCCCCCCGAGCCGGCGCCCGAGCAGGTAGGCGAGGACGACCCCGAGGCCGCCGAGAACGGCGGAGGGAAAGCGGAGGGACCATTCGTCGACCCGCCCGCCGAAAGCGAGCGAAGAGAGGGCGGCGAGCCAGGGAAAGAGAACGGGCTTCTCCGGCCAGCGCGTCCCGTTCGCGCGCGGTAGAAGCCAATCGCCGCGGGCGAGGATCTCCTGCGTCATCAACCCCTCGCGCGGCTCCCCCCGGTTGTCGAGGGGGTAGTCGCCGAGGAGGGGCAGGTAGAGGAGCGCGCAGAGCGCGGCCAGCCCCGCGACGAGCCAGGCGTCGTGCCGAGCCCAGGGCGTTGGGAGGGGAGCGGACTCCATCGAAAAACTCCGTGGGGGTGGAGGCCGGGGGGTGGGGGGCGGAGGGCGCGAGTCGCGAACCGCGAGTCGTGGGAGTCTAGCGGGCCGGTCGAGCGAAGTCAAGGAAGGAGGCCTTGAGACCGGGAGCCAGTCGGGCAACCCGGAGCGGTCGGACGGGCTTACGAACCGCAGAGGCGCAGAGACGCAGAGGACGGTTCTTAGCTGGAGAGTCCTCTGCGACTCTGCGTCTCTGCGTTGAAAATCAACAAGCCGAAGTGAAGCTAAAATCGATCTCTCCGTCCGTTGCCAGAGAGGATCGCCGGTAGAGGACGGTGGACTCAGCGCCCGGCCTCTGCGTCTCCGCGTCTCTGTGTAAAAGTCTCGCGTTCGACCTACACGGCCGGGCCGAATTTCAAATTGCAAAAAGTCAAATTTCAAATTTCAAATTTCGCCCGCGTCTAGCTGGGAGGCAGAGCCATGATCCAGCCATTTGCCGCCGTCGGTCGAGTTTAGCCTCAGTTCGGGTTGTTGTTGAAAATAACCCTGCCGAAGCACAGCGAAGCAGTCCCTTGTCGCGCGGGCGCCCCGAAGACCGCCTGCCATCTGCCGATAGTCGTTGACAGCCCTCGGCTTTTCCCGCCATAATGCGGGCTTTTGCACCCCTCCCTCGAAACACCCCCGCGAGAGGTCCCCCATGCGCCTGCTCGTGATCGAAGACGATCGAAAGGTCGCCGCCCTCCTCCGGAAGGGGCTGGAGGAAGAGGGGCACGAGACCGCGATCGCCTCGGACGGAGAGGAGGGGCTCGCGCTCGCTCTGGAGGGCGCGTACGATCTCCTCGTCCTCGACGTCATGCTCCCGCTCAAGGACGGCATGGAGTTGCTCCGAGAGCTGCGGGGCAAAGGCCGCAAGGTCCCGGTCCTCATTCTCACCGCGCGCGACGCCGTGGAGGACCGGGTCCGCGGGCTCGACGCGGGGGCCGACGACTATCTCGTGAAGCCCTTCGCCGTGGCGGAGCTGCTCGCGCGCGTGCGCGTCCTGCTTCGGCGCGAGAAGGAGGACAAGTTCGCCCGGCTCGCCCTCGCCGACCTCTCGCTCGACCCCGCGCGGCGCAAGGCCTGGCGCGCCTCGCGGGAGATCGACCTGACGCCGCGCGAGTTCGCGCTCCTGGAGTACCTCCTCCGGAACGCGGGACAGGTGCTCACCCGGCCGATGATCGCCCAGCACGTCTGGAGCTGCGGCTTCGACAGCTTCTCCAACGTCATTGACGTGTACGTGAACTTCCTTCGCGCGAAGATCGATCGGGATTTCGAACCCAAGCTGCTCCACACCGTGCGCGGCGTCGGCTACGTCCTGCGCGAGGGCGGGGCCGTCGAGGCCGCGCATCGGGCCCGCGGGGCCGGGCACGCATGATCCGCTCGATCCGCGGTCGCCTCGCCTTTTGGTATCTCCTCGTCACCTTCGGGTCCCTCTCCCTCCTCACGGGGATGGTCTACTATCGCGCGCGCGGCGTCCTGAAGAGCGACATCCTCCGGCACGCGACCGAGCGCGTCGAGGAGGTCTCCACCGCGTACGAGACCGGCCGCCGCTCCGGCGCCTTCGCCGACCTCGACGCCCTCTGCGGCACGGCAGGGGCCGTCCATGAGGACCTGCGCTACGCGGTGTTCGACCGGACCGGGCGGAACATCCTCCGTACCAACGCCCCCGCTCCCAGCTCGGCGACGCTCGCCTTCGTCGCGGCCGCGACCGCGGCCTCCGGGTTGCCCACCGAGCTCGACCTCCCGCTGCCGGAGCCGCGCGAGAAGAGCCGCTTCTTCCACGTCATCGCCCAGGAGGAGTCCCTGCCGGACGGCGAGAAGTACGTCCTCACCGTCGCCGTCTCGATGCGCAGGATCCAGATCGCGCTCAACATCCTGGTCAAGTCCATGCTCGTCGTCATCTCCGTTGCCGTCGCACTCGCGCTGCTCGGGCTCTGGACTTTGCTCACGAAGTCCTTCCGCCCCATCGACGCCCTCGTCGAAGAGACGCGCAAGCTGACCGCCGAGAGCCTTTCCCGCCGGCTCCCCCTTCCCGGCACAAAAGACGAGATCCACCGGCTGGTGCTCATGCTGAACGAGATGATCGCGCGCCTGGAGCGGTCCTTCGCCAACACCCGCCAGTTCACCATGGATGCGAGCCACGAACTGCGCACCCCTCTTACGGCCATGAAGGGGGAGATGGAGCTGGCGCTCATGAAAGGGGACGAAAAGGAACACGCCCGCGTCCTGGAGTCGAACCTCGAGGAGCTGAACCGCCTGATCGACATGGTGGAGAAGCTGCTTTTCCTCTCCCGTGCGGACATGAAGGAGGAGCGGCTTGATGCCCGGCCGGTCGACGTCGCGACGCTCGTGCAGGACGTCTTCGAGCTCTCGCAGGTCCTGGCGGCGACGCGCGGGATCGCCTACACGCTGGCACAGGACGACCCCGGCGCCCTCCTCGGCGACGCCTCCCGCCTGAAGCAGCTCCTGTGGAACCTGATCGACAACGCGCTGAAATTCACGCCCTCGGGCGGGACGGTGCGGATCACCTCGAGCCGCAAGGACGGCAGCGTGCTCCTCGCCGTCTCCGACACCGGCCCCGGCATCCCCGCCGAGCATCAGGGCCGCCTGTTTGAGCGATTCTATCGCGCCGACGCGGCACGCTCCCGCCAGCTCGGCGGCTGCGGTCTCGGGCTGTCCATCGCCCGCTGGATCGCGCGTGCGCACAACGGGGACATCACCGTCGCCTCCGAGCCCGGGAAGGGGAGCACCTTCACGTTCCGGGCTCCCGCCCTGGCCGGGGCCGCCACGCCGGCCGAGGCGCGCGGGGCGTGCGAAGAGGCCCGGACGGGATGACGAGATGAGCACGCCTGACACCGACGCCGCCGATGCCGCGACCGCTCGCGAGACCCCGTCCACAGCGCCGCCGACGCCGTGCGGGCGGCTTCCGCACTTTTGTTTTGCCATCGTGCTCGCCGGGGCCGCGGCGCTCTTCTCCTACCGCCTCGACATCGTCGGCCTCGACGAGCCCAGCGAGGGGCGCTACGCGATCATCTCCGCGGACATGCTCGCCGCCGGGGACTTCATCGTGCCCCGCTTGAACGGCAAGCCCCACCTCGAGAAACCGCCCTTCACGTACTGGTGCATCGCGGCCTCGATCGCCGCCTTCGGCCGGACGGACTTCGCCGCGCGCTTCCCCTCGGCGGTGGCCGGCACGGGGGCGCTGGCGCTGGCCATGGCCGTCGGGTGGGTGCTGTACGGCCGGCGCGTCGGGCTGCTCGCGGGGCTCGTCCTCGTCGGGTGCCCGCAGTTCTTCCTGCAGGCGCGGGGCGTGACCACCGACATGCTTCTCGTGCTCTGGGTCTGGGCGGCGCTCCTCGCGTATTTCGTCTGCCTGCGGCGGCCGGAGGCGCGCCGCGGCGCGTCCGCGGCCTTCCTGTGCGCCGGCGTCCTCGCCGTGCTCACCAAGGGGACCGCGGCCTGGGTCGGCATCTACTTCCCGATCCTGCTGCACGCCGTCGCGTGCGGCGACTGGCGGACGGCCCGCGAGCTGCGCGTGGGGCGCGCCTTCCTCGTCTCCGTGCTGGCGCTCGTCCCGTGGCTCGCGCTCATGGAGCGCTGTGCGCCGGGGTCCGTGGGCTACATGCTGTGGCGGTCGGTGTCGAGCGTGTACACGGCGAAGCGCGCCCATCCGGGGCCGCCGTGGATGTACCTCTGGGTGCTCGGCTGTGGGGCTTTCCCTTGGGTCCTGCTGCTCGTCCCGGCCGGCCTTCGCGGAGGGCTGGGGCGTCTCGCGCTCGGCCTGGTGCGCACCCCGCTGCCGGGGCGCAGCGGGCCCGTGCGGACCTGGTCCGAGTTCGGGCGCGCGTCCGGGCTCGCGGCGTGGCGGGCCTCGGCGGATGGCGCCGCCGTCCTCCTCGCGTCGGGCTCCGCCGGCATTTTTCTTTTCTTCTCCGCGCTGCCGGCGAAGCTGCCCGCCTACATCCTGCCCATCTACCCCGCGATCGCCATTCTCGTCGCGCGTTTCGTGGCGAGCGCGCTCGACGGCGGGCCCGAGGCGGCCAGCGCGCGCCGCACGGTGGGCGTGCTCGCCGCGGCCACCGCGACGCTGGCCGTGCTCGCGGCCCTCGTCCCGCTCGCCACCACGGCGACCCTCGAACCCTTGTTCCGGCTCTTGCCGAGGGCGGCGCGGGAGGACTACCTCCCGGAGGTGCCGCGGATCTCCCTCTACCTGGCCCCCCTCTTCCCGGCCGTCCCTTTCGTCGTGGTCGGGCTTGGGGCCGTGGCCTCGCTTCTGCTCGCGTCGCGGCGCTTCAGGTCGCTCCTTCCCGCCGTCGCGTGCGTCGCCCTTCTTGGCGTCGGCCTCGAACTCGGGGGACTCTTTCTGCTCGGGCGCATGGAGGGGACTCTCGAGAAGAGCGTGCGTCGGTTCGCGTGGACGCTGCGCGCCCGGATCCGCCCCGAGGATCCCCTCGTTTCGTACAATTGCTTTCCTCGCGCCCTGAAGTACTATCTCGACCACCCGGTGACCGTCGTGGCGAAGGACGGGGACGAACCCGAACTGTACGGCGAGATCGAGTACACCGGGTGTGCGCGGGTCGCGGAGTTCCTCGAGAGCCCGCGGTGCGTGTATTGCGTCGTGCCGATGAGACGCATCCCCGAACTCCTTCTCTTGACGCGCAGGTTCCGCGTGCTCGACACGTGCGGTAATCTTCTTCTCGGGACCAACCAGTAGCCGCGGGTTCGCAAGCTGACGGGCGCGGCCTGCCGGACCCAGACTCCTTTGCAGGAGATCGTCGCTTGGAAAAGACCGTCCTCGTCACCGGCGTCGCCGGGTTCCTGGGCTCGAATTTCCTGGAGGCCCTGCTCGAGCGGGGCTACCGCGTCGTGGGGATCGACAACCTTTCCCAGTCGCCGCTTTCGAACCTCGAGCCCTTTCTCGCCCATCCGCGGTTTCGCTTCGTGCAGGGGGACGTCCGGGACCGGCTGGTCGTCTTCGCGGCCGCGTCCACGGCGCAGCTCATTCTCCACCTCGCGGCCTACAAGATCCCCCGCTACAGCGACGCGCTCGACACGCTCACGATCAACGCGACCGGGACGGAAAACATCCTGGAGGCCGCGCGCACCTACGGGTGCAGGGTCGTCGCCGCCTCCACCTCCGACATCTACGGGAAAAATCCGGTCATCCCCTTCACGGAGGACATGACCCTCGCGATCGGGGACCCGACCGTGAAGCGCTGGAGCTACGCCATCTCGAAGATGTTCGAGGAGCAGCTCTGCTTCGCCTATCGCGACCGTTACCGGGTGCCCGTCGTGATCCCTCGGTACTTTGGCGGCTACGGGCCGCGCGAGAACCCCACCTGGTGGGGGGGGCCGCAGTCGGTCTTCATCGAGTGCGCCCTCCGCGGCGAGCCGATGCCGGTCCACGGCGACGGCCTCCAGAGCCGGACCTTCACCTACGTCAGCGATCACGTCGACGGCACGATCCGGTGCCTGGAGACCGAGAGCGGCGTCAATCAGGTCTACAACATCGGCAACACGCGGGAGATCACGATCCTCGAACTGGCGCGGATGATCTGGCGAATGGTGCGCGCCGACGAGCCCCGCATCGAGCTGGTCCCCTACGAGCGGTTCGGGAAGTACGAAGACGTCCTCCGCCGGCTGCCGGACATCACGAAGGCGCGCCGGATGCTCGGCTTCGAGCCGAAGGTCGCCCTGGAGGAGGGGCTGGCGAAAACGATCGCGTGGCATCGCTCGCGACCGCAGGGGAGGCCCGCTTGATCGTCGCGGTGATTCCCGCGTACAACGAAGAACTCAACCTGGGCCGGCTGCTGACGCAATTGGACCGGGTGCTTTCCGGGCTCGGCGAGCCGTTCCGCATCCTGGTCGTGGACGACGGCTCCACGGACGGAACGCGGTCGCTCGTCGAGCAGTGCGGGCGCCGGTCCCCGGTGGAGGTCCGCTCCCACCAACCGAACCAGGGGGTCGGCCAGGCCTTCCGGACGGGCTTCGCCTGGGGGCTCGAAGGGGCGGGGGACGACGACATCCTCGTGACGCTGGAGGCGGACAACACCAGCGATCTGGCGATCCTTCCGGAAATGGTCCGGCGGGTCCGCGCAGGCGCCAACGACGTGGTCCTGGCCTCCTGCTATGCCGCTTCCGGCAACGTGACGAACACGACGTTGCTGCGAAGGCTGTTGAGCGCCACCGCCAACGTCCTGGTCCGGATGCTGTTCCGTTTCGGCCGCTTGCGGACGTTCAGTTCCTTTTATCGCGCGTACCGCGTCGGCTCGCTGCGGCGCGCCATGGACGCCTACGGCGAGCGCTTCATCGAAGAGCCGGGGTTCGTCTGCATGGTCGAGGTCCTGGTCAAGCTCCGGCGGCTGAACTTGCGCCTGGGCGAAGTCCCCATGATCCTCGACTGCAAGCAGCGCATCGGTCCGAGCAAGATGAAAATCCTGCGGACGATGCTCGGGTACGCGCGCTTGACGGTCGCCCTGCTCGGCCGGGAGCGGCGGGGGGCGCGCGTCCCGCGTACGCCGCGGCGCGCAACCGGGCTTATCGGTCTCTTGCCTTGACGCGCCGTTCCCCGCCGTGTAGCATGTCGCGCCGATCCGGCCGTTCCGACGGGTGGTCCGCGGGCTTCTGTTTGCTTGCGACGGTCTCCGCTCGGGTCGAACGCTGCGGCAACCACGGCTTTCACGGATTTCACTCGAATTCACAGCGCACGGTCCTGTGTCAGCACCGCGCGGAAGCCTGCTCTTTCCGCGACAAATTGTCCCTGGTAGGCAATCGGTTGCGGGACTGAACCCGAGGAAACCGAAGGACGCGCCGAGACCGCTCCCTCACGGTCGCGGTTCGGATCCGCTTCGCCGGGCGATTCGCAAGAGTTTCGGCCTTCGGTGTCTTCGGCGGCCCGTCCCTTTGGTTGCGGCCATCGGCTGCCCTGGGACACAAGCTCGCAAAAGCTTGTTTTTCTGGCAACGAATTCTCCGCAGAAAATTCGCGAAATCGGCGAAATGCGCGGTTCGTCTTTCGGTGTTTTCGGCGTCTTCGGTGGCTCGTCCCTTTGGTTGCGGCCATCGGCTGCTCTGAAGTCCGTGGTTCCGTCGTCGCTTGGCCGCGGGCCCCCCGCGACCTGTTCTGGCTCACCTACTCCCTGCAGGAAGCCCCCCGTGCGCTGGCGAGACGTCTACGCCTACTTCTTCCTCGTGTCCTCTCTCCTCTCCCTCTCGCTCGTCCCGGGCTGCAGGCACCTCGCGGGCCGCCTCGGGCTCGTGGACCAGCCGGGCCCCCGGAAAATCCACCGCGCGCCGACCCCGCTCCTCGGCGGCCTCGCCATCTTCGTGACGTTCTTCGTGGTCGTCTGGGGGCACCTGCTCGTCGGCTACCTCGTGAACGATCTCTCGATCTTCCGCGAGTACATCCCGGCGGACTTCCTCTACTACTTTCGCTTCCTCCAGGTCGTCTATCCGCAGGTGGCCACCGTCTTCACCGGCGGCGTCCTCGTCTTCCTCGTCGGCCTCCTCGACGATCGCCGCCACCTGTCCATCCGCGCGCGGCTGCTGGCGGAGTTCCTGGTGGCCGGCCTCGTCGTCTGCCTGGGCATCCGTCCCCAGCTCGAGTTCCTCCCCACGCCCGTCGTGTGGCTCGGCACCATCGTCTGGATCGTCGGGATCACGAACGCCTTCAACCTGCTGGACGGCGCCGATGGCCTCGCCGCGGGCGTCGCGATCCTCTCCTCCCTCATCCTCGCGTTCGTGATGGCCCTGGGACACCAGCCCATGGTCGCCATGCTTCTCGTCGCCCTCGCGGGCGCGACCGCGGGCTTTCTCTGTTTCAACTGGCACCCCGCTTCGATCTTCCTCGGCAGCGCGGGGAGCATGTTCCTCGGCTACATCCTCTCGACCACCGTCCTGGTCGCGACCTTCATGACCCGCGAAACCACCACCATTTTCCCGGTCCTCATTCCCGCGCTCGTCCTCGGCATCCCCCTCTATGATACGGCCTCGGTGGTCGTGATCCGCACGCTGCGCGGGCAGCCCCTCGTCCTCGCCGACCAGAACCATCTCATCCACCGGCTGCTCCGCATGGGCTTCACGCCGGTCCAGGGCGTGCTCTTCGTCTACCTGTTCACTTTCTGCATCGGCATCAACTCCACCCTGCTGGTCCGCGCCTCCTTGCTGGACAGCCTCATGGTGATGTTCCAGATCGCCGGGATCTTCCTCCTCCTCGTCGTGCTGGAGCTGGTCAGCATGAGGCGCGGGCGGGAGATTGAGCGCGCGCTCCAGCGGGCAGAGGAGCGCGGCCGCCCGGAGACCGGCGACCCCGAAAAGCCTGGCGAGAGGGAAGAAGCCCGCGAGGCCCGAAGGCTTCCTCCCGTTTCTGCTTGACTCGCCCGGAAGGCTGCCTTAGGATTTTGAGTTTACGCTTCCCGGCGCGGCGACCCCGGCGGGGAGCGCCCTTTTCCTCGACGGAGGCCGCATGGCCTTTTGGACCGGGAGGCCAGTCCTCGTCACCGGCGGCGCGGGCTTCATCGGGTCCCACCTCGTCGAAGACCTCGTGGCGGCGGGCGCTCGCGTCACCGTCGCGGACAATCTCGAACGCGGACGCCTGGAAAACCTGCGGGAGGTCGAGAAGAACCTGCGGTTCGTGCAGGCGGACCTCCGCGACCCCGAGGCCTGCCGGCGCGTCTGTGCGGGACAGGAAATCGTCCTCAACCTGGCCGCCAAGGTGGCCGGGATCGAATACAATCGCGAGCACCCGTCCGAGATGTTCGAGGCGAACCTCCTCCTCCAGCAGCACGTCCTGCGCGCGGCGGCGGGGGCCGGGGTCGGGCGGTTCTTGCAGGTCTCCACCGCCTGCGTCTATCCGCACGACGCCCTCGTCCCCACGCCCGAAAGCGAGGGGCACCGGGGCGAGCCCGAGCCGACGAACTCCGGGTACGGCTGGGCCAAGCGCATGGGGGAGCTGCTCGCCGCCTGGCAGGCGCGGGATCGCGGCATGGAGGTGGCCATCGTCCGCCCCTTCAATGCCTACGGCCCCCGCGACGATTATGACCCGCGGACCTCCCACGTGCTCCCGGCGCTCGTGAAGAAAATCATGGACCGCGAGAACCCTGTCCGCGTCTGGGGGAGCGGCAACCAGACCCGCGTCTTCGTCCATGCCCGGGACTTCGCCCGCGGCATCCTGCTCGTCGCGGAACGCTACGCGAAAGCCGACCCCGTGAACGTGGGACATGACGAGGAAATCTCCATCCGCGCGCTGGTGGCGCTGGTGCAGCGGCTCACCGGCAGCCGGAGCGAAGTGCTGTACGACGTCACGAAGCCGGAAGGGCATGCGCGACGCGCGGCCGACGTCACGAAGCTGCGCGAGGTCACCGGCGGGTTCGTCCCCCGCGTGTCGTTGGAGGACGGGGTCCGGGAGATGATCGCCGGGTACGAAGGCCACCGCCCGGCGGCGGTCCCCTAGGGCGAGGAGGCCTCAACCACGCGACGACGGAACCACAGGTGTCTCCGCGCAGCCGATGGCCGCTACCCAAGGGACGAGCCACCGAAGACGCCGAACACACCGGAGGACGAAACGCTTGCGGATCGACGGGCGCAGCGGATCGGAACCGCGACCGTGAGGGAGCGGTCTCAGCGCGTCCTTCGGTTTCCTCGGATTCGGTCTCGCAACCGATTGCCTGCTGGGGGAAGTTTGTTGCCGAAAAAGCAATCTTCTGCGCTGTTGTGACACAGCTTCACCACGCTTCCGCCGCTCCGGAAGCTGTGTCATCTCGCTGAAGCTGTGAAATCCGTGAAAGCCGTGGTTGCCGGGACGTTCGGCCGGAGCAGGCCTGGTCGCATCGACGCCATCGCGCGAGGGTACAAAAGGGAAGCTAGGATGACCGAGCGTCTCGCGATTTACGGCGGCCACCCGATCCGCAGCAGGTTTCTGCCCTTTGGCTCCCCGCGGCTGGACGAGGCCGAGGTGGAGGAGGTCGTCGACACCCTCCGCTCCGGCTGGTTCGGCCCGGGGCCGAAGGTCGCCCGGTTCGAGGAGGAGCTGCGGAGCTACGTCGGGGCTTCGAGGGCCTGCGCCGTGAACTCGCGGACGGCGGCGCTCCACCTGGCGCTCCTCGCGATCGGCGTGAAGCCGGGCGACGAGGTGCTCACCTCGCCGCTCGCGTTCTGCGCGGCGGCGAACGCGATCCTGCACGCGGGCGCGCGGCCGGTCTTCGTGGACGTGGACCGGCGTACGATGAACCTGGCGCCGGCGAAGATCGAGGCCGCGGTGACCGCCAAGACGCGCGCGCTCGTCCCGGTCCACCTCGCGGGCCGTCCGTGCGAGATGGACGCGGTCCTCGCGGCCGCGCGCCGGCTGGGCCTGTGGGTGATCGAGGACGCGGGGGACTGCCTCGAGGGCGTCTATCACGGGAAAAAAATCGGGACGCTGGGGGACATCACCTGCTTCGGCTTTTACGCCACGAAGAACCTCACGACCGGGGACGGCGGAATGCTGGTGACGGAGCGGGACGAATGGGCGGACCGCGCGCGCTTGCTGGCGCGGCACGGCCTCAGCCGCGACGCCTGGCAGCGGCACTCGGAGTCCAGCAACCGGCCGTACCAGGTCGTCGCGCCCGGGTACGCGTACGCGATGCTCGACATCCAGGCCGCGCTCGGCCTGCACCAGATCGAGCACTTGCGCGAGGGGCTTCGTCGCCGGAACGAGGTCTGGGCGCGCTATGACGCCGCGCTGGCGGACCTGCCGCTCATTCTCCCCGCGCCGGCGGGCCCCGACACCGTGCATGCGCGGCACCAGTACACCGTGCTCGTGGACCCGAATCGCGTCGGCATCAGCCGCGATAATTTCCGGATCGCCCTGGCCAAGGAAAACGTCGGCTCCGGCGTCCACTACCGCGCCCTCCACTTGGAACCCTACTTCGCGGAGACGTACGGGACCAAGGCCGGCGACCTGCCCGAGGCCGAATATGTCGGGGACCGGACGTTGTCCCTCCCGCTGTCCCCCGTCCTCACCGATGCCGACGTCGAAGATGTCGTCGCCGCGGTACGGAAAGTCACGCTTTCCTTCTGCGACCTCACCGGCGTGGAGGCGCCCGATGCGGCGGGCGCCGTCGGGGCCCCGTGAGCGACCGGGGCGGGGCAGCGCCGCCCGCACGCCGGCTCGCCGTGGTGACCGGCTCGCGGGCCGAGTACGGCCTGCTCCTTTGGACGCTGCGCGCGCTCGCCGCGGCCCCGGACTTCGAGTTGCGACTGGTCGTCACCGGCGCCCACCTGGACGCGGCGCACGGCGCGACGGGCAGCGAGCTGGAGGCGGACGGTTTCACGCCGGCGGAACGAGTGCCCATCCTTGGAGCCGCGAGCGGCGGGGCGTTCGAGGGCGGGGCGGCCGTCGATGCGGCGGGCGAGGCGGTGCGCGGGCTCGGCGCGGCGTTGCGACGACAGGCGCCCGAGCTGCTCCTGGTCCTGGGGGACCGGTACGAGGTACTCGCCGCAGCCTTCGCGGCGACGCTGCTCGGCATCGGGATCGCGCACGTGGATGGCGGGGAGCTGAGCACGGGGGCGGTGGACGACGCCTTTCGTCACGCGCTCACCAAACTCGCCCACCTGCACCTCGTTTCCACCGAGCCCTATGCGCGGCGCGTGGCCCAACTCGGCGAGGAGCCGTGGCGGATCCGCGTCGTCGGCGCGGCCGCGGTCGAGAATCTTCTGCGCCTGCGGCCGATGCCGCGGGAGGAGCTCGCGCGCGACCTCGGCCTCGACCTCCGCCTCCCCACCCTCCTTCTCACCTACCACCCGGAGACCCGTGACGCCGCAGCCACGGCCGGCGTGCGCGCACGCGCCCTCCTCGACGCCGTCGCCCGGTGCGGGGCGCAGGTCGTGCTCACCGCGCCTTGCGCGGATCCGGGCCGCGATGCGATCGATGCCGAGCTGCGCCGGTTCGCCGCGGGCCGGCCCGGCGCGGTCTACCGCGCGAGCCTCGGCCGCGAACGCTACCTGAGCCTGCTCCGCCACGTGGCCGCGGTCGTCGGCAATTCCTCCAGCGGCCTCATCGAAGCGCCGGTCGTCGGCGTCCCGACCGTGAATGTCGGAGGGAGGCAGGAAGGGCGTCTGCGCTCGGCATCCGTGATCGACGTCGGGCCGGACGCTCGAGAGATCGAGGAGGGGCTTCGACGCGCCCTGGATCCCGCCTGGCGCGCGGGCCTGCTGGACGCCGCGGGCCAACCTCGGCCCCACCCCTTCGGGGACGGTCGGACCAGCGAGCACATCGTCGAAGCGCTCCGCACCGCGCCCCGCGGGGACGCGCTCCTGCGGAAACGCTTCATCGATGTTCCGCGATAGGCTGGAACCCAGTGGTTCGTTGACCTCCTGCGGACGCAGTCCCTGCACGCCGAGGCCGCCGTTCCTGGCTCCGCCTTCACGCGGGGCCCGGAACGTCACGAGCGGGCTAAAGGTTCGGGCGCCTGGAAGACGATACTCCTTGGAGCGACGCACCGGTCGCGGGACCCAGGCTTCCACGCGAGGACTTTCCCATGGATGACGACGCAACTTCCGGGGCTTGCGGCTCGCCGAAGGCCGTCTTGGCGTTCGGAGCGCTGACCATCCTTCAGCGGCTTCAGGCCCAGGAACAGGAGCTGGAGGGTGTTCGGCGGGCGGAGGACATCGAGGCCGTGCACCGGATGCGCGTCGCCTTGCGTCGCCTGCGCGGGGCGCTCTCGGCCTTCGGGGATTGCCTGCCCGCCGCGGCGCGCAAAGAGTGCGCGAAGCCGCTGCGCCGCGTCACGCGGGACCTGGGCGAGGCGCGCGACCTCGACGTCCAGCTTGAGTTCCTCGGCCGTTTCCTGCGCAATGTCCCCGACTCCGGTCACCGCGTGGGCATCGAGCGGCTGCGCCTTCGCCTGGCGCAGCGCCGTCGGAAGGCGCAAAGTCGGCTCCTGCCGACGCTGGACCGCCTCGAGGAAAAGCGCGTCGCCGACGGCCTCGGGCGCGGCCTTCGCGCGATTGTGGTGGACGCCCGGCTGAGCGGGACGCCTGCCACCTGCCCGGAGCTGTTTCGGAAGGCGGCTCAGTCGATCGTGGCGCGGCTCGAGGAGCTGCTGACCTGGTCGCCGTGCGTGGCGCAGCCGGAACAGGCTGCGGAGCATCATCGGATGCGCATCGCCGCGAAGAAGCTGCGCTACACCCTCGAGCTCTTTGAACCGCTCTTCGCGGGCAAGCTGAAGCGCGCGCTCCATGCGGCGAAAGAGGCGCAGCAGGCGCTCGGCGACCTGCACGACTGCGACGTATGGTTGGAGCTGCTCCCTGGCTTCCTGGAAAGGGAACGGGCGCGGGCCGCGAAGTTTTATGGCCACACGCGCCCGTTCGCCCGCCTCGCCGTGGGGATCAACTTCCTGCGCGAGGATCGGGCGCGCTTTCGCGCGGCGCGCTTCGAGGAGTTCGCCGGCCGCTGGCAGAAGGCCCTGAGCGAAGGTGTGTGGCAGGAGCTGAACGCCGTCTTGCTGGTCGCTCTCGAGCGGCAGGAGGTCCTTTCGCCTGCGCAGGCAACCGGCGCGGCGCGTGAGGTCGTCGGTGGGCACGGCGTGCTGCAGGAGCCTCGATGAACGCCATAGCCACGGCGGCGACCCGGGAGAGCGAGCTTTCCGAGGCCGCGCGTTCGTATGTGCGTGCGGCGCGCCGCCTCGCCGAAAGCTGCGGCTACGAGCGTCCGCACACGCAGCAGGTCACGCGGCTCGCGCTGGACCTCTTCGACCAGCTCGTGCCCCTGCACGGACTGGACGCGCTCCATCGGGTGTGGCTGCACGCGGCCGCGCTGCTGCACGACATCGGGCGCTGCCGCGTCCTGGGGCGCGGGCACCACAAGGAATCGATGCGGATCATCTTCCAGTCCCCGCTCTTGCCCTTCGATGCGCGCGAACGCTGGATCATCGGCTCGGTCGCCCGCTATCACACGAAGGCCCCGCCGAGCCCCAAACATTTGCACTTCGCCGGCCTCACCCCGTCGGAGCGCGAGTCCGTCCGCCGACTCTCCGCGATCCTGCGCCTTGCCGACGCGCTCGACTTCGGCCATCGCGGCATCGTGAGCGCGGCGTGGTGCCACCTGAAGGGAGAGCGGCTCCTGGTGCGTTGCTCCCTGCGCCTGCCCTGGGGCGCCGGTCGCCGCGCCGCGCTCAAGCGCCGCGCCCTCCGCAAGGGCCGGCTCCTCGAAGAGGTGTTCGCGCGCCGGCTCGTAGTCAAGCTGCTTTCCGCGCGCCGGCTCGCTGCAGCGTCCGCGTGAGTTCAAGATCCCCGCACCCCCTTGCGTTCATCGCGCCCCCCGATGCACCAGAGGGCGACCATCGCGGGCCCTTCCCCTCTCCCCTTCGGGGAGAGGGCTGGGGTGAGGGGCACCCTCGCACACCATATTCACCCCCACTCCCACTTCTACGCACCCCCTCCCCCTACTCCTACTCCTTCTCCATCTTCACCTCTACCCTCACCTCGTATTCCCCGCCTCGCCCGGTCGACAGCGTGGGGCGCAGCCCGGCGGTTGCCACCGTCGCTCGTCCCGTGCGATACCCCGGCCGTTCAACCTCGACTCGAAGCTCGTTCGGATAATACACCCGGCAGGGGTGAAAGAGATCATGGCGGTGGCACCCGCCGTACCCGTCCCGCAGCAGGGCCTCGCCTAAGGCGTTCACCGGACCCTGCAACCGAAGCGCCGTCCGCTCGTCGCCGAGCCTCGCCACACCGCCGTCGATCGGGGCGCCGGTCGACGCATCGCGCGCCTCGACCGTCACCTGGTAGGACTCCGATACGTGCATCACGTAGCTCTTCGCGCACCCGACGAGGGCGGACGCGCACGCAAAGACCGCGGCTGCCGTTCGGATCCAGGCCGCGAGGGTGTCGAGTTTCCGCCGCATTTCCGTCTCCTGTTGATGGAGAGTGTCCGCATGGTTCAAACTGCCGCAAAAGTTCCGCACGACCGACTGCGATGCCTCGCTTCGTGGGCACGGCAGCGCCGTGCCCCTACGGAATGCGGGCCATCGGCGAGTGTAAGGGCCCGTGCAAGAATTACTTCGCATTTTCGCGCGTGACCAGGGCCTGGGGGCGCGGGCGTCCCCGCCGGCGCGAGTGGCCACCATGGTTCGGTTCGGGACGACGCGCTTCCTCGGGCGGTGTGCTGGACCGCCCGAGGGTATGTGAAGTCATTTCTGCGCGGGCGCTAACCCGGATTTCAACCCATGGGGTTCGAGCGCTGCCGTGCGCCGGCCTCACCGCGCCTCCAGGATCGCGGGCAAATCCGCGGCGTCCGCGCGCCGGTCCGGAGCGTAGTACTCGTAAGCCGATGCAGCCGGCACGGCCGCGCGGACCGGTAACTTCGCCTGCAGCCGGTAGGAGAAGTCGATCGGGCTGTCCTTCGAGAGCGCGCCCAAGTAGATCGTGATCTGCCGTCCGGTGAGGGTGAACCGCTCGATCGTCCGCCTCTGCACCAGCTCCTCGAAGTCGCCGGCCTCCGGCTCGAAGCCCGGCGGGATCCCAAGGTCCACGATCACCATGAAGGTCGGCCGTTCGTCGAGGTAGCGCACGGAAACGTCCGCACGCACCCGGTCGTCGGCGGCCACGGCGGTGCGGTCGAACTTCACCGAAAGCGCGAGCGGGGAACTCGGCGTCGCCGCCGCCGCCGTGCTCACCGCGTCCGTCGGGCATTTCGGCACGTAGGCGCGGCCGCACAACTGCCACGACAGCGTCGACTTTCCGTCCGGCTCCATCCTCACGACGTTTTTGCCCGCGCTTGCACGCCCGTTGAACGAGAGCTGCTGGAGAAAGTCCGTCTTCCCCTCCTCGAAGACCAGTTCGCCCGCGGCTTCGCCGTTCAAGGAGACGCGCACGGCAACCCGCCCGCGCACGCCGCCGGCCCCGCCCTCGGCCGCAGCCAGGAGCGTCTTGATCGCGAGGATCGTGGCCTGGGTGGAGCCCCATGCCCCGTTCAGGTCCTTGGCACGCGTGATGGTGGCCAGGGCGCCGTCCACCAACTCCGGTTCGCGCGCGGCGCGGAGGAGCGCGTAGGCCGCCAGGCAGGTCGCCTCGGTCGAAGCGGCGCCGCCGACCGCGCCCGCAATGCCCGACATCGACGTGTCCCAGCCCACGCGTTCGCCGTCGCGCCGCGCCGCGCGGACTAACCGCTCGAGGGCTCGAAGCGTGTAGTCCTGGTCGCGATGGTAGGCGACGAACGCATTCGCGAGCAACGCGAGGGCGTAGGCGTCCTCTTGCTCCTCGGCGTGAGCGCGCAGGTAGGCGATCGCGCGCTCGGAGGCCCGGCCGCGGAAGCCCGCTTCCAAGAGCGACCAGGCCACGTAGGCCGTCGCCACGACCGGCCCGTCCGCCCCTTGCCGCCACGCGTGCGGGCAGCCGTCCACGGGGAACGATCCGTCCGCGGACTGCTGCTGCTCCAGCCATCGGGCCGTCCGCTCCAGGTGCGCGCGGTCCACGTCGTGGACCTTGGCCATGTCCGCCAGTTCCAGGAGCCCGTAGGCAGTCAGGAGCGGCTTGCCCGCGGGCTGACCGAACCAGTCGAAGCCGCCCGCCGCGACCTCGAATGACGCGTCCCTCCGGCAGGACGGCCTGCCCATCCTTGAATGCCAGCTTGACGCGTGCGGCGGCGGGGGTGCCGTCCGGGTGCGTCGCGAGGACGAAGTATTCGTTTTCCACACCCTGCACGATCGCGGACTGGGAGGGCACGAGCAGGGCGCGGCCGGCGCTTTTGCGGAGGCAGTTGAGCGCGATCGTGTAAAGCCAGGGCTTGAACTCGCGCGACGAGTCGAAGCCCGCCATGCCGCGATGGACCCGCAGGAACGTTTCCTGGAAGAGATCGTCGGCCGTGACGGCCGAGACCGCGTGCCGCCGGAAAAACCGGTACAGCGGCTCTTGGTAGCGCCGGACCAGGGTAGAGAACATCCCCGCGTCCCCCTTTCGGCAGGCCAGCAACAGCTCGCGATCGGATGGCAGCTCGTCCATGAACCCTCTCTGCCCTCAGTATCCCGCCTCCCCGCCTCCGGTTCGTTCGGCTTTGCAATTTTCGTTTCGATTTGTTAAATTGGGCGGCTCCGTACCGCTCCACGGAAGTCGGTGACCAATCGCCGAAGGCAAGTTCGGCCGCCCGCGAGGCGCGCGAACGAGGCGTAGCAGCGGAGAACTACGTCGAGCGAGCGCAACGCTTGCGCCCCGAAGCGCCGCAGCGCGAAGGGGGAGGTGGGCGGCCAAAATCGCCGAGAAAATTGGGTCACCCAACGCTGTGGGGCGAGACTCAAGGGGTGGATGGCTTCCGAGGCGTGCGGCGCCTCGGGACAGCAGTCAGGACTTTCCTGGAGCCCGACATGCCCGTAACGGGCGCCTCCACGCTCGGCCAGATCGAGCAGGCCTACCCCTCAGCCCGCCTGGTCCTCTTCCTGCGCCACCGCGTCGAGAAATTCGAACCGGAGCAGCCCCTCGCTTCGGTTCTGGCAGCGCTGGGGCATGCGGACCCCGAGGCCGTCCTCGAGGAGATCTACAGCGTGCACCGTGCGCTGGAGAAGGACTACGCCGACGGGAAGATGGAGGTCTGGCGTGCGCCGCTCAATCGCTTCCTCCGGCAGTACTGCGTCGAGGTGGCCCTCCTCTCCTCGAGCTTCACTCGCGCCACGAACGAGGGCGTGGACCCCCTCCTGGTCGCCTCGCAGGTCGCGGTGCTGAAGCACGGCGGAGCACCGGCCGTGGACGCCGCCTACACCATCCGCTCCCAGCGGGAGAGGCTCTCGTTCGAACGCTGGCTCGAGGGGGAGCGGCGCGGCCGCCGCCTCTCCACGGTCGAAGAGATGCACGTCGTCGAGCGCTGGCAGTCCCAGCACGCCGGCCCGCACAAGGACTGGTTGCTGCTCCAGCTCGAATTCTTCCTGCGCATGGAGTGGGAGCGGTTCTTCAAGCAGATCTTCGCGGAGGGCGCGACCGCCTGACGCCAGCGACGCCCACCCGCCCGGCTCACCGCCCCGCCTCCACGAGCTTTCCCTCCCCTTCCACGAGCCGAAGAAACCGGTCCGCCCGCACCGCTTGAAAGCGCTGGACCGTCGCGTGCGCGTCGGGCCAGCGGACCTCGAGCGCGTCCGCCTCCGCGTGCTCCCCCAGCCCGAAACGCAAGTCCGGCGCGTCCTGGTGCCCGGCGTGCCCCTGGCCGCCGTAGACCTCTCGGGTCATGCGCAGGTCGCCGCACACGACCGTCACGCGCGCCCCGATCGCCGAGGCGTTGCTCCCGCCGCGCCCTTGACCGCGCAGCGTCAGGTTCAGCCAGTGCCGGCCCGGCGCGCCGACGTTGCGCAGGAGCGCCGTGCCGAGCGGGCACTCCCTGCGCTCCTCCTCGGTCAGCCGCGTGTGGGAATTTCCCAAGACGAGATCCGGGAAGCCGTCCCGATCGAAGTCCGCGATCGAGAAGAGCGTGGGATTCCGCCAGCAGACGCCGAGCCGTGGCGTGGCCTCCTCGAATCGCCGGCCCGCGACTTGGCGGAAGAGCCGGAGAAACTGGTCGTCCGGGTAGTCGCTCGACCCCAGCAGCAGATCGGGCAGGCCGTCCGCGTCCGCGTCCAGCCAGCCCGCGTAGAGGTCTCCCTGGTTCCAGTGCGGGTCCGCGTGCTCCCGGTCGATGCCGCGCGCCGGGTCGCGCGTGAAGCCGTACGGATGGGCGGCTTCGTCCCCGGCCGTCGGCACGCGGCAGCCCGCGGCGCCCGCGTTCACGAGTAGGCAGGACCGGTCCGACGAAGGACCCGCCCACCAGTGCGTGATCTCGGCGAGGAAGACGTCCATGTCCCCGTCCCCGTCGAAGTCGCAGACCGCGGCGTCGAAGGTGTTGCCGTTCGCGCGGAACTCCGGCTCGCGCTCCCGCCCCGGCTGCCGCACCTCGCGAGGGTATTCACCTGAGCGGTCGGCGTCGCCGTCGAAGGCGGTCTCGCGGGCCACGTCGGTGAAGGTCCCGTCGCCGTTGTTGCGCCAGAGTTGGTTCCATTGGCGGCCGTAGGCGCACACGAGGAGGTCCTGCAGGCCGTCGTTGTTCCAGTCGGTGTGGGCGAGGCCGTAGACGGGGCGGGCCGCGGTCCGTTCGCCGGGCGGGCCGTGGGGGAGGAGGCCGCTCCGCTCCGTAACGTCGTCGAACGTTCCGTCCCCGCGCCCCCGGTACAGCCGGCTCGGGTAGCAATCGAGGGCGTTGCCGTAGTTCACGTACCAGTTCCCGACCATGAGGTCGACGCAGCCGTCGCGGTCGAAATCGACGAAGGCCGCCGCGCAGGTCGTCGCCGGGTGGAGACCTACGCCGGAGTCGGGGACGAGATGGAAGCGGCCCGTGCCGTCGTTGAGGAGCATCTCGCTCCGGTCGCCGTGATCCGTCTCCGTCAGGACCGGCCGGCCCTTTTCGTCGAGGACCGGCTTGCCGGTCGCGGGGTCGGTTTTTGTGTTTTCGAAGTTGCAATAGGCGCCCGAAAAGCAGTCGACCGCGCCGTCGTTGTTGACGTCGGCGAAGACCAGCACGGAAGCGATGCGGCCCGAACCGTCCGCCTGCCGGTTGGAGAGGAGACCGGAGTCGGCGGTCACGTCCCGGAACGTGCGGCGCCGCGGATCGGCGGGGTCGGGGACGTTTCGGAGGACCACGAGGGACCGCTTGTCCCGGGGGCCGGCGTGCTGCTGGAGCACGAGGTCCGTCCAGCCGTCGCCGTCGAGATCGACGGCGTGGGAGCGGGCGGTCTGGAGCAAGGCGACGCCCCAGGCGGCGGCGACGTTTTCGAAGAGCGGGGCGGGAGCGGGGGCGGGAGCGGGGGCGGGAGCGGGAGCGTCGGCCAAGGCGAGGGTGGCGGCGAGAACCAGTACGACGAGCGAGGACAGGGAGGTTCGCTGCCGGTTCGGGAGGAAGGGAAGAAATGCGCGCATCCGCTGGGGTGCGCATTTCAAAATCCAAATTTCAAATTTCAAATTTCAACTCTCAATTCACTCGGCCGAGCTCACGGGCAAAGAAGGGGGAGGAAGCTGCCAGCGTGGTCATGTAGCGGCGAATGTCCTCGCGGGCGTCGGCGGGGAGGGAGGCGTAGGGCAAAATGTCCGCCTCAGGTACATACCGTAGAGTGAAATTGACGCGGCGTGTCTCGAAGTCCGGGAGGTGGAGATCGAAGCGGGCGCCGGCGCGCCTGTCGACCCGTTGCACCCGGTGAAGAGCCTGTCGCTTGAGGAGGTCGCCGCCGAAGAGGAGGAGCGACCCGTCGTCGAGCCATTGCTGGACGAGGACGGCGGCGCCGGGCGGCCCCTTGCCGGCGCCGGGACGCGGCGAGCCGTGCCCGCGTCCGCCGCCGCCGCCGCGGCCGACGAACTGGAACAGCGCGCGCTCACCGAGGGAAATGGACGCGATCGGGCCCGGTTCGAAGTCGCGGTGGTCGCCGACGCGCGCGCAGTCGACCCGCTTGCCGTCCTCGAGGCGGTCCCCGTAAAAGTTGACGAGGCAGGTATTGAGCCGCCAGTCCGCCGGCAGGTCCGGCCCTCGAAACATGCCGCGCGCCCGTGTTTCGATCTTCGCCACCATGCGCGCCAGCGGCGCCGGGAAGGGCTCGGCGCGTACGCAACGATCGTGCGCGGCATGCGGCGGCCGGTAGTAGTCGAGGCAGGCGAATTGCCAGCTCCCAAGCCAGTAGACGGGACGCAGCAGGCGCCGCGGGCCCGCCTCGGTCGCGGGGCGGTTGCGCTCCGAGTACCGGTCTTCCCAGATCGGGCGGATCCCCGCGAGCCATGCCAGGAGAGCGGAGCGATCGGCAGGGCCCACGAAGTCCTGCTGATACCACAAGCCGGGGACGCGCCGGGGGGGACTCGGGCGCTCCTGCGGTCGATACCCGCCCCTTGGGCCGCCGGGAGGTCTCATGGTCGATCTCCGTTCGAGGTCTCGCGTGCTCCATCTGTGCCCGGGGCGCAAAGGTATCCGAACGGCGAACGATCGTCAAGAGCAGGAGCATCGGGTGTCTCGTTTTCGAAGTTCAGGCAGATTTCCTGGGGGCGCGGGCCAGGGGGCCGCGCCTCCAGGAGCCTGGAGGTCGGCCCTTCCAAGGTGGAAAGGCGACCACGCCCCTTGTGACACGGAACCGCAAAGGTCGGGTGCGGAAAAAGGCCAACTTCCCGCGGTTATCCTCCGCCGGCCACGAGTTCTTGTGGTGCAGGGCTTCCGCCCAGCACCGACGTGGCGACTCGTCTGGAAGTCGCCGAGCCCATGGTGTGCGGGGGCTGCCAGAGGAGAGCGGGAAGAGGTGTCGGAGCATCAGTGCGCGAGCGGGTGCAGGGCGGAAGCCCTGCACCACAATGGGGACTCAAGCCGCAGGGCCAAGTGAATAGGCCACTTGCGGCCGACAACGGGGCGGGGCCACCACCTGGAAAGGGCCGGCCTGGAGGTCTGAGTCTCCGCGATTTTTTTTGCGCGGGCGCAGACCGCGGGGACGACCCCTTCCGAGATGGATCAACGGGGGACTCGCGTCGCCGCCGTGTGCGCGGGCATGGACGAAATGCCCAGCCCCGAACGAGCACTTCCTGCTGGCAACTTCCCGGCCGAGAGTGTATCCTACGCATCGCCTCACCGGGTCGCGCGGCTCCCCGAGCCAGCGACCCTCTCTTCGGAGCGGCTGGAGGCGTTATCGGACGGTGCGAGAAGGAGGGTCCGGCATGAATCAGGGCGGCGGCCCGACGCGGGGCCAAGGGGGCAAGCGTTCCCGCACGGGCGGCGTTCGAAAGGAGCGGCGGCTCGCTCGTGGGCTGGAGGCCGATGGCGCGGCCGCGAGACCCGGCAGCCTCGGCTGGCCCGCTACCCCCACCTCCGCGCTCGAAGGCGTCTTCCTCCCCGACGATTGGCGCGAGGCCGCACGGGTCGTCCTCACCGTAGCGCGCCGCGAGGTCGGCAAGGTCTGGTGCGTGCAGTACACCCTCGGCCTGCACGGCCGCGGGCTCACCGAGGCCCTGCGCCTCCCCGCCTACTCCGCCTCCGAATTCTCCCTCCTGGGCGCGAGCCGCTGTCTCGGCGCTTCCCGCCCGCTGATCGCGATCCCGCTCGAAGTCGCGCAACAGCTCGTGTGGGGCGGCCTCGAGGCCGCGCGCCGACGCGGCGTCCCCCCCTCTGAAGACATCGCCGCGCTCTGCGGGTTCGTCGGCCCCGCCCTGCCGCAGGCGGAGCTCGACCCCACTTATTACCCGGCCCCGGCCCCGACGCACACCCCCCACCTCGCGCCGCCCGCGACCTCGTCCGCTCCGTCGTTGGAGCCCGCGGTCGCCGTCCCGCGGCCGGCGGCCTCGGGGGCGGCCGAACCCTCCGCGCAGGCCTATCTCCCCGTGCCCGGCGCGTCCGAGTTCGCTCCGGTCCCGCCGCAGGCGGCCCCCTCCGCCCCGGCCACCGCGCCCGCGCCCCCTCCGGGTCGACTCGACCCCGCCGAGGTCCCGGCCGTGCCCCACGACGAAGCGCTGTACACCGAGGTCCGGTCGATCCGGGAATTCGCGCAGGCGGGAGGCGGACGCGTCGAGAAGTGGCGACGCGGCCAGTCCGCGCGCCTCTTCATGCCCGAGCCGCTGGAGGAGGACGCCGCCCTCCTCGTCGCCTATCCCGGCAAGCCCCTGCCCGCGATGGCGTCGAGCTGCTCCTACGCCCATGCCGACCTCCCGTGGGTCGCCGCTGCGCTCAGGGAATGGATGTCTCTCGAGACCCTCGACGAAACCCGCGACCTCGTGCGCCTGCGGTGGGTCCGCGGCGACGCCGGAAGGCCCGCGGACCCCGACGCCCGCTGGGAGTCGACACGCGAGGCGCTCGGGGAACTGACCCTCACGCCCGACACGCTGACCGTCGAGTGCGGAGGCCGCGAAGACCTCTACACGGCTCGGGTCTGGATCGAAAACGCCATCCCCGGTCTCGCCCCGCGCGTGCTCCAGCCCGCGGGCTGATGCGTCCGCGCCGCGCCGGCGCGTTCACCACGGGACCCGCCCCAGGTCGTAGACGCGGATGCTCCCTCCGCGCCGCGCCAGCGTCCGGGCCGCGGCCCGCGATGCCTCAAAGGTGCCGGCCCGGCCGAACATCGCCAGTTCAAAGGCGAAGTAGGGTGTTCGCCCGATCGGATGCTCGAACTCCGCGGCCGGCCCGGCCGCCTCGAGCCGCTCGAGCAGCGCCGGGAAATACTCCGGCACGACGAAGTGCGTCACGAGCGCCGGCGTGACCACCAGGTAGCGCACCCCGTCGCGCACCTGCCGCCGCAGCCCTTCGAGCGTGGGCGGAAGCCGCGCGCACCCGGCCCCCGGCGGATCATAGTAGTACGCGAGCCCCGCGTCTTCGCAGAGGTAGCGTTCTTCCGCGCCGGCCGCCGCCCGGCTCTCCCGCAGGAACGCGAACGCCCGCGCCGCGCCCGAGCCGTCGGGCTCGATCCCCCCTCGGCCCGAAAGGCCCGACGCGAGGATCGCCGCCGCCGCCGCCGCCGGCAGCGCGCGCAGCCAGTCCTCGCCGTCGCCCTGCCGCCTCGACGAAAGCCCCCGGACCGCCGCGCCCGCGGCCAGCGCCACGAACGGCATGGCCTGCCCCAGGTAGCGTACGCACTGTTCTTGCGTCCGCAGCAGGAAGAACCCCACGATCCAGACCAGCGGCAGCGCCAGGTACGCCGCCGCGGCCCGGCCCGCGCGCACCTCCCGCAGCAGGCCCGCGGCGGCCAGGAGGACCACCGGCAGGCCCACGAAGGCGCCGCTGTAAAAAAAGAGCGCTCCGCATTCGCCGACGCCGAGGTCGCGTACGCCCTGGCCGGTGACGTAGTCCCCGAGCCGCGTGAAATACGTCTGCTCGCCGGTGTGGATCGGCCGGCGCAAGAGCCAGAACCCGGCCTGAAACACGGCCTCCCAGCCCAGAATCGGGAGGAGCATCCCGACGGAGAGCCAGAAAAGGCCCCGCAGCCGCATCCCCACGAGCGGACCGGCCCCGCGGGCGACGCACGCGGCATAGACGGACCCGACGATGGGCGCCGCGACCACCACCCGGTAGTTCGCGGTGAAGCAGAGCCCCGTCGCGAGGCCCGCCGCGAACAGACGGAGCAGGGCTCTCCGCGCGGACGTCGCACGCGTACCCGCATGCGCGAGGGTCACGGCCGCGAGCAGGAAGAACGTGCTGTCCGCCTCGGCCAGCGACCCCCTGGAAACCGCGACGTGCAGCGGGGAGACTGCCAGCACCAGCACGGCGAGGAGCGCACCCTCGTCTCCGAGCAGGGCGCGTCCGAAAAAAAAGACGAGTATGAGCGTCGCCACCGCGAACGCGCAGCCTTCCGCGTGCCCCGCCCAATCGACGTCCCCGACCGCGAGCAGGCAGAGCGCCACGAGCAGACAGTGGGTGTTCTTGTGCCACTTCGGAAACCTTCCGCGGGCGGTTGCCTCCTCCATGCGCGCCCGCAAGTCGCGCGCCTCCTCGCTCTCGGGCCCGCCTCCGAAGCGCAGCAGCCGGCCGTACCGGGCGGCCGCGGGCAGGGACCGCAGCGCCCCCGCCAGGAATCTCGCCTCGCTGAGGTAAACCCCCTCATCGTAGAAGGCCAGGCCGCGCTCGGTCACCCCCCATGCGCGAAGCCCGAGCCCCAGCGCGACGATGAGCGCGCCGACGGCGAGCGATCTCTTCGATTCAAACTGGAGCATGCGCGCCTCGACCCTTCCTTCCCCTCCGGGTGAGGCACGCTCCGGATGTTCGCACAGCGAAAAGTCCTCTGCGCCTCTGCGTCTCTGTGTTTCGTTTACCCTTCCTTCGATGGTGACGCTTCCCCTCGCGCGAGCGCGGCCGAAGATTGTACCGAGCCCAACTCTCGGAGGCAAGTCCGTCGCCCGCGCCCAAATCGCTCCGCGCCTCCCCCTTCGTCCGTTCTTGACTCCGTCTCTCCCCTCCGGTAGGCTTCCGGACTCTCCGGCTCCTCGGCCAAGGCCCCTCGCTCCCCTGCAGGCGTTCCTCAGCGGTCCCCGACGGCTCCTGGAGACGATGGCGTGACTCTTCCGACTCCGACGGCCCCCGATCGACGCAGGCGGATTCGTCGCCTCGCAGTTTTGCTTCCCGCCTCCCTCCTCGTCCTCGGATTGCTGCGGCCGGTCCTCTTCCTCGCGTGGTGCGCGCTCGGGGACCGGGACACGCGCGAGCCGCCGCCCGCGGGCCACGCGGACGACGTAAGCCGGCTCAACGCGACCCCGGTCGCGGAAGTCCTCCACGTTCCCGCCGAACGCGCCGAGGCGGAGCGCGCGCTGGCGGACGCGCTGCGTCGCGCCCGCGCCGGCGGCCGAAAAGTCGCCATCGCCGGCGCCCGACACAGCATGGGCGGCCAGACCCTCTACCCGGACGCGATCGTTCTCGACATGCGGGCCTTGCGGGGCATGCGGCTCGACGACGCCACGAAGCTCCTCACGGTGGAGACCGGCGCCCTCTGGTCGGAGGTCCTCCCGTACCTCAACGCGCGCGGCCGCTCCGTGTCCGTCATGCAGTCCTTCGATTCCTTCACCGTCGGCGGCACGCTCAGCGTCAACGGCCACGGCTGGCAGCCGAATCGCCCGCCCATGTCGTGCTCGGTCCATGCGTTTCGCCTGCTTCGTGCCGACGGCTCCATCGTCCGGTGCACTCCCGCCGAGAACGGCGAACTCTTCTCCCTCGCGCTCGGCGGGTACGGCCTTTTCGGCGTCCTCCTGGACGTCGAACTCGAGACCGTGCCCGACGAACGCTATCGCGCGGAACGCATGGAGCTGCCGAGCGACCGGTACGCCTCCACCTTTGCGGAAAAGGTCGGCCGGGCCTCCGACGCGGGGCTCGCGTACGGCCGGTTGAACGTGTCGCCGGACCGCTTCCTCCGGGACGCCGTCTTGACCGTGTACCGTCGCGTCCCGACCGGGGGCGGGGGCGAGGGCGGAGGAGGGGGCGGAGGAGGGGGCGGACCGCCCGGTCCCCTCGCCGACCCGGAGATCCCCTGGTTGAAGCGCGCGGTGCTGCTCGGCTCCGCGGGGAGCGACTACGGGAAAGCCCTGAGGTGGTCGCTGGAGACCCGCTTCGAGCGTTTCCTCGTCAGCGAGGTCGCCACGCGCAACCAGCTCCTGCACGAAGGCGTCGCGATCTACGAGAACCGCTCCGCCTCGACCACGGACATCCTGCACGAGTATTTCCTTCCGCCCGAGCGATTCGAGAGCTTCCTGGAGGCCCTCCGCCGCCTCGTGCCCCCGCATCGTTCCGAGGGGCTGGACCTGCTGAATGTAACGGTCCGCGACCTGCAGCGAGACGACGTGAGCTTCCTCCGCTACGCGGACCGCGACCTCTTCGCCTTCGTGCTGCTTTGGCGTTATGCGCGCACGCCCGCGGCCGACGCGGCCATGGAACGCATGACGCGGGAGCTGCTGGACGCCGTGCTCGCGCTCGGCGGTCGCTACTACCTGCCCTATCGACTCCACGCGACGCCGGCGCAGCTCCGGACCGCCTACCCCCAGGTGGATGCGTTCTTCCGGGCCAAGCGCCGGTACGACCCGGACGAGCTTTTCCAGAACCTCTTCTACCTCCAGTACGGGGCCGAGCCCCGATAGGATGCGCGACGTGGATGCCCGCTCCCTCGCCCGTCTCGCCGACCTGAAGCAGGCCCTCGGCTCGATCATCCTCGGCAAGGCCGACGTGGTGGATCGCCTGCTCGCGGCGCTCCTCGCGCGCGGGCACGTGCTCATCGAGGACGTCCCCGGGGTCGGCAAGACGACGCTCGCCCGCGCCCTCGCCCGGTCGATCGCCTGCGCGTTCAAGCGGATCCAGTTCACCCCGGACCTCCTGCCGTCCGACATCACCGGCATCTCCGTGCTGGACCCGGAGAAGCGGGAGTTCCAGTTCCGTCCCGGGCCGATCTTCACGAACGTCCTCCTCGCCGACGAAATCAACCGCAGCACGCCGCGGACGCAGAGCGCGCTGCTGGAGGCGATGAACGACGGCCAGGTGACGGTGGACGGCGTATCGCGGCCGCTCGCGCCCCCCTTCCTCGTGCTCGCCACGCAGAACCCGCTGGAATACGCGGGGACCTTCCCGTTGCCGGAGAGCCAGCTCGACCGTTTCCTGATGCGCCTGCACATGGGCTATCCGTCGCGCGCGGAAGAGCGGGCGCTGCTTGAGGCGCCGCGCGGTACGGCGGAGATCGAACGGCTCGCGCCCGTGCTCTCCGGCGCCGAGGTCGTGGAGCTCTCGCGTCGGGTGGCCGGGGTCCGCGTGGAGGAGCCCCTCTGTGAGTACATCCTCTCCCTCGTCGAGGCGACGCGGAGGCACACGGCGCTCGTAGCGGGCGTGAGTCCCCGCGGCTCGTCGGCCCTGTATCGCGCCGTCCAGGCGCTGGCCCTCGTGCGGGGCCGCGCCTACGCGATCCCGGATGACGTGAAAGAACTGGCCCTCCCGGTCCTCGCCCACCGTGTGCTGCCCAAGAGCCGTCGCCTTGGCGAGGGGCACGGGACGTCGGCCGCCGTGATCGAAGAGCTTCTCGGAAAAATGCGGTGCCCGGGGTGAGCGGCCGACCGACCGACGCCCCGACAGCCCCGGCTCCTTGAAAACCCTGTGCTCCCTGCTATAATGGCGGTCAAGGTCGCGCTTTCTCCCTTCGACCGCGGTCGCCCCGGCCTCGCCTCCTCTCCGATTCGGGCCTCGGCCCCGCCTCGGGGTGCTGTGCCCGGCCACGTCGTTGCGCCGCGCTTGCTCCATCCACTCGGCCCGCTTGACGAGGCGTCCACCGGATGAAAGGACCCGACCTCTCCCAGGAGGCCCTCTCCCGCCTCGTCTTCACCGACGACCTTACCGGCCTCTATAACCGCCGGTACTTCTCCCAGTACCTCACCCACGAAGTCGACTGGGAAGGGCGGCGCTCCGCCGGCCTCTCCCTTCTCATGATCGACGTCGATCACTTCAAGGAGGTCAACGACCGGCACGGCCACCTCGCGGGAGACCGCGCGCTCCGGGCGGTCGGCCAGGCGATCCGGGAGGGCGTGCGCAACGACGACATCGTCGTGCGCTATGCCGGGGATGAGTTCTGCGTCCTTCTGCCTCAGGCGGCCAAGTCGGTCGCGGTCGACGTGGGCGAAAAGATCCGCGCCCGGCTCACGGCCGTCCCCTTCCGCGCGAGCGACGGCGCGGACCCCCACCCGCTCTCCGTCTCCATCGGCGCGTCCACCTTCCCCGAGGATGGACGGAACGCCGAGGCGCTCATCGAGGCGGCGGACAAGGCGCTCTACTGTTCGAAGCGCCTGGGCCGCGACCGCGTCGCCGCCGCGGGCGCGATCGATCTCGAGTTGACGCGTGAGCTCGACGCCCTCCGCTGTTTTCCCTGTCCCCGCTTCGTCGGGCGCCAGGCGGAACTTGCCGCCTTCGACGACGCCCTCGGCGTCGTCGCCGCCGGCCGCAATCTCCTCCTCATGCTCCGGGGCGCGCGCGGGATCGGCAAAACCCGCCTCCTTTCGGAAATCGCCAGGAGCCGGGCGGACGCCACCTGCCTCCTCGAACGCTGCTCCGAGGTCGACCAGACCGTCCCGTTCAAGCCGCTCCTTTCGCTGCTCGAAAAACAGCTTCGCCGGGACCCGCGCGAGGCGGACCGCGTCGCGGAACGCATTTTCGAAGAGCACCTCGCGGCCCTGTCCGAAGTGATCCCCGCGCTCGCCGCCGTCCGCGCCCGCCGGCCGCTCCGTCCCACGTTTTCCCCGAGGGAAAAGCGGCGGTACGTCTTCGAAGGGGTCGTGAACCTGCTCTGGACGCTTTCGATCCCGCGACCGCTGCTCGTCATGCTCGATGAATTCCAGAACCTGGACGAGGGGACGGCGCAGGTCCTCGAGTGCCTCGCCCTGCTGGGCCGCGGCCGCGTGCTCGTGGTGGGCGCCTTCGCGGTGGCCGAGGACATGGGCCCGCGGCTCGCCGGCTCCCCGGCCGGCAAGACGCTCGAGGCGCTCGGCGCGACCGACCGGCTCCGCCAGCTCGAGGTCGGCCCGCTCGACCTCGCCGGCGTCACGGCGGTGATCGACGCCATCCTCCCGGGGAGGCCTGCGTCGCCGCAGCTCGATTCGTCCCTCTTCGAGGCGAGCGGAGGGAATCCGCTCTACGTCGAGGAGGCGCTCAAGGCCCTCATCCGGCTGCAGGTCGTCCGGCCCTCGGGCCAGGGCTGGAGCATCGGCGACGCGACCGCGGCCGACCTGCCCGGCAGCCTCGAGGCGGTGATTCAGCGCGACCTCGGCTCGCTCGATCCGGAGACCGCGAAGGTCCTCGCCGAGGCGGTCGTCATTGGGCCGAACTTCGGCCTCGACCTGCTCAAGGACGTCGCCGGCGTGAACGAAGGGGAGGCCCTGGAGATCGTGGAGCGGGCGAAGCGCCAGCGGCTCATCGGCAACGCCGACGGGCCCGACGAGTGGCAGTTCGTGTCCAGCCGCCTCCACGAAGTGACGTACGCCGCCGCCAGCCCCTCCTTCCGCAAGGAGACCCACCGGCGCGTCGGCACCTCGCACGAGGCGCGGCACAAGGACAACGCGGACCGCGTCGCGCAGGCGCTCGAACACCACTTCCGCCTCGCCGGCGAGTTGGCCAAGGCCACCGCCTATGCCGAGCGCGTGGCCCAGCACGCGCGCGAATATTTCCACCGCACCGAGGCCGCGGAGTACAAGGGGCACATCCGCCACCTGATCCCGGAGTGCACCGAGCCGGTCCCCGAGGACGTGCTGCCCCTTTGCGCCGGCGTGCTGAAAGGCCTTTGCACTTTCGTCAAGATCACGAAAATGTATCCGCCCGGCAGCCAGCTCATCACGCAGGCCGCGGAGGCGCTCCGTCGCTCCCTCGGGGAAGCGTTCGTCCGCGTGCCCGCCTTCTCCTGCTCCCTGCCCAAGGACATCCTCCTCCTGAACACCGTCCCGCTCGACCCCGTCGTCGTCGGGGACGCGGTTCGCGAGCTGCAGGCCATCCTGCGCGAGCACTATATCCTCTCCCTCACGCTGACCCACTCGACGGACGCCCAGGAGGTGGAGGAGCTGGTGCGCGGCCTGGCCAAGCCCTTCGATCCCAACGTCGCGGGGCCGGAGTACTGGGTCCGCTTTCTCGATGAGCATCACATCGACGACATCGGGCTCGTGCAGCGCGCGTTCGAGGTCGCCGAAGAGAAGGAGCACCCCGTCGCCCTGGCGCTCAAGGAGGGCGCGGACCGGCCGCTCGACGACGCCCAGCTCCCCGTCCTGCGCGACGTGCTACGCTACCTCAGCGCGACGGTCTCGAACCTGCGCCTCTATCCGGAGGGGAGCCAGCTCATCACCGTCGCCCTCGACCTCCTCGCCCAGGCGCTCGACGGGCTCTTCGGCGTCCACCCCGTGCTTACGCTCTCCGAGGTCGAAAGCACGCTGCTGGTGAACGGCGTCGTCGCGAATCCCAAAGCGCTCGGGACCGTGGTCGGCGAGTGCGGCCGCATCCTCCGCGAGCATCAAATCACCAGCCTGACGTTCGTCAAGGGCGTATCGAAGCAGGAGCTTTCCAAGTTCGTGCAGGCGCTCTCCGAGGCCGCGCGCGAAGAGGAAGGCACGGCCGGGTACTGGGAGGGCTGGTTCGGGAAGCAGGGGATCTTCCACGTCGCGGCCGGCGTGAAGGTCTACGAAGCGACGGAGGTCTTCCGCCGCTCCCTGTCCGGCGAGGAGGCTGCCGAGGCCCCGCGGCCCGCCCCCGCCGCCGCGCCGCCGGAGGCCGGCCCCCACCCGGCCGGTCCGCGCACGCCGCGCACGGAGGCCGTGCACCGCGCCTCGGCCTGGCTCCGCGCGGACCCGGAATCCCTGCTCGCGCCCGAGCTGCTGAAGGAACTGGCGCCGACGCTGGAGATCCTCCTGCTCGACCAGGAGGCCGCCGTCGCCGGCCGCCTCATCGGGCGTCTCGCGGGGAACTTCCTGCACCGCCTCGCCCAGACGCTCGTCGCCACGGCGGAGGCCTACCTCGTGCTGCTCGAGAAGGCGCCGCGCCCCGTCCGCGACTTCCTCCTCCCGCGCTCGCTCACGAGCGTCGTGGACGCCCTGCGCGGCGAGACGAACGTGCCGGCCTTCGGCAAGCTCGTGGACCTCGCGGTGGAGCTGACGCGGGAGTTCGTCGCGGACCGGAACTACGAGGCGGCGAAGCGCACGATCTGGGCGATGGGAAAGCAGCGCCAGGGGAAGGACGTCGCGACGCCGGAGCTGCGGAAACTCGCCGAGGAAGGGCTGCGGCGGATCGTCGAGGGGGACTCCGGGGACCAGCTCATCCGCGACCTCCGCTCGGTGGAGGAGGCGACCCAGTCCCTCGCGGTGCAGGTGATCACGGGCTTCGGCTCGGCGGCCGTCCGCCGGCTCGTGAACGCGATCATGGAGACGGAGGAGTACCCGCTGCGCAAGGTCTTCGCCATCATCCTGCGCGAAGCGGGGGAGCAGGCCAAGGGGGAGCTGGTCAAGGAGCTGAACCCGTTTGCCCCGAGCGACCGCTACGCGCGCATCCTCGAGGTGCTCGACACGGTCTCTACGTCGGTCGAGACGGAAGCGTTGTCGGCCCTCCGGCACCGGGACGAAAAGGTCCGGCGCGAGGCCGTGAACCTCCTGCGGCGCCTGCCGCGCGACCGGTCCGTGAAGTTGCTCGGCCAGGTCCTCCAGGACGACGACCCCGCGGTGGTGACCTCCGGGGTGATCGTGCTCGGGGAGCTGCGCTACCGGGAGATGGCCGACTCGCTCGTACGGATCCTGGATCTGGCGAAGGACGAACGGCTGTTGCGGGAGACCTGCGTGGCGGCGGCCAAACTGAACGACGAGCGGCTGATCCCCGCGCTCGGCCGGGTCCTGTGTCGGACCGGGTTCCTGGGGCTGTGGGGAGGCCTCCAGGAAGGGATGCGCGCGGCCGCGGCCTGGGCGCTCGGCGAATTCGCCAACCCCGACGCCGTCGCGCTGCTGAACAAGGCGTCGAACGATCGGAGCGCGCAGGTGCGCTCGGCGGCCAAGATGGGCTTGAGGGCGCGCGGTTCGCCTCTGCCCGTGGGCGATGCCCCTCGGCCGCCGCTGCCCGGCTAGGCGCCGGACGCGGACCTGCGACCCCTCAAACGGCACTCGTCTCTGATCGCCGAAGTCTGTTCATTCGCGGAAAGGAAATTTCGGGGCCTGTCCGGAAAGCCTTGTGGCACACGGGGTGGAACCATGACGCGGCGTGACCTCGACTTGCTTGGTTGCGACTCTGCAGCGTTGGGACCCTACCGGTGAACTTCTTGAAAGCGTGTCCAGATTCGCAGGCGACGAAACCACAAAGACTCGAAGTCACGAAGACCACAAAGGCGCTTTTCGGCCGAGCCAAACTCGCCCCCCTCAGTGACGGTCCTTCGTGGTCTTCGTGCCTTGGTGGCTTGGTGGTTTCGTCGTCCCATGAAGATCCACTTGCAACCTGAGCGTTACAACCTGGTCCCGATCTTCACCGGCATGCGGATGGACGAGATCCAGGAAATCCTGGCGATCACGGGCGAAGCGAACTACGAACCGGGCGACCGCATCACCGAAGAAGGGGAGGACGGCGACGAGTTCTACATCGTCCTCGAAGGGCGTGTGGAGATCCGCAAGCGCCTGCCGAGCGGCGACGAGGAGACCATCGCGCTTCTGGAGGCCGGCGCCGTCTTCGGCGAGTCGTGCATCATGGATCACCGCAAGCGCATCTCGAGCGCGGTGGCCGCCGCCCGCACCGTGCTCTCGACGATCCGCAAAACCGATTTCGAGAACTTCCTTCGCGCCGAGCGGATTTCCGCGTACAAGGTCCTGGAGAATTTCCTGCGGATCGTGAGCGACCGGCTCCGGAAGATGAATGACATCGTGTCCCGGCTGCTCATCGACATGGAGGAGCGGCAGGAAGTGACGAAGGTCGTTCGTGCCGACACCGCCGAGCTCCGGCGAAAACTGCTCCAGCACACCCACGCGATGCCGGGGAAGCCCAGCCCGTCGTAACAACCGCGAGCTCGTCCGCGCGCCTGGGCGGGAGCGGCGACCGGCGTGCGAGGGGACGAACCGCGAAGTACGCCCCTTGCGCGAGTTTCTTTCCGGCCCGCGGCGAGGAGTCCCGGATGGGCAGCACGTTCGGCCATCTCTTCCGCGTGACGACCTGGGGGGAGTCGCACGGCGGCGCCGTGGGGTGCACGGTGGACGGCTGCCCGCCCCTCCTGCCGCTCGCGGAGGCGGACGTGCAGCGGGAGCTGGACCGGCGGCGGCCCGGGCAGAGCCGGCTCACGACGCAGCGCAAGGAAAGCGACACGGCGCGGATCCTCTCGGGCGTGTTCGAAGGGCGGACGCTCGGCACGCCGATCGAGATCCTCGTGGAGAACGAGGACGCGCGCCCCGAGGCCTATGAGGCGATGAAGGACCTGTACCGGCCGTCGCACGCCGACTACACGTACGAGGCGAAATACGGGATCCGCAATTGGCAAGGTGGCGGCCGTGCGAGCGCGCGGGAGACGGTGGGCAGGGTCGCCGCGGGGGCGATCGCCCGGAAACTGCTCGCGCTCGAGTGCGGGATCGAAATCGTCGCGTACGTGAAGCAGGTCCGCGACGTCGTCGCTCAGGTGAATCCCCTAGGCGCGAAGGCCGCGGCCGTCGAGCGGACCCCGGTGCGTTGCCCGGACGCGGCTGCGGCGGCGCGCATGATCGCCCTCATCGACGAGGTGCGCTCGCGCGGCGATTCCGTCGGGGGGATCGTCGAGTGCGTGGCGCGCGGCGTGCCGGCCGGCCTCGGCGAACCGGTCTTCGACAAGCTGGAGGCGGACCTGGCGAAGGCGATGCTGTCGCTGCCCGCCTCGAAGGGCTTCGAGCTCGGGTCGGGTTTCGCGGGCATCCTGCTCACGGGTTCGGAGCACAACGACGCGTTCATCGCGCGGGCGGGGCGCATCCGGACCCGGACCAACCGCTCGGGCGGGATCCAAGGCGGGATTTCGAACGGCGAGCCGATCGTGCTCCGCGTGGCCTTCAAGCCGACCGCGACGATCCTCCAGCCCCAGGAGACCGTGGACCGGCGAGGCCGCCGGGCCGTCCTCGCCGCGCGCGGCCGTCACGACCCCTGCGTCCTTCCGCGCGCCGTCCCGATCGTCGAGGCGATGGTTGCCCTCGTTCTCGCCGATCACTGGCTCCGGCAGCGGGCCATCCGGCCCGCGCCGCCCGGGCCCTCGCGTCGCCGGTCGCGCCCAGGCACAGTCCCGAAAGGCCGAGCCCGCCGTTCGTAGTTCCGCCTGCAGGCGGACCGTTGCGCGGCGCGACTCTGGACCCTGGAACCATGGGTCGGGCAGTGAGTCGGCATTGTGGTGCAGGGCTTCCGCCCTGCACTTGCTCGCGCACGGCAGGTACGAATCGTCTCCCGGAGGTTCCCCAGGAGTTGCGCCCGCACACTACCGGCTCGGTGACGGCTACCCGGGTTGTCCCGTCGGTACAGGGCGGAAGCCCTGCACCACCAGGACTCCTGGCCGGCGTCGAAGACACCTGGAGCGTTTGCCCCCTTCCGGGTCGCAGGTTGCAGGGGGCGAGGCTTCGCTCGTCTTCGTCGCCAAGTGGCGGTCGCGGAGGTAGGCCCGGAGCCTGCCAACCTCTCACCGCCGCTCCCTCGGCGGTCGCTCGACCGGCGCGCCGCCGTCGCCGCCGCGCACGCCGAGAAAGCGCCGCATCGGCGAGGTCAGGAGCTTCAGCGGAACGACCGACGACCGCGGCTCCCCTAGGCTCCCCGTGATCTCCACTTCCAGGAGCTGTCCCTTCACGGTGTCCAGGATTTTCTGGGTGATCGGACCCAGGATCGGGATCCCCGAGGTCTCCCCGCCGAGCCGTGGCACCAGGTGCAACTCCAGGTCGTCGCCGTCCAGTCGGGAATAGCCGTCGCCGCAGCCGCTCAGCGCCGGACCGGACAGGAGCACCTCCTTGTAATGGATGCGCTGCCCTTCGAGCGCGAAGTCCACGCGCCCCTCCGTGACGCTCGTGTCCTTGTCCCCGGCGTTCTGCACCGCGCGCACGAAGGCCGAGATCACGGGGATCGGGTCCGCCTTGCCCCGGCTCAGCCACAAGTACCCTCCGCCTCCCAGCCCCGCCCCGGCCCTACCGCTCTGCGTGAGCCGGGCCCTCCCTTCGAGCTTCCCGAGCAGCCGCTGGTCGCGCAGCGGCGTCTCGGACGACAGGCGGTCCGCCCCGACGCCCGCGATTTCGACGGTGACTTCCGACCCAGCGCCCGCGCGGACGCCGACCGTGCCCGAAAGCGTAAGGCGCCCGCCCGCGACGCTCCCCTCGAGCCCCTCGAGCGAGAGGCCCGCGGGCCCGGAACGCGCCCGCCCCCGGAACTCTTCCACGCGGAGATGGGCCACCTCGCCGCCCCTGCACGGGATGCGCAGGTCCACCATGCCGTCACGCACTTCCCATGTGCCTGCAATGGACGCCAGCGTGCCCGGCCAGGAGCGGAACAGGGTGTCCGCAGTGTCTGCACCGGCCGTCGCAACCGCGCCCCCGCCACCTCCTCCGGACGCGCCCCGGCTGCCCTTGGGCCGGCCGGGCGCACCCCCGAGGTCGCCGAGCGCGAGCGTGAAGCCGACCCCCTCGAGCACAAGGCTCCCGAAGGCAGGCTCCGTTTCCGCCGTCGCGCCCGCCGTGACACGACGGCAGGCGATCCCGCGCAATCGGCCGTCCCACTCCGGCGCCGCCTCCCACGTGACCCCTTCGGCGTGCGTGTCGCCGCCCGATTCCCGCCGAACCGTCTCCGCGTAGCCGGCCCCTTCCGTCCGCCCGCCGGCCTCCAGCACCCGGACGCCAAGGTCTCGCACGACCCAAGCCGGCGGCCCACCCGTCGGGCCCGCCGCCAGGGGAGGCGGTGGACCCGTCGAGCCGCCCTGCCCGGTTTCGCCCGAAGCGCCGCGCGCGGCGTCGGGCTGTACGACGGCGCGGACCCCCACCACCTCCCACTTCGCCATCGTGGGGCCTACCGGAAACGCGCGCCATCGCGCCGAGGCCACGGAGAGTTCCTTCACGTTCCGGAGCGCACTTTCCCCACCGGCCGCGTCGCCGGCCCCGGCTCCCGGCGCCCCGGAACCTGCGCGGCGCGGGTCGAATTTCGCTCGCACGAAGTCCGCCATCCATGCCTCTGGATCCGGCCGCTTCCAGGGGCCGGGATGGATCTCGGCCTCGACGGAATCGACTTCAAAGCTCGCCGCGCCTATCGCGCTGCGTTCCGCAAATTCGAAAGTCACCCCCTCCGCACGCAGCGCGACTCGGTCCCCCTCCGGCGGCTCCGTGCCGTACAACCCGACCCCGGCGCGAAGGACCACCCGCGCAGCCGTCGCCCTGCGCAAGCCGCCGGGGCCGTCCCCGCCGGGGAATTCGAGCTCGAGCCCGTCGATCGCGGCCTCGCGGAGGTCACCGATGCGGAGCGTCCGCATCCGCGCCAGCATCGGCGGCCTTCCGTCCCGACCGCGCTCATGCCGCAACGTGACTCCTTGACCCACCACGAGGTGCACGTGCGCGGGGGTTTCCCCGCCCGGCCACCGATCGAGATAGGCGGTCGCCGCCTCCGCCCGGAGCTCGAGCTGGGCCATCGAGGGCCCCCAGTGCAGAACCACCGGCCCAGCCGCCACGCCGCTTCCGCCCACCAGGCCCGGTCGCTCAGCGCGCACCTCCTCCGCGTCCAGCTCCCCGCGGACAATGTCTTCAAGAGCCACCTGAAAAAGCACCGGCCAGGCGACCCACCCCGCCGCCCACAGGATCGCCGCGCCGGTGAGCAGGCGACGCAAACGGCGGCCGCCGCGGCGCCGAGCGGGCGCCGGCGCCGAGTCTGGGGGCGGCTTCGGTTCAAGGCTTGATGCCATTTGTTTCTCCGCTTGCAGAACCCCTATTATCGGTTTCCGCGTTGCAAAGCTCAAGAGTCGAGGCTAAAATCGCCAAGGCCATCGGAGAAACGGTCGGAAAAAAACGGACACGCGCTCACGCGGAAGCCAAGGCAGCATGAAAGACACCCCGCGGAACCCGGACCGTGTCACGCTGGAACCGGTCTTCCGTCGCTACGAAGCCGACCCCCTCTGGGGCTGCGAGCGCGTGCTCGGAAACCCCTACTACCGTCGCGAGCTCGCCCTCCTGGCCCAGACCGCGGGGGAGCGGCCCATCGAGCACCTCCTGGACGTCGGCGCAGGTTTCGGCCGCGCGTCGTCGGCCCTGCTCGCAACGGCGCGACGCGTCCTGCTCCTGGACGGTTCGCTTCGCATGTTGCGGCAGAGCCCCGGCGACCGGGACGCGCCGGCGCGCCGGCTGCGGGTCCGCGGCGACATCTCCCGCGCGTGGCCCGTCCGCCCCGAGGCCTTCGATCTCGCCGTAGGGCTGCAGATCCTCAACCACATGCCGGACCTCACGGCCTTTTTCGCGGAGCTCCGGCGCGCACTCGTCCCTGGTGGGCGCGCGATCCTTTCCTTCGGAAACGCGCGCTCCTGGATCGAGGCCAAGGAGCGTCTGCGCGAAGGCCTCGGACGCCTGGTCCGCGGGAGAAATCCCTTCTCGCCCTTCCTTGCCTCGGTCGAGGAGCGAATCCGCGTGCACGGCTTCTGTCGCCACTCGCCCGCGACCGTCTTCGCCGCCTGTCGCGCGGCCGGCCTGTCCGTTCGGATCGCCGGCGCCGCCGGCCTTGCAAGCCCGGTCCGCAGGCTCGCAGGCCTCGATCGCCTGACTCGCTTTCCACTCTTCCGGGGGCTCAGCCATCTCGTTCTCATCGAATGCGCGAAACCGGGGTAGCCGGCGTGGACCGCGGCCCGCGGTCGCGTGCGCGGTCTGCCTGCTCCTCGTCGCCGCCCCTCTCGGCTTTCGCCTCGTTCGGCCGGAACCTCCCTCCGTGCACGTGGGGGGCGACGCCTCTTACGACGGCCGGTTCAAACAGGACCCCCGCTTTCTCGCGCTCCTCGCAGCCGCCCCCGCCGCGCGCGCCCGTGCGATCGCCGTCGTGAACCGGCGCCTCGCCCTGGGCTACGCCGACGACGGCGAAATCCTTCTCCGGTTCCGCGACGCGCTCGACCTTTCGCAGCGCCGCCTCCGCCTCGTGCCCGGCGACCCGTTCGTCACCGCCGAGGAAACCGGACCCGCGGGTCCGCGCGTGCACATTACGGCCGGCGTGGAGGCGCTCGTCTCCGGCGCGGCCGACCTCCAGGTCGAGCTGGTGCATGAGCTGACCCACGCGATCTTCCTCGTCCGCATGGGGGGGGCGTTCGCCCGGCTGCCGGCTTGGCTGCGTGAAGGGATCGCGCTCTGGGCCGCCGGCCAGGGACCCGCGCGGGTCCGGTACTACCTGGCGAAGCGCGAATTCTTCGACGAGCCCGCGCTGCTTGTCAACGGCCTCGATGGACCCCATGGCCTCCGGGACTACCCCGAAGACTTCCTTGCCTTCGACTACCTGGAGTCGCGAGGCGGGGAGCAGGCCGTGCAGCGCCTTGCGGCGTCGCTCGCCGCGCGACGGCCCTGGGAGGAGGCCTTGTTGGAGGCGGCGGGGGAGGAGTGGCCGAATTTTCGCACCGCCGCTCGAGCGTATGCGGTCTCGGCCCTCGGTCGACTCGCGGACCCTGGCCTCGCCGACTACCGCCTCCTCGTGAAAGCCGCCGACGCGCTTCCGCTCCCGGAGGCCGCCGCGCGCGTCGAGGCCCTCGCGGCCGGCTTCGAAAAAATGCACCCGGGTTCGGCCCACGCGCGGTCCGCGTCCTACTTTCGCGGCAAGGCGCTGCGCGCCCTCGATCGTGCAGCGGACGCGCTGGTTGCCTTCGAGCGCGTGCTCGGACCGGGCGAGGGCGGGGCCTGCGGCTTTGAAGACGAGGCGCATTTCCAGCTCGGGGAAATGGAGGAGGAGGCCGGCCGCTGGGTCCAAGCCTCCGCATGCTTCGCCCGCGTCGCGAACGAATATCCGGGGAGTCGGGTGCTCGGCCCGGCGCTGTATCGGTGGGGACTGGCCCTGCACAAGGCACGTCGTTTCGCCGCCGCGCGCGAAGTGCTGGAACACGCGCTCGCCTCCTTCCCCGAGGACCCGCTCTCCCGCGATGCGCGGATCGCCATCCGGAGGTAGCCGCCGAGTCAAAGCGAAGCTCCGGGTGATCAGCCCCCGAAATCGGTTGACTTCCCACCCCCCCCTGCTAAAATACCCCGACTTTTCGCCTCCCCTGGACGAGGCGTTTTCCGCTCGAACGGAGGTCGGGGGCCGGCTCCCCGGGACGCGTCGTCCCGAACCGACCGATGAGCGCCGCCGCGACGCCAGTCCGCGTCGCCTTCCCGTGCGCGCCTCCTTCCGAGCGCATCCCACCCCGGGATCTCCCCCGCTCCCGGCGACAATGGAAGGAGCGCTCCATGGCCATCGTTTCCATCAAGGACCTCGTCGGGTCCGGGGTCCACTTCGGGCACCGCGTCAGCCGGTGGAACCCGAAGATGAAGCCCTACATCTTCGGCAAGCGGAACCTCATCCACATCATCGACCTCAAGGCCACGGTCCGCGGCCTCGTCGCGGCGTGCAACTTCGTCAAGAGGGTCGCCGCCCGCGGGGGCATGATCCTCTTCGTGGGCACCAAGCGCCAGGCCAAGAACGTCGTCGAGGCGGAGGCCAAGCGCTGTAACATGCCCTACGCCAACGAGCGCTGGATCGGCGGCACGCTCACCAACTACAAGACCATTCACGCCCGGCTCCAGCGCCTGCTTCAGCTTGAGGCGATGCAGACCGACGGGACGCTCGAGCGCTACGGCAAGAAGGAGCGGTCGCAGCTCCTGCGCGAATTGCGCAAGCTGAAGCGCAACCTCGACGGCATCCGGACCATGGACAAGCTGCCCGCCGCGATGTTCATCGTCGACGTCAAGCGGGAGAAAAACGCGCTCCAGGAAGCCCGCAAGATGGGCGTGCCCACGATCGCGCTCATCGACACCGACGGCGATCCGGACCTCGTGGACATCCGGATCCCCGGCAACGACGACGCGATGCGCGTGATCCAGATCGTGTCGGGCAAGATGGCCGAGGCCATCACCGAGGGGAGGAAGGACTACGTGCCGCCGCCGGAGAGGCCGGTGGAGGCCGTCAGTTTCGGACGGGACATGGGCCGCCGCGGCGGTCGCGATACCGGCCGTCGCCCCGGAGGCGGGCCCCGGCGCGAGGAGCGCGGACCGTCCTCGGCTCCCGCTTCCGCCCCCGCGCCGGCCCCGTCCGCCCCCGCCGCGCCGGCCGCGCCCCCGGCTGCCGGTGGCACGAACCCGTCGGCGCCGCCCCCCGCGGCGGGCGGCGCTCCGCAGGCACCGCCTCCGGCGACCCCGTAACGCCGCCCAGGCCCACGGCCTTCCCCTCGCTGCCGCCGCCCGTGCCTGGGCGCGGCGGGACGGCCCTGTCCGTGCCCCGGCTGGGCCCTCCCCCCCGGGACGCGCGGCGCCACGTCCTCTCTCTGTGAACTCGAGCGGACTCCACGGGGGTCCGAGGAAGGAAAAGGAAATGCCCATCGACGCGAAACTGGTGATGAAGCTGCGGGAAGCGACCGGCGCCCCCGTCATGGAATGCCGCGCCGCCCTCGAGGCGTGCGACAGCGACCTGACCAAGGCCGCCGAGTGGCTGAAGAAGCGCGGCATCGAGAAGGCCGGCGAGAAGTCCGCTCGCGAGACCAAGCAGGGCAAGATCGGCGTCTACGTCCATGGCGCGGACAAGACCGCCGCCTTCCCGGCCGGCAAGGGCGCCGCCATGGTCGACCTCCGCTGCGAAACCGATTTCGTCGCGAAGAACCCCGAATTCGACGAGCTGCTCCGCGACCTCTGCCTCCAGGTGTACGCGATGGACCCCACCTGGGTGAGCCGCGAGGACATCCCGGCGGCGGCGCTGCAGGCGGAGAAGGACAAGGCGGCCGCCGAGGTCAAGGGGAAGCCGCCCGAGATCGTGGCGAAGATCGTCGAGGGCAAGCTGGAGAAGAACTTCTTCGCCGCCAAGTGCCTCCTCGATCAGAATTTCGTGAAGGACGCGGAGGGCAAGACCAAGGTCGCGGATCTGGTGAAGGCGAAAATCGCGAAGTTCAAGGAGAACATCACCGTTCGTCGGTTCACCAAGTTCGAGATCGGCTCGTAGACGGCGGTAGGGCGGCATGGCCTCTCAAAAGCTCCGGCGGGTCCTCCTCAAGATCAGCGGGGAGGGCTTTTGCAAGGTGGCCGACCGCGGCATTGACATCGCCGAGGTGAGCGCGGTCGCCGACGAGATCGTCTCCGCCCACGAGCTGCGGGTCCAGTTGGCGGTCGTGGTCGGGGGGGGCAACATCGTTCGCGGCGCCGAACTCTCCGAACAGGGCGTCGACCAGGCAACCGGCGATTACATGGGCATGCTGGCCACCGTCGTGAATGCCCTCGCCCTGCAGGACCTGCTGGAGCGGCGCGGCGTGCCGACGCGCGTCCTGACCGCGATCCCCATGCAGTCCGTCGCGGAGCCGTTCATCCGGCGACGCGGGATCCGCCACCTCGAAAAGGGCCGGATCGTCATCCTCGCCGCGGGGACCGGAAACCCGCACTTCACCACCGATACCGCGGCCGCGCTCCGCGCGACCGAGCTCCACGCGGACGCGCTGCTCAAGGCGACCAAGGTCGACGGCGTGTACACCGCCGATCCGAAAAAGGACCCGACCGCGAAGAAGTACGATTCCCTTTCCTACATGGAAGTCCTGAACAACCACCTGCGGGTGATGGACTCCACCGCCATCTCGATGTGCATGGAGAACCGGATCCCGATCATCGTTTTCAACCTCAAGAAGAAGGGGAACATCGTCCGGGCCATCCGCGGGAAACAGATCGGGACACGCATCCAGTAGCCGATCGGAGGTCGAACATGCCCTACGACGACATTTTTCTCGAAGCCCAGGACCGGATGGAAAAGGCCATCGAGGTGATGGTCAACGAGTTCAAGGGCATCCGCACGGGCCGCGCCACGCCCGGCCTCGTGGAGAACATCCGCGTGGAGGCCTACGGCGCCCCCATGACCCTCAAGTCGCTCGCGACCATCTCGGTCCCGGACGCCCGCATGATCCTCGTGAAGCCCTTTGATCCGAGCACGCTCTCCGCGATCGAAAAGGCGATCCAGAAGTCCGACGTCGGCCTGAATCCGTCGAGCGACGGCAAGGTCCTGCGCCTCGCCGTGCCGCCCCTCTCCGAGGACCGGCGCAAGCAGCTCGTCAAGGGCGTGAAGGAGATCGCCGAAAAGGCCAAGGTCGCCGTCCGGAACGTGCGCCGCGACTCGAACAAGCAGGCGGAGGAGGAGAAGAAGGACAGCGCCCTCACCGAGGACGAGGCCTTCAAGCTCAAGGAAGAGATCCAGAAGTCGACCGAGGAGAGCGAGAAGAAGATCGAGGACCTCCTCCAGCGGAAGTCGAAGGAGATCCTGGAAGTCTAGGCCCGGGGGCGGGGAAGGGGAGGGGGGCGGGGCGATGCGGGTCGGAGACGGCTCGCGCTACGCATGCTTCGCACCCTGCCTGCCGGCATCCCGCTATCCTACGGCGGCCATCCCCTTCTCGGCGGCACGAACGAGCCTCAACCCACCAAAGGTCCTCTGCGCCTCTGCGCCTCCGTAGTGAAAAAAGTCAACAACCCGAACTGAGGCTAAACTCGACCGACGGCGGCAAATGGCTAGATCATGGCTCCGCCTCCCAGCTAGACGCAGGCGAAATTTGAGATTTGCAATTTGACTTTTTGCAATTTGAAATTCGACCCGGCTGCGTGGGGCGAACGCGAGACTTTTACACAGAGACGCGGAGACGCAGAGGCCGGACGCTGAGTCTACCGTCCTCTACCGGCGATGATCTCTGGCAACGCACGGAGAGATTGGTTTTAGCTTCACTTCGGCTTGTTGAAAAAACCGTTCACTCCCTCTCGCCGTCACCCCACTTCTCTACCGTCTCCTCCCGACCCACCCCTCACCTCGCTTCACTCCTCCCCGGCCAGCGACACCCTCACCCGCCCCGCCAGCCACGGCAGCTCCAGCGTCTCCTCCCGGAAACCGCCGACGCGCAACGACACTCCGAGCGGCCCGGGGTTGACCTCGATGCGCAGCTCTTCGCCCGCCCTCCGCATCCGCCCGCCGCCGGCCAGGAGCGCACCGCCCAAATAGGCGGCGCCCGACTGCTCAAGGCCAGGAAGCCGCCGAGCCAGCAGCCGGCAGGCCTGCTGGGCGAGCAGCATGGCCAGCCGGCACTCGTGCCCTTCCCCCGCCTCGTCGGGCAGTCGTTGCGCCTGGACCAAGTGGACCCATTCCCCCGTAAAACCACGGCGACGCGTGCGGGACCGCTCGTCCGCGTCGCGCGCCTCGCCGAACGAAGCCACCTCCGCGCCGAACTCCGCAGCGAGCGCGCGGCGCCCCCACCGCCCGAGCACGCGGCCGTCGACCGTGAGGCCGAGGCCCGGCCTCCCCCCGCGGCTTGCCTCGAGGGCGCCGCAATCGGTCAACCCGCGACGCGCCAGCGCCGCGGCCCCGCCCGCGTTCGCCTCCCCGATGCCCAGCCAGAGGCCCGTCGCGCACTCCTGAAACACCGCCGGACGCGGAGCGGTGTCGCCCGACCCGCGTCGAGGGTGATCGCCGGAGAGGGGGAGCGTGTCGACGCCCCCGGCGGGCGCGTCCGGGACGTGGAGCAGGAACCGTCCCCCGCCCAGGCGGCCCGATGCCCTCAGGCGCACGAGGAGCCCCCGCTGCGCGCGGAGCGCCGCCAGTCGATCCGGACCTCGGAACCCCGCCGCCAAATCCGCGTCCCGGGCGGCCCCGTTCAGCCCGACCACCGCGGGCAGCCGTTCGTCCAGCCGGGCGAGGCGGCCCGGCCAGCCCCCGAGGGCCGAGAGCAGGGCCGCGAGGAGGATGTGTCGCGCCTGCGTCTCCGCCACTCCCGCTTCGCGGAGGGACTCCCAGGCGCCCAGTTCCGAAAACGGACCGAGCAGCAGCGCGACCCCCGCCGTGTTGGACGACTCGTCGAAAATCCGCTCCGTGTCCTCCACCCGCCCGCCCAAAGCGCGCTCGAGCGCCTCGACCGGCCGCGACTCCCTGCTGTCGGCGAGCGGCCCCGCCCCCCGGACCTCCGGCCCCCGGACGTCCGCGTGTCGGCGGCCGTCCGCGGTCGGCCGACTCCCGGCCTCTCCGCGGTCCAAGCGACAGGCCAGGACCTCCTCCAGCCAGCCGCCCCCGCCCGGGCCCGCCGCGGACCGCAAGGCCGTCAGGAAGTCCCGTCTCCCCAGCAGGCGCTCCACTTGCGCCACCTCGGCGGTGGGGAGGCTCTCCTCTCCCCGCAGGTACCGTAGCACGGAGGCCGGGTAGGGTAAATGCCGTAGGAGTGCGCGAAGCCGAGCCAGAAGGTCCAGCACGGCAGCGAGCCACGCGCGCTCGCGCGGCTCGCAGGTCGTCGGCAGGGCGAGAACCCAAGCGCGAAGCCGTTGGGCCGCGTTCCCCGCCGGCCCCCCGCCGCCCCCCGGGCTCCAACCGCCTCCCGTCCTCGCTCCTTCAGCGCGGGGGGCCGCATCCAGCGCGCGCGCCGCGAGCGCCGCGAGCTCTCTCAGCCTGCCACCCGTCGGCCACGGGCCCTGCCTTTCCGCCGCCTCCGCGGCCGCGGAGAGAAGCCGGCCGCACCCCTCCTCGCCGAGAAGGCGGACCAGCGCGTCCATCTCCCCCTGGTCCCGGAACGCCAGCAGGATGTCGCCGAGGTCCGCGGCGCATCGCGTCAGCGCTGCGAGCGCCCCCGCGCCGGGTGGGAGCGCACGCAGGGCCTCGTAACAGCGGAAATACCACCGATCCCAGGCGCGGCCGTCGAGAAGCTCGGCCAGAAAAGCGGCGACGAAATGCGAGGGGGTCGGAAAGCGAACGACCGGCGGGCCCTCCGGGGAGGCGGTCGCGAACCGCGCGCAGGCGGGGTCCTGGAGACTGCGGGCGAGCCCCTGCGAGACGGCGTCCGCCCAGGCGCGTGCGGCCGGCGCCCCGCCGTCCGGACCGCGACCGACGGCGCATTCCGTTGCCAGGGCCAGGTCCACCTCCACGCGCCGGACAAGGACCAACTCCTCCCCCGGCACAAGAAGTCCGCCCAGCGCGGGCTCGAGTTCGGCCGCCAGTCGCTCGGCCGCGCGGTCCAGCGCCCGCTTCAGGACCGACCCGCCCTCGTCCCCCTCCTCGTCGAGCAGATACTCGCAGACGTGGCGCGCGACGACGATCCCGCCGGGGACCGCCGCGTCCCGTGCGAAATCGGGCGATGCCCAGGCTTGCATCGGCTACCGCCTTAAGGCCTGTGACGTTCTCGGGGGCGCCCGCCATGCCGCCCGACCGTCCGCCTGCGGGCGGAACCACGAAAGGCGGCGTCGGCCCACGACAACTGCGGCCGCACTCGGACAACGGGCCACGAGTGGCCTGTTGCCGAGCTCCAGACACGAGGCCTGGGGGCGCGGGCCTCCCTCCTCCGCTCGCTCGCCGCGAGCTACGGAGCGCAGGCCCGCCCGCGAGAACGGCCCCATGGGTTGCGACCCGCCGTGGCAGGGTGGACGACGGGGTCCATCGTTCGTCAACGGGCCACGAGTGGCCTGTTGCCGAAGTCCAGATACGATGCCTGGGGGCGCGGGCCTCCGGCCCGCGCGAACGTCCGCACGGCGTACGACACGCCGTGACAGAGTTGACGACTGTGTCCGAAGTTCGTCAACGGGCCCCTAGACGAACTCCACCGAGAGCTGGCCGGGCATGAGGTGGAGGTTTTCGTTGAAGACCCGGATCACCGCGACGCGTGACTCGCGACCCGACACCAGCCGGACCCTCGCCGCCCCGTTTCGAAGCTGCACCATCCAAATCTGCTTTCCTTCCGGATCCGTGAGCAGGCCGCCGTCCGTCCGCAGGTACACCCGGTCGTGGTCCGCGTCGCTCGCGAGCGAGTTTCCCTCCAGGTCCACCTTCTGGATTAGGATCGACGTGAAACTCTTTCCGTCCGCGCGGATCTCCGGGATGCCGTCCACCGGGTGCTTTCCCGGCGCGTCGCACGTCAGCACGAGACGCGCCGGCGGCGAGAAGTCCGGGTTCTCCAGGATCTTGCCCTCGACCGGATTCACCCGAAACGCCGCCAGCGGCTTCCGGCCCGGGTCGAAGTCCGCGACCAGCTTGTCCTGGTCTCCCACCGGCACCATGTACTCCTCGGCCCCCATGCACTGCCGGAGCCCCACGATCTTGCCGGAACTCCGCTCGTACAGGATTTCGCTTCGCATGGCTCGTCGCTCCTATCGCGCTCCGGCCGCACTTCGCGCCCGCGACCTTCGCCTTCCGCCATTTGAAATTTGACTTTTTGCAATTTGGAATTTGAAATCGAGACTCTTTCGCGACTCCGTCTCTCGCGCCTGTACTCCACGTCGTCCCTGTCACGTTGCCTGAGCCGCCCCCGCCACGCTCATGCACCACGCCATCCGCGGGTCTACCCCCGCGGCGCCGTCCCCGGCGGCACCCGCCAGAGCTGGATCGTCAAGAGCACCGGGTGCAACGTAAGCCCGGCGACCGGCGCCCCCGAGGCCGCCGTGGAAAGGGCGGGGCTCGCCCCGCGGATCACCCGCAGCGTGTCCTCTGAGGCCAGCTCCACCGAGTACCCGTAGGTCTCGCCGCCGAGGCCGAGCGGGCTCAGGTGCTCGCCCGTCGCCGTCACACGCCGCACGTAGGCCATGATCAGAAGGTCGGTCGTGCGCAGGCCGTGGAAGAGCGTCATGACCGCGGGCGCGGTCCCCTGCTCGAGTTGCACCCAGCCCGAGCGGAAATCCGGCACCGGGAGCCGGAACTTCACGTCCGTCAGCCCGCGCACCGTGAGGTTGCCCTCCACGACCACGTCTTCCTTCGCCGTGAACCGCTTCTGCACGCCCAGGTTGCGCCGGACCTCCAGGTCGCCGTGCGTCGTGACGTCGTCGTACAGCCCGACTTTTCGCCGCGCCCCGTCGGCGCTGTAGTTGCCGACGACCATCAGCTCCTTGTACGCGTCATTGTCGTTCACGATCGCCGCGCCGCCGGTCGGCTCGGTCGGCGTGATCGGCGACCAGGTCGTGTACCGCGGCAGCACCTTCCGCGTCTGCACGTCCCCCTCCGCCTCCACGTGCCGCAGCCAGAGGTCGGCCGGATGACCGGCGTCCGCGACCAGGGCGAATTTCTGCTTGTTCGTCAGGATCGTCGCCGCCTGTTGGTTCGGGGAGGCGAGCAGATGGAGCGCATCGCGCCCCTCCTGCATCACGCCGCGCTCCCGCAGGTCCACCGTGATTTTTCCCCGGAAAATCGCCTGGTTCTGCACGGACAGGTCTCCTTGCGTCACCAGCGCCTCGTCAGCCAGGATCGACTTCCCTCGGAAGAGGTCCTTGTCCACGACCACGCGATTCCCGCCCTTGCCGTCGTTCGTGCGGACCACGAGGTCGTGCGACGCGGTCCCGCGGTTCTCGTCCGCCGTCTTCGTGACGAGCGAGGAGTCGTTCTCGTTCGCTTCCAGCACCAGCCGGCCGCGCCCGTCCCCGATCGACCGCCCCACGGTCACCCGCCCGCGCACCGCCGCGTCCCCGGCGAACCGCGCGACCGCCGCGGCGATCCGGAGCTGCGCGGCGTCCGAGGGCGGCCGCACCTCCTCCGCGACCACGCCCACGTGTTTGCGCGCGCCGTTGTCCGCGTCCACGATTTTTCCGCCGTCCCAGAAGAGCCGGCCCACCGGGACCGGCCAGCGTCCCTTCTCCGGGTCGTCCGGGAGCGGGTCCGAGGGCTTCGGCGGGTTGGGGAAGGCCGGCTGGTCCCCCAGCAGCAGCCGGTACGTCTCGGTCCAGCGCGAGAAGGCCTCCGGGTCGGTCCCCGCTCCGGTCACGTTCGCCTGCAGCCGGTGGTAGGTCACCCACACCACGAAGGCGCCTTGTTTTTCGCGGAAGCCGCGCGCGACGAACTCCATCTCGTCGATGCGGGCCTCCTTGAGCACCAGGATCTCCCGGCCGAAACCGTCGACCGCCATCCCGGGCTCCAGGAAATACTGCGGGCCCGCCGCGCCCTCCGCTTTCCGCTTGACGAGCGTGAGGCCGCTCACGATCCCCCAGGTGTGCTCGCCGATCGCATGTCGGCGCCGCATCTCCATGTGGTACCGCTGCTCGTCCAGGAGGTCCTCCGGCGTCAGGAGCTGGCGCGCGCGGTAGAACAGGCGTTGCACTTCATCGCCGGGCATCGTCGCCTCCTCGGGTTCGTTTGGTGGGTTGCGGCTCCGCCGCGTTAGGGCCCGTAAGAAGATAACTTGCTCGTTGGACGCGCAGGGGGGCGACCTGAATTCTCAATGCTCAATTTTCAAGACTCAGACAAGGCTCAAGGTTCAATTCTCCATGACCACCATGGAACGTAGCCCGGGCAGGGAATTGCGGACTCTGAGCCTTGAACTTTGAGCCTTGTCTGAAAATTGATCCTTGAGCGTTGAGCCTTTTCCTGAGGAGCTCCCTGGTTTCCGAACTGCAGGAGCTGTTCCTGTACGCGCCCTTAGCGCCCGCGCAAGAATTACTTTACATTTTCGTGGATCGACCGATGCCTGGGGGCGCGGGCCTCCGGCCCGCGCAGCGCGGCCCCGAGGGCCGCGCCCCCAGGAGCCTCGAGGTCCGAGTCTGCGCAGGTATTTTTTCGCGGGCGCTTAGGTGAGCGTGAACCAGCTTTCGAACGTCCCGCCCGCCGCCCCCGTCCCGGTCCGGTCGAGCGCGAAGGTCCCGTCCGGGTTCGGGAGGAACCGGGCCGCGGCCTCCACCGGCCGGTTGTTGCGGTCCAGGACCAGGTCCCCCCGCAGAACCAGCAGCAGGCGGTCTCCGGGCTTCACGAAGTCGCGGTAGTACGTCGACTCCTGCATCACGAGCGCGGCCGAGCGACCGTCCGCGCCGGGCCGGATCATCATCGGCGGCGAGGGGATCACGAAAAAAAGATACTCGCCTGTCTTCGGGTTGCTCCGCCGGATCCGGAGCTGCAGGGTCTCCTCGCGCAGGCACGCGGTGCGCACCTCGTGGTCGAAGACGACCTCCAGGCCGCGCAGCAGCTCGGGGCGCGCGATCGTCCCGCCGTGGGTCCAGTTGATGCGGACGATCCGGGTCCCCTCCGCGCCGGCCGCGGGGCCACCCGCCTGCCCTTCGACAGGCGCAGCCGGCGCCGCCGGCGCCGACGCCGCCGTGGGCGCGCCGGCCGAGGGCGCGAGCGCGGCGGGAACGGCAGGTCCGCCGGGCGAGATGCGCGCCGACTCCGGGAAGGGGGCGCCGCGCGTCTGGGTGGACAGGCCCCGGATCGCCTCGGCGAGCACGTCCACCGGCGGCGCCAGCCGCCGCGCGACCCAGTTGTCGATCCGGTCCACGCCGATGCGCTCGCCGTCCGTGTACCTTGTGATCGCCGCAAGGAGGACCCGCTCCCCGCCCGCGCGCTCCCGCGGCTTCGCGACGGGCCTGCGCAGCAGGTCCAGCGTCGCCCCCTCTTCGAGCTCCACCAGCGTGACGGCGCCGCTGCCGGCCGCCACGCCGCCCGGGTTCGCCACGTAGAGGCTCCGGCCCGTCGGGTCCAACGCAAGCCCCTGCGGGTTCTCGCCGACCTCGACGGCGAAGCCGAGCGCTTCCCCGCGCCCGGCGACCGCGGCCTCCACGTTGAGCACGCGCACCGAGCCCCGCCCTTCCCCCCCGGCCGCGTCCCCTGTGGCTACGAGCGCCCACTCGCCCGTCGCCGATACCAGCAGGTCCACCGGGGTCTGGGGGAGCTGCACCGTCGCGGCGCAGGTCGGGCCCGCGGGGGCGTCGAGGGTCCGGAGGTCGAGTATCTGCGCGCTCCGACCCCCGCGGCAGGTGACGACGAGCCAATGCCCCGCGGGCGTCACCGCGAGCCGGTCCGGTTCGGCGTCCGTCTTCACCTGGGCCGTCTTCGCCGGTCGCGCGTCCGCGACGGGCGCGGTCAGCCGCGTCGCGTCCAGGATCTCCACGCGGTCGTCCCCGGAGCATGCGACGAAGAGCCGGGCGCCGTCCGGCGTGAGCGCAAGCCCCCACGGCAGCCGGCCGGTGGGAAAGGCCGCGACCGGCGGCACGCCGCTCGGGCTCCGCGACCCTTGCAGGCTCCAGCAGAGCACCTGTCCCGTCCCGTCCGGCTCGCCGCGCCGCACGCCGAACAAGTGCCGCCCGTCCGCGCTCAGCCGCAGCGGACCCTTCTGCGCACCGGTCGCTCCGGCCACCGGAAACTCCGCGACGATCGCACGGTCCCGGCTCCGCTCCAACTCCTCCAGGTCCACTTCGAGGATGCGGTAGGGCGTCGAGGAGGTCTCCCGGGACGTGGAAATCCAGGCGCGCTTTCCGTCGGTCGAGACCGCCATCGACGCGGGCGCATTCCCGACGCTGATCGACGCGATCGGGGACTGGTTGTCCGCATGGAACACGTGGAGCGTGCCCTGCTCCCCGCCGCCCAGGATCAGGAGCCGACGGCGGGACCCCACGAAGACCGCCTGGATCGGCCTGGGCACGACGATGGTGTGGGTCCACCGCATCCGGATGCGGGAGGGATCCGGCGGCGGCGGGGGAGGGAGCTCCTCCTCTCCCAGCACCTCGAGGGCGAACCCCTCCCGGATGCGATCCGGGGCGGCCGGCCCCGCGCCGCCCGGCTTGGCGACGCCCGCCGCACCCGCGCCCTGCGGCCTCGCGGCCTCCACCTCGGACTCGGCGTAGCGCGCGGCGATATACAGCGTTCGCCCGAGCCCGGGAAACGCCTCCGCCGCTCCCCCCTTCGAGCGCGCGGCCGCGGCCACGTCCACCACCTGTTCCGACGAAAGCAAAATCTCCCGGCCCAGCCCGTCCAGCGCGAGCCCGGGCTCCACGAGGACCCGTCCGTCCGGTCCTGCCGGATGCGGCTTCACCCACAGCCCCGCGACCGTGCCCCAGCCGTGCAGGGCCGCGGCGTGGAACCAGCGGCGCCCGGTGTGGTAGGCCTGCTCGTCCTGGAAGTCGCGGACCTCGAGCAGCTTCCCCTTGAAATAGCGGACGCGTTCGCCCGCGGCGCCGGGGACGCCGGCCGGTCCCGTTCCCACGCTCTCCGTCACAGTCGCATGCCCTCTTCGCCGAGCACGGCGTCGACCCCGATCCGGGGCGCGGCCGGCCCCTCGGGGACGAGGGCCGGCCCCGGGCCCTCCTCCCCGACCCTGAAGTCGAAGAGCGTGTGCGCGGGCTTTTCCGCCTCCACCACCCGGGCCAGGGCACGCCGCGCCGCGTCGTCCGCGCATTCGCCGGGGCGCAGCACGACCGTGAAGCGGTGCGCGTGCGCGTACCAGGCCTCCCGGTCCGGATCCACCCCGACCCGGAAGGGCAGCTCGATGCCGGCACGCGGTTCCGCCTCGGTCGGCTCGGGCCGGCGCCGGAAGTGCTCCTCCAGGCTCGGCCGGCGGCCCAGGAAGGCCTCCAGCGCGTCCGCGATCCCCGCGGGCGTCCCCCGCGTCCGGAAGAGACGGCCCGCGCGCGCCAGAAAACGCCTCCGTGCCTCCGTAGGCCAGGCCGGGTCGTTCGCTACGCCCAGGATCCCCGCGAGCCACGGCAGGAAGTCCGCGGGCGCCGACAGCGGATCGAGCCGCGCCTGGAACTCCGTCGCGCCGCTCCGGATCGGCTCCAGCGCGCGGTCGAAGACCGAGACGAACCGTTCGAGGAAGCCGTCCCCCTTCGAGGATTCCCTGTAGACCGCCGGCAGGAAACGCGCCGAGGTCACGCGCGGGAAGCGCACCGAGAGCGAGGCAAGCCTCGGCGTGGCCCGCGTGCCGCCGCGGAACGAAACCCGGATCCACAGGTACCGCCCCGCGCGGGACTGGACCAGGAACTCCGTCGGGTTCACCTGGGGCGACGACCACCCGTCCCCCGCCGCCGTCCCGGTCCCCGGCCTCGCGGGCGCGGGGTCCGCCGACTGCTCCGAAGTCAGCGTCTGGACGACCAGCGCGGTCCCCGTCGGGATGTCCGCTTCGAGCTCCACGCGGTGCCACGTGCAGCCCGCCTCCCCGCCGTCCAGCGGACCCAGGACCACCCGGCCCTCGGCCAAGAACCCCTGGCCGGAGCCGGGCGTGGCCGGAGGCAGGGTCCCGTCCGCCGGGAGCGGCAGCGACCTGGACGCCAGCCGCAGCCCGTCCGGGAGCGCCTCCAGCCCCTCCATCCCCGCCCCGACCATGCGCCAGCCCGTCTCCGGGTCCAGGAGCAGGCAACGCAAGCCCGGGGTCATCATGCCTCTGTTCCCTGGAAGAAGGCCGAAGCGGTTCCTCGGCGCCCACGCAAGAACCACGTTACATTTTCGTGGATCGACCGATGCCTGGGGGCGCCGGCCTCCGGCCCGCGCAGCGCGGCCCAGAGGGCCGCGCCCCCAGGAGCCTCGAGGTCCGAGCCTGCGCAGTTATTTTTGCGCGGGCGCTCGGTTGCTAGGGTATTCACCCTACGAACGTTCCTCTGCGTCTCCGCGCCTCCGTGTTTTCGTCTTTCGTCGCCCTTTCGGAGACCGTTCCCGCTTTGTTTTCCCCGCGCCCCACCCTCCTCCTCGCGTGCTCATCTCGCCACGACGGTCACTTCGTGGTCCCCGGACGTCACCAGGTCCGCCGCCGGGATCGCCACCTGCCCGTCCAGCGCGCACCGCTCGCCGTCGACGAGCACATGCGCCTCCAGCACGCGCCGCACCCCGGGGTGCCCCAGCAGCACCCGGTACGCCTCCGCGGGATGCACGGCGCCGCCGAAGGGCCAGCCCTTCCCCTCCGGTCCGCCCCGCAGCGGGTGGAACCAGGTCGCGAGCGCCGCTTCGAGGTCCGCCTGGATGCGACCCGGATCGGCGTCGGCGCGCGCCTCGACCTGCGCCCGCACCTGCGCCACGTGATACCCCGGCCCGACGACGTGCACCTCGGTCGTGATCAGCCGGTGCTCCTCCAGATGACGCTGCACGGCCTCGAGGGTCGCGCGCGACGGCTTCGGGCTTGACCCTCGCGCATCCGGTACGGCCACGACCGTCACGGCCCCGGGGAACTCCACGCCCGGGTGTCGCGGATGCCGTAGCGGCAGTGCCCGCGCGCGCAGGATCCGAACCCCCGGTGTCCCGCGCGCGAGCTCCTCGAAATCCGCGGCAGTGACGGCGCGGTCCCCGGCCCGCAGGATCCCCGGCGCCCGCGCACGCAGCGCCTCCAACCCTTCCTCCTCCGCGCCGCCGTGCGCCGGGAAGAGGTTCGTGACGGTGTCCAGCCCCGGCACCGGGGTCGAAATGCGCGTGACCCGGCCCGCGGGCACGTTGCCGCGCGGCCCGCCGCCGTAACGGTACGACGCCGCGCGCACGTTGTTCCTCCCCGTCGCGGGAATCCGGCCGTGCTTCCCGTCGCCGAAGCGGACCTCCCCCTTCAGCCGGTGGAGCGTGAAGTGGCGCTCCCCGCGTTGCGAGCCGCCGAGCGAGGACTTCTCCTCCCAGCGTTCCCAGCCGCGCCCCTCGTCCACGTCCAGGGAGAGGGTTCCGGCCAGGACCGGCGCGTGCTGGAGTCGGAAGCACTGCTCCGGCGTCCCGTCGCTCGAGCCGAGCACCTCCTCCCGGACCGTCACCGCCTGCGTCGCTTCGAGGGTGTTCGGCACGAGGCGCGCAACCGAGGGCGCCGCGTCGTAGTCCGGCCGCACCACGCGCGCGCGGAACCAGTAAAGGTCGGCGGTTTCGATCCCCGCTTTTCCCCGCGCCAGTTCTCCGACTTCCGCGAAAAGCAGGTTGCCGCCTCCGGTCAGGCCGCGCGAGTCGTCGCGCAGGACCCGCACCGAAGCCCAGGTCTTCCCGTCCCACGCCTCCCAGGCCAGGGCGTCGGCGAGGTGTCCCGGCCCCGGCGCGTGGCCGCAGGCGCCTTCCCCCGACGACTCCGCGCCGCCCGCCGGGAACACCGCGAGGCGGAGCGAGGCCCGGGGGAAGCGTCCCGGCGTTTCGAAGCCGAGGTAGAGCGCGCTCCCCTCCACCACGCGGGGCCCGAAGGGGAACCACGCCTCCAGCCCCAGGTCGTTCGCCGGCGTCTCGAGGACGTATTCCACCCCATCGAAGGACTGCACCGAACGCAGCGCGATGGGGAGCACCAGGAGTTCTTCGTCGGTTTCGAAGTAGACGGGACCGTCGTCCCCCGGGCTCTCGACCTCGCACCGGGTTCCCGCCGGGACGGACAACGGCTCCTTGCGCTCCGCGCCCGCCCCGAACGTGAGCCACGCGCGCGCGGGCAGCGCCGGCCGCGGCTCGAGGCCCAGGAGCCGAAGCAGCTCGCGGTGACTGCGGTCCGGGACGCGATTGACCTGGTAGAGCAGCGCCTCGCCCATCCAGGCGAAGAGCGAGAGGAGCGTCATCCCGGGATCGCTCTCGCTGCGGTCCGTCCATTCCGGGGCGTAGCGCGGGATGAGGGCCACCATCTCCCGGAAGAGGTCGTCGTGCGTCCGTGGGTCGAGGCGCGGAACGTCGAAGGCCATGGGCGTGCACTTCCTCTCGTGAGCTCCACACCGCGCTACAGCGGGTGCGGGTAAACCGTTTTTCCCGTCTCGCCGGTGGAACGGCTGCGATACTCCACTTCGAGCAGGACGCGCTTCTCGTCCTCCGGCGCGAACCGCGCGTGGACCGCAACCACGTCGATGCGCGGCTCGCACCGTTCCAGGGCCTCGCGGGCCAGATACTCCGCGGCGCCGAGGCTGCGCGAATAGCCGGGCGCCAGCCCGGCCTGGGCGAGTTTCGAGCCGAAGCTCGGGCTCATCAAGCTCTCCCCGCGCGCGGTCCCGAGGACGATCCAGATCGACTCCTCGAGCCGCCGCGTCTCGCCGGAGAGCGCGATGCCGCCTCCCGCCGTCGGACGAACGGGAAAGGCCCAGCCCCGCGGGGAACGGCCGCCATCGACGATCATGCGAGGCCTCGGAATGCGAGGAGCCACGAACCGCGCCGGTGCCATCCGCGGCGTTCGCCGCTCCAGCCGGCGGAACGAAAGCACGAAACGGCTCTACGGGGTCTCCACCCGCAGACCGCGCAGCCGGACCCGGTAGCCGTCGCGGCCGAACCGATGGACGGTCGAAGTCAAGCGGTACAGCCCGTCCTCCGGACCGCCCGCACGAAGCTCCGCGAGCCGTCCGGCGCGCAGCCTGGCGTCGCCGGGAGCCACGCACTCGAGCTCGTCGGCCCCGCCGCCGGACGTCCACTTGAGCTGGGCCAACCCCTCGTCCGCGCCGAGTACGGGGCGCGCCGAGACCGGTTGCGGGAGGGGCTCCACGACCAGCGTGCGGTCCGCGAGCGCGACGTCGAACCCCAGGCCGCGCGCCACGCGCCGCAAAAAGGGTGCATCCGGCTCGCCGCGCTGCGCGAGAGGTGCGGAGAACGGCGGCCCGTCGCTTGCCCTCACGGCCAGGCCGAGGGAGCCGGCAACCGCTCGGGCCAATTCCCCGAGGCAGCGCGCTTCGTGCTGCAGCGTCCGGGCCGGTCCCGCGATGGCGACGAGGCGGTCCGCGCCGCGGACCCGAAGGACCCGGTCGCCGACCGGTCCGCGTTCGGTCTCCAGCGCGGAGACTTCGCCGTCGAGCACGCGCTCGGTCGCGCCCCGCCGCCCGAACCGCAGTTCCGCGGCGCTGCCGGGCCGCGCGCGCAGGTCCTCCGGCGCGACTTCGCCCGCGGCGGCGTTGGCCGTCCAGGTGACCTCGAACACGTCGAGCCCGCCCAGGCCGTCACGGAAGGCCACGGTGGCCAGGGCCGCCCCCGCACCGCGCGTGGCGTCGCCCGAGCCGGCGCGCCGACGTCCGTCCAGGAGCAGTGCCCACTCCCCGGCCACGAAGAGCGCGGCGGCAGGGAGGACCGACGCCCGCGCGGTCACGAGAACTCTCCGGGAGGGGGGAGGTCGAGGACGTCCCCCGGCCGGAGCGCAAGCGGGTCCTCGATGCCGTTGTGCGCGGCCAGCTCGGGCCAGCGCCGGGGGTCGCGGTACGCCTCGGCGGCGATGCGCGGCAGCGTCTCACCGTCCTTCACCACGTGTCGGCGGCTCCAGGACCGGCGCTCTTCGAGCGACCCCGGCCGGGCCGACCGGCCGCGCAGCGACAGCCGTACCGTGGCGCGCCGCGGCGTCCCGTCCGCGTCGAAGAGGAGGATGCGGGCCGACGAGAGCTCCACGCGTCCGACGAACTCGAGATCGGGTCCCCACGTGAAGCGGCAGAGGGGGCTCCGCCCGTCCGGACCGGCGCCGAGCCCGGCATGGAAGCGGTCCAGGTCCTCCCGGACGCTCCCCGCGCGCGTCGTGCGGTCAAAAAAAAGTTCGACGACCAGCCGCTCGTTCGCCCGCTCGGACGCGTGCGGCGCGCGGCGCTCCAGCAGCAGCTCGGGCGGATTGAATTGGACTTCGACCGGGAGGTCGCCGGTATCCAGGTTGGCGAGCGCGGCCTTGGCCAGAGAGCTCAAACGGGCTCCCTCCATGGGTGGGCCGCGCGGTCGAGCCTGCGCTCGAGCGCCTCCTCGTCGGCGGCTTCCAGGAGCGCCGCGCGGACGGCCGCCTCGACCGCTTCCGCGTCGAGTCCCGCAGGGGTTCCGCCCACGCGCACGCGACTCACAAGTTCCTGCACGATGAGGGGCATTCGATCCCTTCTCCGTTCGCGACGATCCAGGGCTTCCCCCGGAACCCATGCGCGGTCAACCCGCGTACACCGGGAGAGACGCCCTCCGGCGCCCCCCTGGCGCGGGAGGGCCGGGCCTTCGCCCACCGAAGCGGGCTGCGGCCCGCGGAGGCGGCGTGAGGGCGGCGGCACCCGGCTTCGACCTGGGTTGCGGCTCCCCCGTCTTGGGGCCCGTGAAGAAACAACTCACGCAGCTCGGAAACCGGGGAGTTCCTCAGGAAATGGCTCAAGGCCCAATGATCAATTTTCAGGCAAGGCTCAACGTTCAAAGCTCAGAGTCCGCGATTTCGTGCCCGGGCTACGTTCCGTGGTGGTCATTGAGAATTGAACCTTTGAGCCTTGTCTGAGTCTTGAAAATTGACCATTGAGAATTCTTGTCGCCTCCCTGCGCGTCAAACGAGCAAGTCATTCTCTTTTTTTGCGGGCCCTTACGCCTTCGCTTCCACCGGAATCGACTCCAGTCCCGAGTGGGCCAGCTCCAGCCGCTCCATGGCCACGCGCTCGCCCAGGGCGTCCAGGTGCGGTCCGGCCCACCGGACCGGCACGGCGTCGCGAAACGCCCACGCGCGCACCGGCTCGCCCGCGCCGTCCAGGATGCAGACCACGCCGTCGCGTGAAACGCCCGCGCCGCGGCGGAAGGCCTCCACCCAGTCCCACAGCGCGGTCGACCCGTCGAGCCCCCGCCGGAGCAGGAGCTTGCCGGGCGCGGGGGGGCCGGGGAACCGGTGGACCCGGTCGTTGACGCCCCCCTCGCGGTATTCGAAGAATTCCAGGGCGACCTCGAGCCCCGAGCACTCGGCGAAGCCGAGGCTCCCCGCGAGGTCGGCGGCGCGGAGTCCCCGCGTCGACAGGTCGCGCAGCCGGTCCGCGCCGGGGAAGACGACCCCGAATCGGAACGCGGGATGCGGTTCGCTGTGGTGCCTACCTGAGGTCATCGGCCGTTACACCAGCTTCAGGCCTTCGTGGACGATCTCCAGCGACTCGATTGCGACTTCGCTCGCGCGCGCGTTCAGCGTCGGCCCTTCCCAGCGGCTCGGCCAGCCCTCCGAGAACTCCCAGCGGAGCGCGGGCTTCCTGCTCTCGTCGAGGAGGACGATGGCGCCGTTGCGCCGCTCGACCGCGCCGTCCAGCGCCTTCTTCCGCCATTCCCAGAGACCCCGGTCCTGGCTCAGGCCGCGCTTGAGGACGATGTTGCCGAACCGCCGGAGGCCGGCCAATTTTCGGGGGCTCGCCCCCGGGTCCGTGCCTTCGCGGTATTCCATGACCGTCGTGTCGCTCGTCAGGCCCGCGCATTCGGTGAAGCCCGCGCGCGTGACGCCATCGATTTCCACGATGAAGTTGAAGCTGCCGTACGGCGCTCCAGCGTGGGCGGGACCTCCCAGCCCCTGGAGGCTTCCATCCTCACCGGACGCACCTGGTAGCAGGCCGAGAGCCGCATCGGTTTGGCCAGCGCCTCCCAGATCCGCACGAGCTCGCCCGTCCCGGGGGACTCCAAGAGCACCCGGAACCGCTCGGCGGATCGCTCCAGCCCGCCGCGAAGGGCAGGCCCCTCGAGCACGGGATGGTCGTGGAAGAGCTGCAACACTTCTCCGAGGATCCGGTGCTCCACGCCCCGCTCCCGCGCATAGGCGGTAAGCAGGTAGTGGAGCGTGACCGACAGCGGCGTCGCTCCGGGTTCGCGCCCGGGAAAGTCCGACGCGCCGGCGTTCTTGAGGTAGGGATCCTCGGAGATCCGGTACAGAAACAGGGAGATCTGCGGGATGTTCGTGACCTGCATGTCCTCCGGCGACTCGATCCGAATTTGATCGATCGACCGGAACTGCCGGTCCTGGTGGAAGTGCTCCCACAGGACCTGCACCAGGGACTCGCTCACATCCCCGATCACGCTGGACGTGGCCATCGGCCCTCCCGCGCCTGGGTTGGAATCCGGCGCATTATACGTCACGGCCCTCGAAATTCAAGAACTACGAGCAGAGGACCCCGCGCCGCGAGGTCGCTTCTGGCGCCGTGGCAGGATGCACAGGCTGTGAGGCCGTGTCCAGCGCGTCCGCTCGACCGGAAATCCTCTGCGTCTCCGCGCCTCTGTGTTTTCGTCCCCCTGTCGAGCCACCCCGGCCCTGCCGCCCCCGCCCAGGTCCTCGTTTCCGCTCCCGACCTCGGCCCCGCGGCGTCTCAAATGCCGTACAGCGCGGTCGCATTCCCCGCCACCAACCGCGCGAGCTGCGTGAGCGAGAGATTGAGCTGCTGCATGTTGTTGAAATACACCCGGTAGTCGTGCCGCCGATCGTCCTCCGGCGTGATGCCGATCGGCGCGTCCGACTCGAAGAGCATCCGCTCCACCCCGAGCTGCGTGATCGCCCGCTCCACCCAGTTGAACTCCGCCCAGCTCATCCCGAGATACAGGTTCGGCGCCTGCTTCGCCACCCGCACCGCGTCCTCGTGCCCGTGCCGCCCCCACGAGATGTGCATCCCCATGTGCACCATGTGGATCTTCGCGCGCGGGAATTTCAGCGCCAGTTTGAGGATCATCTTCGGATGGGCGTACGAATCGGCCGCCGTGTGGAACTGCAGCGGCACGTTGCGCTCGATCGCCAGGTCCATGAACTTGTGCATCGGCGGCTCGTCCACGCGAAAACGGTCCGCGCTCGGGTGGAACTTGATCCCCAGGAACCCCGCGTCGAGCGCGCCGGCCACGCGCTTCACGTCCTCCTCCGCCGGCGGCGCGCAGAAGTATACGCCCCGCAGGTTCCCGTTCTCGCGGATCACCTCCGGGTCGGGCGTGCACGCCAGCGCGCGGTCCACGAAGTAGGTCTCCATCCGTGCCTGCACCGGCAGCAGGTACTTCGCGGTGTGGGCGTGCACGTGCGCGTCCACCACCTCCGGGACGCGGAAGAGGTCGATGTAGAATTTCCATTTCCGGCCGAGGTTGTCGTCCCACTCGCGGCGCGAGCTGCGGAAGGCGAAGAGCAGGTTGTGCGAGTCCCCGGGCGCCGGCACCGGGACGTGCGCCTCCCAGTACTCGTCGGGCCGCCGGCTCATCTCGATCTCCGGCTCCGTCTCCCGCAGATCCTCCGCGCCCGTCCGGTTATACGCGTAGTTGAGGTACAGCCGCTCCGCGGAGGCCAGCTTGCCTCGGTAAAAGATCGTAAGCACGTTCTCCGCGATGCGCGAGCGGTCCACGTCCACCGGGACGCGTCGAGGCAGGAAGGCCGGTCCCGGGGCGGCCGCCGGCCCCTCGCCCGCCCTGGTCGCTTCCAGCACCGCCGCCGGCGCCCGCGTCCGGCTCGTGTCGGTCTCGCTCATCGCGCACCCCCCACGGCGCCCGAGAGCGCTCGGTACAGGGGACAGCTCTCGCACCCCCGCAGCCCCTGGTCGCAGTGCGTGTGGAACATCTCGAGCAGGCCCTGCTGCCGTCGGGAGGTCGTCACGAGTCCCTGCACGTCCCCGCGCGGGCCGAAGAGGCGGAGTCGTCCGAAGCGAAGAAGGTGGTTCTCGCCGAGGGCGGGGAAGTCCTGGCACAGGTTTCCGGCAGCCGCAGCCAGGTCCGGCCTCCCCGTGCGCGCGCCGTGCGCGGCGGCCAGCGGCAGGAAGACGTTGAGCAGCATCAGCCGCGCCCGCTCCCGCCCGATCAGCGCCGCACCGCGCACGTGCCCGCTCCCGCTCGCGACGTGCCGCCGGGACCAGAACCCGCCGTCGCGGGGCACGACGAGCCGCCCTTCGAGCGAGGCGAGTACGTTCCCCAGCGTCCTGCGCGGCCACGGCCCCGGACCGGCCGCCGCGAGTTTCGTTTCCAGCTCCGCGTAGAGTCCAGCCCCTTCGCCGAGGCCGGCCAGGAGTCGGGCCGCGCCCGCGAGCCTGCGCGCCGGCGCGTTCGCGGGCCGCAGCCCGCCGAGGGCCCACGCCTCCGGCGAGAGCGCGGGCTCCGGCAGTGTCCCCGCCCGCCCCAACGCCTCGCGCGCCGCGCGGGCGTACGCCGCCTCCGGCTCGCCTCGCGCTCCGTCCGGCAGAAGGCCCGCGCGGTCGAGCAGCACGGCCTCGAGGCCGGCCACTCGTGCTTCACGGGGGAAGCGCGCGGCGAGCCGGAGCAGCTCCGACGCCGGCAGCGTCTCCGCCAGGCGCCGGAACGGCGCCACGTTTCCCCGATACCCGAGCGCTTCGAAGAGGCCCCGGTGGAAGACCTCCTCGGCGGACGCGCCCGCATCCAGCTCGCGCCCGAGGCGCCTCACCGACTCCGCGAAACGGACGTCTCCCGCGCGGTCCAGGAAGCGGCCGACGAATGCCTGCAGCGACCGGCGACCGAGCAACGCGCCGTGGCAGAGCCCGACGCCCGCGAACCTCTCCTCCGGATAGCCCTCCCGGCTCAACTGCACGGCGAGCTGCGAAGCGGGAGGCTCCACCCAGGGCTCGAGCACCAACTGCGGGATGAGGCGTCCGCCGGCGCCGGCCGCCCAGAGCCCGGCGCGGTCGTGCCGGAGCGCGACGTGGAGCGCCACGCCGGCGTAGGCCGCCTGCCGGTCGTGGCCGTGCCGCCACCAGTCCCCCGTCGAGAGGTGCACCTCGACGTCGCCGACCACCCGCTCGCCCCCGAGCTCAAGCACGGCGCCGCGGAAGTCCGGGCCGCCGTCCAGGCTCCAGTGTCCCGGCGTGAGCACGCGCACGCGCCGTCCGTCCAGCGTGGCCAACCCCTCCGCGCGCAGTCGCTGGTCGAACCAGATGCAGTGGACCAGGTATTCGTTCGCGGCCGGTCCTTGCCCGTACGCGCGCGGCCGCGGCATGGCCACCCGCGAGGCGCCCTGCTCCGTTTCGACCGTCACGTCCGTGCGAGCCATGCGCGATTTCTCCCCGGAGCGATGCCTGTCCGTGGACCGCGAGGTCTGGGGGGTCCATGGAGGAGTCGTCGAGAAAGCCCGAAAGTCACCGTGGATCGAAACGCATTTTTTTTACCGCAGAGACGCTGAGACGCTGAGACGCTGAGGATTTCCGAGCTACGAACGTCTCTCCAGGCCTCTGTGCCGCTAATCTTTCGAAGAATGTTTTCTTGCGACAATTCTTGCTTGAGTCGAAAGCCACGGAAACCACAGATTTCAGAGCCTCTACGCGATTACACAGATTACGAATCTGTGAAATCGTCGTTAATCCGTGAAATCTGTGGTTCCGTCGGCGCTCAGCTGCGGCACCGCCGCGCTGCGTCTCTGCGGTTCGTCTACCCGTCCTTCCACCGACTTCGTTGCGATTCGAAGGCACCCTTCCCGCGATCTCCCTCTCCCGTCCTCCATCACCGACCGACGCACGACCATGCCCGACCCTCTACGCCTGCGGCGCATCCCCCAGCTCGAACCCTGACCGCCGCAGCACGCCCAGCACTTCCTCCATGATCATCTCCACCGTCTTCGAGCGCGTGTCGACGCTGTGGTCCGCCGCCTTGAAGTAGTACGGTCGCCGCAGCTCCATCTGCTCCACGATCTCTTCGTACGGGTCCTTGCGCGAGAGCGGCGGCCGCTGGGTCGACGTCCGCGGGTCCCGCTTCATCCGCTCGAACACCGTCGCCGCGTCCGCCTCGAGCAGGATCAGGACCGCGTTTCGCTTCAAATTGCGGATGTTCTTGTACCAGAGCACCGCCCCGCCTCCCGCGGCGATCACCTTCCCGTCCATCCGCGCCAGTTCGGACAGCGAGTCCGACTCGAGCAGCCGGAAGCTCGACTCCCCCTTCTTCTGGAACATGTCGCGGACCGTGTACCCGTGCTTCTTCTCCAGGTAGTCGTCCGCGTCGATGAACTCGAGCTTCAGGTGTTGCGACAGCGCTTTGCCGACGGAGGTCTTGCCGGTGCAGCGAAATCCGATCAAAACGACGTTCATGAGCTCGGCCTCGTTGATCCGCGCGCGGCCTCTGCCGGTCGGGCCGCTACCGATAATGGGGATGATGCCAAAAGCGCGGGTCCTACGTCGAGGACCCGTTTTCCGCAAGAGTTGCTCTTCGTGGGGCGTTCTCGGGGGGCGCGGGGGAACGGCCCTCCGCGCCGAACAATACCTGCCGCAGCACCGCGGCGCGCCCGGGTTCCAGCCCCCCCTTCGCCACGGCCAGCGGGATGGTTTTTCCGCCCAGGAGCCGGTAGAGTTCGAGGTCTTCCGGACGATGTTCGGCGATCGTCCGTAGATGCAACTCCACCGTCTTCACGTCCCCCCGGGCGATGGGACCGGTCAGGGCCCGCGGCAGTCCCACCCGCTCGAGGTTCGTCACCGTCCCCCGAAGCAACGGCAGAATGGCCGGGAGGGACCCCTCGGCCGGGACCCCGGCCGATTCCAGCAACGCACACGCGCGCGCCGCGAGAGTCACCAGGTAGTTGGAGGCGAGGACCGCTCCGGCGTGGTAGAGCGGTTTGCGCTCCGTTTCGATCCGGACCGGGATGCCCTCGAGCGCCGTGATCAACTCCCGCGTCGTTTCGAGCGCCGCTTCGTCTCCCTCGTAAAACCACCGGGTCCCCGCCAGCGCTTGCACCGCCTCGGCAGGGGACGCGAAGGTCTGGAGCGGGTGGAGGGAGGCGACGAAGGCGGCTATCGCGTGCGCACTCTCGAGGACCCCGGAGGAGAGGACCCCGCTCGTGTGGAGGACGCGGGCCCCAGCGCGGAAGCCCCGCGCCGCTGCGATCGCCTCGCAGGTCCGTTCGAGCGCGTCATCGGGCGTCGTCAGCAGGACCACGTCGGCCCTCGCCGCGGCCTCGGCGGGCCGGTCGCACGCGGCCCCCGCCCCGATGAAGGCGACGGCCGCTTCGGCGGAGGCCAGCGATCGGCTCGCCACCGCGACGACCGCATAGCCCGCTCGTCGCAGGGCGTACCCGAGCGTCCTTCCCACCACCCCGGCGCCAACGATCGCAACGTCGGGCACGGTTAGAGCCCGTAAGAAAATAACTTGCTCGTTTGACGCGCAGGGGGACGACAAGAATTCTCAATGCTCAATTTTCAAGACTCAGAAAAGGCTCAAGGCTCAATTCTCAATGACCACCTCGGAACGTCGCCCGGGCACGGAATCGCGGACTTTGAGCCTCGAACCTTGAGCCTTGCCTGAAAATCGAGCCTTGAGCCTTTTCCTGAGGAGCTCCCCGGTTTCCGAGTTGCAAGAGTTGGCTCTTAGCGGGCCCTTCGGGACTCTCCTCGCTCTTCCTCAACTCCGCAAAGCGCGCATTCTAGTCCCGACTTCACCCGAAGTCAATCGCTTTGCACGCGCCACTCCCGGCACCGGCCTCCGCACGCGGTCTCGCCGGGTTCCCCGCTCCCCGCCCCGCGAGCAGCACCCTAAGCAGTTCCTCCCACGCCCGCGTCGCGACCGGACGGTCCAGGCGCCGCAGGTACCACTCGCGGCCTCTCCGCCCCATTTCCTCCGCTTCCTCCCGCCCCGCGCGCAGCCGCAGCACCGCGTCCGCAAGGCCGTCCGCGTCCCCTGGCTCGACCGCCATGCCGCACCCCGCGTCCCGCACCAGCCGCGCGACCTCCCCCCGCGGGTCCCCCACGTAGAGCACCGGCCGGCCCGCGGCCATCGCGCCGTACACTTTGCTCGGCACCATGCAGCCCTCCAGCTCCGGCCGCAGGCTCACGACCAGCACGTCGCCGGACCCGAGACTCTCCGCCAGCGCCTCCCGCGGCTGGTAGGGTAAAAACCCTACGTTCGACAGGCCCCGCGCCGCCGCTTCCCGCTCCACGCCCTTCCGCGCGGGCCCGCCCCCTACGAAAAGAAAACACACGTCCGGCGCCGCGCTCCCCAACCTCCCCGCCGCGCCCAGCAGCGTGTCGAATTCGTGCGCCCTCCCCAGGTTGCCCGAATAGAGCACGACGAAGCGTCCCCCGAGCCCGTGCGCGCGCCGGAACGCGTTTCGCTCAGGAGCGACCGGCGCCACCTGCGCCCCGTCCGACCAGTTGGGGATGACGCGCGCCCGCCCCGCCTCCACGCCCTTCCCCAGCACCCGCGCCCGCATCCCCTCCCCCAGCGCGACGACCCGGTCCGCGCCCCGCAGGCTCGCCCGTGACAGCGCCTCCAGCGCGCCGCTCTTCCAGCCCGCCCCCAGGAGCCCCAGCGCCACGGCCGTGTCCGGATAGAGATCCTGCACCCAGTACACGAACCGCGACCCCCGGAACAACCGCGTCGCCAACCCCACCAGGGACAGCAGCGGAGGCGTCGAAAGCGTGACGATCACGTCCGGCCGAGGCAGCGTGAGGCACGCCCCGGCCGCGCCCGCGAAAAACGTGGCGTAGTCGCACAGCCGGCCCGCCGGCTCCCCCCGCCCGAAGGCCGTCGCCCACACCCGCCGGATCCGCACCCCGCGCCGCTCCTCCGCCGCCACCAGCGGCGGCGCGGCACCCTCGTAAGGCGCCCGCCCCGCCACCGCCGTCACGTCCCACCCCGCCTCCGCCAGGTCCTCCGCCAGGTCCGTCAGGATCTGCGCCGTCGCCGCCACGTCCGGCCAGTAGAACTGATTCAGGACGAGGACCCGCGGCCTCATCGATCGACGACCCAGTCCCCGAGCACCAAACAGTCCATCTTCGTCGTCTGGAAACAGCGGATCGCGTCCTCCGGCGTGCACACGATCGGCTCGTTCTCGTTGAAGCTCGTGTTCAAAAGCACCGGCAGCCCCGTCCGCCGCCGGTAGCCCTCGATCACGTCCCAGTACCGCGGATTGTCCTCGCGCCGCAACGTCTGCAGCCGGCCCGTGTCGTCCACGTGATTCACCGCCGGCAGCTTCGCCCGCGCCTCCGGCCGCAGCTTGTACACCAGGTTCATGAACGGGGACGGGTACGCCCGTTCGAAGACTTCGCCGATCCGCTCCAACTGCACCACCGGCGCGAACGGACGGAACGACTCCCGGTGCTTGATCCGCTCGTTCAGGATCTTCTTCATCTCGGCGCGCCGCGGGTCCGCGAGAATGCTCCGGTTCCCCAGCGCACGCGGGCCGAACTCCATCCGCCCCTGGAACCAACCCACGACCTTCCCCGAGGCCACCCGGTCCGACGCGTCCTCCGCGACCGCGTCCGCGCGCCGACCCGAGAGGCCCGCGGCCGCCAGCGCCGCCTTGATCCGGACTTCGCCGAAGCCGGGCCCCGTGTACGCGTGCTTCATGACGAACGAGCGTGGCCGCTCCAGCACCTCGTGCAGCACCTGGAAGGCCGCGCCGATCGCCGTGCCCGCGTCGCCGGCCGCCGGCTGGATGTAGAGCTCCTTGAACGGCGTCTCGTCCAGGATTTTTCCGTTCGCCACCGAGTTGAAGGCCACCCCCCCCGCGAGCGCCAGGTTCGTCGACCCCGTCCGCTTCGCCGCCGCCCGCAGCACGCCGAGGTACACCTCCTCGAGCCGCTGCTGCAGCGAAGCCGCCAGGTCGCGATCGCGGTCCGTCAGCTCCGCGCCCGGCACCCGGGCCGGCCCGAAGCGCTCGACCATCTTGTCGGACCACACGCGGCCGATCACCGGCGTGCCGTCCTCCCACGTCATCTCCACGCCTTCCGAGTGGTGGAGGAAATAGTCGAGGTCCAGCTCGAATCGCGCGCCGCCCGGCCCGTCCTTCAGGATCTCGCGCATCGCCTCCAGGTGCTGCGGTTTCCCGTACGGGGCGAGCCCCATCACCTTCCCTTCGTCACCATACTTCGGAAAGCCGAGAAATTGCGTGACCATCGTGTAGAAGAGGCCCAGCGAGTGCGGGAAGGGGACCCGGTCCAGGACCTCGAGCCGCCGCCCGCGCCCATGGCCGAGCATCAGGCTTGCGAAGTCGCCGAACCCGTCCACCGAGACGACCGCGGCCTCCTCGAACGGGGAGACGAAGAACGCGCTCGCCATGTGCGCCCGGTGGTGCTCCACCGCGTGGAACTGGGCCGAGAGCACGCTCGGCGGAACGCCCAACGTGCGCAGCAGGGCTCCCCGCGCGTCGCGTACCTTTCCCGCGTTCGCCAGCCGGTCCCGGATGAGCGTCCACGAGGGGCGCTGCTGGAGCGCGAAGAGAATCTTGTCCAGGCGGTTCGCCTTCGGGTCGCGCGAGATCGCGACGTGGTCCAGGTCCCTCGCGGCAATGCGCCCCTCGGCCAGGCACCACCGTGCGGCCTCCGCCGGGAACCCCGCGCAGTGCTTCTTCCGGGTGAACCGCTCCTCCTCCGCCGCCGCTACCAGCCGGCCGTCCACGATGAGCGCCGCCGATGCGTCCCCGTGCCAGGCGTTGAGGCCCAAGATCTTCACGCGCCGTCCTCGAAAATCCGTTTCCCGAAATGCGTGTGGACAACTTCCGTGTCCGAAGCCCGTATGCAGCTCGGCCATTCACTGCCGCACGGGGACACCAGAGTATACGATTTTTACGAAATTACCTAGCTTTCGAAATCGAAAAATTCGTGATTTCTTCGTGGGTCGATAGGCGGCGGCGCCCGTCTGCGGTCTTGACAAGTTGCCGCCTCCTTGAGCAACGTGGCGGTCCGCCGCGCCGTCTCCGCCCAGGAAAAGGCCCGGGCACGCGCGAGCCCGCGTCGCGCCAGCGCCGCGGCCCAGTCCGGGTCCTCGAGTGCGCGCCGGAGCGAGGACGCGAGCGCGCCCGCTTCGGTCGGGTCGAAGTAGGCCGCGCCGTCCGCGCAAATTTCCCTCAGCACCGGCAGGTCCGACACCAACGTCGGCGTCCCGCTCGCCAGGCTCTCGACCACGGGGTGGCAGAAGGTCTCCAACAGGCTCGGCAGCACGAAGACCCGCGCGCGCCGGTACGCGGACGGCAGCTCCGCGTGCCTCATTTCCCCCGCGAAGGTCACGCGGGCCTCCAGGCGCGCCTCTCGCAGGAAGCGGGCGATTTCCTCATGCGCCTCGCGATCCAGGATGCGGCCCACGATCCGTACGGGCGGGACGCGTACGCCCGCCTCGACAAGCTGCCGGATCGCCCGGCAAAGCGTCAGGTAGTTCTTGAAGCGATACACGCTGGAGACCGAGAGGATTTCCTCGCGCGGCCCGGCGGGCTCCGGCGAGAACTCTTCCCCTCGGCCATGAGGGATCACCGATGCGCGCCCGGACGGCAATACGAGCCATCGTCCGTGCTCGCGCCGCGAGGCGTCCGAAAGGAAGAAGGTCCGTGTCGCGGCGCGCGCGGAGAGCCGGGTCAGCGAGCGCATCGCCCACTGCCGGAGCGCCGTCCCGTGGCCGCCGGAGAGGCTTCCCGGACGGTACGCCGCGAGGTTTCTCACCAAGAGGACCACCGGACAGCGCGCGGCGAGCGGGGCGAAATCCGTCGGGCAGAAAAGGACGTCGGTCCCCAGCCGCCGCGCGAGTCCCGGCAAGGCCGCCTGTTGCCAGAGCACCCGGAGCCACGCCCGCCGGGTCCACGCGGGCGCCACAATCGAAGTCGGCGTGCCCGGCCCCGCGAGATCCGCGGGCTGGTCCGCGCGCCGCGCGATGCTGACCGTCAGCCCGGGGTCCGCGGCCAAGAGCGGCGTCACCCGGGCCGCGTGCGTCCGCGCGCCGCTCGAGTCCGCGAACGTGTAATCCACGAGGACCTTCAGGCGCCGCATGCAGGCTTCCCGGCCGTCGGGTTCGCTGCCCATGCGCCTCCGGCGAGCCTGAGGGCATTCTTCGACAGAAAGTTCCTCTGCGCCTCTGCGTCTCTGCGGTTCGTTCCCGCTTTCAATCGGCCACGGCCCTGCCGCCTTGTCGACGCTGCGGGCCCGTCCACCTGCGGCCGCGGCCTCATCTCGCGTCTCTTCGAAGGGACTCTTGTACCACATTTCGGCCCGCATTTCTCGGAAGTTTTTTTTCCTGGCCCGAATCCGCCTCACCCGCGCACCCCGAATTCCTCCATCCATACTTCCAGGCAGAGCAACGCCAGGAGCCCGGGCCCCCGGTCCGCCCGCCCCGCATCGTGCTCCGCCAGCAGGCCCTCCACGGCCGCGGGACGGAAGAGACCCCGCCTCCGTACCCGCTCCACGCTGAGGAGGTCGCGCGCCATCTCCCGGAGGGGGCCGCGGAGCCACTCGCCGATCGGGACTTCGAAGCCGCGTTTGCGGCCCCGCACGATCGAAGCCGGCGCCCGCCCGCGAAGCCACCGCCGCATGAGCCACTTCGTCCGCCCGCCGCGCACTTTCAGCCGGTCGCCGAGCGAGAAGGCCCAACCCGCCAGGCGATGATCGAGGAGCGGGACGCGCACTTCCAGCCCGTGCGCCATGGAGAGTCGATCCACTTTCGTCAGCAGGTCGTCCACGAGCAGGGTCTCCACGTCCACCCAGGCCGCACGACGAATCCCCGCGTCGAAGGGATTCGCCGCGAAGAGGGCGTCAAACGCGCCCGCCCCCCCGGCGTCCCCGCCGTCGGTCAGGAGGCCCGCGCGCGCTTCCGGCTCCAGCAACGCGAACCACTCCAAATACCGACGGGCCTCCGGCAGCGCCGCCGTCCGCGCGAACTTCCGGACGCGGCGCACCGCCCCCCGCCAGCCGCGCCGGCCCTCGCACGCCGCGCCGGTCAGCGCCCTCCCCAGCCCCGCCCGCAGCGTCGCGGGGATGCGCGCCCAGCGGCGTGCCCAGCCGTCCCAGAAGTACCGTCCGTAGCCGCCGAAAAGTTCGTCCCCTCCTTCGCCGGCAAGAGCGACCTTCACCTGGCGCCGCGCCGCGCGGCACAGCTCCCACAACGGCAGCGCCGCTTCGTCCGCCAGCGGTTCGTCCAGCGCGCGCACGATCTCTCGCAACTCGTCCGCCGCGCGCGCATGCACGACCTCCTCCCGATGTCGCGTGCCGAAGTGCGCCGCCGCCGTGCGCGCCGCAGGCAGCTCGTCGTACGTTTCGTGGTCGAAACCGATCGTGAACGTGGAGACCCCCCGCGTCCCCGTCTCGGCGAGCGCCGCGAGCAGCGTGGTCGAGTCGAGCCCGCCGCTCAAGAAGAGACCCACCGGGACGTCCGCCACGACTTGCCTCCGGACCGAGTCCGTCACCAGCTCGCCGTAGCGCGCGAGCACCTGCTCGTCGTCCAGGTCCTTTTCCCCCGCTCCGCCCGCGCCCGCCCGTTCCGCCTCCGCGGCGAGGCTCCACCACCGGCGCTCGCTTCGCCGCCCGTCGCGGAACTCCACGACCGTACCCGGCGGCACCCGCTCCAGGCCGCGAAAAAAAGAGGCCCGTCCCGGCCGGTAGCCGAGCGCCAGGTACGGGGCCAAGGCCGGCCGGTCCAGCTCGGGCGGCACAAGCCCCGCGCCGATCAGGGCCTTCGCCTCCGACGCGAACGACACGCCGCCCGCGTCCTCGGCCAGGTACAGGGGCTTCACGCCCAGGCGGTCGCGCGCCAGCACGAGCCGTCGCTCCGTCGGGTCCCAGAGCGCGAAGGCGAAGATCCCGTTCAGCCGGTCAAGGACGTCCAGGCCCCATTCCTCGTACCCGTGTACGAGGACCTCCGTGTCCGTGCGGCTCCGGAAGCGGTGTCCTTTCGCGGCCAGCTCGGCCCGCAGTTCGACGAAGTTGTAGAGCTCGCCGTTGTAGACCAGCCGCACCCGCCCGTCCTCGTTCGCCATCGGCTGCAGCCCGTCCGCCGACAGGTCGAAGATCGCGAGTCGCGCGTGCGCGAGCGCGACCGGTCCCTCGGCCCAGGAGCCTTCCCCGTCGGGCCCCCGGTGGCGCAGCAGGTCCCGCATCCGCTCCACGCGGCCGAGGTCGACGTTCCCCGCCCAGCGGTATTCTCCGGAAAAGCCGCACATCGACGTCACCGCCTCGCCGTGAGAAGGAGGGAACGGCCCAAAAGCCCCGCGAACGGCAGTCGCGAGAGCCACCGGTCGAGCGCCAGGCCGCCCCCGGCGCCGAACGGCGAGTTCAGGATCGGGCGGGCCTCCGCGTTCGTGAAGCCGGCCCGCGCGACCATCTCCAGCAGCTCGGAGGGGCGGAACCGATGATACGGCAGCCCCGCGCTGTGCCGGCCGTCCTGCGGGCCCAGCCGGTGCCTGAGGTTGTAGTTGTAGACGTTCAGCACGAGCCGTCCTCCCGGCCGGAGCACGCGCGCCGCCTCGTCCAGCGCCGCCTGCCGCGCCTCCGGGCGCGGGACGTATTGCAGCACGTCGTTCGAGACCACGAGGTCGAACCGCCCGTCGGCGAGCGGCACGCGCTCCACCCCGCCTCGCAAAAACAAACATGCAGCGTCGCCGCGGGCCGGCGCGTGCTTCCGCCGGCACAGCTCCAGCGACCGGCTCGAGAAGTCGAGCGCCACCACCCGCGCGAAGCGGCGCCAGAGCATTTCCGTCACGCGACCGGTGCCCGCCCCCAGGTCCAACGCCGCGCCGCCCGACGGGCCGGTCAGCCCTTCCCCCACGTGCGCCAGGTCCAGGCCTCCCGCGATGCGGAGCCGGACGTCGTCGTACCCCTCCGCCTCGCGGTCGCGCAGCTCGAGCTCGCCCGCCTGCTCGACGGCCGCGCCCCCTTCCCACGAGAGCACGTCGTACACGCCGCCCGCGGGTGCGAGGCTCAGCCCGCACGTCATGCACCGGAAAGTCGCCGGCCCTGCGACGGCCTCGGCGGCCAGCGTCCCTCCATCGCGCGGGCAGTGGAGCAGGTCGTGCCACGTCGTCATGCCTCGCCTCGCGTCCCGCGTCGGTCGCGTAGCCACCGCGCCGCGAGCAGCCCGGCCGCCACGCAGGCCGGAAATCTCGACCACTCCCAGATGCCGGTCAGCGGCTCCGCCTCGCCCCCCATCCGGCGTTTGAACTCGTACACCGGAGAACGAGGGTCGGCCCCTTCCAGGTCGTAGCGACGGTAGCCGACCCCGCGCGCCCATCTGCAGATCTCCCAGTGCAGCCGGTTCGCCGCGCCGGCCTCCCCTCCCTCGCCCGGCCCCAGCGAGCCTCCCCACGCGTAAGCGCAGGACCCGCCCGCCCCCAGGACCGCCGCCCCCGCGATCGCGCCACCCGCGGACCCGTCCACGAGAAAGATCCGCGCGCCCCGCCCATCGCCCCCCTCGCGTACGAGCGCGAGGAGCAGCTCCCGCCCGACGCGTTCCGGGAGGTCTTTTCTGCGACTCATCCGGCCGTGCAGGCCCAGGAACTCCTCCACCAGCGCCGCCTCGGTCCCTGACCGCACGCGAAGCCCGGCCCGCACGCCGCGGTCCAGGTTTCTTCGCCAATTCTCCGACATCCGCGCCCGCAGCTCCGACTCCTCGCGCGTGAGGTCGAGCCAGAAGGTGCCGGGCACCGTCTCCTCGTTCAGCAAGCTGCGGCGAAAGCCCGCGGCCGCGAGCGCCGCGTCCCTCTCCGGTTCGCGCGCATGGTACGGGCTCACCCAGACGATCGCGCACGCGTGCCTCGCGGCCCACCTCCGGATCGCCCGCAGCACGCCCCCCATCCGTGCCGACCCCTCCTCGCGCGCGATCGGACCCCGCGGCACCCACAGGACGCCGAGCCCCAGCCCTGGAAGCCTTCTCGCCAGTCCTTGTGCCATTGCGCTCGGCCGCTCGAACGGACCTTCCAGCCACCGCACCGCCGTCCAGCCCGCCGTCTCTTTGGCCTTCCCCCACTCCCACGACTGGGCGAACGTCGCTCGCTCCATCGTGGCCAACGCGGCGTTCCACAATTCTCGATTGGAGATTTGAGATTGGACAATTGAGATTTGAATCCCGAGTTTCGAGCCGTTATCCGCACTCACGGGACCTTCTCTCGCCTCAGAGCCAGGTTCGCTATCCACGCACGGCCCCCTCCACCTGCGAGGTCCCTCCCGTGCCCCCGCAATTTGAAATTTGAAATTTGCAATTTGAATTTTGAAATGGCGCCCCCCGTCCCCTCCCGTCGACTCTCGCGCCAGGTACCGTCAATCCCCGTCGTGCCCTATCCACGCCTCTCCCTCCCCACCTTCCACGCCCCCCACGCTCCCTTCGCCCGCGCAGCCCACGTTAGGTAGTCCCATTCTCCCTGGATCTTCGCCCAGAGATCTTCGCTCGTGTCTTCCGGTTCCACCACGATCCTCGGCGCGCGAAAAAGATCCGAGTCTCGTCCGACGTGCCCGTGGAGCGTCGTCCAGCCCGCCGCGAAGCCCGCCTCCGCGAGGAGCAGCGCGGCATCCGGCCGCAGGTCCGCTGCCCCACCCCATGGATATGCCAGTTCCCGCGCGGCCTCGCCGAGTGCGCTCCGCAGCGCCTCTTGCGAGGCCTGGAGGTCCGAGCGCACTTCGGCGACGCTCAGCTCCGGCAGCCTTCGGTGCGCGTGCGTGTGCGAACCGATCCGGACGCCGCCGTCCGCGAGCCGCCGCACGTCGTCCCGCGAGAGCATCCGGCGCCCGCGGTACACGCCGTCCGGACAGGCCTCGGGTGTTGGTCCGATGCGACCGGTGGCGATGAAAAGAGTTGCCGGCACGCGGTACTCGCTCAACAGGGGAAGCGCGACGGTCAGGTTGTCCCGGTAGCCGTCGTCGAACGTGACCCGCACGCGCGGCGCATCCGTCGGGTCCCCCGGGAAGCCCGTCTCCGGCCAGTCCGTGCGGCACTGCTCGGTGATCAACCGAAGGTGCGCACGGAAGCGCTCCTCGGGTATCGCGGGTCCCTCCCCGGGTCCGACCGCGTGGTAGACCAGCACGGAGCCCGTGCGCGACCGGTCGGGGGGCGCGAAGGCGCGTCCGGCCCCCCAAAGCCTCCCCAGCGATCGCTTGAACCGGCCGGTGCTTCCCATCCGTTCCCTCACCTCGGCAAGCCGGCGAGCGCGGCGACGGACGGCGGGCGCACGACCTGCACGGCCGCGCTGCCCGCTGCGTCGCCGGCCGTGGGCCCCGTCGCTTGCGTCCGGCCGCGCAGCGCCAGGACGCAGTAGGTCCAGAAGAGGAGCGCCTCCGCGTTGCCGAACGAGAACAGCCAGCTTTCGAACATCGCCACGGAGATGCCCATGATCAGCAGGATCTGCAGCTGCCGACCGATCGTTTCCCACCCCGCGCGCCAACGCCAACGGGCCAGGAAGGTCGTCCGGGCCGTCCAGCCGGCCAAGAGCAGGCCGATCAACCCTCCGATCACGCCCAGGTCCGCTCCGAGCTGCAGGAAGGTGTTGTGGAGGTGCCCGCCGAGGACCGTCATGAGCCGCTCCTCGGTGACGCCCTCGCCTCCCATGCGGTAGTAGGGCAGCACGTAGTCCGACGTGCCGAACCCGTGTCCCAGCGCGAACCGGTGCTCGATCGCCGACCACCCGGCGATCCAGCGCTCGAGCCGGTCGCTCCCCGTCGCGAGCGTGGAGCTCCGGAAGACCGTCGTCTCCAGGAAGCCCTCGGGTTTCTCCTCCAGCACCAGGTAGAGGCCGGCGGAGACGAAGAGGACCACCCCGAGCGCGCGTGCCCGCCGCCCCCCGGAGAGGAGCATGCCGAGCGAAACTCCCAGCAGGGAAGACCGCGAGCCCGAAAACAAGAGCGCGCCTGCAGCGAGCGCCGCCGCCGCTGCCGTCCGCCGCTGCGCCTGCCTCCCCCGCGCGGCCCCGGCCTCCCCGCCGGCCCCCGAGCCCGCGCCCCACGGCAGGAGGAGCGGCAGGAGCAACGCCATGCAAAGCCCCACTTCGTTCGGATTGCCGTAGATCCCCTGGAAGCGCGTGCCGTTGAGCGCGCTCGGGGCGTCGAGCACGAGCAGGCCTACCCCGGCGACCGCCCCCGCCAGGTGGATCGTCACCACCGTGGAGAGCATCCGCCGCACGTGGTCCGGGTTCTCGGCCCGCCGCCACAGGCAGAAGCAGACGAAAAAAAAGGCTACTGCTATGCTGCCCGCCCGGCCGAGCGTGAGCACCGGCGCGATCGACCAGGTCGCGGAGAGCAGGCTGACGGCGACGAAGAGCCCGGCCAGGCCGTGGAAGCGCGTGAAAGGCCGGTACGCCCGGCGGCTGCGTGCCACACGGGGAAGCTCCAGCAAGACCCAGGCGATGGGGCAGGCCCAGCGCGCGTAGCGCACCTCCTCCACGAGCGGGGCCGGCGAAATCGCCGCGACCAGGAGGAAGAAGATGCTTCCCACGAACAGCCAGTGGCGGTCCCGCAGCCCCTGTACGAGCAGCAGCCCCGCCAGTCCCAAGATCAGCGGGCGGAGCAGCACCTGCTGGTCGTAGGCCGCGAGCTGGTGGAGAGCGAGGAAGACCGTGCTCAGGCCCAGCACGCGCGGCCACGAGACCGTCGGGGGCAGGATGAGCGGGTCCGCGGACACTTCTCTCTGTGTCACCCTGTCACCTCGAGGAATTCGCGAAATTGGCGTAATTCGCGGTTCCGTTCTTCCTTGCCTTGCCGAGCGCGTGAAAAATCGCCGCCTCGAACGCCGGCACGAACGCCTCCTGCGTCCAACCCGCGATGACCGTCTGCGCCCGTGCCCCCAGCCTTGCGCGAAGCGCGGGGTCCGAAAGCAGGCGTACCAGCGCGTCCGCCCATTCGCGGTCCGACCCCGCGGGCACGCGGTAGCCGGTCTCGCCCGGAAGCACCAGGTCGTGGGCTGCGCCGACCCGGTCGCTCGCGAGGACCGGCAGACCGAAGGCCATCGCCTCGTTCACCACGATCCCCCACGGCTCTTCGAGAGACGGCAGCACGAGCAGATCCGCGGCCGCATAGAAGCGGGCGAGCTCCGCAGGCGCGACGCTGCCGAAGAACCGCACGCGCCCGCCGCACGCCCGCTCCGCTCGCGACTCCAGCTCCGCGCGAAGCGGCCCGTCCCCGACCAACGCGAGCCGTGCGTCGGGGAGGCGCCCCAGGACGGCGGAGAACGCGCCCAGCAGCGACGCCACCCCTTTCACCGCGACCAGCCGGCCTACGAAGAGCGCCAGGGGCCCATGCCCGAGGCCCAGCTCCGCGCGCAGCGCCGCGCGACGCGGGGCCAGCTCGCGTGCGCGCTCCGCGAGCCGCCGCACGTCCGGCGTGTTCGGGAAGCGGAAGATGTCCGCGGGCTGCGCGCCGAGGCCGAGCAGGTCTTCGCGCGCGAGAATTCCCGTGACCTGCAGCGCCGTCGCGCGACGCACCAGGAAACCCACCACGAGCCGGCGAAGCATGCGCGCCCAGGCAGGACGGGGGGCGAGGCCGTGGCTTTCCGTCGCCAGGATCCAGGGCAACCTCCGACAGACGCACCAGGCGATCGCCGCCTGCATCCCTTGCAGGTAGTAGCCGCCGATGACCACCACGTCCGGCCGAAACGCGGCGAGACGCGACGTCGCGCCCGGGTTCAGATGCATCGTCGTCAGGTTGGCCGCGCGCACGACCAGGCCGCGACCCGCCAGCACCTCCGAGTCCACGCCGTCCGCGTCGAGGGCGCCCCAGTCACGGCCCGCTTCGCGCGCGGCGCAGTAAAACACCTTGAGCCGGACCCGGCCGCTCCGCGCCACCTTGCCCAGGAACGGGGACGCATACGGGGTCGGGACCGCGAGCACGACGGCCACTCGGGGCGGCGGCGCGGGCTCGTTCATGCTTCGCTCTCCAGGTCCGCGAGGCCGCGCCCCTCGGCCAGGCAGCGCAAGAGACGGAGCGTGCGCTCCCCGACGCGTTCCCAGGTGAAGCGCGCCCGGACACGCTCGGCCCCCCGGTCTCCCATCCTGTGTCGCTCCTCCGGCGCCGTCCCGGCGAAGGCCCGGATGGCGGTCGCGAGCGCGCCCGCGTCCCCCGGCGGCACGCGCCAGCCCGTGTCGGGCGACACCAGGGTGGCCACCGCTCCCACGTCGGTCGCGATCACCGGCAGTCCCGCCGCCATCGCTTCCAGCAACACGGTCGGCATGCCCTCGTACAGGCTGGGGAGCACATACCCGTCCGCCGTCCGGTAGGCCGCCATCAACTCCGCATCGGGCAATTCCCCCAGGAACCGCACCCGCGAAGTCGCGCAGGCGCTGCGCAGCGCGCCCTCCTCCGGTCCCTTGCCGACGATGTCCAACTCCACCCTCGTCGAAGCCAGTCGGTTCATCGCCTCCACGAGGACGCGGAAACCCTTGTTCGGAAAAAACCGGCCGACCGCCAGCAGCCGCGGCCGTTCGGCGCCGGCCGACCCGTCCGTCCGCCGCCCGACGTACGAAGGGTCCACCGCATTCGGGACGACCACCACCCTGCCCGCGGGCACGCGCATCCCGCGGCGGATCATCCCCGTCAATTTTCCGCCGAGCGACACGACCGCGTCGGCCCTGCGCGCCATGCGCACCATGATCAGGCGAAAAAGGTACCCCGTGGCGACGTTCCACGCGCCCCGCGCCGACCACATCTCCAGCCCGTGCGGATTCAGCGCCCACGGGACGCGCGCGCCCCCCGTCCCGGCCCATAGGGTGAGCCCCTGCGCGTAGGCGACGTCCGGTGGACGCGCCTCGAGATGCCGACGCACCCGCTTCGAATAGACCCAACACGCGGCCAGGTACTCCATGCGCCCGGGAAAGGGCACGTACACGGACCGGAACGGGTACTGCTCCGGCCGGAAGAGCGACGGCGGCGTCGGATGCAGCACCGTCAGCTCGACCCCCCGCCTCGCCAGCTCCAGCGCCAGGCAACGCGAATGGCGCTGGATACCGCCGATGACGTGCGGGAAAAGTCCGTCCGTGACCAAGGTGACCTTCATCCAGTGACTCAAACCCGCAATGGGGATTCAATCCACTCAGGTTCCTCTGCGCCTCTGCGTCTCTGCGTTAAATAAAAGCTGACAACCCAGCCACTGTCTCCACTTCCGCGCCACTTGGAGAGGCTGTCTCCCTCGCGAGCCATGCTCGAAAAATTCGATGTCCCTCATCATGGACTCGCCTCTCCCCTCACCAGCTCCGCGAGCCCAGCCCTCAGCTCGACCTCCGCCCTCCAGCCCACCTCCTCAGCGGCGCGCCGCGCGTCCGCCACCAAGTGCGGCCGATCCGAGGCGCGCCGGCGTCCCGCGACGGGCACCGGTTCCACGGTCGTCCCGACGATCGCCGAAAAGTGGTCCAGCAGCTCCCGCACCGAGGCCTCCCGCCCGGTCCCGAGGTTGTACACGCGGAAGGGTTGCGGCGACCGCTCCGTGACGGCCAGGATCCCGCGCGCCACGTCCCGCACGTGGACGTAGTCGCGCTTCGGCTCGAGGTTCCCGACCTCCACCCGCGTCGCGCCGCGCCGAAGCTGCGCGACCAGCTCCGGCACTACGTGCGGATTCGTCTCCCCGGGCCCGTACACGTTGAAGAGCCGGCCCACGACGGTGCGCACGGCCGTCCGCCGGTGGTAGAGCTCGGCCAGGTCCTCCACGAGCAGCTTCGTCATGCCGTACACGTCGGTCGGCCCAGGCTCGTCCTCCTCGCGATGCGGCCCGTCTCCGATGGGGTACACGGCCGCGGTCGAAGCCACGAAAACCGCCTCCGGAGGGTGCCTCTCCAGGGCGGCGAGGACGTTGCGCGTGCCGAGGGCGTTCACCTGCACGGTGCGGACCGGTTCCCGGTTGCACAGCGGTATGAAGTGCAGCGCGGCCAGGTGGATCGCAGCCTGCGGCCGGAACGACTCGACGGCGTCCCGCACGCGCGCCGCCTCCGACACGTCTACCCGGAGCGCCTCCACGCCCGCCAGCCCGCGGATCGAGGCCTCGGTGCCCGTCGAAAAATCGTCCACGACTCGGACCCGCGCCCCGCGTTCCGACAGTCGCGCGACGACGTGAGCGCCGATGAACCCGGCCCCGCCGGTTACGAGCACCCGCGTGCCGTCGCTCAACTTCATGGACTCACCCCCTGCCGCCCGCCCGGCGCCAGCGCCTCGCGGTACATCGCCTCCAACAGGCGCGCGTGCCGCTCCGGGCTGTGCTCCTCGTCGAGCCTGCGCAGCGCCGCTTCCCCCTTGGAGCGGATCCGTTCGGGCGCACGGCAGATCTCCTTCATCGTCCGATACAGCCCGTCCTCGATCGTCTTGCGCAGCCGCTCCCGCTCCGCCGCCGTCGTGCTGCGCGCGTAGCCCCGCGCGTCCTTCGGGACCGGCAGCACCCAGCCGACCTCCTCCCGGTTGATCTCCGGCAAGGCGCGCACGTCGGTAGTGATCACCGGGCACCCGCAGGCCTGCGCCTCGAGGACCGAGTAGCCGTAGGTCTCCGCGTACGAGGGGAGCAGCCCGACGTGACTCCGGGCGAGAAGGGCCAGGACCTCCGCGTTCGGGAGCGCCTCGTAGTGCCGCACGAAGGCCGCGGCTGCCAGCTCCGCGCGCGCGCGTTCGGCGTCCTCTTGCGTCGTGAACGATGCGTAGCGGTCCGGTTCAAGGTTCGACACCACGTGGAGCTGGAGGGCATGCCCTTCCTTCGCCAATCGAGCCGCGGCGCGGAGCGCCTCCCGCCCGCCCTTGCGAAAGAACTCGCCGCCCACGAACGTGAACTCGAGCCGGTCCCTCGACAAGGGCTTGTCGTCGTAGGACGCCACCTGTCGCCGCTGCGGAGGCGGGAGGATCCCCATCTTCCCTCGGATGCGTGTCTCCACGCGCGGGTGGCGTCGCAGCACGTCCGCTTCGATGTCGTAGGCGTTTTGGCTGAGCGCCAGGATGCGACGGCACTCCGGCCTCGCCAGCAGGGACAGCCCGAACTCCGAGTCGGTCCCCCAGCGAGGCAGCGCGGTCTCGTACGTGACCATCCAGGGCGTCCTCGACAGACTCACCGCGTTGAAGAAGTGATGGAGGTCGACGGTCCTCCCGGTCAGCTTCGTTTCCAGATGGAGGTTCTGCCAAAACCTGGAGACCCGGTTGAAGGCGCGGTAGAGCACGTACCGGAGCGGCGCGAAGGCGTCGTGAACCCGCCGCGGCTCGATCCCCGGATGCCGCACGCCGGCGATGCTCCGGACGGTATTGTAGTCGGTCGAGTGGTACCCGACCCGGATGGGCCGGCGAGCCCTCGCGCTGCCGTCCTCGGCGCAGGCGCCTCGTAGGTTCTCGGTGTCTTCGGCGTTTTTGGCGGCTCGTCCTCCGTCGCTTCTGCGCATGCCGCGCGCGTTCATGCGAGCACCCGGGAGGCCGTCTGCGCCCACGTGTGGCTCTCCAGCACTTTGCGCTGAAAACTCGAGGCGAGCCGGGCCGCGAGCGCCGGATCCGCAAGCAGCTTCCAGATCGCGACCGCCAGCCCCGCGCTCGTGGGCTGCACCAGGAGGCCGTCCTCGCCGTCCACCATGACGTCTCGCACAGGCCCCGTGTCGGGCGCGACCACCGGCCTGCCGAGCGCTCCGTATTCGAAGAGCTTCACCGGCGAGCCGTACCAGTTCGAGCCCGCCATGACGGCGACCTCCATCGCCGCGATCAGGCCGAACACGTCGCGGTGCGGGACGCTGCCGGTGAAGGTCACGCGCCCGGCCACGCCGCTGCGTCCTGCCAGCTCGCGCAGTTTGGGGAGGGCCTCCCCGTCCCCGACCAGCAGCAACGTCAGCCGCGGATCCCGCTCCGCGATCGACGCGAACGCCTCGACGAGCAGCTCGACCCGGTGCCAGTGGAAAATCGAACCTGCGAAGCCAACGACCCGACGACCTTCGAGCCGGTGGCGGACGCGCAGGCGCGGGGCTTCGACCGCGCCCGCCGCGGCCTCCGCGGGATGCACCGCGTTCGGCTCGACGACGAACCGGGCCCGCGCCACGGCGTGTTCACGCGCGAGGTAGTCGCGGAGCGCGGTCGACACCACGACGATACGGTCCGTTCCTCGGAGCTGCCGGCCTTCGACGTGCCGCGCGCAGCCTGCCAGGGCGGAACCCGAAGCCGCGAGCTGCGCCTTCTCCTGGAGGTACGGGGCGTTCACTTCGAGCACGTGCCGGATGCCGCGACGACGGGCGACCCGCACACCGGCCCCGTGGAGGTACGTCGAGCGCTCGTAGAGCAGCTCCGGGCGAAAGCGCCTCACGGCCTCGTCCAGCCGGCGGGCCGCGCGCTCTTCGTGCAGGAGAAGCGCAAGATCCTTCAGCGTCTCGCGTGCGGTCGGCGGCAACAGCGAACGGACGCGGTCCCGGATCCGGCTCGACGTCGCCGGCCCCGGGGCGACCTCCCCGAGCACGACCGGGTCCACGACGTGACCGAGAGCGCGAAACGCGCCGATCATCTCGCGCATGTGGGTCCCGTAGCCCGCCGGGTCGTGAAGACCCAGGCCCGGGTGTCCCGAATAGTAGAGGATCCGCACGGATGGGGGAACCACGAAGGGGGGCGCTTCGAGTGACCCATTCGAAAGCGCGGGAGTCTACTATGCCGCCCTCGGGAATGCAACGGGGTTTTCGACCAGGTGCGGAGCGGGGGAGAGCCGCTACGGAACCGCGAGGCCTGCTACCGCGGTTCTACCTGAGAGGCGTGGCCCGCGCCAGGAGGAGGACTTCGCGCGGCGCGGGCGTCCGACCCAGCACCGAGTATCGACACCACTCGAGCAGGCCGCCCAGTGGGCCGAGCGCCGCGGGGTAGGGATTCGCCCGGAAATGCGCGTGCGCTTCGAGGCGGCCGACCAGGTCCTCTCGCCGGTAGAGGGTGTTCGCTTCGGCGAGCAGCCATGCGCCGTCCGGGGGACTGGCCGCGTCGAGGGCGCGCACTTCCACGATCGAACTGAGGTACCACTCCGCGACCCGGGCGAGGGCGTCCCGCTCCCGTTGGCTGCGATCGGTGAGCACGGGGGAGGGGTCGAAGGAAGCCGCGCGAGCCGCTGCGACGAGCGGCGCGGTCGTCGATTGATAGGGCGGGACGCGGAGCAGCGTGCAGGGAACGGTTGCAAGGACGAGCGCGACGAAGAACGCGGAGACGCGTGTTCCCGACCGGCCGCCGCGCTCAAGCGCGCCTCCGATCCAGCCGCCCGCCATGCCCGCCAGCGGCGCGAGCAGGTGCGTGAGGAAGCGCTCCAGTGGGGGGACCTTCGTCATCCGCAGCCAGGACGCGGTCAGCAGGAAGACCACGACCGCGACCGCCGGGAGCGCGCGTCGACCCCCGCGGAGCGCGGCGACGAGCGCCGGGAGCGCGAACCACGCGAGCACTCCCGAGTCGGCCCAGGGGCTGAAGAGCCGGAGCGGCAGCCAGGCGAAGCGACCGGCCGCCGCGGCCCAGCCCGGCTCTTCGCTGATCTCGTGCAGGTGCGTGATCGCTCCGGAGCCCACGCGTTCGCGCACCCACGGGTCGCCGAAGGCCAGCCAGCACCCGGTCCAAACCGCCAGCACGCAACCCACCGCGACCGCCAGGGCCGTCGCGGTGGGGCGCCGGCGATGACCCCGCCACACCTGCCAACCCAGGCAGGCCGCGAACCCCGGCGCGAAGGACAGCGCGGACATGCACGACAGATCGGCCATGCCCAGGGCGATTCCCGCAGCGACCCCGCGCCACACTCCGCCGTCCCCCGGTCCCCCGCTTTCCTCCGGCTCGTCCAGCAGGAAGAGCGCGATCCCCGCCCATAGGGCGAGCACCGTATCCTTGTTGAGCGTGGTGGCCAACGTGAGCCACGTGGGAGTCGACGCCAGCCCCAGGACCGCGAAGACCCCGCCCCAGCGCGACCCCCGCGCCCCCCACCGGTACGCCAGCCCGGCGAGTCCGAGCGCCACCGCCATCGGGAAAGCCACGCTCGCGGCCATGGACTTGCCCGCGACCCAATAGACCGCTGCCTGCGGCACGTACGTCCCCCACCGGTGCGTGTACGCCTGGTAGCCCCCGATTTGCCCCAGCCGCCCATCGAGCAAGGCGATCGCCCGCGAGTGGTACGAAATCGAATCATGCCGGTCCACGTCGAAGAGCGTCGCCGCCAACGCGAGCGCCGCGCACGCGACGACCACCCCAAACACCGCCGGGAGCCACCGCCGACCGTCGTTCTCCGGTTCCTCTCCGCCGTTGCACGCTCCCTGTCCGCTTCTCCGCGAGGCGTCGTCTTTTTTGGGATTTGGGATTTGGGATCTGGGATTTTCGTCGCTCAGCACGCCAACTCCTCCGCCACTCCACCCACGTCGCCCTCGCCGGCCATTCCACGCGCGTGCGCCTCCTCCAGCAAGAGCGCATCGATCAAGAATTTCGCCCCCCACGACACCAGCGTCAGCCCATGGTAGTCCCCATCGACTGGATACGCCCCCGCGACCGCGCCGTCCAGCAGCGGCTCGTCCGGGCGCGCGAGCTGCGTCCGCCGAACGAACCGGGTCAGCCGTCCGGCCGCGTCGAGCCCGCCCGGCAGCTCCGGCAGCCCGGCCGCCGCCAGGCGGTACACGAGACCGGCGAGCTGCGCATTCCCGGTCAGGCAGTCGAACTCCCCCGTCGCCGCGAAGTCGTCTCCGAATGCGCCCGGCATCCGGCCTTCCGGGTCCACGTGTCGAAGCAGGGCGGCGACGCCCTCCAGCACGAACTCCTCGAGCTCTCGCGCGAGGCCGTCTTCCACGCCCGCGAAGAGCGCGCGGCACTCGAGGCAACCTCGCAGGGCATAGCAGATGTGGTGGGGATACGCCCCAGGATGCCCCGGGTGCGCGTACTCCGGCAGCCAGCCGCCCGGGCGCCGACGGTCGAGCAGCCGGCGCATGAATCGTCGCGCGGCGTCGACCGCGGCCGGTTCGCCGGCTGCCCGGCCCACGAGGAGCAGCGGCCACGCCGCGCGCGCGTGGTGGGCGTTTCGCGGCATGCTCGCATAGCTTGCGAAACTACCGTCCGGCTCCTGGACGGACGCCACCCACTTGCAGGCTCGGACCGCCGCCGCCCGATACGCCTCGTCGCCGAATGCGCGGAAGGCCGACCACAGCCCGAGCACGATCTGGCAGGTGTTGAAGACCACGGGCGGCTGCGGCGCCGCGCCGACCTGCGAGCCAGGGAAGCCGCCGTCCGGGAGCTGGACCGTCAGCAGCCAGTCGGCCATGCGACGCGCCCGCTCGCGCCCGTCGTCGGCCTCGCCGCGCGCCGCGCACGCGAGGATCGTCGGCAGGATGTAGCCCGTCGTCTCCGGGTACGCGCCCCCGACAGCCCGCCGGACGTCCCCTCGCTCGGCATAGTGGAGCAGGTTCACCCCGGACGCCACGCCGCCCGTGCCCGTCGCGTCCTGGAGTCGGAAGAGCCAGCGGAGCGCCGCGCCTCGAGCCTCGCGCGCACCCGGGCACTCGGCCGCCGGTCGGAGCGGCGAGCCCAGCGCGTACGCCAGGTCGGGCCGTAGCCGCGCGTTCATGGCCTTCCGGAAGCGATTCAGCGCCCTCAGCAGCATGCGACCTCGCGGTAGAGCCGCGCGAGCCGCTCGCCCTGCGCCCGCGCATCGAATTCCTCCTCCATGCGGCGCCGCGCCGCGGCCCCCAGCTCCCCCCATCGCTCCGGGTGCTCCACGTACCACCGCAGCTGCGCGACCAGCCCGTCGACGTCCCCCTCCGCCGCAAGCATCCCCGTGCGGCCGTGTTGGACCACCTCCGGGATGTCGCAGTGCGTCGTGGCGACAATCGGCATGCCCGTGGCCGACATCTCGATCACCGTCACCGGCGCCCCGCCCTCCGTGTCCCCGTCCGAGGCCGTCCGGCTCGCGGCCAGGAACACGTGGCTGCGGTACGCCTCTTCGAAGACGGTCCGGTGCGGCTGGAAGCCCAGCAGTCGCACCTGGTCGGCAAGCCCGAGCCGCGCGATCGCCTCGAGGATCCGGCCCTTCTCGGCGATCGAGCGCGGGGCATCCACCGCGTCCCCCACCAGGACGATCTCGAGCGGCACCTCGTCCCTCAGCTGGCGCAGCGCGGCGAGCGCGTCCGGGATCCCTTTCTTCTCGTGGAAGCTCGCCGCGATCAGGACGCGGAGGGGCGCGCCGCGGCGCCACGAGCGAGGGCGAAACTCCAGTTCCTGCAGCGACACGCCCAAGTGATGGACGCGCACCTTTCGCTCCGGGCAGCCGAGCGCGACGAGGCAGCGTGCCATGTGGGGCCCTTCGCAAAGAAAGAGGTCCCCCTGGGCGAACAGCTCCCGGTAGCGTTCTCTCCACTCCGGCTCCCGTTGCGGGAGCATGTTCACGTCGAAGCCGTAGAACGTGACGACGTGCCGCAGGCCCGCCCGCCGTGTCGCCTCCAGCTGCCTCCAGGCCGTGTCGCCGAAGTGCGAGTGCAGCACCCGCGCCCCGAGCGCACGCGCGCGCTCCACGAGAAACGCGTACGGGTCGCGCAGCCGGAGTTTTCGCAGGCCGCGCTCCCAGTATTCGCGCAGCCCGCCGTCGCGCACGTGGTGGAGGTTCGGGAGCGCGAACTGGTCCAGGTTCGCGACCGACTCGCAGACCACGTGGCAGTCGATGTCGCGCGGTAGGTTGCGGACCTGCGTGTACATCCACGTCTGGGTCAAGGGGAGCCAGACGGGGAAGCCGTGGACGACGACGAGCGGTTGGGAATCAGGCACCGGTCGCCGGCTCCAGGCTGCGCACCTTGCGTGCGGGGACCCCTGCGTAGAGGCACCGCGGCTCCGCGTCCGCGCGGAGAAGGCTGTGGGCCGCGAGTACTCCCTCCGCGGCCATGGTCACGCCGAGAAGCACCGTGGCCCGCGTGCCCAGCCAGGCGCCGTGGCCCACCCGGATCGCGCCTGTGCGGCGCGGGTACCTCGTTTCGAGCCAGGGGGAGCGGTTGCAGTCCTCGTGCGTGAGGAAGGCCGCCTGCGCGGAGACCACCGCGTTGTCCTCGATCGTCACCGACTCGGTCAGGTCGAAGTACACTCCGTCGCCGATGTAGCAGCGCGCGCCGATGCGCAGGTTGCGGAAGTCGCCCGGCGCGGAGGAGTACTCGTAGGCGTTTTCGATGAGGACGCTGCGCTTGAAGGTCGTGCCTTCGCCCACGGTCGCGCCGAAGGCGCGGAGCAGGCGCGCGCTCACGCTCGGGTTCGGGTTGCGCAGGTAGCGCACGACGAGGCCGAGTCCCAGCCACCGAGAGAGGGCGCGGACGACGAGGAACTCCAGCGTCGCCACGCGGGAGGACAGGCGCTCCACCACTTGACGCATGGCTTCCGGGCCCTCCGACAGCGGCGCGGCGCGAGCGAGGATACCGAGCGTGGCCGGGTTCAAACGGGACAGGCGAGCCACCGAGCACGCCGAAAACACCGAGTGTGGCGGCGAGTCGTTCGGCGTCTTCGGCGCGTTGGGCGGCTCGTCCACCGTAGGCCCGCATGCGGGGCGGAGCATCCTAGCCGCTCGCCGGGGCCGGCGCAACGGAATTCCCGTCGGGAGCCGGGCCCGCGAGCGGATCGTCGTTGAGGTCGTGCCAGAGCGTCCGGAGTCGCGCCCGGTCGACCCCGCCGACGAACCGGGTGACGACCGCGAAGAGGCCCAGCAGCGCGAACTTGGGGAGGAGCGCATACCCCGAGTCGAGCGCTTCGACCCAGCGGTCCAGGCCGTAGGCGAGGGAAAAACCGAGGAGAGCGCCGGCCAGCGGCCGGCTCAGGAGCGTGGGCACGTAGTGGCGCCGCGCCAGCCGCTGCGCGAGCACGAGGACGAACAGGCCGGAGAGCACGGTCCCCATCGCCGCGCCCAGCGCACCCAGCCTCGGGACCAGCGCGAGGTCCAGGGCCATGACGAAGAGGCCGGGCAGCACCGTGAGCCTCCACAGACGGGTGGGACTGTGGTAGAAGACCGGGAGCGTGAGTACGATGAAGATCGGCCTGCAAAGCTGGTAAGGGAGGACCGCGCAGGCCACCGCGGCGGCCTGGCTGTAGCTCGCCGGCAGCAGGAGCCGGATCACCGGCGGCACGAAGAGGCAGGCCAAGAGCACCACGACCGAGACGACCAGAAAGGCCCCGGGCAGCACGCGAGAACAATACTCGCGTGCCGCGTCATTGCCGCGCGCCAGCAACCGATAGCCGCGCGGGGAGAAGCTCTGACCGAACGCGAAGAGCGCCACCTCGAGGGGCATGACGAATTTCTGACCCACGTCGAAGAGACCGACCGCGGTCAGGCCCTCGGGTGCGAAGCGCTCCAGCACGTAGCGGTCGCAGCCGGAGAGGAAGGCGCACAGAAAGGAATACGGCAGGAGCTTGGCGCCGTAGCCGAGGAGCTGCCGCAGGATCGCCCAGTCCCAGTGGAACCCGTACCGGCGGGCCGTAACGCCCAGGAAGTAGAGCCAGATCAGGCACGCCGCCGCCGCCTGTCCGCCCAGGAGTCCCACCGCCCCCGCCTTGAGGTAGAGTAGACCGAAGCAGATGAAAGAGAACGAGAGCGCGAACGTGACCAGGCGGTACGTCGTGTACCGGACCGGGGCCTCCTCCATGGCGTAGACGCCGAGGTTCAGGTTCGGGTAGGTGTACAGGTAGGCCCCGAGCAGCCCCAACGCCATGTACGGGAAGAAGAGGCCCTCGCCGTGCACGAGCGTGAGCCGGCACACGGTGTCGCCGACGAGACACGCCAGCCCGAGTCCGAGGAGGTTCACCAGCGCCGAGTAGGTGGCCAGCGAGCCGATCAGCCGCGAGAGGCCGCCGGGCACCTTTTCGTAAGTGGGGTAGAAGCGCTGGAGCGCGCCCGCGGTCCCGAGTCCGAAAAAAAGAGCTGCCCAGGTCGCGGCCTGCTGCACGAGCGCGAGCGTGCCGTAGTCGGCCGGGGTCAGGACCCGCGTATAGAGCGGGAGCATGAAGAAATTGATCGCCTTGACGAGGACGTCGCCGAGCGCGTAGAGGACCGCGTTCGCGAAGAGCGCGCGGCGTGGGGCGGCCCCCGCGGGTGCTGCACCGGCGGCGGGCGGTGGGGCGGGGCTCGCCGCGGTCGCCGCCGGGTGTGCGACGGCCGGCTCCGCTTCGGAGACGCACGGCGGGGCCTCGGGCCCGAAGGCCTTTGGGTCAGGGAGCGAGGATGAAGTCAAGGTACTCCCCCCGGAGGCCGTCCCAACTGAAGCGCTCCTCGAACACGCGGCGATTCCGCTCGCCTTTGGCGCGCCGCCAGGCCCCGTCGCTCGCGTGGTCGCGCACGAAGTTCGCCAACCTCCCCGTCGCATTCATGTCGATGCACGCCTCCGGGTCCTGCACGATCCAGCGGAACAGTTCGCGATCATGCACGGCGACCGGCAACCCGGCGCGCATCGCCTCCACGACCACCAGCCCGAACCCCTCCTGCGTGGCCCCGAGGACGAAGAGGTCGGCCATCCGGTACACGGCGTCGATGTCCTCCGGCGGGACGTAGAGGTGACGGAAGCGGTCGCCGAGCCGTTCGCGCGCGTGGTCGAGCAGCGCCCCGTCCTCCGGGGCGCCGCACAACACCAGCCCCCACTCCGCGGGCATGCGCTCGGCCTCTTCGATCACGTAGTCCATCCGCTTGTGCGGGCGCTTCACCACTCCCACCGACAGGGCGACGAGCGGCGTGCCGATCCCGTATCGTTCGCGCAGGCGGGCCTTCTCCCCGCCTCCGGCCCCGAGCGGAGTTCTCGGGAGGAAGTGCGGCAGCAGCCGGACTCGACTCCGCCCTCCTGGTCGCGAAGAGGACCGGCGGAAATTCTCGACGTTCACCTCCTGGATCCGGTCCGCGATCCCCAGGTAGTGCTCCGGGTCCATCCAGACTCCATGCGTGAAGAGGAGCCGCGGCGCCCCCGGGAGCACCCGACGGAACCGGTGGAGCATTCTTGCGAGCGTGGCATCCAGCGTCAGCAGCCGATCGTAGCGGCGACCGAGCAAGACGGTGTGCACGAGGAAGGCCGCAGCAAAAAAAAGTGACTCCCAGGCATACGCATCGCCGCGCAGGCGGCCCAGCAGCCCGCACAGTCGGGAGCGCCGCGAAGGCACCGTCAGTCGTGCCTCCCCTTCCGCCGCCGCGCCGTCACGCTTGAAGAGCAGGACCTCCGCCGTCCCGGCCAGGTCCGCCCTCAGCCGCGTGAAGAGCAGCCGGCAGTGGACTTCGTACCCGCGGCGTACCGAGTCCAGGCCCGAGCAGAGGATCGCGATTCTCATGGTGGCTACCCGGTCCTTCAGAACGCGGCGGCGCCGCAGAAAGAAACGGAACCGCGACCCATTCGACTCGGCCTTCGGCCTCGCTCAGGGCGAGGGAGCGGCCTCGAGGTATCCTTCGTTTCCCCGAGGCTCGATTTGTCACCCCGGGATCTACGTCCGCCTCGCCGACCGCGCGACGGTCTCCCTCAGCACGTCTGCCAGCCGCCCCGCCAACTCGCGCCGCGAGAAGCCCCGCACCGCCTCACGCGGCGCCCGCGGCATCCGGCCGCCCGCGAGGAAAGCCTCGAAGTGGCGGCGGAGTGCGCCCGAGATCCCTTCGACATCCTCCCCGCGCAGCGAACAGCCCGCGGCCAGCCCCCGTACGAGCGCGTCCTGGTCCCCCGCCGGCCCCAGCGCGAGCACCGGCCGGCCCGCGGCGAAGTACTCGAAGAGCTTGCCCGGCACGGCCCACGCATAGCCCGGATGGTTGACCTGCACGGACAGGAGCAGGTCCGCCTCCCGCATGCGGCGCACGGTCTCGCCGTGGTCGCGGGCTCCGAGCGTGCGCAGCCAAGGCGTCAAGGCGTGGCGCGCGAATTCGGCCTCGGCCTCGGCGTCTTTGGGGCCCAGGAGCACGACCTCCAGGGCGGTCGCGAGCCGTGGGTGCGCCTCGAGCGCGCGCCGCAGCGCGGGGCAGAAGCCCGCGAGCGACCGGCCGTACAGGCTCCCCGCGTGAAGGATGCGGAAGGTCCCGTCGGATGGCGCCGGCGCCTCGTCCGGAAAGTCCTCTTCGTCGAAGCCGTTCGGCAGCACCGTCAGCTTGCCCGCCGTCCCGGTCGGGCCGATCGACTCGAGGTGGCCCGCCAGGAGGCCGGACGTGGCGAGCACCCGGTCGGCCGCTCCGAGCACCCGCGCCTCCAGTGCACGCTCCGCGCGCGCATGCCACCGAGTAAGGGACGGGAGGTACGGGTCGCCCGTCCACATGTCGCGGTAGTCGACGATCCAGGGCAGGCGCGTGAGAAATTTCGCCGCCAAGGCCCCGGCTGCCACCGAGAACGGGGGCGAGGTCGTGAGCATGCACGCGATCGATGGGCGTCGGCGGACCGCCGCGAGCGCAGCGGCGGTCATCCACGGCGTCCAGGCCGCGCCGTCGTCGACCAGGCCCAGTCCCCGGAAAAGGCTCAGAAACGGGGAATAGCGGCGCTGAAACGGCCGCGCCGGCGCCGGCGGACCCGCCCCGGCCGCGGAAGCGGCATCGGGCATCCATGCGAGAAGCGCACTCTTGAGGTCCGAGAGAAGCCTTCGCGCCGGTTGCAGGTCCGCGGCGAACGTCCGGGTGACCCGAATCGCGGGCTCCACCACGTCGCCCTCGAGGAACGGATGCTCCGGCGCGGGCGCGCGAGGCGTCACGACCTCCACGTCCCAGCCGAACCGGGGGAGGTATTTCACGAGCTTGGCGATGCGGATGACCCCACCGCCGGGCGTGGGCGGAAACCGCTGGGTGAGCACGAGCAACGTCGGCCGGTCGTCGCCGGGACGCCCCCGCGTCCGTTCGGGCCCGTCCGACTCCGTCGCGCGGACGGCCATCGCTGTCCTCCTCGCGTCGCGTCGATGAACTCCCGGGACGCTTCCTGGGGGCGGGGGCCTCCCGCTTTTGCTCGCTCACCCGCGAGCTACGGAGGGCAGGCCGGCCCGCGCGAGCCTGCGCGCAACCCGCGACTTCGCGGAACGCGCCCAGGGCTCCTGGTCAACGCCCCTTGACGAAAAAAAGATTGTCGTAGCCGCGGTAGCGTCTCGTGTCCACCCGGGTCATGGGGATCGGCCAGGCGCGCGGCAGCCAGCAGGCGAAGCCTTCTTCGCGCAGGAACGCGAAGAGGTCCTCGGGCTCGTACCCCGCGCTCCGGAAGGTCACGTCGTTGCACTCCACCACGATCACCATCTGGTCGGCCGCCCGGAGCAGCCCTCGCGCCCCGCGCAGCGCGGGCAGCTCCGCGCCCTCGATGTCCAGCTTGAGAAAATCCACGCGGCCGAGCTTCGCCCGTTCCGCGTACTCATCGAGCGCGATCGTCCGGATCCGCTCCGCGCGGTCGGTCTCGGGCCGCCGGTGGAAGAGCGACGGGCGGCCGATGTTCGTCACGTCGGTCGAAAAGAGGATTTCCATTTCACCGGCGCAGTCCAGCAGGGCCAGCTCGACGACCCGGACACGCGCTGCGTTCAGGCGCACGTGCTCCTCGAGGAGCGCGCGCGTCGAGCTGAGGGGCTCGAACGCGTGCACGTCGACGTCGCGCCCGAGCCGCGCGGCGAGCAGCGAGTATTGCCCCAGGTTCGCGCCTCCGTCCACGAACGTGCTCCGCGGCTTCAGGAGATGCCGCACCCAGCGCACGGTGTTGGCCTCGTAATACCCGTAGAGGTAGATCTCCCGCTGCTGCCGTTCCTGGAGATCCAAGTGGAACTTGATCCCATCCGCGTTTTCGAAAGCGACCCTCCCCGGCGTCCCGGGCAGGCGGATGCGCGCCTCCGCGGCGGCCTTGGCCAGCGACCAGGGGGCGCGCCGCAGGTACGCGAGAAGCAGCTCGTCACGGAAAGTCACGCGACAATCCCATCGAGCAGGTACGCCAGGTAGCGCGACTTCAGCGCCGTCCACGAAAAATGGTCCCGGAACGTGCGGTGGTTGCGCTCGCCCGCGGCACGCCGCCAGTCCGTCGAGCCGCCTCTTGCGCCCACGACTTCCGCCAAGCACCCTTCCCGCGTCATGTCGATGCAACCCTCAGGGTCCTTGAGGATCCACCGCGAGGCTGCCCGATCGTGCAGGAAGACCGGGAGGCCGGCGCGCATCGCCTCCAGCGTGACCATGCCGAAGCCTTCCTCGGTCGCGGCATGGGCGAACACGTCCGCGGCGTCGTAGACCGATTCCATTTCCTCGCGGGGGAGATAGAGGTGGACGAACCGCGCGCCCAGGAGACGGCGGCCGAGGTCGAGGAGGTCGGGTTGCGTCGGCGAGCCGCAGAGCACGAGCGTCCAGGACTCGGGCAGGCGGGCCGCCTCTTCGATGAGGTAGTGGGCGCGCTTGTGCGGACGCTTGATCACGCCGACGCCCAGCAGCGCGAGGGGCGTGCGGATGCCGAAGCGCGCCCGCAAAGCCGCTCGCCGCGCCGTGTCGGCGAAGTGCGGGCGCTCCGGCAGAAAGTAGGGGAGAAGGGCGATCGGCTTCCCGCCCGCGGCGTACCGGGTGGAGCGCTCGTAATACTCGATGTTCGTTTCCTGGATGAGATCGGAGATGCGTGCGTAGTGTGCGGGGTCCATGGCCACCGCGTGGGTGAAGTGGAGGCGCGGCGTGCCAGGGAGCAGGGAGCGGAACCGGTGAAGGACCTTCGCCGTGATCGGATCCTGCGTGGTGACGCGGGCGAACTCGAGTCGCCGCGCCCGCGCGTGGAGGAGAAAGCGGAAACCGAAGGCGAGGGTCTCCCAGTAATCGGGCTTGTCGCGGAAACGGCCGAGGAAACGGCAGAGCGTCGAGCGGCGCGACGGGACGGCGAGAGGCACTTCCCCCGGGGCGCGCGGGCCGTCGCGCTTGTAGAGGAGCACTTCGGCTTTCCCTCGCAGCTCCGCCGTCAACGCGTCGAACAGCAGCCGGCTGTGGGTCTCGTAGCCCTGTCGGATGGAGTCAAGCCCGGAGCAGAGGATCGCGATGCGCATGCTCCATCCCGCCGGCTTGCGCCCGAGAGCGCGGACCGCGGCAAGGGGAATCGGATCGACCGGTCGTGGAGGGGTAGGCTACCACGCGCCGGAGGAAAGTCAAGCAAACCGGGCCTGGCCCCGGGGCTTGACGCACGGGAAGCCGGCCTGTAGAGTTCCGAGCCTCGGCGCAACGTGGCGGCCGGCGGTCACGGAACCGCGACCGTCAGGGAGCGGTCTCCGCCTGCCCTTCGGCTCCCGCGTGGTCGTCCCTGCTGCGCGTGGTCGTGTGGCGCGGCGCCCATGCGGGACGCGGACTCGCCGCCGTCGCCCGCGGAGTCGCCACGCAGGGCCCCCCTCTTCGGGCGCGCCCCGAAGGAGCACTCGTGAATTCGTCGCACCCCCGGCCGGACGCCGCGCTCGTCGCGTTGGCCGGCTGGACGGATCCGGCCTGCCTGCGCGAGATCGAAGCACGCCGCGCTGGGGGTCCGGCCCTGCTCTGCGAGGCCTTCTCCCGGGGCGCGCATCCGGCCGCGCCCGGGATCGAAGGGCTGGACCTCCTCGCCCTGCGTGAGACGGAGCCCCTGCTCTACGAGGATGGCGTGACCCTGACGAACCGGCTCGTGGCTCACGCGCTCGAGCTGACCGGCGCGTTGGCGCCGGAGCTGCTCCGTACCACGGACGGCGCCGACCGCGAGCCGGCCCTCCGTGCCCGCCTCGTCTACGAAGAGCAGGAAGCGAGCACTGCGGTGGCCGCATGGCTGCGCGTCGCCGCGCGCGCACCCGCGGCCCGCCGCCTGATCCTCTGCGGCCGAAGGGTCGACGCCCTCCACGCGTGGGCCGCGGGCGCGCGGGGGGGCGAAGTGGCCGGCGTCGGCCGCGCGCTCGCCCATCGGCGGCTCGCGGTCCTTCGCGCCGCCGGAGCGGCGGTGCTTGTCCCTCCTTCGACCCACGCCGTCCCGCCGGGGCCCGTCGCCGCTCTCGCACCTCCGTGGATCGCCACGGTCGAAGCCCTGGAGGCGCGACTCGGGATCCGGTTCGGCATCCACGTCCCGCGCGCCGGCTACTCGCAGGACCGACCCCTCGGCGAGCGGCCCGCCCTCGGTGGGCGCGTGCCGCGCGCGGTCGTCGCCGTTGCCGCGGCGGGCCTGCTCCTTGCGGCGTTCAGGGCGCGCGGCGACCTCCTCGCACGCACCGCCGTGCTCCGTGTCTGCGCGGCGGCGCTCCGGCTCCTTCCCGACGAACTTTCGAACGCGCGTCTTCTTAATGCCGCGCGGCCGCGACTCTACGTCGGCGGAAGCGAAAACGCGGTCGAGACGATCCTTCTTTTCGCCCAATGTCGCCGCCGCGGAGTGCGTACTTGTCTTTTTTTTAACGGGATCAAGGCGCGCGGCGACCTCGCCTTCCACTTTCCGGTGGACCGCCTCGTCGTGCAGGGAGAATACCACCGACAGCACTTTCTCGACCTCGGCTTTCACGAGGACCAGCTCGTAGCTCTCGGTAGCTGGAACGAGACGTCCGTCCTCGAGGCGCGGCACGTGCCGCCCGAGCCGGGGCGCGTGACCCTCTTCCCCAGCGGCTGGGGGGTGTGGGGGATCACCCGCCGGACTCTCGAGCGCGTTTCCCAGGCGCTCGTGGACTGGCTCGCCCGGCGACCGGACGCGACGCTCGTCCTGCGTCCGCATCGCTCGTTCCCAGAGCTGCTCCGAGACTGGACGAGGACCTTTGCCGGCCGCGCGCGCGTCGAGGTGCAGGACGCGGGCGCGGAGGATTCGTTCCGGGCGATCGCCCGCTCGTCGGTCGTGGTCACCCTCATCTCCACCTGCGCGCTGGAGGCTGTGCTCGTGGGTCGGCCCTTGGTGCTCGCGAACTTCACCGCTTCCCCGAGTTGCCTTCCCTTCGCCGCGGAGGGCGCGGCCCTCGAGGCGCGCACCCCCGAAGACCTGGGCCGCGCCCTCGACCGGGCCCTCGACGACGCGGCGACGCGCGAGGCGCTCGCACGCGGCCGGGAGGCCTCGATCCCGCGCCACATGGCGTACCTGGACGGTCGCTTCTACGACCGGCTGGCGGCGGAGCTGCGCGACCTGCTAGTGGACCGTTGACGAGCATCGGACACGGTCGTCAGCCGACTGGCAGCAAGTCGAAGCTCGTGTGGCAGTTCGCGCGGGCCGGAGGCCCGCGCCCCGTGCGCCCGCAAGCGCATACAGTCAGAGGGGTGGAAGTCCCCTCCAGGTCTTGGCTATCGGACCTGTAGCCGACGGTAACTGCGTCGCCAGAAGGCGAGGTGGAGAGCAACC